>CAZCTH010000005.1:0-98218 GCA_964501435.1 uncultured Spirochaetales bacterium | reverse complement strand
GGTCTCGTTCAACGATCCGACCGAGCGCGACCTCACTTTGTCAGCATCCTGCTAAATTGCGGAGTGACTCCGAAAGTTCGCATCAACGCGGGCGCGCGTGGCGGAGACGCCGCGCGCGCGCTCGCCGCGGCGACCGGGGGTGACGCCGTGCTACGCGACGGGGAACTGTCATTCCTCCTCTAATCACACGCTTCCGGACGGTCCTGCTCGGCGCCGCGCTCGTCGGGGGTCTCTACCTCGCCTACGACCGGTGGGTAGACAGCGGTCAGCTGCCCGAAGGACTGATCCAGGCCAACGGCCGCATCGAGGCCGATGACGTGACGGTCGCCAGCAAGTTCGCTGGCCGCGTGGAGCAGCTCCTGGCGCGGGAAGGTGATGCGGTAACGGCGGGGCAGGTCCTCGTAGTGCTCGACGACGCCCAGGTCCGCGCCAAGGCTGAGCAATCCCGGGCGGCGGTCACTGCCTATCTCGCCCAGGTGAAGGCGGCCGAGAGCGCCCTGGCCGCGCTGCGCCTGGAGGTTCCGCTGTCGATCGAGAGCGCCGAGGCCGGGGTGACGCGTTCCCGCGCCGACGCTGCGGCGGCGGAATCTACAGCGTCGGAGGCCGAGCGGGACGTGAGCCGCGCCCAGGAGCTGCACGCAAGCGGAACCATCGGGACGCACACCCGTGACGAAGCGGAAGTTGCCCGCGCTCGCGCGCGGGGAGGTCTTGGCTCTGCGCGGGCGGGGACCCTTCAGGCGACGAAGCAGCTCGAGCAAGCCAGGCTCGGTTCGCTGCGGATCCAGGCGAGGGAAGATGAACTCGCAGCCCTGAGAGCCCAGGCGGCGCAGGCCGAGGCGGCGCTGGATGAGGCACTCAGCGTGCTGGAGGATCTCACGATCAAGGCGCCGATCTCGGGTGTGGTCATGACCCGCGTCGCCGAAGTGGGCCAGGTGGTCGCCGCCGGCACGGCGCTGCTCAACATCGTCGACCTGGACCGGCTCTACCTCAAGGTCTATGTGCCCGCAGGCGAGATCGGGAAGCTCCGGCTGGGCCTTCCCGCGCAGGTGCACACCGACGCGTTTCCGGACCGGCCGTTCCCGGCCAGCGTGCGATACATCGCCTCGCGTGCGGAGTTCACGCCCAAGGAGGTGCAGACGCCGGACGAGCGCGTGAAGCTGGTCTACGCCGTCAAGCTCTACCTCGACGAGAATCCCGAGCACCGCCTAACACCGGGGCTGCCGGCCGATGCGGTCATCCGCTGGAAGGAGGAAGCGGAGTGGGCGCGGCCGCGCTGGTAGACGCCACGTGACGACGAGCGGTGGTGACGATCTGGCGACCGAAAGGGGGGCGCCGACGGAGAAGCTCGAGCTCGACATCGACCTCCTGCTGCCGGGATCGCTGGACGAACGGGATCGATGCCGGCTGCGGCTGCAGGAGCGCCTTGCGGCGCGGCGAGGCGTGAGCAGGGCGCACATCGAAGTGCTGAACGGGCGCGCGCAGCTGTGCCTCCACTTCGACCCGGCGCTGCTGACTCTGGCGGCCGTTCAGCGGTTGGCGACTGAAGCGGGCGCGGAGCTGTCCGCTCGCTATCGCCACGCGCGGATTCCCGTCGAGGACATGGACTGCTCGGACTGCACGACGGTCATCGAGCACTCGCTGCGGCGCCTGCCTGGCGTGCTCGCCGCCTCGGCGAACTACGCCGCGGCGATCGTCGCTGTCGAGTACGACGGCACGGCGGTCGACCGGAGACGGATCGAGTCCCGGCTGGCGAGCCTGGGCTATGCGGTTCCCAAGGTCGGGGCTGCGGCATTCCTCGCCGACTATCGCGAGCTGCTCTTCGCTCTCGCGGCCGGCGTCCTGACGCTTTGCGGTTGGCTCGCCGGCCGGGCGGGCTGGACCGAGAACATCGGCGCGGGCCTCTTTTTCGCCGCGTACATGTTCGGTGGTTGGGACGTCGGGCGCCACGCGTGGCACACGCTCCGGCAGCTGCGATTTACGACCGACCTCCTGATGGTGGCGGCCGCGCTGGGCGCCGCCGCGCTGGGCCAGTTCGCGGAAGGCGCCCTCCTGCTCTTCTTGTTCAGCCTGGGTCACGCCTTGGAGGAGCTGGCGCTAGACCGCGCACGCAACGCCGTGCGCAAGCTCGGCGAGCTCACGCCCAAGACGGCGCTGGCGCGCCGGGACGGGAGGGATGTCGAGGTACCCGTCGAGTCGCTGCTTCTCGAGGATGTGGTCGTGGTGAAGCCTGGCGTCCGCATCCCCGTGGACGGCGTGGTTCTCGATGGAAGCTCCTCGGTCGATCAGGCTCCGGTCACCGGAGAGAGCCTCCCCGTCGAGAAGAAGGGCGGCGACGCGGTGTTCGCCGGCACCGTCAATGGGGAGGGCGCGCTCGAGGTCAAGGTCAGCCGTCTGGCCAAGGACAACACCCTTGCGAGGGTGATGCGCCTCGTGGAAGAAGCGGAGGGCCAGAAGACGCGGACCCAGCGCACGACCGAGCGCTTCACGAGCTGGTTCGTGCCGACGGTGCTGCTCGCCACCCTCCTCTTGGTCGTCGTGCCGTCCGCATTCGGGATCTCGTTCCGCGAGTCGTTCCTGCGCGCGATGACCCTGCTCGTCGCGGCTTCTCCGTGTGCGCTGGCCTTGGGCCCCCCCTCGGCCGTCTTGGCGGGGATCGCACAAGCGGCCCGGAACGGCCTCCTCATCAAGGGCGGCGTGCACCTCGAGACGCTCGGCCGAGTGAGTGCCGTCGCCTTCGACAAGACCGGCACCCTCACACACGGCCGCCCGGAGCTGATCGACGTCGCGGCCGTGGACGAAGGCTGGGTAACCGTCGATCGCCTGCTCTCCGTCGCGGCCGCCGTCGAAGCAAGATCGGGTCACCCGATCGCCCAGGCGATCGTTCGTGGCGCGCGCGCAAGGAGCCTCGTCCTGCCTGCCGCCGGCGACCTCATCTCGCTCACCGGCCGCGGCGTCCGCTCGAGCGTCGACGGCGAAGACGTGAGGATCGGGAGTCGCCGGCTGTTCGACGAGGATGGGATCGCGATCCCGGAGGGTCTCTCCGCGCAGGTCGCCGCTCTCCAAGGAGAGGGCAAGAGCACCATGATCGTGAGCATCGGCACGCGGGTCGCGGGAGCGCTCGCGGTGGCGGACACGCCGCGGGCGGAAGCCGCCGAGGCGATCCGGCGCCTGAAGCAGATCGGAGTTCGGCGCACCGTCTTGCTCACCGGCGACAACGCCCGCGTCGGCGCGCGGGTAGCGCGCGATCTCGGGCTCGACGACGTGCGCGCGGATCTGATGCCGGAGGACAAGGTTGCCGCGATCCGCGAGCTGGCTGCCACCGAGACGCTGGCCATGGTGGGCGACGGCGTGAACGACGCGCCGGCCCTCGCCGCCGCGAGCGTGGGGATCGCCATGGGCGGCGCGGGAACCGACGTCGCCCTCGAAACGGCGGATGTCGCGCTCATGGGGGACAATCTCTCCAAGCTCCCGTACGCCGTGAGCCTCGGGCGCGCGACGCGGGCAGTGGTGACGCAGAACCTCGCCGTCTCGCTCGGAGTCATCGCTTTCCTGGTCGTCAGCGCCGTTGTCGGTTGGGTGGGCATCGGCCTCGCGATCGTCTTCCACGAGGGCAGCACGCTGGTCGTGGTGCTCAACTCCCTGAGGCTTCTCGGGCACCGGCAGAAATGAGATCAGGCATGACGACGGAACGAGTCACGACGGCCCTTCGTCGGGCTCGGCGGCTCGCCCGCCATCCGCTGAAGGAGGACTCATCGTGGGCGCCGCCGCGCTGGTAGAAGGCGCGCCCGTCGTTCGGGTCGTGGACTTCCGCAAGCGCTACCGCAAGCGCGTGGCGTGCGAGGGCATCGACCTCGATCTGATTCGCGGAGAGATCCACGGCCTCGTAGGGCCTGACGGCGCGGGCAAGAGCAGCCTCATGAAGGCCATCGCCGGCGTGCTCACCTTCGAAGGCGGCCGCGTCGAGGTCTTCGGTCGATCGCTGGACTCCGAGCGCGCCGGCGAAGGCATCAAGCACCTCCTCGGCTTCATGCCGCAGGGCCTCGGGCTGAATCTCTACCCAGAGCTCTCGGTGGAAGAGAACGTCGATTTCTTCGCGCGGCTTCGGCTGGTGGCCGAGCCAGATCTGATCGTGCGCAAACGGCGCCTGCTCGGAATCACGCGGCTCGACAGGTTTCGTGACCGGCCGATGAAGAACCTGTCGGGCGGAATGAAACAGAAGCTCGGGCTCGTCTGTACGTTGATCCACGAGCCCGAGCTGCTGATCCTCGACGAACCCACGACCGGAGTCGATCCGGTCTCGCGCCGCGACTTCTGGGCCATCCTCGCCGAGCTGGTGCAGGAGAAGGGCACGACCGCTCTCGTCTCCACGGCGTACATGGACGAGGCGAGCCGTTTCGATCGGATGGCTCTGATGGATCGCGGGCGGGTGCTAGCTCGAGGCACACCGGAGGAGATCCGCTCGCTCGTCCCCGGCACCCAGGTACTGGTGCGAGCGGAGCCGCAGCCGGAGGCTCTCGCCCGGCTGCGCCAGGCCTTCGCACAGGTAGAGACGCTCGGGCCAACGCTGTGCGTCTACGTCGATCGCGAAGCGCCTGCGGCCGCGTCCGATCAAGTACGGCGCGCGCTCGAGGGGATCAGCGTGGGGGAGCTGCACGCGGGTGAGCCCGACATGGAGGACGTGTTCATCGCGGTGCTGCGGCACCGCGGCCTCGCGCTGACGGCCGAGCGCGAGCACGTGAGGCCTCAGCCCATGCACGCCGCGGCCGCGCCGCGGGCACACGCGGAGATCGCGATCGACGCGCAGGCACTGACTCACGACTTCGGGAAGTTCCGCGCGGTGGATCACGCGACCTTCCGCGTGGCGCGTGGTGAGATCTTCGGCCTCGTGGGCTCCAACGGCTCCGGCAAGACCACGGTGATCAAGATGCTCACCGGCCTGCTCCGCCCGACCGAGGGCAGCGGGCGCGTGGCGGGTGAGGACATGCGCGGAGCAAGCCGGCGCATCAAGGAACGCATCGGCTACGTGTCGCAGACCTTCTCCCTCTACGCCGATCTCACGGTGCTCGAGAACATCCGCCTGTACGCGGGCATCTACGGCCTGGAGCCGAGAGAGAGGCAGGTTCGCACCGACTGGGTGATCGAAATGGCGCAGCTCGCAGGCCACGAGCGCGATCTCGCCGGCAGCCTGCCCATGGGTCTGCGCCAGCGGCTGGCGCTGGGCTGTGCTCTGGTGCACCGGCCGCAGGTGCTCTTCCTGGACGAGCCCACCTCCGGGGTCGATCCGCTCGGGCGCCGCCAGTTCTGGGACATCTTGTTCAGCCTCTCGCGCGAGGAAGGCGTCGCCATCCTGGTCACGACGCACTACATGAGCGAGGTGGAGCACTGCGACCGGCTGGCCCTCCTGCATGCCGGTCGGATCGTTGCCGACGCGACGCCAGAGGCGCTCAAACGGGAGCTCGAGGTCGAGGCTGGAACGGTGCTGGCCGTGAGCTGCTCCGCGCCGGCCGCCGCGATGGCGCAGCTGGCGAGCGCCGGCTTTGCGGGGCTGGCGCTCCACGGCCGGCGCGTGCATCTGTTCTCCCGTTCACCCGAGCGCGACCGCGAGCGCATCGCGGACGTGCTCGGTGGCGCCGGACTCGGTCGCGCTGAGGTGTCTTCGCGTGCCGCGAGCATGGAGGACGTGTTCATCTATCGCGTGACCGAGCTAGAGCGCGGGGAGGCTGCGGCATGAAGCTCCGCCGCGCCGCCGCCGTCGCGCACAAGGAGTGGCGCGAGATCGTGCGCGACCGGCTGTTCTTCGCGCTCGCCTTCGTCGTCCCCGTGTTCCTGATGATCCTGCTCGGCTACGGGCTCACGCTCGATGTCGAGAGCATCCCCTTCGCCGTGATGGACTACGACCGCTCGCCCGCCAGCCGCGACTACGCCTACCGCTTCATCAGCTCTCGCTACTTCGACTTCCAGGGCTACGTGCCCGATGCGCAGCAGCTCGAGCCCTTGCTGAAGGACAACCGCATCCGGGCCGCGATCGTCATTCCCGAGCACTTCGGCCGCAACCTGTTGGCGGGTCGCGCCGTCACGGTGCAAACCCTGCTCGACGGCACCATCCCCTCCCGCGCCGAGACCACCAAGGGCTATCTCGCCGCCATCAACGCGGGCGCGAGCACCGAGCGGCTGGTCGAGTACGTCGCGCGCCAGCGCGGCCTCACCGAGGAGCAGGCGCGTGCGCGACTCGCGCCCGTCGAGCTCGAGGTCCGCTACCTCTACAACCAGGCCGTGCGCAGCATCTGGTCGCTGGCGCCCAAGTTCATCATGTTCATCTTGTTATTCATGCCGCCCGTCCTGACTGCGGTTGGCGTGGTGCGCGAGAAAGAGACCGGCTCCATCTACAACATCTACGCCTCGACGGTGACACGCGGTGAGTTCCTCGCCGGGAAGCTCGGACCCTACCTGGCCATTTCGGTTGTGAACGTCCTCGTGCTCTGGGGGCTGGCCGTCTGGCTGTACGGCGCCCCGTTCAAGGGCAATCCGCTGTTCTTCTTCCTCTCGTCGGTCGTGTTCGTAACCTGCGCGACCGCCATCGGCCTCGTGATCTCGCTGCTCGTCCGTACCCAGGTGGCCGCGATCTTCATCACCGTGATCATCACCCTGATACCGGCGATGGACTACTCGGGCTTTCTCATCCCGGTGCACTCGCTCGATCGGGTCGGGCAGATCCAGGCGCGCTCACTCCCGTTCATGTACTACACCGACATCGTCACGGGCAGCTTCCTGAAGGGCCTCGGGCCAGCGGAGCTCTGGCCAGAGCTGGTGATTCTCTCGGGCTTCACCGTTGCGCTCCTCGCGATCGGCTATTTCCTGTTCACCAAGAGGCCGGCGGCGTGAGCGGGCGAATGGCTGCCGGTCGCGTCTGGTGGCGCCAGCTCGAAGTGCTGACGCGCAAAGAGTTCATCCAGCTGTTTCGCGATCCGGTCTTGCTCGGCCTCATGGGGTTCATGTTCACCGTGAACATCTACCTCCAAGGCTCGAACATAAGCCTGCAGCTCAACGCCGCGCCCTTGGTCGTCCATGACGGCGATCACAGCTTCGCCTCGCGCGAGCTGATCTACCTCTTCAGGCCGCCGTACTTTCATCTCGACGGAGAGATCGAGGATCCGCGGAAAGGTCTGCAACTGCTCGACGAGGGGCTCGTCGTGGCGGTACTCGATATTCCGCCGGGCTTCCAGGAGGCGCTGCTGTCGGGCCAGCCGACACAGGTTCAGCTTCAGGTCGACGCCACCCCTACTGCGCAGGCCTTCCTGGCCGCCAGCTACGCGGCGCGCATCGTCGGGGAGTTCGGGCTGAAGTCGGCGCTGGCCCGCGAGGGCCTGGGGCCGCGCGCCGAGGCGGCACTCCCCGTCATCCGCAACGAGTCGCGTGCCTGGTTCAACCCAAATCAGACCGACCGGTGGTTCATTCCCATCTCGGAGCTCCTCGAGGCGATCACGGTCATGTCGATCCTCCTGCCGGGCGCGGCGATGGTGCGCGAGAAGCAGCGCGGCACGATCGAGCAGTTGCTGGTTGCACCGCTCTCACCGATCCAGATCATGCTCCCGAAGGTCATCGCCATGACGGCGGTGATCCTTCTCGGCGTGACCTTCACGTTGTTCGCGATCGCCTCGCCGATCTTCCATGTGCCGGTGCGGGGCAGCCTCACACTCTTCTATGCGGTGACTGCGCTCTACGTCTTCACGAACGCCGGCCTCGGGCTCTTCGCCGCCACGGTCGCGCGCAACATCGCCCAACTGGGCCTGCTCGCAATTCTGCTCGTGGTGCCCCTCATCCTGCTTTCGGGGACCTGGACGCCGCCCGAGGCGATGCCAGGCTGGATGGGGATCGCGACGTTCGTCTTGCCCATGCGCCACTACGTCGATGTGAGCTACGGGATCCTGTTGAAGGGTGCCGGTATCGACCTGCTCTGGGACTCGGTGCTGACCTTGGCGCTGTTGGGGGGTGCGGTGTTCAGCTTCGGCGTCTGGCGGTTCCGCCGGCAGTTCGGGTGATCATCTCCCCCTGTGCCCAGGACAGGGCCGACGGCGGGCGCCATCCCCATGGGCATGCGGGCCGCGCCTGCGCGCCTCGCACCAGATGACCCGCGACCGCGCTCGCGTGGACCTCGAGACGGAGGACGGAGCACGGCTAGTGCTCGAGTTCAGTCGGCGCGGTCCGTCAGTTCGCGCGCCAGTCGGCGCCGCAACGCTGCAGGCTGCCGACGCTGTAGTCGTGCGCCCTCGCGGCAGCCGCACCGCGCGGATCGGCTCGGCGCGCCTAAAGGTCCGAGAGAAGCGCGGGCTCGATGGCTGGATGGGATGGACTGGTGCGCGCCGTGTCCACGGATTCGGCGTGAGCCTACGGGAGTTTGAGGTCACGATGCATGAACCGCAGCGGCTGCCGCCCACGTCGCGAGGAGGCAGTACGGGCTCGCGGATGCAGCGGATCTTTCGATCGCCCCACGGCTTGGTCATTCATGCGCTCCTCCCATCAATCTCCCGGCGCCCCCGGCCTCACCGCCGGACGATGAGCACGGAACAGTGCGCGTGGCGCAGAACCGACTCCGACACGCTGCCCAGCGACAATCGCCTCACCGACCCGAGCCCGCGCGCGCCGACCACGATGAGATCGCTGTTCTGTTCCTCTGCTTCTCGCACGATGAGCGCTGCCGCTGCCCCGACCGGCGTCCCTGTGGTGATCGTCCTCAATTTGGAACGCAGCCTTCTCGCCGCCGTCTCGAGGACCTGGTCGAGTTCGCGGCGCTGCTCGTCTTCGTACCGTTTCAGCACGGCCATGATTGGAGATGCGCTTCGTTCCAGGGGGTTGGGCGAATACCGCAGTTCAACGACGCCCACGAGGTGCATCGCGAGATCCTCGGATACCGGAAGCTCGCAGAGGTACTCGAGAGCCGCATGAGCGCTATCCGAGCCGTCCAGACCCATAGTGACGGCGCTCAGCTGCCGGGGGGTACCCTTGCAGACCAGCACGGGACAGGGGGCGTGGCGCGCGAAAAAGAGTGACACGCTGCCGAGCAGCGCCGAAGCGATGGTACCGCGGCCGCGCGCTCCCACGACGACGAGATCCGACCCGCTCGTGGTCGCGATATCCACAATGGTGTCCCGGGGATCGCCCTCGACCAGCTGCGTGGAGACGCGTGACCAGCGCGTCTCACACCGGTGCCGGGCATTCTCGACCACGCTCTCCGCCTCATTCCGCATCTCCTGCCCGACGGTCGAGGTCGACCTCTCCCCGATCAGCGGCCTCGAGAAGGCGCACACGATGTCCACTGTGGCATCCGTCGGTAACGGGAAGCGAAGCAACCACTCCACGGCTGCAGTCGAATCACGCGAACCGTCGGTTGCCATCAAAATCCGCATCGGACCCTCCTAGTGAACGTCACCGCAGTGAGCTGGCCCGTCTCGACCACGCGAGTCTTCAGCGCTCCGCTACGCATCGCTCGCCGACTCCTCTTCGGCTCCACGTTCCGTCCGTTCAAAGGAGCCCGCGTACCTGAGGCCGAGCCAGAGGCTCGACAACTCGGAATACGACTGCAGCGAGAGGCCCTGCTCGTCGTCGAGCGAGATCCATCGGGCCTGCGGCCCGTATCGGGAGAACCAGAGGAAGTGTAGCCCCAGGACTCCGACGAACACGCCGGGCGCGAAGCGCGCTCGGGATTCACGGTTGTTAGGAATCCGGGCCGGGCGCCGTGCGCGCTAGCGGAGCAGGGGAGGGCGCCCGCCCAACATACCAGGGAGGGCCCGCTTGTGGCCGACGCGACGAAGCAGAGTGCGACGGAGCGCCGAAGAAAAAGGAGTCGGCGGTCAGCGAGACGATCTCCGGCGGTTTGACCCCGTGGGAGCGTTTCCTACGTTGCGCGTTTCGATGGGCGTGAACAACCCGGCGTGGCGCGCGTGAGACAGCAACGTGCTCGGTGGGCACGGGCTGAGCGACCCGGTTGCGGGCTCCACGCCGAGGGGCGACGTGATCCCGCGACGGCGGGTCGGCTTGTCTGGGCGCCGGTTCTCCGCGCAGCTGCGATCGTCCTGCTCCTGCTCGCCGGGGCGCGGCCGGCGCTCTCGGCCGCCGACCCCGAGACGCTCTTGCAGCTGACCGACTACGTCAGCGTCGACTACCCGAACGCGGTTGCTGGCGGCGCCGTCATCAGCCCGAGTGAGTACGCCGAGATGCGCGAGTTCGGCGCGCGCATCCGCTCTCTCGCCCGCCAGCTCGAGCCGTCGGGTGCGGTGGTCGAGGCGGCGGATCGACTCGCCGTGTTGATCGACGCCAAGGCTCCCGACGACCAAGTCGCCGCTGCGGCGCGCACCGTGCGCGCGCGCGTCCTTGCAGAGCACCCGGTGGTCCTAACACCTCAGGCCCGTCCGGATCTCGCACGCGCCGCCTTTCTGTACGATGCGATGTGCGCCACCTGCCACGGCTCCACCGGTGGTGGCGACGGGCCGCTCGCGCAGCGCCTCGATCCACCGCCGATCGACTTCAGGGACCGCGATCGCGCGGCGCGGCGCAGCCTCTACGGGCTCTACAACACGATCACGCTCGGGGTGGAAGGCACGGCGATGACGAGCTTCGGACAGTTTCCGGACGCCGAGCGCTGGGCGCTTGCCTTCTACGTCGGCGGCTTCACCGCGTCCGGCGAGGACCTCGCCACGGGAGGGGCGCTGCTGACACGCGGCGGAGGACCCCCTCAGTTCGATGTGCGCACCCTCGCGTCGTCCACGCCGCGCGAGATCGCGGACCGCTTCGGCCCCGACGCGGGCGCGCTCGCACTCTACCTCCGCAAGAATCCAGAGGCGGCCTTTGCGTCGCAGCCTTCGGCCTTCGACGTGGCGCGTGCGAGAACCGAGCTCGCCGTCGATCGGTTTCGCGCGGGCGATCGCGCCGCAGCGTCCGCGGCCGCGCTCTCCGCCTATCGGGGCGAACGGCCCGACGTCGTCTACGAGGCCGCCGCGGCGCACGGTTCGGCTTCCTAGCTACTATGGAGCTAGGGGATTGTCATTCGCGCACGTCGCGGGCTACGCCCGACGCAGAGACGGATGGCTCCAGGCATACATGCCAAGGCCGAGCGAAATCGCGGCGTTCACGATCACCCCAACGATGTTCCAGGTCGGAGTTGCCGTGATCCCGAACAACGTCAACGTCGTGCCCGATAGCCACAAGACTGCGTGGATGAAGGCATGAAAAGCTTCCGCTCCACTGGCGAACTTGGCGATCTCTCTCATTTGAAATACTCCCTTTGTTCGTGAACCGCAGCGTCGATATCGACCCGAGCCTTCGAAAGAATCCGAATCGCCCGCAACATCGCCCAACTGGCCTGTTTGCCATTCTTCTCGTGGTGCCCCTCATCCTGCCTTCGGGGACCTGGACGCCGCCCGAGGCGATGCCGGGCTGGTTGGGGATCGCGACGTTCGTCTTGCCCATGCGCCTATGTTCTGAGCTACGGCATCCTGCTGAAGGGTGCCGGTATCGACCTGCTGTGGGATTCGGTGCTGACGTTGGCACTGCTGGGCGGAGCGGTGTTTCAGCTTCGGCGTGTGGCGTTTCCGCCGGCAGTTCGGATGATGCGCTGCCGGCAGCAGGGAAAGCGTAGCTACTAACAGCCGAGATCACCGATGCGATTCCTTGTACTCCTGATTGCCCTCCTCGCCGGCCTCGCAGCCTTCAGCCTCATCTGGCGCGGGGCGAGCCGCCGGTGGTCCCTTCCGTATCCCGCCTGGCTCTCGTGGGGGTTCGAGAGCCCGTGGGTTACGTGGATCTATGGCACCGAGAAGACACTCGATAGGATCGGCCTCCGGCCTGGCCAGCGCGTGCTCGAGCTAGGCCCAGGCCCTGGGAGGCTTCTCATCCCGGCGGCGCGACGGGTTGAGCCGAAGGGCGAGGTGGTGGGCTTGGACATTCAGCCTCGCATGATCGACCGCCTGCGGTCGAGGGCCGCGGAGGCCGGGGTGGAAAACCTCACGGGCATCGTGGGCGACGCCGCGACGACCGTACCCCCCGGTGAGTTCGACGTGGTCTTCTTGGCGCTCACCCTCGGCGAGATCCCCGACCGAGAAGGAGCGCTGCAGCGCAGCTTCGACGCGCTGAGAGTGGGGGGTGTCCTCTCGATCACGGAGATGTTCCCCGACCCGCACTTCGTGCCGCAGCGGACAGTGCGCTGCCTCGCGGAGCGAGCAAGGTTCCGCCATATCGCAACACACGGCTTCTGGCGGTTCTTCACTGCGAACTCTGTCAAGCCGACAGCGACGCCCGACACGCGAGACAGGACCCGTGTCGGCGGTGCAATCCTGGCTGCGCAGGCGCGGGAACATCATGCAGAGCGATACGGGAACGTCTAGCGGCGGCGAGGCTGCCGAAGTTCCCGACGTGTCGGCTCCGTGGGAGCTAGCGGCTTCGGGATACATCCTCGTGTTGCGTCTTCCCAGGTTTTCGCTCGACACTCAGAGCTTCACGCCGGAGGCAATGCGTCCGTTCCGAACCGGGCGCTACGCGTACGCGATGTTCGTCGACTATGCGAGCTCGCCGGTCGGGCCTTACCGCGAGCTCTTGCTCATTCCGGGCGCGTTCAGGGGTGTCGGACAGGACCACTGGTCGATCACGAAGATCTACGTGTCGAGCCCCGCGAGCGTGCTCAACGGCCACCGCAATTGGGGCATGCCCAAGGAGCTGGCTCGATTCGAGGTTGAGTACGGCAAGGACCGGTACGACCGGATCCGCATGCTCGTTTCGGACCAGCCAGCCGTCGAGCTCACGCTGCGGCACTATGCCTTCCGTGTTCCGCTGCTTTCCGGGCTCGTCCCCGCTCGGCTCCGCACGCTGACTCACGTCGTCGACGGCCGCCGTTTCACGGTGACGCCGAGCGGAAGCGGAAAGATCCACGCCGCGAGACTCGTCTCAGCGCGGATCGACGGCCGCTTCTTCCCGCCATTCGACCCTTCCCAAGTCCTGGCGGCGGTAAAACTCTCCGAAGTGCGCGTGACCTTTCCAAAGGCTGCGATCGATTCGCCGGAGATGAGCGCAGCGGCGCCTTGACGGCGTCGGGCGTGCCACTACTTGACAAGACGGGGCTTCCCCTGCCGGAACGGGGCGGCCGCAGGCGCACGGGGAACCTCCGGACGAGAGCCATCGGCCTCAGCCTCGCACGAGCGGAAGCGGTCGTGCCCTCCAAGGCCGCCGACGTCGGAGTGTCGGTGAAGCGGACGAATCAGTCGCCGTACGGCAGCACGCGGAGAAAGAGGGCGCCGAGAGCGCGTTTGGCGGGCTCAAGCCGAGGCTGCGCCATCGCGGCCCGCGAGCACTTCGTCCGCCGCAGCCAGCCAGCGATCGATGCGACTGTGCTCCGCAACTCCGAGCTCGGCGAGGAGATCTCCGATCATCGTACGCGTGTCGCGGTCGAGATCGACGAGATGCCCAACCGCGAGCTGGCCGCCGTCCTCCCAAAGCGCGAGCGCGAGGTCGTAGAGCGTTCGCGCGCGCCGCACGCGCGCCACATCGACGATGCGCAATTCTTCGCCTCGAAGGGTTTCGAGGTCGAAGTGTGCGAGGCGGAGCAGGCGATCGCATACCGCCTCTTGTTGGGCGCGGTCGCGAAACCGCTCGCTCAAGCCGGCGCTCCGGCGGTACGCGAGGCGGGGTCCGTGGCGTTTCCGCGCCGACGCTTCCAGGTCTTGAAGGCGCGGTCGTCGGCGAGAAACTGGCGGAGTATCTCGGACGCGAGCGTTGGCGCGTCGATCGCCTCGCCGTACTCGTGCGTGTAGAGCTGCGCGTATTGCTCGAGCTCCTGATAAGTCGTGGCATCGAGGCGGAAGCGCAGCTCCCTCGGCGGCTCTGCTTCGACGCGCGGCCTGAGCTTCATGGGACGAGTCCTCCTCCGAACGTGTTGAGGTACGGGCCCTCGAAGATGAGGTCCCGGTTCACGAGCACGTGAAAGCGGTGGCCCGGCTGGATCCGCAGGGTCGGCTGAACGTTCATCTCGCGCTCGAGCATCTCGTTCGCTGCGTCGCCGAGGCGCTGGCCGAGCGCGGTCGCGAGCGTGCCCTTTACCTGATCGCGGGTCGATCCGACACCAAGCCCAGTCGGGTTCCCGTCCTCCTGGCTGAGCGTCACGCCGGCCGTAAGGACGCTGAGGAGCAGAGCGCTCCCGAAGATCCTTCCCGCGTGCCGGTCGACCTGGTCGCGCAGGCCGGCCGCGCCGATCAGGTCCGCGCCTGGCATGCCGCCAATGTTGAGCTTGCTGCCGTCGGGGAAGATGAGGCGCTGCCAGGCGATGAGAAGGCGCTGCTGCCCGAACGTCACGACACTGTCGTACACGCCGACGATCGTTGTGCCCTGCGGAATCAGAAGGTGCTGACCACTCGCGGAGTCGAAGACGTTCTCCGTGACGCGCCCGGTCATTAGGCCGGGGAGGTCTGACTCCGCCTGGGTCAAGAGAACGGCCGGGAGGACCATTCCCGCCGTGACCTCGTAGCGAGATGCCGGCTCGCGCACGGCGTGCGGGTTGGTCTCTTCTCGCTCCGATAGGCCGCTCTCGCCGAGGAAGTCGAGCTTCGCTTCCTGGTTGTTCTGGCGGAGCATCTCGTCCTTTTCGCCGAGCACGTCGCCGAGCGCCCCGAGTAGGGGAGGGTGGGCGTCACCCGGCGGACGGTACGCCGCGCTCGTCGGCGAGGCGGAGGTCGCCGAAGATTCGCCGCCGCCTGCGCGAAAACCGCCGACGAGTGGAGGCGCGCCATAGGCCCGTGCGATGCGCTCGCGGCGCCGCTGCGCTTCGGGATCGCTACCACCTGCAGTATCCAGGGGAATCGCGTTCGCCTCCGGCGGAGGCGCAGCGACATCGGACAGGAACTCCTCCTCCGACCAGCCCGGCACGCCGTCTCCCGCCTTCTCCCAGAACCGGTCTCCGCCGGCAGCGGTCGTCGGCGCAGCCGCGCTTGCGGGCGCGATCGCAGTCCGGTTCTCAACCAGCGTCGCCGCCGCAGCGGCGAGAACCGCCGCGCCAATCGCGCCGCCGAGAAGGAGCGCATTGCGATTGAGGCGCGTCGTCCGGGGCGTAGGGCGAAGCTCGAGGCCGTCGGGCTCGCTGGTCGTCGGACGAAGGATCGAGCCGCTCATCGAGGGCTCCTTCGCGCGCTGCGACTACCGCAAGTGCGCAACGTCCGCCGCTCCCATGCTCGCCGCGAGCGGCTCGCTCGGCGCCTTGCGCGTGATGAAGACCTGCTTCGCTTTGCGCCCGGTACCGACCGCAAGGAGCGCCTTCGCAAAGAGCTTGTCGACGATGTAGTGCCCGTCGCGCAGCCGGTAGTTCACGAGCGATTGCTTCCCGCCCTCGTCGATCACCCAGAGCCCGGGCGCCTCGGTCACGTGCATCGCGGCAGGCATCTTGATGTAGACGCGGCGCCCGTCGTCGAATGCCTCGACCGGACGCCACGGCACGGCATCGCCCGTAATCTCGTAGCCGCGGTAGAGATCGACGGGGATCGGTGCCTCCCTCGCCGCGAGTGCAGCCGCTTCAGCGGCCAGCCGCTCCTCGCGGTGACGTTCCTGATCGGAGGTCCAGGCGGTCACCGTCTCGTTCGGGTAATAGAAGCTCGCGTAGCGGATGTACTGCTGGTCGTTCGCGCCCGTCTCGGCGCGGGCGATGAGGCCGATGTGATAGACGCGCCGATCCGTCGTGATGATGGCGTTCGTCGAGATGCCGTCGGAGACGGGCTTGAAGATGACGTGCGGCGAACGCAGTCCCGCAGGGCCGCTCTCCATCTTCTGCGCATGCCACATCTCGGTATCGCCGAGCGCGACGTCGAGGATCTCCTCCGCCGGTTGAAGCTCGACGTCGCAAACGCGTAGCGGTCGGCAGTAGAGGATCGGATCCGTGTGCCCGTAGGGGAAGCGAACGAACCGGCGATCCTTGTTACGGACGACGGGCGGCTTCCCCGATTTCGCGAACTCGGTCATCGCGGCCTGGATCTCGGGACTATCGAGCGCAAGGAGCTCGACATCGGGACTCATCGGGACGCCCGCGCTAACGCGGTTGTCGCGCGCCGCAGGCGGCCGTGCGTTCGGGTAGTCGTTCGGTTCCATACGCGGTGCCTTCGCGTAAGGCGCGCACGCGAGCACGCCCATGCTCGCGGTCAGAACGAAGTACAGCGATCGATGCAGCGACATCCTCACCCCCTTAGAACTGCCGACTCCACGAGATGCGCGTGACCTTGAAGCCGAGCGGATTCGCGACAACGTCCTCCGCCTTCGTGGGAGGCTCGGTCACGACCTCGAACTGCCCGACCCACGCTTCCTCGCCGGCAAGGCGACCCTCGAGCGTGCGGCGCGTCTCGGTCCACTCGACCTGCCAGGTGCGATCGCCCAGCTGGAGCGTGCTGCGCACGCGCGGCATCACGGTGAACGAGCGCGCCGCGAGGAACGGGTCCGAGGCACGGAAGTGCTCGTTGAGCGTTCCGACGGCGGCGCCGGCGGTCTGCCGGTAGGCGCGTTCGAGGAGGCTCTTTTGTGCAGCGCCGTCCGCCGTCACTTGGCGCAGATCGCGCACGTAGGCCTGAAGCTGGAAGCCGAGGATCTTCGGATCGGAGATCGACGACGCCGTCGCGGGGCCGATCACGAGCGACTGACCCGCCTCGTCGACGCGCACGATGTAGGGCACGACTTTGCTCTGCGCCGAGTGCCAAACCAGCGCAAGCGCGAAGACGAGGTTCGAGAGCGCGAGCACGAGCGCGATCAGCTGCCAGTTCCAGCGCGCGCGAACGAGGTTCAGGTAGCGCTCGTTCCAGATGCCGCGCGCTTCGTGATACGGGTTGCTCGGTGCATCGGCAGACATGGCCGCTCCTAGATGCCGCGCTCGCGGCGAATGACGTCGGAAGCACCAACGCGCCGGTGCGCACTCCGCGCCGCGAGGTTGTGCGCCGCTGCTCTGAAGGGCGAGGCGAGGACGTGGCCCGCGCCGGCGCCGGCTGCGCGCAGAACGCTCGCGCCGCCGGCGTATCGGTCGCGACCGAGTGCAACGCCCTGTCCGACGGCCGACGAAGCGCGTGCGACGAGCGCGAGGGGGACGCGCGCGCCGGAGGCAGCGGCAGCGAAGCCGGCGGCTGACGAGACGACGGAACTGAGCCCCGCCGACACCGCGCCGCTCGCGAGCGCTTGAGCGTGATTCGGAATCGTCCACGTGATGAGGGCAAAGATGGAGGCAACGCCGATCACCGTCAGCGCGCCGGGAAGAGTCACGCCGGCTGCAATGAAGGAGCTCCATCCCGAGACAAGGGAGCTTCCAACTCCGACGATGATGAATATGAGAAACAGCTTGATCCCGACACCCACCAACGTGTTGAAGTAGGTGAGCCCGATTCGCGCGGTCCAAGGTGATCCCAGGAAGCCGAGAAGCAGGACACCGCCGCTCAGAACGATGAAACCCTCGACGAGTGCAATGGCCATCTGCGCAGCGATAAACAGGAAGGCGACGAACATCAGGAGGGCGAGGACGCCTCCGATCAGAGCACCGGCGAGAGTGCCGAGCACGCCCGAGATCTGAACGTTCTGCAGGAGCTGATTCGCGAGGTTCGCGCCCGCGTCGATCACGGCCGTGGGGTCGACGCTCGGCATCGGAGAACCCGCGGCCGCCGCCGCAGCTTGGCCGGCAGCCTGGAAGCTCTGCAGAAAAGCGCGGCCGAGCGTGGCGGCGTTCGCCAACACAAACCAGAAAAACGAAATCCGCATGAGCTGTCGCAGCAGCGCCACGAAGGTCGGAACCGGGTCGTCCTTCTCGAGGACCCACCAGATCAGCGCCCACGTGACCGCGATTGCAGCCAGGAGGACGAAGAGGTTCTGCGCGATGGGCAGAACCGCTCCGTAGATCGTGCCGACCGCCAAGTTGAACTGGTTCGCCAGACTCGTTGCCATCAGAACCGCAGCCCTTCTTCTGAGCGCGCCGGATCCTTGGCCGCGTCGGGAGTCGTGAGGAACTTCAGCGCGCTCACCACCTCGCAGTTCGGGTAGTTCGCGCTTTCGGAGGGCTCGCAGTACTCAACAGCCCGGGCCCAGAGATCGGATTTCGCGTCCCGTTGCTTCCTCCAATACTGCTCGCCGTAGCGGCTTGAGCTCACCGTGGCGCCGAGCGAGGCGATGGGGTCGACGCCGTTCGCGATCTCCTCCGCACTTGGAGCGCACGCGAGCGCTCCGAGCAATGCGATTACCGAGAGACTCCGCGGGACCATCTCTTGCCTCCTCCTCGCGGCGGCCGAGCCGCTCTAGAAATTTACGCCTGAGTTGGAGTTGGCCGGGTTTCCTACGGCGCCAGGCGCCCCGATGAACTGCTCGAGCGCCGCCTCCGACGCTGCCGTCGAGCTCGTCGTATGCGCCTTCCACACGTTCTGCGCGTTGATCTCCAGCGCGAGCAGTTGCCGCATCTTCGTCATCTCGGCGACCTGGAGGCTCGCGAGCGAGTTCGCAACTTGCATGAGCTCGTTGCGGCCGGAGGCGCTGTCGTTCGTGCTTCGAAGCGCAGCGAGCGCTGCATCGACGCTCTGGAAGTCGCCGATGTTGAGGCCAGCCGAGCGAAGCGTTCCGTTCAGCGTGTCGAGCGTGGCCCGCGACGACTGCTGCGTCTGGGTCGTCCAGTCCGTCGGGGCGACGTAGCCCGGGAACTGCGCCTGGAACTGCCGCTGAAGGTTCGGGAGGTCGTACGCGAGCGACTGTCCGATGTGCACCGCGTTCGTAAGCGCGGCGATCGCGCTCTGGACTTCGCCCCACTCGGTCGAGCGCAGCACCGACGCCTGGTTCGCCATGTCGCGCAGCTGCTGCACCTGATTCGAGATCTGTGTTGCCTCGTTCGAGAGCTGCTGCACCTGCTGCGCGACGGCGTAGATGTTCTGGATCGCGGAGATGATGTTCTGAATGAGGTTCGTGGGATCGGTGACGACAAGCTGCGCCTGCGCGGGACGCGTTGGCGCAGCGAGCACCGCGAAGCTGAGCACCGCCGCGCGCACGAGTGCGCGAGTGGGGGGATTCAGAGAGAGCCGCATGGAGAATCCTCCTCGTGAAGCGCGCGCCACCGCACCGCGGCCTCGTCGAGACCGCGCTGCTCGAGCCAGGCCGCGGGCCAGGTGTCGCCGTAGAGCTCGCGGAGCTTGCGGAGCTGCTCGATCTCCTCGCTGCCCGAGACGCCAACGAAGGCGAGCGTCTCAGGCCCCAGCGCAAGGTCGATCATTCGGCGGCCGAGCGGCGAGACGTAGTAGTAGTGACGCTTCGGTGTCGCGTGGGCGACGAGCTCGACCTGCGTCTCGTTGAGGCCGAGCCTGCGGTAGAGCTGGCCCGTCTGGGCGCTTCGCGCCTCGGGATTCGGGAGAAAGATCTTGGTCGGACACGACTCGAGGAGCAGGTCGCGTTGCGGCGAGTTGTAGACGTCGGTGAGGCTCTGGCTCACGAACACGACGGCGCAGTTGCGCTTGCGCAGCACGCGCAGCCACTCCTCGATTTTTGATGCGAAGACCGGGTGATTGAGCAGGAGCCACGCCTCCTCGAGGATCAGAAGGCTCGGGTCGCCTGTGAGGCGCCGCTCGATCTCGTGAAAGAGGTAGAGGAGAACGGGAACCGCGTTCTGCTCGCCCTTATTCATTAGGTGCTCGACCTCGAACACCTGGAAGCGGCTCTCCCGAAGCCCGTCACGCTCGGCGTCGAGCAGCTCGCCCATCGCGCCGTCGAGCGTGTAGTGGCGCAGGCCTGCGCGAACGCCTTCGTCCTGCACCGTGCTCGCGAAGTGCGTGAGCGTGCGGTCCGGGCTCGTCGCAAGGCGCCCGAGCGCCGCGTGGATCTCGCGCCGGCGCGCTGGAGTCGCCTCGACGCTCTGGAGCCGGAGGAGCCCCTCGATCCATTCCGAAGCCCAAACCCGCGTGCCTGCGTCGTCGATGCGCGCGAGCGGACAGAACGCGAGGCCGCGGCCCGCGCTGGCCGCGATGTCGTAGTGCTCGCCGCCCACGGCGCTGCAGAGTGCGAGCGAGCTGTAGCCCTTGTCGAAGGCGAAGACCTGAGCGCCCGGATAGCGGAGGAACTGCGCCGCGATGAGTCCCACGAGCGTCGACTTGCCGGCGCCGGTGGGGCCAATCACGAGCGTGTGGCCCACGTCGCCGACGTGCACGTGAAAGCGAAAAGGGGTCGCGCCCGCCGTGTTCGCGTAGAGGAGGGGAGGGGACGACGGCGGGTAAAACGGACACGGATTGCTCTCAAGACCCGGGAAGATCGCCGTCGTCGGAATCAGGTCCGCGTAGTTGAGCGAGTGCAGCAGCGGCCGCCGCACGTTGCGAAAGCCGTGGCCCGGGAGCGCGCCGAGGTAGGCCTCGAGCGCGTTCACCGTCTCGACGCGCGTGCGGAACCCGTGATGCTGGAGCTCGCGCTCGACTTGGCGCCCTTCGTGATCGAGGAACGCGCGGTCCTCGTGGAAGAGAAAAATTAGGCTCGTGTAGTGGCCGAAACGAACGGCCATCGACGCCGCCTCAGCGACCGCCGCATCAGCGTCCTCGGCCATCGTGACGGCGTCCTGGTTCGCGAAGGTCTGACCGCCGAGCTGCATCGCCTCGCGGATCAAACCCGAGAGGCCGAAGCGCTTCTGGAACCAGTTTCGCCTGATGACCTTGAGCTTCTGCTCGGCGGTCGCGGGATCGACTGGGATGAAGCGGCTCGACCAGCGGTACGGGATTGAGAGACGGTTCAGAAAGTCGAGGATCCCAGGGAACGACTCCGCAGGAAGTCCCACGATCGCGATCGGATGGATCCAGCGGCGACCGATGCGGGGCTCGAAACCACCGAGGAGGTCCTCGGCGCCGACGATCGCGTCGAGATCGATGGGTGGTTGGGGCACGCGCACGGGTTGGAAGTCGCCTGTCGTGCAGCTGCAGAGAAAGCCGAGGAGGTCTGCCGAGTCCATGCGCCGAATCGAGAGGCGATCCGAGAGCGCGTCCTCGAGCTGGCGCGCGGCGCGCTCGAAGTGCTGAAGGATGTTCTCCCAGCCGCGCGCGCCTCCGGCGCTCTCACTGTCGACGAAGAGCGCGCTCAGGCGGCTCTGAATCTCCGCTGGCGGGAGATAGGTGACCGAGAGCGCGTAGAGGCTCTCGAACGTCGCCGAGCCGCTCTCGTAGTGGCGGCGTCGCTCGTCGTCGATGAGGCGCGTCGTCGCATCGGGAAACGCGCCCGCCTGCGAGTAGCCGGGTGCCGGCTTCCGAATCGCATCCGCCTGGATCATCCAACCGTTGCCGAGCTCGCGCAGCGCGCCGTTGATCTGCGCGGAGAGGATCGCCATCTCGTTTGGCGTCGCCGATTCCATGTCAGGCCCGGCGTACCACCAGGCCGCGAGCAGCGAGCCGTCCTTGTTGAAGACGACGCCCTCGCTGGCAAACCCGCAGTAGTTGAGGAGATCCGGAAATCCCTTCGGCTCGGCGCGAAAGTCGCGAAGCACGGCCGCCTACTCCGCGTACGGCACAGCGGGGTGCACGATCGGCAGAGGCGCGCGAAGCGACGCAGCGGCCGGGTAGAAGGGCTGGAGCTGAACGTGGCGCGTGTAGACGCGGCGGAAGTCGGAGTCGTACCGCGTGACGCGCCCGAGCACCCACTGCCCCGCCGTCGCGAGCAGCGCAACGATCCCAATCGTCCAGCGTGACGCACCGATCCCGAAGAGGAGCGCAAAGCAGACGACCGCGTTCACCAGCGTGAGCTCGCGGTCGGCGCCTGCGAGGAGGACGGGCCGCATTAGCGACGCGTGAATCGGGAGAAGGCGCGGTCCCGACAAACGAGCGTCGCCTTCCTTCTCGAAGGCGCTCAAAACGCGGCTCCGACCCAGCCGAGGGCCGTCATGAAGGTGAGGGCACCGAGTGCGAGCGCACCGCCGAAGGCGATGCTCATCACCTTGCGAAGACCGCTCCCGGCCTCACCGAACGCGAAGATGAGCCCCGTGAGCACGATCGCGATGGTGATCGCGATTCGTGCGACCGTTCCTTGAAGGTTGTTCAGCAGGTTGTTGAGCGGCGTGTCCCACGGCATCGGCGTCCCAGCGGGAGTCGCGAGCGCGGGGCCCGCGAATGCGATGACGACGAAGGCGAGCAGAATCGCTCTCCGCGCGATCGCGACCTGGCGTTCTTGCACCTCTACGGAGCGCATTCCGTCCTCCTTCTCAGGGCCTGGCGGCGAGCTCCTCGAGCTCGAACGCGCCTGCTGCGGCGTCGTAGCCGCGAACCCGCACGAGCTCGCGCACGCAGCGCTGCTGGATGAACACGATCACGTCGATCGCGTCGGCGAGCAGCTCGGGCTGGCTCGGGACGCCGGCCTCCTGCACGAGCTGATCTAGGCGAGAGAGGGCAGCCCTCGCGCCGTTGGCATGGACGGTCGTCAGTCCGCCAGGATGACCCGTGTTCCACGCTTTCAGCATGTCGAGAGCTTCCCTCCCTCGCACTTCACCGACGACGATCGCGTCGGGCCGGAGCCGCATCGTCGCGCGCACAAGGCGCGCGAGGTCGGCGACCTCACAGGTGCGCAGCTGGACTTTGTTGGGCGCGCTGCACTGAAGCTCGACCGTGTCCTCGAGGATCAGGAAGCGCTGGTTCGGCGGGCCGGCCGCCACCTTCTCGTGAAGCAGCGCGTTCGCGAAAGTCGTCTTCCCCGATCCCGTGCCGCCGGCGATCACGAGGTTCATGCGCTCGGCGATCGCCTTGCGCAGCACGTCGGCGTGAAACGGCGAGAGCTGTCCGCTCTCGACGTAGTCGACAAGCGTGTAGATGAGCCGCGCACGCTTGCGAATCGCGACCGTCGCGCGCGGCGCGACCGGCGGCACGATGCCTTCGAATCGAAAGCCGAAGAACGGAAGCTCGCCCTCGACGATCGGGTGCTCCGCATTCGCGACGCGTTCGAGGAGCGCCGCGACTGAGCCGACGAGACTTGCGGCGCGGTCGGCGCTCATCGTCTCCGCGAGACGCGACATTCCCTCGCCGAGGCGGTCGCACCAAACTGCGCCGTCCTCGTTGACCATCACCTCGACGACGCGCTCGTCAGCGAGGGCGGCGAGGATCGCCTCGCCGAGCTCGCGGTGGAGCTTCTGGCGGAGGCGCTCCGCGCGAACGGCGCGCGAGTCGTCGATCTCGAGATCCCCCATCGGCAACTAGGGTACGAGGGCACTGGGGCGAGGCTCAACGAAGGAATGCGCCGAAGAGTGCTTGAACTCGCTGAAGTGCCAGCCGCTGGCGGACGCGAGCGGCCGCGCAACCCGACGCTCCGCTGTGGCCCCGCGAGCTTGACGAGAATCGCGTCGCGCGTCCGTCACCCGGCACACTCGCGGGCCGTAGTCCACTACGTCCATCAACCCTGGGAGGCGCTCATGCTATTCGCGATCGGCGACCACCTAGCGGGCGCCTGTATCGGGGCGGTCACGGCGCTCGGCGTGCGCGCCTTCGTGTGGCCAGGGATGGACATGGTGATCGCCATGATCGTCGGTATGGCGGTGGGCATGGGGGTGCACGTCGTCCTCGGCCTCGCACTCGCGCCAGTGCTGGGCATGTTTGAGACGATGACCGCCGGCATGATCATCGGGAACTACGGCGGCATGCTCTTCGCGATGCGCGACTCGATGAGTGCTGGCTCACAGAGCTCCTTCGCAGCCGCCGCGGTCGGCGCGCTGTTCGGAGCTCTATTGGTCGCGGTCATCAAGCTCTACGACTTCGCCTTGCGGGGTGTCGTCGTGGATGCCGATCGCTGAGAGAGGCCTTGTGGACCCCGCAACTCAGAAAAAGTGGGACAGAGCGAGCCGCAGCTTCGACCTGCTCTCGTTCGCAGAAGACCGCCGGTTCGGCCCACACAAGCGGCGGCTCTTCGAGAAGATTCGCGGGGAGACACTCATGGTCGCCGCGGGCACGGGCAACGACTTCAAGTTCTTCCCGCCGGCTCAGCGGATCGTCGCCATCGACATCAGCCCCGCGATGCTCGCGCGCGCGGCTGCCAAGGCGACGCTCTACCCGGGCAAGATCGAGCTGCTTCAGATGGACGTGTGTGCGCTGCCGTTTCCGGCCGAGAGCTTCGACACGATCGTTACCGTCTGTACGTTCTGCTCGGTTCCGAAGCCCATCGCTGGGCTCCGCGAGCTTCGCCGGGTTCTACGTCCCGGCGGACGGCTCCTCATGTTCGAGCACGTCCGCAGCCGCATCGGTCCGCTCGCCATCCTGCTCGACCTGATGACACCGATCACGCGCCGCTTTGGCCCGGACTTGAATCGCGACACCGTACGCAACGTCGAGAGGGCCGGCTTTCGGATCACGCGCGAAGAGAACGTGTACCTCGACATCGTGAAGATCATCGAGGCGCAGTGAGCGACGGCTTGAACTGATCGCTTCGGAACGGCCTAACCCGCGGCAATCAGAGCTGCCTCCCGCCGCGGGTGTCCTGTTCGCTGCTTCAGACCGCCCGGTCGACTCCCGTCAATCAAGCCACGCACCGCCGCCGCGACCGCGAAACAAGCGGTCGGCTGCTCGAGGGCCCCAGCTGCCCGCGCGATACTCGAGGAGCGGCGGGGCTCCGCGCTCGGTCCAGCTGCCTCGGAGGGAGTCCACCCAGCGCCAGCCCGCCTCGACCTCGTCGGCGCGAGGAAAGCCGGTCGCGTCGCCCCGCAACGCCTGAACTATTAGTGCTCCGCGGATATCCGCAGGGTCATCACGGGGCCGGTCGCCTGCGTCGCGCTCGACCGGGGCGACTTGCGCACCTCGACCCGAAACCGGCGAGTGGAAGATCGTCAGCCGGGGCTCGAGTTGCAGCCGAACAATCTGGGGCCCGACGCCATCGCCACCCAGGCGTCGCGAAGGCGAGCGGAGGTGAACGGCGACCTCTGTGACCCGCCTTGCGAGTCGCATTCCGTAGCGCAGAAGAAACGGCACGCCGCGCCACCGACGGGAACCTATTCGAGCGCGCACGGCGACGTAGGTTTCTGTGCGGCTCCGAGGATCGACGCCGTCCTCTGCGAGGTACCCAGGGAGGGATGCGAAACCGAGGTTGCCTGCCGTGTATTGGGCGCGCACGCAGCTCGCCGCCGCCCGGTGCCGCGGTGCTAGTCGGAGGGAACTGAGGACCTTCGCTCTTTCGTCCCGGATCGCGTTCGGGTCGAGCGAGGAAGGGCGTTCCATGGCGACGAGGGCAAGCAGCGGCAAGAGGGAGTTCAGGACGCCTTCGCGAAGTGCCCCAACACGGTCGAAATACATGCCTTGCCCGATCCGAACCCCGTCCTCGCGAGCGACGGTGATCTGCACGGCGTCGATGTGTTGGCGATTCCAGTCGGGCTCGAACTCCGACTTGCGGAACCGGAAGTCCAGAAGGTTCCGAATCGTCTCTGCAGGGAGCGCTCCGCCAACCCGGAAGATCTCATCCTCGCGAAGTGCCTCGTGCAGCCGACCGTTGAGGGCGCGGGCGCTCTCCAGGTCTCGGCCGAAGGGCCTCTCGGTCAGAAGTCGGCGCCAAACGTCCGGCGCGCCCTCGCACGAAAGCTGGCGCGTCTGCGCGAGGCCCGTGACGACCGGCTCGAAGAGCTCGGGCGGGAGGGCGAGGTAATACAGTCGCGACGCCGGCTTTCCGCCGCCGGCGCGGTCTAGATCGCTGGCGAGCGCAGCGAGCGAGAGGTGGTCGCGGACATCGACAGAGCGCCGCACGATTTGCGGCGCAATCTTCGCGAAGCCATCGCGCGCAGAGCGCGGGATGTACTGGACGAGCCGCTGGCGGAACGCCTCATCGCACTCCAATCCGAGACCGGCAGCAATGACCTGGATCTCGCAGGCGAGGGCCTCTCCCGCCTCGGCCAGCCGCGCGAGAGCGGGGAAGAGGCATTGCATTGCAAGTCCGCCAGTTCCCCCGACGAGCACCAATTGGGCGCGCGCAGGCCGATCCGTCATCGAGCTCACCCCGTCTTGGCGTGCCGACCTCACCATCCCCATTCGCGAGTACGCCCTAGGGGGTCCGATCGTGACGCGGCCACGCGGCGAGTTGGCGAGAAAGCGAGAGACGAAGGTCACGCGAGACCCGGCCCTGGCGTATCCATATAGAAGCCGAGGAGTGCGGTCTTGATCTTCCGTTGGGTCGTGTCCAGGGTGGTCGGGCGGCGAGGGCGGGTGCTGTGGCTTCTCGCCCTGGTCGGCGCGGCCCCACTTAGCGGCGCCGCGCAACCGAGCGGCGACGATCTGCCAGACCGTGTCGATTTGGTGTGGGCGCTCGAGCGCGCTCGAACGCACAACCCGGAGATTCAGGCCGCGGACGCACGCTGGAGAGCGATGCAGGAGCGGCCCCCGCAAGAAGGCGCTCTTCCGGATCCATCTGTGACCGTGCGTTACCACAACGAGGACTGGGGTCTCAGCTTCGGCAGCTCGGATTTCTCCTTCGTCGAGGTTGGCGTCGAGCAAGAGTTCCCGTTCGCGGGGAAGCGCGCCGCGCGCCGACGCATCGCGGAGCGCGAGGCCGCACGCGAGCGCGCAATGCGCGACGAAACCGCCCTCATGGTCCTGGCGCGCGTCGGAACGAGCTACGCCGATCTGGTCGCTCTGGAGAAAACGGACCGAGCCCTAACAGAGAGCCTCGCCGTACTCGAGGCCCTGATTTTCCAGGCTGCGGAGAGGTACAGCGTCGGGCAGGCGGAGCATCAGGACGTCCTGCGGACGGGTCTCGAGCGCGACATGATTCGCGAGCGGCTGGCGATGGTGACGCGGGAGCAGGCCAGAGCGAAGGCCGAGCTCGCCGCGCTCCTCGGCCTCGAGCACGCCGAGGAGCTGCCGCCAACCGCAGAATTCGAGGCGCTTCGCGCGCCGCACGCGCTTGCGGACCTGCGCGCCCGCGCCCGCGAGGAGTCGCCGGCCTTGCGCGCAGCGAGAGAGGAGCGCGCTCGCGCGACCGAGGCCCTTCGGCTCGCACGCCGGGACTACTACCCAGACTTCGCTCTGATGGCCGCCTACACCGACAAGAAGCAGCTCGTTCCAGAGTGGGAGGTCGGCGTTCGCGTCAACGTCCCGCTCTACATTCGCAGCAAGCAGAGCCGGGCCGTTTCTGAGGCGACTTTCTCCGACCGCGCCGCAGAGCGAGAGAATCGCCGCGCGGAGCTCGGTGTCGATGCCCAGCTCTCGGAGCTGCACGCCGCGGCAGAGTCGTCGACTCGACTCCTGTCGCTCTACCGCGATTCGCTGATCCCGAGCGCGGAGATGACGTTCGAGTCCGCTCGTGCCTCGTACGCGACGGGACGCGTGGACCTTCTGACTGCGCTCAGCGCATTCGTTGCGCTTCTCGACTACCGCATTCGCGAGGCCGAGGAGACGGCACGGCTCCTGGCGTCGCTTGCCGAGATTGGGCCGCTCGTCGGGGAGACACCGCTGGGCGACCCGCTGGGAGTCTTGCCGTGAGCCGGATGAGAGTACGAATCGCATGGCTTCTCGCGGCCGCGGCGCTCACCTCGTGTGACGGGCGTGAGGAGGCGCAGCGCGGGGCAGAGCACTCCGGCCATGCCTCGCCCGCCGCGAAGGCGGAAGAAGCGACGCCGCGAGCCGGATCACCGCCGGGGATGGCCGAGGTCGAGGTGCCCGCCGAACGCCTTCAGCTTCTTGGGGTTCGAACCGCCGAGCTCGCCGTACGCCCGCTGATTCGCGAGATCCGCACCGTCGGCGTCGTGAGCGCGGACGAGCGCAAAGTGCGGCGCATCCAGAGCAAGGTGTCAGGGTGGGTCGAGGAGCTGTTCGTCAGCTTCACGGGCGAGCCCGTGCGCGCCGGCGAACCCATTCTTGCGGTCTACAGCCAGGAGCTGCTCGCGAGCCAGCGCGAGTTCCTGATCTCCTTGCGGGCGACCGAGAACGCCGGGGCCTCGCCATTTCGGCGTGAGCTCCTCGAGTCGGCGCGCAATCGGCTCCGCTTGTTCGACGTGAGCGAGCGGCAAATCGAAGAGCTTGCACGAACACGCGAGCCCCGTCGTCAGGTCGTGCTCCACTCGCCGATCAACGGATTCGTGACGCTGAAGTCGGTGCTCCAGGGCTCTTTCATCGCTCCGGAGATGGAGCTCTACACGGTCTCGGATCTCTCCCGCGTCTGGGTTTGGGCAGAGGTGAACGAGGACGAGATCCCGCTCATCGCGCTCGGGCAGCGCGCCACGATCGATCTCGCGGCGGCGCCGGGCGCGCGTGAGGCAGAGGTCGCGTTCTTGCAGCCGACGCTGAGCACGCCCACGCGCACGCTGCGGGTACGCTTCGACCTCGACAACGCCGACGGCGCGCTGCGACCCGGGATGTACGCCACCGTGCGGATCGAGCGCCCGCTTGGCGACGTGCTCGCGCTTCCGGACGAAGCCGTGATCGACACCGGCGTACGGCGTGTCGTCTTCGTGGAGGTCGCACCCGGACGGTTTCAACCGCGCGAGGTGAAACTCGGCCGGAGCGGCGGCGGCTACTACGAGGTTCTCAGCGGCCTCGCGACGGGAGAGCGCATCGTCGTGAGCTCGCAGTTCCTGCTCGACTCGGAGAGCCGACTGCGCAGCGCGGCGGGTCCCGCCCACGGAGCGCACTGAGATGCTCGCGCGCCTGATCGAGCTGTGCGCGCATCAGCGCGCCTTCACGGCGCTGGCGGTCGCGGTGCTCGCCGTCTGGGGTGCGTGGTCGCTGCGGACCACGCCGCTCGACGCGCTCCCGGATCTATCGGACACACAGGTGATCGTCTTCACGGAGTGGATGGGGCGCAGCCCGAATCTCGTGGAAGACCAGATCACGTACCCGATCGTCACCACATTCCTCGCCGCACCCAAAGTGAAAGTGGTGCGCGGCTTCACGATGTTCGGAATGTCGTTTGTGTACGTCATCTTTGAGGACGGCACCGACATCTATTGGGCGCGCAGCCGCGTGCTTGAGTACCTCGTAAAGCTGCAGGGTCGCCTGCCGCCCGGAGTCGCGCCGCAGATCGGGCCCGATGCGACGGGCGTCGGCTGGGTCTTCGAGTATGCGCTCGTCGACGAAACCGGGACGCACGACCTCCAGCAGCTTCGCAGCTTCCAGGATTGGCACCTCCGCTATTGGCTCTCCTCGGTGCCGGGTGTGGCCGAGGTCGCGAGTCTCGGTGGTTACGAGAAGGAGTATCAGGTCGAGATCGACCCGATTCGCCTGCAGGCGTTCGACCTCTCGATCTCCGACATCGCGGCCGCGATTCGAATGTCGAACGGGGATGTCGGGGGCCGCGTCGTCGAGCTCGCGCAGCACGAGTACGCCGTGCGCGGGCGCGGCTACCTCCAGAGCCGCGAGGCGATCGCCAAGATCGTTGTGACGACCGACGCACGCGGAACGCCGGTCCAGCTCGGCGACATCGCTCGCGTGCAAGTGGGCGGAAACATTCGCCGTGGCTTCGCCGAGCTCGATGGCACGGGCGAGACCGTCGGCGGAATCGTCGTGATGCGCTTCGGGGAGAACGCGCTCGAAGTGATCGAGCGCGTCAAGGCGAAGCTCGCAGAGATGCAGTCGGCGATGCCGGCCGGCGTGCGGGTAGTGACGACGTACGACCGCTCGGAGGTGATCAACGCCTCCGTGCGCACGCTGAGCACGAGCCTTCTGCAGGTCATGGCGATCGTCTGCGCCACGGTCGTCGTGTTCCTGTTCCACTTCCGATCGGCGCTGGTACCCGCGATCACGCTGCCGATCGCCGTGCTGCTCGCGTTCATCCCGATGGCGGCAATGGGTCTGACGACCAACATCATGTCGCTTGCGGGCATCATCATCGCGATCGGCGACATGGTGGACGCGGCGGTCGTGCTGGTGGAGAACGCGCATCGAAAGCTCGAGGAAGCCGGGCCGAGTGCGGATCGCGTGCGGGTAGTGATCGACTCCGCGAAGGAGCTGGGTCCCCCGATCTTCGGCTCGCTTCTGCTGATCGCCGTCGCGTTCTTGCCGGTGTTCACGCTGGAAGCGCAAGAGGGCCGCCTCTTCAAGCCGCTCGCCTACACCAAGACGCTCGCGATGGCATTCGCAGCGCTCCTCTCCGTGACGCTCGTTCCCGCGCTCATGGTTTGGCTCGTGCGCGGGCGCATCCGAGCCGAGGCGGAAAATCCGATCACCCGCATCCTGCGGGCGGCCTATCGACCCGTCCTGCGCTGGTGTCTCGTGCATCGCAAGGGGCTCGTGGTCAGCGTGGCCGCAGGCATCGTTGCGACGCTCATTCCATTCTTCCGGCTCGGCTCCGAGTTCATGCCGCCGCTCTACGAGGGCAGCGTGCTCTTCATGCCGATCAGCGTGCCCGGCATTTCGATCGAAGAGGCCAAGCGACTCGTTCAGGAGCAGGATCGACGCCTGAAAGAAATCCCGGAGGTGACGCGCGTCTTCGGCAAGGCGGGCCGCGCCGAGACACCGACGGACCCGGCTCCGCTCTCGATGATCGAGACCGTCATCACGCTGCGCCCACAGGAGGAATGGCGCGCTGGCCTGACGTACGAGGACCTCCTCGCAGAGATGAATCGTGCGGTGGCGACGCCGGGCCAACAGGCAGCCTGGACGATGCCGATCAAGGCCCGCGTCGACATGCTCACGACGGGGATCCGCACCCCGATCGGAATCAAGGTCTTCGGGACGGACCTCGAGCAGATTGCGAGGCTGGCCGAGTCGCTCGAGCGGATCTTGCGCGACGTACCCGGTACGCGGAGCGTCTACGCGGAGCGCGAGCTCGGTGGCTTCTTCATCGACTTCGTCCCGGACCGAGATGCGATCGCGCGTTACGGCCTGCGCTCGATGGACGTGCTCGAGGTCGTGGAGACCGCGATCGGTGGGCTCGACGTCGACACGACGATTGAGGGCCGCGAGCGCTACCGGATCAACGTTCGGTACCCGCGTGAGCTGCGCGACACGCCGGAGGAGCTGGCCCGCGTGCTGGTCCCGATTCCGGTTCAGCGGAGCGGCGCGATCGACGTCGGGATCCCGCCAGGCCCTGCCGGGATGGCAGAAGGGCCGGCTGAGAGTGGGGGCGGCATGGGGATGCCGCGCCGATCTGCACAGGTCCGGCTCGGCCAGCTCGGAACCATCTCCGCGACGATGGGCCCACCGATGATCAAGAACGAGGAGGGCCTGCTCACCGGCTGGGTGTACGTCGACACCGAGCGCAGCGACCTCGGAGGTTATGTCGAGGACGCAAAGCGGAAGGTGAGCGAGCAGCTGGTGCTGCCACCGGGATACTTCCTGCGCTGGACCGGTCAGTACGAGTTCCTAGAGCGCATGGAAGCGCGGATGCGCATCGTTGTGCCCCTGACAGTCGGGCTGATTCTCTTGATTCTGTACGTGAACTTCGGCGGGCTGCCGCAGGCGCTGCTCGTGCTCTTCTCGGTTCCCTGTGCCGCGATGGGTTCGATCTGGCTGCTCTGGGGCCTCGGCTTCAACACCTCGGTCGCCGTGTGGGTCGGCCTCATCGGTCTGCTCGGCATCGCAGCCGAGACAGCGTCGATCATGGTGATCTACCTCGACGAGGGATATCGGCGCTGGCTCGAGGCGGGGCGCCTGCAGACGACAGCGGATCTGATCGAGATGGCGCTCGAGTCGGGAAGTCAGCGCGTGCGCCCCCTGCTCATGACGGTGGGGATGAACATCGTCGGCCTCGTACCGGTGATGTTCGACACGGGGATTGGATCGGACGTCGCGAAGCGCATCGCGGCGCCACTCTGGGGCGGCCTGCTGTCGCTCACGCTGCTCACGCTCGCAGTGATTCCTGCGCTGTACGTGATCTGGCGTTCCCGCGCGCTGCCCTCAGCGCCAGCGGAGTAGGTGCGCGATGGCGACGCGAGAGGGAACGCTGTGGCACGCGAGCGCGCTCGACGAAGTCGCGGCGGCACTTGGGACGGATCTTGCGCGCGGGCTTACGCGCGAAGAAGCGGTGCTGCGGCTTGCCCACGACGGCCCCAACGAACTACGCGCGTCCGCGGGCCCCTCTCTCCTCGGTCTGCTTGCGGGTCAGTTCAAGAGCCTCGTCGTCCTGCTCTTGATCGCGGCAGCTCTCATCTCGATCGCACTCGGCGAGTGGGTCGACGGCGGCGCGATCCTGGCGATCGTGCTGTTGAACGCCGCGATCGGCTTCTTTCAGGAGTACCGGGCGGAACGGGCCGTGGCCGCGCTTGCGCGCATGACCGCCCCGCGCGCTCGTGTGGTGCGAGGCGGCCACTCCGAGGTGGTGCCGGCCCGCGAGGTCGTGCGCGGCGACCTGCTCGTGCTCGACGCCGGCGATCTCGTGGCCGCCGACGCCCGCCTGCTTTCGGCGTCGCTGCTTCAGGTGAACGAGGCCCCTCTCACAGGAGAATCAGAGCCGGTCGAGAAGCGCAGCGAAATCCTTCCGCCGCTAACCGCGCTCGCCGACCGGCGCAACCAGGTGTTCCTTGGCACGAGCGTGACCGCGGGCTCGGGTCGCGCCGTGGTGGTCGCGGCGGGAATGAACACTGAGGTCGGCCACATCGCGGGCCTCCTCGAAGGGGCGACCGAGGAGCAGACGCCGCTGCAGAAGCGGCTCGATGTCGTCGGCCGGCAGCTGCTGTGGGCATGTCTTGCGGTCGTAGCGCTCGTTTCCGCGCTGGGTTGGCTACGCGGCACGGCGCCCTTCGAGCTCTTCATCGGCGCCGTGAGCTTGGCAGTCGCCGCGGTGCCAGAGGGACTCCCGGCGGTCGTCACGGTTGCGCTCGCCTTGGGCGTCGAGCGCATGGTGCGACGGAATGCGCTCGTCCGGCGGCTGCCCTCCGTGGAGACGCTCGGCAGTACGCAGGTGATTTGCACCGACAAGACGGGCACGCTCACGGTCGGGCAGATGACGGTGCGACGGCTCCTCACACCGGGAGGCGTGCTGCGCGTAACGGGGGAGGGATACGGAGCCGACGGCGAGATCCTGGGACCCGGCGAGCACGATGGCATCCTGCAAGCGCGCGAGCTGCTGTGGGCAGCCGCTGCCTGCAACGATGCCGAGGTCACGCGTGATGGCGACGTGTTCCGCGTCGCCGGCGACACCACGGAAGTCGCGCTGCTCGTGGCGGCCGCGAAGGCCGGAATCGATCGCGACGAGATCGATGCCGCCGAGCCTCGCCTCTCGACGCTTCCCTTCGACTCCGATCGGAAGCGAATGAGCGTCGTGCGCAGCCGCCGCGGCCAGCGCGTGGCGTACGTGAAGGGTGCGCCGGAGGCCATCCTCGAGTGCTGCACCCACCTGCGAACGGAGCGCGGCGTGATCGCGCTCGACCCCGAAGCACGGACACGCCTCGCACAGGCCGTGAGCCAGTTGGCCGCCGAGGCGCTCCGCGTGCTGGCTGTCGCCGAACGGGCGCTTCCGGACGGATCTCCCGGGGACGTCGAGTCATCCTTGACCTTGCTTGGGTTCGCCGGTCTTCAGGATCCCCCGCGCGCAGAGGCTCGGGACGCGGTCGCGCGCTGCCGCCGTGCAGGCATTCGCACGGTCATGATCACCGGCGATCATCCCGTCACCGCTCAGGCCATCGCCGCCGAGCTCGGCATTCTCGGCGCGGGGGACGAGGTGCTGATTGGTACAGAGCTCGAGCGGCTTTCCGCGGACGAATTCCGCGAGCGCGTCGAGCGCGTCGCGGTCTATGCACGCGTGACCGCCGAGCAGAAGCTCCGCATCGTTCGAGCTTGGAAGGCGCGAGGCGCCGTCGTCGCGATGACCGGAGATGGCGTGAATGACGCGCCGGCGCTGCGCGAAGCGTCGATCGGCGTCGCCATGGGCATCACGGGCACCGAAGTCGCCAAAGAGGCGTCGGACATGGTGATCGCCGACGACAACTTCGCGTCGATCGTCGCGGCGGTCGAAGAGGGCCGGGGAATCTTCGACAACGTTGCGAAGACGCTCGTCTACTTGCTGGCAGGAAATCTCGGCGAGCTCACGCTCATGCTCGCCGCAGGCATCGCGGGCCTTCCGGTGCCGCTGCTCCCTGTGCAGCTCCTCTGGATCAATCTCGTGACCGACGGCCTCCCGGCGCTCGCGCTCGCCACCGACCCGATCGACCCGGGCGTAATGCGCCGTCCTCCGCGCCGCGCGTCCGCGCAGCTTGCAGACGGTGCGGCGCTGCGCGGCCTTCTCCTGACCGGTGGTCTCACGGCGGGCGTCGCGTTCGGTGCCTATTGGTACGAGCTCCGCAGCGGGGCGGGCGTCGAGCTCGCGCGAAACGCGGCATTCTCGACGCTCGTCTTTGCGGAGCTTCTCCGTGCATTCGGTGCACGGAGCGCGACGCGGCCGCTTCACGAAGTGGGGCTGTTCTCGAATCTTCGCCTGTTCGCGATCGTTGCCGCAAGCTTCGCGCTCCAGCTCGTCATCCATCACGAGCCCAGCCTGGCGCGTCTGTTCGGAACCACGCCACTCTCACTCGCGCAGTGCGCGGCCCAGGTTGCTCTCGGCTGCATTCCCCTCGCCGTGCTCGAGGCGCGCAAGGTCGTACTGCGGGGCGATGGCAGAGATCCCGCCGTCAGCGCGGTCTGAGCGCGAAGGACAAGGCGGCCGCGCCGCCGAGGATTCCGCCGATCACCGCGAGAGAGACTCCGGACGAGATGTGCACGGCGTCGTGGAGGAAGAGCTTTGTCGCCACGAACAGCAGAACCGCGCCGAGAGCGGGCCGGAGGTACGCGAGCGTTCCAACCAGCGAGGACAGCACGCCGAACAAGCTCCGCAGGCCCGCGATCGCGAAGATGTTCGACGTGTAGACGATGAATGGATCGTCGGTGATGGCGAAGATCGCCGGGATCGAGTCCACGGCAAAGACAACGTCCGTCACCTCGACCACGAGCAGCGCAAGGAGCAGGAGCGTCGCGCGCCAGCGCCCATTCTCGCGGACAAGGAAACGGCTGCCCTCGAAGCGCGGCACGCTGGGAACGATGCGGAGGAAGACGCGCGTGACGTGCCCGTCGCGGGGGTCGGCGCTGCTGGCGTCTCCGCGGATCACTCGGAAGGCGGTCAGCAGGAGCAGCGCGCCGAGGACATACTCGAACCAGTGAAACCGGCGCAGAAGCACCGCGCCGCCAGCAATGAAGACGAGGCGCAGAACGATCGCCGTCAGGATCCCCCAGAAGAGCACGCGGCTCTGGTGCTCGCGGGGCACTTGAAAGTTCTGAAAAATCACGAGAAATACGAAGAGGTTGTCGACGCTCAGCGCGTACTCGATCAGGTAGCCGGTCGTGAACTCGAACATCGCGACGTGACCGAGCCGAACATGGATTGCGATGGCAAAGCCAACCGCAGCGCCGATCCAAAGAAGAGTCAGTAAGGTTGGAGACACGCGGAAGCGCACGTCTCCGGGCGCGACGCCAAGGCGCAGATCGACCGCGAGCAGCACGGCGACCAGCGTCGAGAAAGCCACTACCAGTGAGGAATCTAGAATCCGCGCCTCCTCGCGCTCCCGGGTTGCCTACCAATACGCGATGGTCTGGCCACGCGTGACGCGATCTACGGTCACCGAACGCGACGGGCCTCCGTATCCCAATCCGCGCAGGGGAGCCGCCGCTAGTCCCCAAGGCGCCGGTGGAGGAAGCGCGTGGGAGACCCGGTAGGCGAGTCGGCGAGTGCGCTGGAAGGCATCGGATGGGACGGAGCCGCGCTCGGGGAGCGCGAGCGGCTGGTCCGCATCCATGAAGAGCTGCAGCGCGGCTTCACTTCGCTGCGCGACGTAGAGCCCGCCGTCTCGTTCTTTGGGTCGGCGCGCTCTGCCGCGACATCTCGCGAATACGGGCTCGCCCGGACGGTCGCGCAGGCGGTGGCGCGCTCGGGCTTCAACATCCTGACCGGCGGAGGTCCGGGCGTCATGGAGGCCGCGAATCGCGGGTGCCGAGAGGGCGGTGGGCTGTCCGTCGGACTCAACATCGTTCTTCCGCACGAGCAGACGCAGAACCCGTTCGTCGATCGCGCCTGCGCCTTCCGGTACTTCTTCGTGCGCAAGCTGATGTTCGTGAAGTACTCGTGTGCGTTCCTCGTGTTCCCGGGTGGCTTCGGAACACTCGACGAGGTCTTCGAAGCGTTGACCCTCGTCCAGACGCACAAGATTCCGCACTTCCCGGTCTTGCTCTTCGGCGGCTCGTTCTGGGACGGCATCGAGAGGCAGCTCGAACGCTTCGAGATCGACGGCATGATCTCCGCTGAGGACAGAGCTCGGCTGCGGCGAGTGCATTCGCCCGAAGAAGCGGTCGAAATTCTCCGCTGCTGCCACGAGGGGCTCTGCGCGGAGCTCCACAAACCGCCGCTCCCTCGGCGCTAAGCCAAGGCCTTCAGTCACCCGGACGTCTCGGCAGTCGTATTCCAGCCAACGAGGGCGCGGCTCGCGGCTCGCGAGGCCGTCGCGAGCGTCCGCCCGGAAGGGGGGCCTGTGGACTCCGAACAGTTCCGTTGTTGCGACCTCTATCGGAGAGCCGCCAACTACCTAGCCGCCGCGCAGATTTACTTGCGTGCCAACCCGCTTCTCGAAGAACCGTTGCGACCCGAGCACATCAAGGACCGCCTGCTTGGGCATTGGGGCACCGCTCCGGGCATCAATCTCATCTATCAGCACCTGAACCGCCTGATCCGTCAGACGGACTCCCGCATCTTGCTCATCACCGGTCCGGGCCACGGTGCCGCCGCCAATCTCGCGAACCTCTATCTGGAGGGAACGCTGGCAGAGTTCTTTCCCGAGCTAAAACATGGGCTCGCAGGACTCACGAGCTTCCTGCAAGCGTTCTCCTGGCCGGACCGCTTCCCGAGCCATCTGAGCCCCGGCATTCCCGGTGTGATCCACGAGGGTGGAGAGCTCGGCTATGCCCTCGCGACGGCCTTCGGCGCCGTGCTCGACAATCCAGAGCTGATTGCGGCATGCATCGTCGGGGACGGAGAAGCCGAGACGGGGCCCACCGCAGGCGCGTGGCACAGCACCAAGTTCATCAACCCGGCGACTGACGGTGCGGTGTTGCCCATCGTCCATCTGAATGGATTCAAGATCTCGAGCCCCTCGCTGTTCGCAACGATGAGCGACACCGAGCTCGATTCACTGTTCCGGGGTCTTGGCTACAACCCGCGAATCGTCGACGACTTGAAGCAGATCGATGAAGCCGCCGATTCGGCGTTCTCCTGGGCTCACGAAGAGATCCGTCAGATTCAGCTCCGCGCGCGCTCCGGCATTGCAGACGCGCGGCCCGCGTGGCCGCTGATCCTCCTCAGAACCCCGAAGGGCTGGACGGGTCCCGATCAGATCGATGGCCACGCCGTCGCAGGCTCCTTCCGGGCGCATCAGGTGCCCGCGAAGGATCTCAAGACGAACCCAGAGCATCTCGCAGCTGTCGAGGGTTGGTTGCGTTCCTATCGGCCCGCCGAGCTGTTCGACGCAGGTGGGAATCCCCATCCCGACGTGCTGACCCAGTGCCCGAAGGGCGACAGGCGCATGGGGATGAATCCTCACGCGTTCGGCGGCAGCCGGCGCGTGCCGCTGCAGCTGCCGAGCCTCGATAGATATGGCCTCTACCTCGAAAACCGCGGTCGCCAGCAGGTCAGCGCGATGGAGGAGCTCGGCAAGTATCTGCGCGACGTGGTGAGCACCAATGCGCGGATGAGAAACTTCCGGATCGTCTGTCCCGACGAGCTCGAGTCCAACCGGCTCGGCGCCGTCTTCGAGGTCACGGATCGCCAGTACACGTGGCCGCTCCCCGAAAACGCCGAGCGCATCGCTCGTGACGGCCGCGTTCTCGAGGTCCTCAGCGAACATAACTGCCAGGGATGGCTACAGGGATATCTGCTCACGGGCCGACACGGGGTGTTTCCGTGTTACGAGGCCTTCCTTCCGATCGTCGACGGCATGATGAACCAGTACGCGAAGTTCTTGAAGTCCTCGATCGAGGTGCCGTGGCGATCGCCGATCTCGTCCCTCAACTACATCCTCACCTCTGAAGCTTGGCGACAAGAGCACAACGGCTATTCGCATCAGGGCCCGGGGTTTATTAACAACCTGCTCACGAAGAAGGGCCACACGTACCGCATCCACCTCCCTCCGGACGCGAACTGTCTCCTCTGGACGGTGGACGAGTGCCTGCGCGCGACTGACCGGATCAACGTTGTCATCGCCGGGAAGCAGCCCATGCCGCAGTGGCTGTCTCCGACGGAGGCGGCCGACCACTGCCGCGTCGGCGCGTCGGTGTGGCGATGGGCGAGCACTGCGGACGGCGAAAACCCGCAGGTGGTACTCGCCGCGAGCGGCGACTCCGTGACGCTCGAGGTCATGGCCGCGGCAGCAATTCTGCGAGAAGAGGCTCCAGATTGGCGAGTTCGGGTCGTGAACGTCACGGACCTGCTCAGCCTTGGGACGCCCGAGAAGTATCCGGGTCTCGACGAGGATCGCTTCCAGCGGCTCTTCCCGCTCGCCGCCCCGGTCATCTTCAACTTCCACGGCTACACCGCCGCGATCAAACAGCTTTGCTGGGAGAGGCCCCAACAAGAGCGGTTCCACGTAAATGGCTACCGCGAGGAGGGCACGACGACTACGCCCTTCGACATGATGGTGCGCAACCGAAGTAGCCGATTCCACGTCGTCATGCAGGCTGCGCAGGCGATCGCGCGGCACGAGCCCGGGCGCTCCGCGCTCGCCGAGGAGATCATCGTTCGCCACGAGCGTCGGCTTGCAGAGCACCACGCGTTCGTTCGGCGAGAGGGAACCGATCCTGCGGAGATCTCTCGCTGGCGCTGGCCCGGCACCTGAGGGCTGGCGGTGCGGATTCTGGTTCTGAATGCGGGCACAGCGACGCTCAAGGGAGCGGTGTTTGAGAGCGAGCGAGACGCGCTTCACGAGTTGTCGCGCGCGTCGGTGCCGCTGCGCGCCCTCGAGTCAACCGAGGAGGCATTCTCGGCGGTCCTGAACGGGCTCGGATCCGCGGTCGGATCGGTCTCGGCGGTTGGGCATCGCATCGTTCACGGTGGCCGGCGATTTGTTGATGCGACAACTCTCGATGCCTCCATCGAAGCCGAGCTCGCTGGGCTCGCAGGACTGGCTCCTCTGCACCAACCCGTCGCGCTTCGCATCGTCCGCTGCGCGCGCAGCGTGTTCGCGCCGTTGCCTCAGGTCGCAGCGTTCGACACAGAGTTTCACGCTGTCCGGTCGGGTGCATCGCTCGACTACGCGCTTCCTCCCGCCTGGACGCGGCGCTTCGGACTCCACCGCTACGGATTCCACGGACTGGCGCACGCGTCCTTGGTCGCCGGCCTCGGGCAGCAGCAAGGCACGCCGCTACACGAGGTCGATGCCGTCACGCTCCAGCTCGGCAGCGGCTGCTCGGCCTGTGCGGTTTCGCGTGGCAAGTCGGTCGAGACGTCGATGGGGTTCACGCCCCTCGAGGGGCTCGTCATGGGAACGCGCTCGGGTGATGTCGACCCCGGCGTCCTGATTCACCTTCTGCGATCGGGAGTGGGTCTCGACGAGCTCGAGATCGGGCTCCGCCAACACGCAGGGATTCTCGGAATGGCGGGCACCGCTGACGTGCGTGCCCTTCTCGTGGAGGTCGAGCGGGGCGAAGGGCGCGCAACTCGTGCGCTCGATCTCTTCGTCCATCGCATCGTGCTGACAGTCGGCGCCTACCTCACTCTCCTCGGAGGGCCGCGTCCGCTGGTTTTCGGCGGCGGGATCGGTGAGAACGCACCCCTCATCCGGGCCCGGATTGTCGCGGGCCTAGCGGCCTGGGGGATGGCGCTCGACGCCTTGGCCAACGAGGGCGGCACCGCGGGACGGATCTCCACGCGAGGTGCGACTCCCGTCTACGTGGTGCCGACCAACGAGGAGGCCGAGATCGCGAGGCGCGTCGCGCAGGCGACCGGAGGATGAGGGATGGAGCTCTGGCATCTAACACCTGAGGCCGGGCGCTTCCCGGCCCATCCGAGCGCCGGCGAGAACGTCAATCTGAGGATCGCAAGCCGGCCCGTCGAGCTGGGTCAGCAGGTGGCGCTGGACGTGCGCCGGATCGGCTCCGACGAGCCGTCGCGTCGCCTGTACGCGCAGTGGGAGCGCAATGAACAGGACTCGAGCTTCTGGTACGTCGACCTTGGCGCCTTCCGTGAGGGTGAGCGGATCGCTTACGAATTTGTCGCCACGGGTCCCTCTGGATCGATTCGGCTGGGTCCCTTCGAGTTCCTGGTCGGGCCCAAGATTCACTTGGCGCTCTTGTGGCACCAGCACCAGCCGCTCTACCGCGACCTCGGGAAGGAGAGTCTCCGGGGCGCCTACGCGCTCCCTTGGGTACGCCTGCACGGCTTGCGCGACTACTACGCGATGGCGGCGATCCTCGCCGATCATCCGCGCGTGCACGCCACGATCAACCTCACCCCCGTCCTTCTCGCTCAGATCGAGGACTACGCGGAGCGAGGTGCGACCGACCAAGCACTCGAGCTAACGCTCGTGCCCGCCGGCCGACTCAGCCGCGCCCAGCGCGAGGCGGTTCTCAGCAGCTTCTTCGACGCCGACTGGCATCGCCAGATCTATCCGTTTCCGCGCTATCGCGAGCTCTTGGACCAGCGGCGCCGCGGCGTTCGATTCTCGGCCGCTGACCTGCGCGATCTTCAGATGTGGTTCAACCTCGCCTGGTTCGCTCCTGAGTTTCAGGAAGGGACGGTCGCGCTCCCCGGCGGCTCGACGGCGAGCGTCGAGCGATTCGTTGGAAAGGGCGCAGGCTTTTCTCAGGCGGATCTCGGCGCGATGGTCGAGGAGCAACGCAAGGTGCTCCGAGCCGTAGTCGCGATCCACCGCGAGCTGCAGGAACGCGGGCAGATCGAGATCTCAACGTCGCCACACGCGCACCCGATCCTCCCGCTCCTCATGGATACAGAGATTGCGGGCCCCGAGAACGGAGCCGTGCCGCGCTTTCGGCGCCCGGAAGATGCAGGCCTGCAGGTGGGTCGCGCGGTCGAGTCGTATCGCCGTTGGTTCGGAAGATCTCCGCGGGGGATGTGGCCGTCGGAGGGCGCAGTTTCCCAAGGCATCGTCGGCCTCTTCGCAGGTCACGGCGTCGAGTGGATCGCAACCGATCGCGACATCCTCCGCCGCTCTGGCGGAGCGAGCCTGCCAGTCGAGGACCCAAACGTCCTCGCGCAGCCCTATCGCGCCGAGGACGAGCACGGCCGAGGCGTCGCAGTGTTCTTCCGCGACACCTCGCTCTCCAATCGCATCGGGTTCCAGTCAGGGGGGGACAGAAGTGCCGAGTCGGGAGCGCGCGAGTTCGTCCGCGAGCTCAAGGAGCGTTTCGCGTGGCGCGTCGCGGATCCCTCGCAGCGCGTCGTTACCGTTGCACTCGACGGCGAAAACGCGTGGAGCTCCTTCCCCGGTCAAGGCCGCCCCTTTCTACGGGCGCTCTACACGGCACTGGCCACGGATCCAGAGATCAAGACGGTGACGTTCTCGGAGTACCTCAACGGCGATCCGGCCCGGGGTGTTCTCGCGCATCCTGTACCGTCGTTGCCGCTCATTCAGCCGCTCGCCGCGGGCAGCTGGATCGATGAGCAGGGCTCGCCGCCGGGGACGGACTTCGGCACTTGGATCGGGGAGCCGGAGGAGAATCGCGCATGGGAGCTCCTCGCGGCAGCGCGAGACCGGATCGATGCCGCGAACGTCGGGTCAGCTGAGCGGCAGCGCGCCCTCGAGGCGGCGTACTACGCCGAGGGCAGCGACTGGTTCTGGTGGTTCGGCACCGATCAGGATTCGTCGTCCGACGCCGAGTTCGATGACTTGTTTCGACTGCATCTGTCGAACGTTTACCGCTTCATCGGTGCTGAGATCCCTAATGAGCTGACGCAGCCAATCGTGCCGCACCCGGCGATCTGGACGTTCGCGCAGCCGGTGAAGGCGATTCGACGTGGACAGCCGCTCGTGGTTCGAATGCACTGCCCCGGCCAGCTGACGTGGCGCACCGACGTGTCGGCGTCCGCGAACGAGGCCACCGTCAGCCGCGACGGGGGGGCGCTCCTCGGCGTCTACCGCTTCGGTGTCCGCGTTGAGCCAGTCGAAGTCGGTGCTCGCGTCGTCTCGTTCGAATTCCACTGCAGCCACGAGGCCTGCGACTCGCCGGGCCCCTGTTGCCGCGCGGGTGTCCAGCGCATCGACATCCGCCCCTGATCACGCTTGACTCTGCGAGTCGTTCCGAGGGGGAGACCTAGTAAAGGAACATGGGCTTTCCGACCAGCTCGCGCAGCTTCGGCCGATAGCTTTCCGTGTCGTAGAGCGCGGCCGTGTCGACGCGCTTCTGCCCCGCGACCACCGACTCGAGCGCGGCAGTCGTGTAGACACCCCGTTGCAGAGCGACCATGCGTCCCACCTGGCCGGCGGCGAGTTGATCGAAGGCGAGGCCCCCGAACGAGAGCGCGACCATTCGGTCGAGCGAGTCGGGTGCGCCAGCTCGCATCATGTAGGCGAGCTGCTGAACCATGATGTTGACCTTCGTGCGCTGCTTGATCTCCGCCGCGACGAGGGCGCCAATTCCGCCGAGCTTCTTGTGGCCATAGGCATCGGCTTCGCCGGACTCGAGGATCGCGCCTCCCTCGAGCTGGGCGCCCTCCGAGATCGTGAGGATGGCGTAGTGCGATGGGTTCCGTTTCCGATCGTCAGCGAGAAAGTCGCACAAGCGCTTGGGGTCGAAGGGCACCTCCGGGATGACGGCACGGTCGGCGTCGGCGAGAAGGGCGACGAAGAGCGAGGTCTCGCCCGAGTTGCGTCCGAACAGTTCGACGACGCCGATCCGCTCGTGAGAGCCGACGTTCGTGCGAAAGGCCGTGATCGCCTCGACCGAGCGGGTGACAGCGGTGGAAAATCCGATGCAGTAGTCGGTGCCGCTCACGTCGTTGTCCATCGTCTTTGGAATCGCGACGACGGGAACCCCTTCACGGTGAAGACGGTGCGCGTAGCTCAGCGTGTCGTCCCCGCCGATCGCGATGAGACCGTCGAGATCGAGCGCGCCGAGTACGCGTAGGACGTGCCGCGTACAGTCGACGCTGCCGTCTCTCGTGAGCGCGCCTCGGTCCTCCTTGCGGACGTGCGCGGGCAGTTCGCTCGCCTTCATGTTGCCCGGATTCGTGCGGGAGGTGTGAAGGATCGTACCGCCGGTGCGGTCGATCGCCCGGACGCGATCGCTCGTGAGCTCGACCGTCCAATCCGCGATTGTGGCCGGAGCATCCGGGTCGATCGCAAGCAGGCTCAGCCAGCCGCGCCGCAGTCCGACCACTGCCGTGCCCTGTGCGGAGGCCCGCTGGACGACGGCTTTGATCGCGACGTTGAGCCCCGGTACGTCGCCGCCGCCCGTCAGAATGCCGAAGCGCCTTTGCCTCACGCTCTTCTCCCTCACGCTCTCGCGCCGAGCGAACAGGCGACCTTCCCGCGCACGGGTCGGAAGCCGCGGCCCGCGCGAGAGGCCGCGATCGGTCAGCAATGCTCTGCCTCCTCGCCCCAGTAGCCTCTCCCTCTAGCCCTCATCTACGTGCGAAGTCGCCTCCGAGTGACGTAGTCGGCGATCGCAAGTGAGCCGGCCGCCCGGCCGCGCGGCGCACGCACAGCGACAGGTCGGCGAGCGCGTTCATGAAGGCGATGTGCGCCTCGTAAGGAGATTCGTAGGGCGAGAAGTACTTGTGGACGTCGCCGTCCGAAAACCACTTGGTGCACATGTAGTAGAGGTGGTCGCTCGTCGTGAGGCGACGCCAGGTCTCGAGCATCTCCGGGTCGCCTGCGGCGTGCACAGCGCCGCGGAGGGCGAAGAGGGAACGCATCGCCTCGCGCTGCATGGCGTTTCCGAGCCAGGCCGTGAGATCGCGCTCGGTGTCGGCCCACGAAACGAAGTCGTGCACATCGATCTCGGAGCGCGGCCCGTAGCGCCTCGTCACCTCCGACGGCGTCGCGAACTCCATGTCCGGATGCGCCAGGACCGCCCGAGGTAGGCTGCGCATGAACTCGAAGATCCCCGTGTCAGCCCACTGGTGCTCACCAAAGGTCTCGTAGTCCATGAAGAGGTTCACGGTCTCCCCGCATCCGTTCACCGCATGGAGCCAGCCGGCGAACTTCTCGGCGGTCAGCGGCCACCCCTCCCAGCCGCGATTGCCGAACCGGAAGGCGATGTCGTCAGAGAGTCGGTAGCTCTTCAGCAAGACGGGCAGATTGGGCGTGCCTGTCGCCGCGTACAGAAAATGCGGGGAGCGCCAACCGAGCACGCGGTCGGCACCCTCGGCGAGGACACCGGCGAATCCAAGCTCGGCAACCAGACGTGCGACCTCGTTCGAGAAGATCAGCTCGGTGTTGCGGAACACACGCGGCCGCACGCCGAAGAGGCTCTCGACCTTCGCCGAGTGGAGCGCGACCTGTTCGGCGAACTCGTCGCGAGACGCCACGCACGCAAGCGAGTGGTAGTAGGTCTCGGCCAGCAGCTCGATTGCGCCCGTGGCAACGAGGCGGCGAAAGCTCTCGATCAGGTCGGGCGCCCAGCGCTCGATTTGCTCGAGCGCCGTCCCACTTATCGAGTACGCCGCGCGGAAGCGGCCGTTCGTGCGCTCGACGAGCTCCTCTACGAGCGCGTTCATCGGGCGGTAACACTTTTCGGCGACCTTTCGCAGGATGGTCTCGTCGAGGTCCGCGTCGAAATAATCGTGGCGGCTCCCCACGTCGAACGCGCCGTAGCGCCGCAGCCGATAGGGCTGGTGCACTTGGAAATAGAGGCACACGCTAGGCACGGAGCAGCTCCTCGTAGAGGCGTTCGAGGCGCTCCGCGACGGCATCCCAGCTCATCGACCCGACCTCAGTCAACGCATTGCGACGCAGCTCATCGGCGAGCGCGGGCATCCGGAGCGCTGCGACGATCTTCGAGGCGAGGTCGTCGATGTCCCAGAAGTCGACCTTGAGGGCGTTGCGGAGCACCTCCGAGACGCCCGACTGGCGGGAGACGATGACGGGCACGCCCCGGTCCATCGCCTCGAGCGGGACGATTCCAAAAGGCTCCGAGACGCTCGGCATTGCGAAGACGTCGGCCCCGGCGTAGAGAGCGGCCGCCCGCTCGCGATCCACGAAGCCCGGGAATGACACGTGCGAGGCGATGCCCAACTCCGCCGCGCGCTCGATCATGCGCGGCAGCATGTCGCCGGTGCCAGCGAGGACGAAGTGCGTCTCAGGCTCGAGCTCGAGCACGCGACGCGCCGCCTCGAGGAAATACTCCGGTCCCTTCTGCAAGGTGACTCGGCCGAGGAAGAGCACGAGCGGGCGCGGCAACGCCGGCGGGATGGGCGAGGTTGTGTCGAAGTCGATGCCGTTGTAGACGACGCGTACACGCTCAGGCTGGGCGCCGTAGAGATCGCGGCACGTCGCGGCGATACGCTGGCTCACGGCGACGACGAGGTCCGCACCGCAAATCCCCTCGCGCTCGGCTGCGTAGACGCTTGGGTCCGCGTGCGAGCCACCCGACTTGTCGAACTCGGTAATGTGCACGTGGGCGACCCAGGGCTTGCCGAATGCCCGGCGGAGCGCGAGTCCTGCGCGGAAGGTCGTCCAGTCCTGCGCGTGGACGAGATCAAACTCGACGCCCGCGCTGCGCACGCGGGCGACGACGTCAGCGGCGAAGCGGTCGATTTCCTTGAGCAAGTCCGCGCCATAGAGCGGCGCGCCGCTTGGCGGAACGATCTCGCCAGGAATCGCTATACGCGGGTGCGCGCTTGCGTACGACGTCAGACGGCTCGGCGGCTCTGTTTCTGCGGGCGCGAGGATGCGGACACCCTCGAGCGCCGCATCCCCGGCGAATGCCGGCATCGCGTATACGAGCTGGTGACCGCGCCTTGCGAGCGCGCGCAAGAGGGCGTGCGTGACGACTCCAACACCGCCCGCGAAGCGCGGCGGGAGCTCCCATCCGAGCATGAGAATCTTCATGGCGGCGTCGCGCCAAGCCTCCGGGCGACGGTCGCGAAGGCATCGGCATTCAAGGAAATGCAGTCGATCCCGATCTCCGAGAGAAACTCGGCGAAGTCTGGATAATCGCTGGGCGCCTGGCCGCAGATCCCGACTTTGCGGCCCTTGCGATGGGCTGCCCGAACGACCATCTCGATGAGCTTTCTCACCGCGGGATCCCGTTCGTCGAAGAGATCCGCGAGAAGCGCCGAGTCGCGGTCGACGCCGAGCGTGAGCTGCGTCAGGTCGTTCGATCCGATCGAGAAGCCGTCGAAGAGGTCGGCGAACTCCTCGGCAAGGAGCGCGTTGCTCGGGATCTCGCACATGACGTAGACCTCGAGCGACCTCTGCCCGCGCACGAGCCCATTCTTCTCGAGCTCGAGCAGCGCCTTGCGCGCCTCCCCGAGCGTCCTGCAGAACGGAATCATCACGTGGAGGTTGACGAGCCCCATTTCGTCGCGAACCCGTCGCACGGCAGCGCACTCGAGCGCGAATCCTTCGCGGTAGCGGTCGGAGTAGTACCGGGATGCGCCGCGGAACCCGATCATCGGGTTCGCTTCCTCCGGCTCGAACTCGCAGCCACCGAGAAGTGCGCGGTATTCGTTCGTCTTGAAATCGGAGAAGCGAAGGATCACAGGGCGGGGGAAGAACGCGGCGGCAATGCCGGCGACGCCCATCGCGAGCTCGCTCACGAAGAAATCGGGACCTGACGCGAAGCGGCGCGTACGCCGCTGAATCTCCGCAGCGACTTTGGGGTCGCCAACGCGCTCGGGGTGGACGAGTGCCATCGGATGGACCCCGATGGCATTCAGCACGATCAGCTCCATGCGAGCGAGCCCAACGCCCTGGCTCGGAAGCTGTGCGAGCTGAAAGGCGCGCGCCGGACTGCCGACGTTGAGGAGCAGCGGGACGCGCGGCACTGGCAGCTTTCCGGGGTCGATTCTCTCGCAGTCGAACTCGAGGGTTCCCGCGTAGACACGCCCCTCGTCACCTTCCGCGCAAGAAACCGTAACAGGCTGGCCGTCGCGCAACTGTGACGTCGCGCGCTCCGCACCCACCACACAAGGGATGCCGAGCTCGCGCGAAACGATCGCCGCGTGACACGTGCGCCCGCCTTTGTCCGTCACCACGGCAACGGCATCGTGAAGGATCGGCTCCCAATCGGGCCCTGTCTCGGTGGTTACGAGCACCTCGCCGCGGCAGAAGCTCGCCCGCTCGCTGAGGTCGCGGAGCACACGCACAGGGCCCGTCGCGATTGCGGCGCCGACGCTCTTGCCTCGGACGAGGACCGTCCCTTCTTGGCGCAGCCGAAAGAACTCGATTGCAGGAGCCGTCTTCTGTGAGTGAACCGTCTCCGGCCGCGCCTGCACGATGGCGAGGGCACCCGTGCGCTCGTCCTTCGCCCACTCGATGTCCATCGGCACGTCGCGCCCGTGGCGCGCCGAGTAGTGGCTCTCGATCGCGAGTGCCCAGCGCGCGAGCTGGAGCACTTCTGCGTCCGAGAGCACGAACCGTTGGCGGTCCGGCTCCGGAACCGCCTCCGTGCGAGTCGCCCGGCCACCGCTTCCGGAGGCGCGAACCATCCGGATCGCCTTCTCGCCTCGCTCACGCCGGATGATCGGCTGGAAGCCCTGACGGAGTGTCGGTTTGTGAACCCAGAACTCGTCGGGGTTCACGCTCCCTTGAACGACGGTCTCGCCGAGGCCCCACGCGCCCGAGACGAGCACGACGTCGCGAAACCCACTCTCCGGGTCGAGCGTGAAGACCACTCCGGCGCACAGGCTCCGAACCATCTGCTGCACGCCGACGGAGAGCGCTACGTCGCGGTGCGCAAAGCCGCGCTCCGCGCGGTACACGATCGCTCGGTCCGTGAAGAGCGAGGCCATGCACGAGACGATTGTTTGCCGAAGTGCCGCGCGACCGTGCACGTAAAGATACGTCTCTTGCTGCCCCGCGAACGACGCGTTGGGCAGATCCTCGGCAGTGGCGCTCGAGCGCACTGCGACCTCGGGGCTCTCCCCGTTCTCTTGCGAGAGACGCCCGTAGGCTGCCTCGACCTCGCCCCAGACCGCGGCGGGGAGTGGAGCCTGCGCGACGAGATCGCGAACGTGTCGGCCCACGAGCTCGAGGGCTGCCACGTCGCGGACGTCGAGCTTGTCGAGGGCCGAGTAGACCGCGCTCTCGATTCCGGCCCCGGCGAGGTGAACGCGAAACGCCTCGGCTGTGACCGCGAAGCCATCGGGCACCGGGACGCCGGCAGCACCGAGGTTGCGAATCATTTCTCCGAGGGATGCGTTCTTCCCTCCGACAAGCGAGACGTCATCGATCGTGAGATCTCGAAACGGAACGACAAAACGCGAAGTAGCGCGTGACATGGGGGGCCCTGGCGGCGCGCGCGGGGCGTGTGCGGCGCAATCTCGAATACGCGGTACGAAGGCAAGACGTGACAGGTCGGCGCCCTGGAGGCTGCACGGAAACGTTCTCGGTTAGCGGCGCGAGATGTCACCGCAGCCCGGGCGCCGGCGTACCTCGTCGCAGGGAGGTGCGCTGGATGCGGCCGCGAGGCTCGAGACTTCACGCGATCTCACTCGCGGCCGCTGCGCTCCTCGCGGCGGGGTGCAGTGGCACCGTCGCGGAGCGCCACACCGGGATGGATGCTGGGGCACATCGCAGCGAATCAGAGTTGCACGCTCGGGAGGCGCTCGAGCACCGAGAGAAGTACGACCCGGAGGCGAGCCTTCCCAGCTACGAACCCTTCCGATCGACCCGATCGCGCTTTCCGAGCGGCGACTTCTACTGGCCCGCCGGCCAGTACAACCCAACCGAACGTCATCGCGAGCACGCTGGCGAGCATGAGCAACACGCAAGGCAGCATCTCGCCGCAGCGCGCGAACTCGAGGCTTTCGAGGAGGACGCCTGCGTTTCGTTCCCGCCCGAGACACGAACCGCATGCCCCTTCGCGGGACACGTCGAAGCCGTCGAGCCTCTCCTCGACGGGGCCCGGGTCCGCCTCGACACGGGCATCGACACGAACGCAGCGATGGCGCACATGCGCTGTCACCTGGCATTCGCGCGCGCTCGCGCGCCACGAATCGACCATTGCCCCCTCTATCTCCCCGGTGTGCGCATCGAGCGCGTCGGGGACTCGCGGGATGTCGACCTAACAGTGTCCGACGCGACAGAGGTGCCGAGGCTGCAGGACCTTGCTCGCGGACACCTGGTTCCACGCGCCCATCACTAGGGTCGATGGGAGTGCGCTGCATGAGAGATCCGGTCTGCGGCATGGAGGTCGAGCCGAAGGAGAGCCTGACGCTGCTGCGGGAGGGGAGGGCGGTCGCGTTCTGCTCGAAGCTCTGCCTCCAGAAGTTCCTCTTCCAGCCGGAACGTTACGGCGCCCTCACCCGCGACGAGGGAGCGCGCATCGATCCTGCGCGCCGTCGCATCGCCTACTTCACGATGGAGGCAGCAGTCCACCCGAGGATGCCCACGTACAGTGGGGGCCTCGGGGTCCTCGCGGCCGATGCACTGCGATCCTGCGCGGATCTCCGAATCCCCGTCGTCGGTGTGTCGCTCGTGCACCGCAAGGGCTACTTCGAGCAGCGGCTCGACGCCGACGGGAACCAGAGCGAGCACGAGGTGGCCTGGGATCCGGCCCAGTTCGCTCGTTGCGCCGAGGCCAGAGTCGAAGTGCGCATCGCCTCACGCGCCGTCGAAGTGCGCGCTTGGCAGTACGAGATTCGCGGTGCGACCGGCTACGTCGTCCCGCTGCTCCTGCTCGACACGGATTGCCCAAGCAACACGCCAGAAGACAGGTCCCTTACGGCGCATCTCTACGGGGGCGACGAGCGCTACCGGCTTGCCCAAGAGATCGTGCTCGGGATCGGCGGCCTCCGCATGCTTCGCGAACTCGGGTACGCGCACGTCGAGCGTTTTCACATGAACGAAGGGCATGCGGCGTTGCTCACGCTCGAGCTCCTTCGCGGGGAGAAAAAGGTTTCGGGAGATGACGAAGCCTATGCCAGTGTGCGGAGCCAATGCGTGTTCACAACGCACACACCGGTTCCCGCAGGTCACGACCAGTTCGCCTATGAGCTCCTGGCAGAGCTTCTCGAGACGCCGTTGCCGAGGGACCAGCTCGAGATGTTCGGCGGTGCAGGCCGCTTCAACCTGACGCTGCTCGCGATGAATCTGAGCCAGTACACCAACGGCGTCGCCAAGAAGCACGGGGAGGTATCTCGCAGCCTCTTTCCCGGACACACGTTCGATGCGGTTACTAACGGTGTGCACTCCGTCACCTGGACCGCGGAGAGCTTCGCGCGCGTTTACGATCGACACCTGCCCGGGTGGATGTCGGATTCCTATCTGCTGCGCAATGCGCTCCGAATTCCGCGCTTAGAGATCTGGAGCGCCCACCTCGAGGCGAAGGCGGCCTTGATCGATCGGGTGCGATCGAGAACCGGCGTCGATCTCGCGGGCGACTCCCTAACAATCGGGTTCGCGCGCCGCGCAACCGAGTACAAGCGGATGCAGCTTCTCTTTCGCGACGTCGATCGCCTTCGCTCCATCGCCCGGCTCGCGGGCCCCATCCAGCTGGTCTTGGCGGGCAAGGCACATCCGCGCGACGCGACGGGCAAAGACCTGATTCGCGGGGTGTTTCGCGTTGCCCGAGAGCTCGCCGGATCGGTTCGAGTCGTCTACCTGGAAAACTACGACGTCGAACTCGCTCGCTGCCTCACGGCCGGAGTAGACCTTTGGCTCAACACGCCCGCTCGGCCGCTGGAAGCCTCGGGCACTTCCGGGATGAAGGCGGCGCACAACGGCGTCCCGAGCCTCAGCGTCTTGGACGGCTGGTGGATCGAGGGGCACATCGAAGGCGTCACAGGCTGGTCGATCGGCACGGACGATGCCGCCAGTGCCGCAGGTGCCGAAATCGATGCTCGCGACGCCAGCGACCTCTACGCGAAGCTCGAGCAGGTGATCGTCCCGCTGTACTACGGGAATCGCTCCGGCTGGATCGATGTGATGCGGCAGGCGATCGCCTTGAACGCGTCCTTTTTCAACACCCATCGTATGGTCCAGCAGTACGCGGCGAGCGCCTACCTCTAGGCCTCCCCGGTGCCCCGACGCCCTCCCTGCATGCCTCCGAACTGGGCACGCTTCTCAGATTTTGCCTCCCCCGCGAGCAACACTCGATCTCGACACACCCGAAAACCGACGAGGATCCGCACAGATCCGCTCAGAAGGACTCAGGCACGCCGATTGCTTTGACCCATCCTCGGCCGCGCCGCGTTGCGCCCCGCCATTCCCAAAACAACCGCAAGGAGAAGACTCGTGAGAACGCTTGGAATCGCAGCAATCTTCGGACTCTGTGTGCTGGGTGGTGCGGCCATCGCCCAAGAGGGAGCGCACGCGGGCCACGGCAGCAGGGATTCGTCGATCGAGGCCCTGCTGGTCGAGTTCGCGAGCACTCCCGCCGAGCACAAGGCCCTCGCCGAGCATTATCGCGGGAAGGCCGCCGAGGCGCGGGCGACTGCCGCAAGCCACCGCTCGATGGGAAAGAACTACGCTGGTGGGAAGCTCTTCGAGCGGCAGAAGATGAAGGCGCACTGCGACGCTCTGGCGAAGCAGTTCGAGGGCGTAGCCCAAGAATACGAGAAGCTCGCAGCGGATCACGAAGCCGAGGCGAAGCGCTGAGCCGCCGTTGGAGGGTGTGATCCGGCCCCAGTTCGGAGTCGGCCGCCTTCTCTCCAGGGCACGGACGGCGCGCGCGACCCTTGAGACAATCCTAAGCAATTCGCGCGGCTGCCCCTCCCAAGAACGCGGATCAAGGTGGGAGTCCGCTAGGTCGATGGACATCCCAAGGCGTCCACCGCCTTGCGGATGGCCATTTGGTGTTCTAAGGCTCGACGGATAGGATGCCGTTCAACTTGAAAACGCTCGCAGCACTCATGATCGCGATCTGGTCGGCGCATCTGCCGATGTGCGCGCTCGCGGATGAGCATGCGCGATCTTCAGCTCATCACGAGCAAGCACCCGCTGCTGGTCATGGGCACGGCGACTCGCACGATTCTCCTGGTGGCGGTTCCGGCCAGGAGGAGAGCTGCGTCGATCACTGCCAGCAGCTGATGCAGGGCGTCCCGAAGAGTGGGCCGTCGGTTGATCTGAGCATCGGGAACTCGGATCTCGTGCTGCTGATCCCCTGGGACGCTGCCGCCCGCAGTGCGGCTGTCGAGCGAGCGATCGAAGTGCGCCACGACCGCGCACCGCCGGTGATCCCACTGCGAAGGGACGTTCTTCGACTCTGAGCTAGACGCCTCGCGATCTGCTTTGGCGCCGTTGCCAAAGCTCATCCTGCGCTCTCGATTGAGCGTGGATCGCTTGGAGGTGTCATGCACCGCGTTTCCGTGGCCGCTCTCGCGTCCGCTCTCTCGACAGTTCTCTCGCTGAGCCCTGCCTGCGCAGAGGAACCCGTAGCCTCTTCTTCGCTCGGCGTGCGCGAGATCGCCGCCGAGGTTCTGCGGGCAAATCCCGCCCTGCGCGCAGCCGGCGCCGAGATCGACGCGGCCCGCGGTGATCTGACGCAGGCAGGCCTTTGGCCCAACCCGGAGGCCGACGCTGAGTGGGTGGAGGGCAGCATTCTCGGATCCCAGGGCGATCGCAGTGGACGCCTAGGCTTCTCCCAGCCCGTGCCCATCGCGGGACGCATCGAGCGCGCGCGTGCCGTTGCGCGCAGCGACGTCAGAATCGCGAAGCGCGACTCCGATCTCTTGGCACTGCAGCTGGTTGCCGAGGCGCAGAGCACCGCAGTCTCGGTACTCGCGCTCGAGCGCGCGATCGCCGCGCGCGACGAGGTATTGAAGGCGACGCAGGAGCTCTCGCACATCTCGGTCCGGCGCTTTCAGGCGGCAGAGACCTCAGAAGCAGACGTGAACCTGCTCGCGATCGAAGTGTCCTCGCTCGAGCAAGAGCGCGAGCTGCTGCGTCTCGAGCGCGCTGCCGCTCTGTTCACATTGAACCGACTCCTGAATCGACCGCCCGACTCAGCGCTGGAAATCAAGGATTCGCTCGATGCGAGTCTCCTCGCTGACCCTTCCGTTGAGTCCCTCACTGCGAAGGCCCTTGTCGCAAGGCCCGACTTGAGGCGGTTGCGGTCGGAGGCCGCGCGTGCGCGCGCAGAGGCGCGGCTCGCACGCGCGGAGGTCTGGGAGGATTGGTCCGTGGGCGCGGCGTACCAGCGCGAGAACAGTGCGATCGATTCCGCGAATCTTGTACTGAAGGATCGAGACAACCTGCTCGCCCTCTCGCTTCGAATCCCTCTGCCGCTCTGGAACCGAAACCAAGGCCGAGTGGCATCGGCACTCGCGCGGGAACGCTCCACCGAGGCACGGCTGGCGGCTGCGGAGCAGGCCGCCCGAGCGGAGGTCGCCTCGGCAGCCCAGCGCACCGCACGTCTCCGAGTACTCGCGGAGACGTTCCAGATCGACGCGCTTGGCCGAGCGCGCCGCAATGTGGAGCTACTCCGCCGCGGCTACGCACAAGGCCTAACGCCGATCAGCGACGTCGTGCAGGGCCAGCGGCAACTCGCCGAGACCTCCGCGCGTCTCGCCGAAACCCTGGGTGCGCTTCGCCGCGCCGAGGTCGACCTCGAAGCCGCCGCAGCTGCGAGCCCGCTGCTGCAGTCCATGCAAGAAGAGGAATCGCGCCAATGAACCGCCAGCTTGCGCTCACTGTTTCGCTCGTCGCTTTGCTCGCCACTTCGGTCGCTCAAGCGCACGAAGGGCACAGCGAAGCCCCCGGCGCACAGGCTGCAGCCGGCGCCGAGCGATACGAGGTCGAGGTTTCGGCGGAGGCTCGCAGGAACCTCGAGCTGAAAGTCGCAGCAGCCGAGCTTCGCCCACTCGAGACGGTACTCAACCTCACCGGCGAGATCGTGGCGTTGCCTGAGCGATCGGGTGCTGTCGCAAGCCGGATCGCGGGGCGCGTCGCATCGGTGCTCGTCGCAGAGGGCGATTCGGTGCGGCGCGGTCAGCCCGTCGTCACCGTCGAAAGCCTCCTCCTCGGCGATCCTCCCCCGCGCGTGACCTACGCAGCGCCGCTGAGCGGCGTGGTGATCGATCGGCACATCGTCGCGGGGGACGCAGTTGAGCCGAACGCGCATCTGCTCGAGATCGCAGACCTCGAAGAAGTGCTCGCGATCGGACGCGTCTTCGAGGGCCAGGTCGCGCGAGTCCGCGAGGGGCAGGTGGCCCGCGTCGTAGTTCCTGCCTTTCCGGATCGCACGTTCGAGGGCGTGGTCGAGCGGGTCGGTGGGCAGCTCGACGTCAACTCTCGCTCGATCCCCGTGTTCGTGCGCTTGAGGAACGCCGACGGCGCATTCAGGCCGCACATGCAGGCTTCGATTGCGCTCGTGACAGAGCGCTCCTCGTCAGCCCTCACCGTGCCGCGAAGCGCGATCCTCGGCGAGTTCGGCTCGCTCTTCGTGTTCGTCGAGAGCGACCGCGATGCGACGCGCTTCGAGCGGCGGCCGATCGCGCGGGGAGCGAGCGACGATCGCTTCGCCGAGGTCCTCGACGGTCTCGTACCTGGGGAACGCGTCGTTACCGCTGGCGGCTACCAGCTGCAGTTTCTGCCGCCAGCGCCAGAAGAAGAAGCGACGGAGCATGCCGCTGACGCCGCGGCGTCAGTTGGGACGGACCGAGATGCGGGCGCGCCGCGACTCGTCTGGATCGTCGCCGGGGTGATCGCCGCGATCGCCGGCGTGAGCATCGTGATCTGGCGAAATCGGCGCCGCCGCGTGGTGGCGTGAACCATGCTCAATCGGCTGATCGAATTCTCTCTCCGCAATCGTCTCTTCGTTCTCGCTGCGTCTGTGCTCCTCCTCGTCTACGGGGCCGTCGTCGTGCAGCAGCTTCCGGTGGATGTTTTCCCGGACCTCAACCGACCGCTCGTCACGATTCTGACTGAGGCACCGGGCCTCGCCCCCGAAGAGGTTGAGACCCTCGTCACGCGGCCGCTCGAGACGTCCGTGAACGGCGCCCCCGGCGTTCGCCGCGTGCGGTCGAGCTCGGGTATTGGGCTCTCGATCGTCTATGTCGACTTCGACTGGGGCACCGACATCTACCGAGCTCGCCAGCTCGTGCAGGAGCGAGTTCAGCTCGCGGCCCAGCTGCTTCCCGCGGAGGCCTCGCCCGTCCTCGGGCCGGTCTCGTCGATCATGGGCGAGATTCTGCTGATCGGGCTTTCGAGCACGGACGGCGCAACACCGCCGATGGAGCTCCGGTCCATCGCCGACTGGGAGATCCGACAGCGGCTACTCACGCTACCAGGTGTCGCGCAGGTCATTCCGATTGGCGGCGGCGTTCGCCAGCTCCAGGTTCTCGCCTCTCCGGAGCGAATGGCGGCATTCAACGTCTCGCTCGACGATGTCGAGGCCGCGGCCGCCGCCGCGCAGTCGAACACACCGGGGGGCTTCTTAGAGGCGGCCCACCAGGAGGCCCTGGTCCGAAACATCGCGCGCACAGCCTCGGCTCCGGAGATCGCCGATACGGTGGTGGCGCAGCGGGATGGCGCCCCAATTCTCCTGCGCGACGTCGCCGATGTCGCATGGGGTCGCCAAGTCATGCGCGGCGACGCCGGAGTCTCGGGGAAGCCCGCCGTGATCATCTCCGTTCAGAAGCAGCCGGGTGTCGACACGATCGCATTGACGCGTGACGTCGAGGCAGCCCTCGCGGAGCTGCGCACGGGGCTTCCCGCTGACGTCGAGATCTCGACGCTCTTCCAGCAGGCGCGCTTCATCGAGGCGGCGATTGCCAACGTCGAAGAGGCCATTCGCGATGGCGCCATCATGGTCGTGATCGTCCTCTTCCTGTTCCTGCTGAACTTCCGCACCACGTTCATCACGCTCACGGCGATCCCCCTATCGTTCGTCGTCACCGCGCTGGTGTTTCGGTTCGCCGACATCTCGATCAATACGATGACCCTGGGTGGCCTCGCCGTCGCGATCGGCATGGTCGTCGACGACGCGATCGTCGATGTCGAGAACGTGTTTCGCCGCTTGCGCGAGAACCGGCACTCTCCCAATCCGCAGCCGGCGGTGAGGGTCATCGCCTCCGCGTCGTCAGAGGTCCGCAACTCGATCCTCTACGCGACGCTGCTCGTCATACTCGTGTTCGTTCCGCTCTTCGGCCTGGGCGGCATCGAGGGGCGGCTCTTCGCTCCGATCGGTGTTGCGACGATCGTCGCCATGGCCGCTTCCTTCGTGGTTTCGCTCACCGTGATTCCCGCGCTTTGCTCTTACTTGCTGCCGCGCATGAAGCGGATGGAGGACGAGCACGAAGGCTTCGTGGTCCGAGGCCTCAAGTCGCTCGACCGCCGCTACTTGCTGGGGCCTGCGCTTCGGAGCCCGGTCCTCGTGCTTGCGATCACGGGTGCGCTCGTGGCCGGCTCGTTCTCGCTCTTCCCCGGCATGGGAAGCGAGTTCTTGCCCGAGTTCAATGAGGGCACGGCGACCATCAACGTGCTCGCCGCGCCCGGTACGTCCCTGTCCGAGTCGAATCGCATCGGCGCGATCGCCGAGAAGCTGATCTTGAGCGTGCCCGAGGTCATCTCGACCGGACGGCGCACGGGCCGCGCCGAGCTCGACGAACACGCCGAGGGTGTCCACTACACGGAGATCGATGTCGACTTGAGAGAATCCGAACGCTCGCGCGAGGAGATCCTCGCCGACCTTCGAGAGCAGCTCGCCGAGATTCCCGGAATCGCGGTCAACATCGGTCAGCCCATTTCACATCGCCTCGATCACTTGCTTTCTGGCGTACGCGCGCAGGTCGCCGTCAAGATCTTCGGGCCCGACCTCACCGTGCTGCGCACGAAGGCGGCCGAGCTCGAGCGCGCGTTTGGCGCGATCCCGGGAGTCGTCGATCTCCAGGTCGAGAAGCAGGTGCTGATTCCTCAGCTCAATATCGCGCTGCGTCGCGACCGTGCGATGGCGCTCGGCAGTCGCGTGGGAGAAGTCGCCGAGCGTCTCGAGACGGCACTCAACGGGCGCGTCGTGGGCCAGATCCTCGATGGGGATCGGAGCTTCGCGCTGTTCGTTCGCTACGGCAGCGACGCGCGCCGCGACGCGGATGCGATCCGCGAAGCGCTGGTGGATGCGGGCGAAGGCGTGCGGGTTCCGCTCGCGGCACTCGCGGACGTTCGCGAAGGGCTCGGGCCGAACGTGATCCAGCGCGAGGATGTGCGCCGGCGCATCGTCGTCTCCGCCAACGTCTCGGGCCGCGACCTCGGTTCGGCGGTCGCAGAGATGCAACGCACCGCCGCCAGCGTGCCTTTGCCGCAGGGCTACTCGATTCGGTTCGAGGGCCAGTTCCAGAGCCAACAGGCGGCCTCGCGCCTCATCGCGATCCTGTCGGCGTTCACCCTCGGCGTCATCTGGCTGATCCTTTACACGCACTTCCGGAGCGGCGCGATCGTCGCGCAGATTCTCCTCAACATTCCGCTCGCCTTCGTCGGCGGCATTGCGCTCACGTGGCTGCTCGTCGGGAAGGTCTCGATCGCAACGCTCGTCGGACTGATTACGCTCGCCGGGATCGCGTCGCGCAACACGATCATGATGATCTCGCACTACCTCCACCTGATGGAGTACGAGGGCGAGGCGTTCGGCGAGCAGATGGTTGTGCGCGGCTCGCTCGAGCGCCTCGTGCCGGTAACGATGACCGCGCTCACGGCCGGTCTCGCACTGATCCCGCTCGTTCTCGCGGCCGGCGAGCCAGGCAAGGAGATTCTCTACCCGGTCGCCGTCGTGATTCTCGGCGGCCTCGTCAGCTCGACGATCCTCGACATGGCGGTGACCCCGACCGTGTTCCTGCGCTTCGGGCGCAAGGCCGCCGAGCGCTGGGTCGCCGAGGCGCGCGCGTCGCACGCGACAGCGGCCCATTCAGCGAATGCTGTACGGGCGCCTTCCCTTCCCTAACACCAGGAGAACTTCGATGATCTCGAGAGAAACCTTGTTCTGGACTGCACTGCCTTTGGCGTTTGCGCTCGCCTGTGGGTCGAGCGAAACGGAGCCGTCGGCAGCGCCGCCTGCGGCGCCCGCCGCCGATGTGCAGGGCGGCCGCGGCGAGCACAATGGCGATGGGCACGGCGACGGTTCGATGCACGACGAGATGGCCGGTGAGCAAGCGCATGGCTCGGCGGGCCCCGCGGATGCCGCCGACCTTGCGTCGACCTGGGCAAGGCTGCAAAGCACGCGCGACTCGATTGCCGCGGATGTCACGAACGGCCAGCTCGCGAGCATCCACGAGAAGTCGGAGGCTCTCGAGCCGCTTGGGCGAGCGATGCTCGAGAAGAGCCCGGACTTGACCGCCGAGCAGCGCGCGCGAGCCGAGTCAGCCGTCAAGCAGATTCCTGCGGTCTCGGGCAAGCTGCACGAGGCGGCCGATGCAGGCGACACCGCGCGCACGAGCGCTGCGCTCGAGCAGCTGAACGCGGTGCTCGAGCTCCTGCGCTCCCAATACCCGTCAGGAGCGCTCGAGGGCGGGGCGGCACACGAGCAGCACAGTGGGAGCGCACACGACCACGGCGCGATGAGCCGTCTGCCGGGCCACGAACACCGCGTGAAGCCGCTCGCGGCGGTGGACGTGCCGGCCGCGGAGACGCTCGTCGTGAAGTCGACGGAATTCGCGTTCGTCCCGCGTAGGCTCGAGCTGCGCGCAGGGATCGCGACGCGCATCGAGCTCGACAATCGCGAGGCCCTGGTCGAGCACTCGCTGCTCGTGCGCGCGCCGGGCGGAGGCGACCTCATCCACCTGCACGCCGGACCGAAGGGCACCGACGCGGGCACCTACCAGCTCGATACGCCCGGCTCGTATGAGGTGCTTTGCACGATCCCGGGGCACACCGAGGCCGGAATGGTTGGCACGCTCGTGGTGGTCCAGCCGGCCCCGACTGCTTCTCATGATGCGCAGACGCGCGAGGAGATCCGCGATGAAGCGTGAGCGCGCAGTCCTAGCATCCGTCGCCGGTGGCCTAATGCTTGCGGCCGCTGCGCTCGGCCAGCAAGTGCGAGATCGGCCGCTGCAGGGAAATCCGTACCGCGACGTCGGCGGATCGTGCGTCTACGGAGGCAAGGGTGAGCTCCTCCATGCACCAGCTGGCCGCTCCTGCCCGGACCGATCGACGCACGCCTCTTCCGAAGCTGCGCACGGCGCTTCTGGCAGCACCGGAGCTGAGGTCGCCGGTCTGCTCGATACGCATGAGCACTTCGCCAAAGACGTGCTCGCGGTTCGACAGGCGATCGAGGCTGGGCAGAAGCAGCGGGCGCTCGACGCGCTCGACCACTTGAGCGCTGGCCTCATTCAGCATTGGGCGCGCGAGGGTCAGCTACTGAAAAAGGTCGAGCCGCAGTCCGCTCCGAGCCGTCGATGATGTCGATCCACCGAGTGGTGCGGAGGCCGGCGGCACTTCGCCATGGAGTCTCGCTCAGCGGCGCCGCGTGCGCAGTTTCCCTAACATGTGCCGTCCTTCTCCAGCCCCTCGGCGGTTTGGCAGACAGTCACTCGGACGATGAGCTCCGCGAGACTCTTCGCGCGCGCGCGCGCGGAACCGTATCCAGGCTCGAACGGGCGACCGCTCGTCTCGAGGAGAGTCGCCGCGCGTACTCTCGGTTGCGTGGCAATCGACGCGCTCATGGGGAGGAAAAGCTCACGGTCCTGACCGAGGCTGCGCAGGCAGAGGCCGACGTCATCGATGCGCAGGAGGAGCTCGAGGATCTGTTCGAGGAAGCGCGCGGCGACGCCGTGGCGGACGCACTCCGCGAGTTCGAGGACTACCGCGCCCCCGATCTCGCGGTCGAGCTGTCGGCCGCGGCCGAGACGCCCGAACAGCATCGCGCTGCAGCCCTCAACTTTCGCGAGCGGGCGGCTCGGCACCGCGCCCAAGCGCGGCGTCACCGGGACATGGCCACGGGCTATGCGGCGATGGGGGGACGCGACGGCGAGCGACTGAGCGAGCATTGCGCACGGCTCGGCGACATCGAGGAGGAGCTCGCCGGCCAGTACGAGCGACTCGCCGAGGGTCACGAGGCGCACGCCGAACAATAGGTCGCGCGCGAAGGCCATCCTTCGGCGCACGAATCAGTCACCTTGCGCCGCCTCGTCCGTAGCGAGAGGAAGGTATGACGCCGCGCGCGAGACTCATTTCCGTCGGAGCTGGGCGAGAGGGAGGTGCGGAGACGCGAACCCGCGCTCGCCTCGCGCTTGCCCTTGGCGGCGGAGGAGCCCGGGGCCTCGCCCACGTCGGAGTGCTTGACGTGCTCGAGCGCGAAGGCATCCGGGTGGACTTCCTTGCCGGCAGCAGTATGGGAGGGTTGATCGGCGCCCTCAGTGCGGCAGGTCTCGATGCCCGTGAGATCGCCGACCTCGCCAAAGACTTCCGCTTCCCGCGCTGGTTCATCCCGGGTGGCTTGGTCTCTTGGTCGTCAATCTTCGGCGCTGCCGCGAATGCCCTCCCTGCGACCTTTGCCGAACTGAAGACCCCTCTCGCTGTGACTGCTGTCGACCTCGAGGCGGGGACGCAAGTCGTGATCCACGCCGGCGCCTTGCGGCCCGCCGTCGAGGCGACCTGCGCAGTGCCCGGCGTGCTGCCGCCTGTGAAAGTTGGCACGCGTTGGCTCGTTGACGGCGCGCTCCTCAACTTGATTCCAGTCGACGTAGCCGCGATCGCAGATCCCGACGTCGTCGTCGCCGTCAAGGTTGGAGCAGCGCGAGATCGGCGAATGCCGCAGCTCAATTGGCGCGTCACGCCGTGGTTTTCGAGGCTCGGCGGCTTCGTCCCGAACCCAGCGACCGCGAAGATCGCGTTGGAACTACTCGCCCGAGCCGCCGAGATCGTCCTCGACCATCAGACGGCGCTGGCGGAGGCCATGATCGGGCCGGAGCTGCTCATCGCCCCGGAGCTAGGGGACATCGGCCTGCGCGACTTCCATCGCGTGAGCGAAGCCGTCGCGGCTGGGCGACGCGCGACCGAGGCAGCGCTTCCGACGATCGAGAAGCTGATGAAGTCTCCGCCAGCGCACCGCGCGCAGGCCGACCGCGCACTCAGTCTCCACTTCGATCCCGTTTGCGGGATGGTCATCAACCCCGAGCGTGCGCGCGCGCAATCGGTGCACGAGGAGGCGACGTTCTACTTCTGCTCACTCAATTGTCGCGATCGCTTCGAGCACGATCCCGCTGCCTGCGCTGGAAGGCCAGCGCTCCACTTTGCGGAGACGTGAGCCGCGCAACGACCATCGACTGGGGCTAGTTCGCGTGCTCCTCGTGGCCCTCGGCGAGGCGGTCGTATTGTCCCGCCATCTTCTCTTCGAGGTCGGCGAGCCGTTCGCAGTGCGCTTGCTGCGATCTCCTGTCGTCGTCGGCGTACCTACGGCCGAGTGTGCGGTGCCGCTCGGCCATCGCGCGATAGCGGACCGCTCGCGCGCGCAGATTGCGCGCCACCGTGGAGTGCTGGTCGGGAGTCTCGGCCTCCGTGGCCAGCTCGAACGCGATGTCCTCTGAGGAAGCGGCATCCTCGAGCTCGCGGAGAAAGCCCGGGGGTAGGTCTGCGCGCCGGGCCTCCTCTTGCAGGCGCGCGAAACCGGCCCGCGCGTCGTGAAGGTCGGCTTCCGCTCGCGCGACCTCCGTCATCAGGGCGAGCCGATCGCCCCCTTGGACATCGCCTCCCTGACGCGCCCGCTTGTAGGCGCGGCGACCGGCCTCGAGCCGGAGAGCTGCGTCTTCGGCCTGCGCAAACAGCGCGCGCGCGCGCTCTTGCCAGTCCGCAATCGTGGCTTCCTCCGCCGCAGCGCGAGCCGATGCGTCCGGATCCGGGGCGGCAGCGCACGGGACCGCCGAGACGACGTAGCCGACGACGAGTAGCGCTCCGAGCGCGCGCATAAGTGTGGCCCCCGCCGGCTAGATACGGGGGACCGCGCGAGAAGTGACCCGGACATGGGGGCCGCAGATGAGTCCGCGCGGGTTAGCTGAGCGTGCGCGCGATCGCCTCGACGGACTTGAGGCCCGATCCGAAGCGGGCCATCGCGGCTCTGTGCTCTGCGAGATCCCCGTAGGCGAGGTAGCGCACGCCTCGGCTCGCGATCCGCGCGAAGGAGGGGCGGGCGAGCTGCGCCCGGACTTCCCCTTCACGTGCGTCCGGTGCCACGAGGAAGAGACTCACGTTCTCGCCGCGCGGGACACCGAGCACGAGGTCGAGCATGCGGACGATCCCCGAGTAGATGCTCGTGGTGTGCTCGACCTCGAAGGCCGCGATGACGCGACCCGTGGCCGCGCGCGCGGCGCCCGGAATGGCGACAGCGTTCGCGAGCGGAGACGGCTCGCGTTCGAACCAGAGCACATCGATCAGCCGGATCGTCTCCGCGCCCGCCGAGCTTGCGAGCAATTCGGGGAGAACCTCGACGCATCCGTCGCACAGCCGCCCGCCCGCGTAGGGACGGCTTCGATCGTTGGAGGCTACCCATACCGCGAAGCCGAGCGCATGTCCGAGATCGCGGAGCCATCCTTGGACCTCCACGTGCGAGCGGTCTTCAGCCTGGACCTCGGCGAGCGTTCGCGCAGCCGACGACGAAGTCGCGCGCTCGCGCTCGAGCTCCGCCTCCCAGGCGGCGAGCGACGCCGCGTCATCTGCGCGCGGGGGTGGTGCAAAACGACCCGTCCCGAGGTCGAACAGGAGTCCGCCGATCGCTCCGAGGTCGTTGCTCAGAAGCCCGCGGTGCTCGGCGTTGAGGCGCACGACGGCCGAGCGCATGGCGAGGAATGCCTCCCACGAACCGAGCTTCACGCGCGATCCCGTCAGCGCATTGAAGCCGCGCACGATCGCCGTGTTGAACGGAGGAATGAGAGTCGGATGCAAGAAGTAAAGTAGATTCGCAACAGCTGGTCCGAGTCCCTTGATTTCTCTATCAGAAAGGCTTCGGATTGCGCTCAATACCGCCTCCTCGCGGTCGCAGCAGGCGCAGGTGTTGAGGAAGCGACCGAAGGCCAGCTGATTCTCCCGATCCTCGTAAATGTCGGGGATGCGGAGCTTCGGCTTCCAGAGGAATGCATGGTCCGCGCCCTTGAAAATCTGGCGCTGCTCGGCCACCGACCGCACGACCGTCTCGAGCGATGAGCCTCGGTAGGCGTTTCCAAAGGTCCCGGCCTCGATCTCCGCGACGACTGCGGCGATCCCAGCCCGAATCGCGCGGAAGTTCTTCAGCCGCTGATCCCAGAGAAACCAGGTCCGATAAGTGCTCCCGGGGTCGCCCTTCCAGCGGTTGATCAGCACGTCTAGCGAGAGTCCGGATTCGCTCATGCCGGAACTGTAGTTCGAGGGCGCCCGCCCGCGACCGGCCAGCCCAGAGTCGATCTCTTGTCACCGCTACCCGCGCGCGTCCGTAGTCGAGCGAGGATAGGAGGCGCACGCGTGCAGTGGAATCGGAGAAATCTCGGGCCAAGCCTTGCGGTCGTTCTCGCCATCGGACTTGTGACGGCTTCGGCCCACGCGGACGTGGGCCGCGGCGCCGCGACCTACAAAGAGCTCTGCGCGAAGTGCCATGGCGCGCAGGGGCGGGGCGACGGGCGAGAGGCCGCAACCCTGAAGACCAAGCCGCGCGACTTCAAGGACTGCGCGCGCATGCGGAAGTTCACGGACCCGGAGCTCTTCCGCGTGATCAAAGACGGCGGTGAGGCCGCCAAGCTCTCGGCAGACATGCCCTCGTACTCGGACGCGATGGAAGACGACGAGATCCAGGACCTCGTGCTCTTCGTTCGCAGCCTGTGCCCGAAATGAGTGCGCCGAGCAGCGAGGCCCCGGAGACAGATCGCCGCCGCTTCCTGTCTCTCGTCTTCTGGGCCATCAACGCGACGATCGCGGCCGCGCTGTCGGTGCCGATCGTTGGATTCGTCGCCGCACCGCTCTTCCGAAAGCGCCCACGCGTGGGCGTGAACGTTGGGGAGCTCGCCTCGTTCCCGCTCGGTCGCCCCCAGCGCGTCGATTTTGCGATTCGCAAGCGCGACGGCTGGGCAATCGTGACGGGCCGTCAAAGTGCCTGGGTCGTGCGCACGGCGCAGGGCGTGCGCGTATTCGACCCTCGTTGCACGCACCTCGGGTGCGCGTACCACTGGCACGCGCAGAGCGGGAGTTTTCTCTGCCCGTGCCACAACGGGATCTACGGCATCGACGGCGCCGTCGTAAGCGGACCGCCGCCGCGACCTCTCGACACGTACGAGACATGGGTCGACTCGGGCTCGCTCTACGTGAGCACGACGCCGGTCAGGAGTGCCTGATGCCCGGGCGCCGCGTCGTCGACTGGCTCGATGAGCGAATCGGGATCCGCGAGATCCACGCCGCCCTTCTTGCGCGGAAGATTCCGCGCGTCGGGTGGCTCTACACGCTCGGAAGCGTGGCGCTGTTCCTAATCACGCTGCAGGTCGTGACGGGAAGTCTGCTCGCGACGAGCTACGCGCCGACGCCGGATCACGCGTTCGAGTCCGTTCGCTACGTCTCGGAGGAGGCACCCTTCGGCTCCTTGATCCGCAGCCTCCACGTCTGGGGCGCGAGCGCCATCGTCGTCGCCCTCGTTTTGCACCTCCTGCGCACCTTCTTCACGGGCGCCTACAAATTCCCACGCGAGCTCACCTGGGTGACCGGCGTCGGGCTCTTCGTGGTCGCGCTCGGGCTCAGCTTCACGGGTTATCTGCTCCCTTGGAATGCGAAGGCGTATTGGGCGACGGAAGTCGGCATTCGCATCACCGAGCAGGCTCCGCTCATCGGAGGTTCCGTCGCAAGCGTGCTGCGAGGCGGCGACGAGCTCGGAGCCCAAACCCTCACGCGCTTCTACGCACTTCACGTCTTGCTCCTGCCGGCGGCGCTGTTTCTCCTATTGGGCACGCACCTGTTCCTCGTCGTCCGGCAGGGGATCTCGGCGCCGCCGACGCGGCACGTTCCGACGCCGCTCGGGAGCGATCCCGAGAGTGCGCGCGCCTCAGCTCTCGCGGCGTACCAAGCCGAAAAGGACGCCGGTGCATCGTTCTTTCCCTACACGCTCGCAAAGGACGCGATGGCGATCGCCATCGTCGCGCTCGCCCTGGGCGTGCTCGCCTGGCATCTCCCCGCGGAAGTCGGGGAGGTTGCCGACCCGACGGACACGAGCTTCAACCCGCGTCCCGAGTGGTACTTCCTCTCGCTGTTCGAGTTGTTGAAGTACTTCCCGGGTCCTCTCGAGCCGATCGTCGCCATCGTTCTGCCGACACTCGGGCTTCTGCTTCTCCTCCTTCTGCCGTTCATCGACCGCTCGCGATTCCGGCACGCCCTCGATCGACCCCTGGCGAGCGGCGTCGCAATCGTCGGAACCCTTGCGGTGGTCCTTCTCACAGTCGCGGGAGCGAACTCGCCGCTCGTGAGCGCGCATGTCCCAGCCCCGCCGGAAGTCGCAGCGGGACGGATCGCGTTCGATCGACTCGACTGCGTTCACTGTCACAGCGTGAGAGGGAGTGGGGGCCTCCTCGGGCCGGATCTCGCGCTTGGCCCTGTGACGCGCGACGTGAAATGGATGAAGGCCCACTTTGCGGCGCCGTCGGCGGTGATCTCGGGGCCCCCGATGCCGACTCCCGCGCCGATCCAGGAAGAGGTTTCCGCTCTTCTCGCCTACGTCGACGAAGTGCGCGGCGGCGGCCCGTACAGCGACAAGGCCAAGCGGAGCTTCCGCCGCTACTGCACCGAGTGCCATCGACTCGGCGACATCGGAAAGTCGGACAAGGGCCCCGACCTAGCAGGCATCGGGGATGCGAGGTCGAGGTCCTTCATCCATCGCTACATCGAGGATCCCAAGAGCCTGTTCACGGATTCTCGCATGCCCGGCTTCCTCGATCCGGAAGGCCCGCTCTCCCACGAGCAGATCGAGGACATCAGCCGCTTCCTGGCGGCACAACACGCCGTGCCGGCCGCGGAGCAGCCGGGCACGACGCAAGAAGGAGTATCCCCATGAAGCGGATTTCCCTTGTCGCTAGAGCGACAAGCGGCGTCGGCGCGCTCGCGCGCGCGGTGTCCGTCGCGATCCCGCTGGTCGTTGCAGGCTCTGTGACTCCGCTGCATGCCGAACCCGCGGATGAAGTCGCCGCGCTCAAGGAGGAAGTCACCCGCCTCCGCGAGGAGAGCGCCGCGCGGATCCAAGCGCTGGAGGACCGCATCGCCGCCGTGGAATCGCCGGAAGTGGCGGACGCCGAGCAGGCTGCAGCGCCAGCGACATCCGCTACCGCGGCGGCGCCCGGAGACCGACTCGCCCTCATCAAGGGCGACAATCGCTTCATCGTTACGGGCTGGGGTGCCGCGGGCTTCGGATGGGAGAGCGCCGAAGATGAGAGCACATTCGAGGCGACGGTGGCGCCGATTCTCCTGTTCCGCGTGACGGATCGGGTGCTCTTCGAGGTGGAGCCGGAGCTCGAGCTCGAAGGCGATGAGACCGAGGTCAACCTCGAGTATGCACAGGCAGACGTCGTGCTGAACGACTACGCGACGCTCGTCGCGGGTAAATTCTTGCTCCCGTTCGGCGACTTCATCCAGCAGCTGCATCCGGCGTGGATCAACAAGCTGGCCTCGAATCCTCTCCCGTACCTCGAAGGAGAGGAGGGCGGTCTGCTGCCGTTCAGCGATGTCGGGCTCCAGCTCCGCGGCGGTGCGCGCCTCGGTGCGCGCGAAGGGGTGACCTTCGACTACACGCTTTACGCCTCCAACGGCCCGCGATTCGAGGATCCCGCGATCGGCGCCGTCCTGGTCTCCAACAACACCGACTTCAACCGCAACAAGGGCTTCGGCGCGCGGTTCGCGCTCTACCCGCTGCCGCTCGACCTCGAGCTCGGGCGACTGAAGCTCGGGGCGTCGACGTTCAACGGGCGATGGGGTGCCGGGGACGAGCGCTGGTTCACGTCGTGGGGCGTCGACCTCGCCTATCAGCTCGGTGATCTCGACGTTCGCGGCGAGTACCTGCAGACGCGGCGCGAGTTTCCAGGCGGACCCGATGACGAGCGCGACGGCTGGTACCTCCAGGCCGCCTACAAGCTCTCGAAGGCTCCTCTCGACGTTCTCCGCCGCATGGAGCTCGTGCTGCGCTTCTCGGGCCTCGAGCAAAGCGAGCTCGCGGTCACGCCAGGGGGCGAAGAACGCCGGCGAGATCCTCGGCAGCTCGCCTTCGGCATTGATTACTGGTTGACGCCTTCCATCGCGGCGAAGCTCGAGTATGACTGGGATTCGCTGCGCGATGCGGGCGACGAACACGCCGCGCGCGCACAGATCGCGGTCGGATTCTAGGAGGTCCGGAGATGAAGCCGACACGTCTACTCGTCGCTCTCGTGCTGACCGTGGCTGCACTTCCGTCGCTCGCGGCGGCCGAGGGCAGCGCTGCCGACCAGAAGAAACTCGTCCGCCAAGGAGCGCGCCAGTGGAGCGCGTACTGCGGCACCTGTCACAACGCACGGCCAGCGTCCGAGCGGGCCCCGGAGGAGTGGGACACCCTCATGCTTCACATGCGCGTGCGCGCAAACCTGCCGGCCGACGACGCCCGCGCGCTCTTGGCGTTCCTGAAGGCGCGCTAGAGCGCCCCTCCGTCCGACACCGAGTTGCGGCGCCCGGCACCGCCGAGTCGAGGGCGTTCGCGCTGCGAAAGGACGTACACCGTTGGACTGGAACGCGGAAGCGCTGATCGCGTCGAGAGCACTGCTCGCGGTGGCCCTCGGCGGACTGATCGGCTGGGAGCGCGAACGACACGGGCGCGAAGCGGGCATCCGGACGTACGGCGCCGTCGCCTTGGGAGCCTGTGTGTTCGCCCTCGTCTCGCTGCACGTGTCTGCAGATTCCAATTCCCACGTCATCGCAGCCGGCGTCGTAACGGGGGTCGGCTTCCTCGGCGCCGGCGTCATCGTCCGGGAGGGAGGCAATACCGTCGGACTGACGACCGCTGCGACGCTCTGGTCCACGGCCTCGGTCGGCCTCGCGGTCGGCTGTGGGATGGTTGCGCTCGCCGTGCTCTCCGCAGTCCTCGTGCTCGGTCTCTTGGCAGCCCATCATCTGCCCGGTTGGCAGCGGTTGAGGCAGTTCCCCGCGAGCGGGCGCGAGGAAGCGCCGACCGCAACGTCGAAGAGGGAGGACAAAGTCTGAGCGTGCGCGCCCTCTGGAACGGCGATTTGTCACCTCGAGGGGGCGTCACTCGTAGTCACGAGCAAGGAGGGCGAGCGATGCGAGACAGCGGCCACGCAACGCCGGCGCTACAGCCGGAGCGCCCACGCGCAGCGCGCATCGCGCTTTGGGGATTCGCCGCCGTCGCCGCCTACTTCCTTTGGACGGAGCACCGAGCGCACGTGGTGCAGTTCCTGCCGTGGATCCTGGTGGGCCTCTGCCCGCTGATGCATTTCTTCATGCACGGGGGGAGCCACGACCACGCTCAGCACTCCGCTCGTGGTGTCCGCGACCGCACGGAGGACGAAGAAAAATGACTGCCTACGGCCTCTGGTCCCTCGTCTTCATGAACGCAGCCGTGTTCATCCTATTCGCCGCGAGCTTCGCCAAGCCCCAGTCCGCGCGCGATTGGCGATCCTTCGGAGCATTCTCGGCGTTCATCGTGGCCCTGTTCGCCGAGATGTACGGCTTCCCGCTGACGATCTATCTTCTCTCCGGCTGGCTAGGTGCGCGATTCCCTGGGGTGGACCTCTTTTCACACGAGTCGGGGCATCTCTGGCACACTCTGCTCGGCTGGAAGGGCGATCCCCACTTCGACCCGCTGCACCTCGCGAGCTTCGTCGTGATCGGTGCTGGATTCTCGATTCTCGCAGCAGCGTGGCCCGTGCTCTACGCAGCGCAGCGAGAAGGAAGGCTCGCGACGACGGGCCCCTACGCGCGGCTGCGTCATCCCCAGTACGCCGGCTTTCTCCTGATCATGGCGGGATTCCTCCTGCAGTGGCCGACGCTCGTCACGCTCGCGATGTTTCCAGTGCTCGCGATCATGTACGTGCGACTCGCTCACAACGAGGAGCGAGACGCGAGAGCAACGTTCGGCGCCGCGTACGAGGCGTATGCACAACGCACGCCGCGGTGGATTCCGCACCTCCGCGCCGCATCGGCGAGCCGCGGCGAGTCGACCGCTTAGCACCGCACTTGGCATTGGAGGGAAACATGAACTTGACGCGCGCGCTCGGCCTGGTCGGAGTACTCGTCCTCGGAGCGTCGGGACTTCGCGCTCACGACGACGATCACGCGAAGCACGCACGCCCCGGCGCGGCGGCCGCTGCGACCTCGGCTCCCGAAGCAGCGGGCGGGATGGCGGACATGCACGCGCACATGCAGGCGATGCACGAGCACTCGCGGATGATGGAAGGCATCAGCGATCCAGCGCGGCTCGGCGAGGAAATGAAGAAGCACATGCGGATGATGGACGCGATGATGGAGGCGATGATGGACGGGCGCGGCTCGGCGCCTGCGCCGGGCGATGCGCCGCACAAGCCGTAGCGAGCCCCTCGCGGCGATGGCTTCTCGAGACGCTCGCGGGTGGAATCGACGCGCACTGTTGAAGACGGCGGCAAGCGCCGCACTCGGCAGCTCTCTCGTTCAGCTACTGCCGGCCTACGCTGTCAGCGAAGGGTCGGCGGGATCGCCCAGTTCCGAGATCGACCTACGCATCCACCGAGAAACGCTTCCGGTCGGCGAGCGCCCGGGCGCGGTCACCTGCATCAACGGCTCGCTCCCGGGCCCCCTCGTCCGTCTGCGTGAAGGCGAGACCGCGACCCTCCGCGTCACGAACGCTCTCGACGAGGACTCTTCGATCCACTGGCACGGCCTATTGGTGCCGCCTGAGATGGACGGCGTGCCTCGCGTCAGCTTCCCAGGCATTCGACCCGGCGAGACTTTCACGTACCGCTACCGCGTCGTTCAGAGCGGCACCTACTGGTACCACAGCCACTCGGGCCTCCAGGAGCAGACCGGCGTCTACGGGCCCCTCATCATCGATCCGCGCGAGCCCGATCCGTTCGACTACGAGCGCGACTACGTCGTTCTCCTCAGCGACTGGACCTTCAAGGACCCCTACGCGCTGCTCCATGATCTGAAGAGCCGTCCCGGGTACGACAATTTCCAGCGCCGCACGCTCGGCGACTTCGCGCGAGACATTCGTACGCGCGGCTTTCGCGCGGCAGTCGCCGACCGACGCGAATGGGCCGCGATGCGCATGGATCCCACCGACTTCGCGGACGTGACCGGCGCCTCGTACACGTACCTGATGAACGGCGTCCCGAGCGCTTCGAACTGGAGCGCCCTCTTCGCGGCGGGCGAGCGTCTGCGCCTGCGCCTCATCAACGCTTCGGCGATGACGACGTTCGACATCCGGATTCCAGGGCTCTCGCTCGAAGTCGTCCAGGCCGACGGCCAGAACGTCGCGCCCGTTCGCGTCGACGAGCTCCGGATCGCCGTCGCCGAGACGTACGACGTGATCGTTCAGCCGAACGAGGAACGCCCCTTCACCGTCTTCGCCGAGACCTTGGACCGCAGCGGTTACGTGCGGGGCACCCTAACACCTCGCCTCGGCCTCGAAGCGCCGCTGCCAGAGCGCCGATCGCGCCCCCTGAGAACGATGGCGGACATGGGAATGGCGATGGAGGCGGGTGAACACGCCGGAATGAGCATGGATTCGCCCGCGGTGAATGAGAGGGCTGCGCCCCCGACCGGCGATCACTCGGCGATGGCCACGCCAACGCCGCAGGTGCGCAACGGGGCGATGGCGGGGAGCGCCGATCGAACGAGCGGGGCGATGGCGGATCACGAAAGCATGGGGGCCGCACCGTCACCGCCGCCGGGCGAGCACGCAGGTCATGGAGCCCCACCGAACGCCGTGCCTCGGCCCTTTCGCCACGGACCCGACCACCACGGACCCGGCAATGCGACGGTGACGGAGCAGCCGCGCAGCCGACTTCACGAGCCCGGCGCCGGCCTCGAGAACACGGGCACCCGCGTTCTCTTGTACACCGACCTCCGCAGCACGGTGCCGCGCCCGCAGCGCGAGCCGGATCGAGAGCTCGAGCTCCACCTCACCGGGAACATGGAGCGATACATGTGGTCCTTCGACGGCGTGAAGTACGCAGAGGTGAAGGGCCCTATCCCGTTCCGGCACGGCGAGCTCCTGCGGCTCGCGCTCGTGAACGACACGATGATGGAGCATCCGATCCACTTGCATGGGATGTGGATGCAGCTCGAGAACGGCGCAGGAGAGTGGATCCCGCGCAAGCACACCGTGAACGTGAAGCCGGCCGAACGCCTCACGGTGCTCGTCGAGGCGGATGCGCTCGGGAGCTGGGCCTTTCACTGCCATCTCCTCTTTCACATGCACATGGGCATGTTTCGAGTCGTCTCCGTCGCGCCGCACGAAGGTGACCACGGATGATTCGTCTCGGCGGAACGGTCGGCCGGATCCTTGGAGCACTCGTCCTGCTCGTGGGCGGGGCCGCTTTGGCGACGGCCGCACGTGCCGAGGAGGACAGCGCGCTGTTCTCGAGCTTCATCGTCGATCAGCTCGAGCACCGCTGGCAGAAGGACTCGAACTTCGCGCGCTGGGACATCGAGGCCTGGCTCGGCGGTGATACGAATCGGTTCTGGCTCAGGTCCGAGGGGGACCCGCGCATGGCCGGCGGCGCCGGCGATGCCGAGGTGTCGGTCTACTACGGCCGGCAGATCGCTCCGTTTTGGGACTTGCTCGTCGGCGTACGCCAGGACGTCGTGTACGGCCCCGGGCGCAATCGCGAGCGGACGCACGCCGTACTGAGCGCCGAGGGACTCGCCCCGTTTCGGATCGAGCTCGAGCCCTCGCTGTTCGTGAGCGACGAAGGAGACGTCTCTGCGCGCATCACCGCGACCACGGACTGGTACGTGACCCAGCGAGTGATCGCGCAGCCGCGGATCGAGCTCAACGCATCCGCAGGCGATGCGGACGCCTTCGGCACTCGGAGCGGCATCAACGACGTCGAGCTCGGCCTCCGCCTCCGCTTCGAGCTCCGCCGTGAGCTCGCGCCCTACGTCGGATTCAGCTGGATCCGGCGCCTAGGTGACACGGCCGACCTCGCGCGCAGCCGAGGCGAGGGAGCCAGCGACGCGGCGTTCGTCGTCGGGCTGAGACTATGGCTGTGAGCGAAGACGGCGCGCGCGGGGGTCGCAGCTGGCTCGCGACCCTCCGCCGCTATGCGCTCTTCACACTCGGCGCGCACCTTACGTGGGAGGCCGCGCACGTTCCGCTGTACACCATCTGGGAGGACGGGACCGCCGGCGAGATCGCGTTTGCTGTCGTTCACTGCACCGCGGGCGATCTCGTCATCGCCTCGGCTTGCCTCGTCGCGGCGCTCGCGCTGTTGGGAGATTCCGCGTGGCCCGTGCGCCAGTTCGCGGCGGTCGTCACGCTCGCCACGCTTCTCGGCCTCGCGTACACGGTCTACAGCGAGAACAGAAATCTCGATAACGCTTCCTGGCGATATCGCGCCTCCATGCCCGTCGTTCCGGCCCTCGGCGTCGGCCTAACACCCCTGCTTCAGTGGGCAGTGTTGCCGCCCTTCGGTCTTGCGTGGGCGGCGCACAGGCGGCACCGATGAGTGCCGTGAGATCGTCCAAGGTGCTGGCGGGCGACCTCGGAGCGACCAAGACGAGCCTAGGACTATGGCAGGTCGAGCCTGGCTCCGATCGGGGGCCGACGACCCTCACGCTGCTCCACAAGAGGCGCTACGCAAGCGCAGCGCACAAGGGCGCCCTGGAGGTCATCGATCACTTCCTCGGCGACGTGGGCCGCCCGAAAGCGATCGCTCGGGCGTGTCTCGGGGTCGCGGGACCGGTCTTCGGTGGACGTGCGGTGGCCCCGAATCTCGGGTGGGTCGTCGATGCGAAAACCGTTGCTTCAGCCTTTGGAATCGCATCCGCCGATCTCGTGAACGATCTCGTCGCCACTGCGGAGGGGATTACAGAGCGACCCGAGAGCGACTTCGAGACCCTCCTTGCAGGGGAGGGTGTCTCGTCCACACGCCAGTGCGCTGCCGTCGTAGCCGCGGGCACGGGTCTGGGAATGGCGATTCTCGCGCCGACTCGCGGAAATCAATGGACCTCTTTCCCGTCGGAAGGCGGTCACATCGGCCTCGCGCCACGCGACGATCAGGAGATCGGCTTCCTGCGCTTCCTGCAGCGGCGCATCGGCCGCGTGAGCTGGGAGCGCGTGGTCTCGGGGCCCGGGCTCGTGAATCTCTACGAGTACCTAGCAGAACAGCAGCTGCCGCGCGCCCTCCACGTCGAGGCGCTCCTAGAGCGCGAGCGCGCCGCTGCGCCCACCGAAATCAGCGCTTGCGGATTGAGAAACGGGTGTCCCACATGTTCCGCCGCGCTGACGCTCTTCGCTCGGTTCTACGGTGCCGTCGCAGGAGATCTCGCCTTGTGTCTCATGGCGACGGGGGGCGTGTTCCTCGCGGGCGGAGTCGCCCCGAAGATTCTGCCGGCGCTGCGTAGCGGCGTCTTTGCGGAAGGCTTCCTCGACAAGGGAAGGCACCGGCCACTCCTCGAGCGCGTGCCCGTGCGCGTCGTGCTCGACGAGGACGCCGCGCTGCTCGGTGCCGCACGGCGCGCTGCGCGCGCGCTGCTCGACAGCGACCGGGTCGGCGCCGACCCGTCGACGTCATGACGGAAACCGCCGCGCGCCGTCCTTCGCCATTCGCCGCACGCACCAGCGCGCGTAGACAGGTCCGAGGCCGCGCGCCAACCATCGCGCCGGCCCCTTCGGCAATGCGTACTCGATGAACACACGGAGCTGAACCACATCGCTGCTGGCGGTAGGAGAGATCTCGAAGCCCATCCGATACGGGCCGATGACGAGCAGGAGTGGCACGCCCTGCGTCTCCCAGCTCTTCCGCGTTGGGGGTGTCCGCTCGGTGACGACCTCGTCGACGGCGATTGGGACCCCCAGGACTTGGCCGACCAGTTGGATGCGTGAGCCAACGGCACGGCCGTGCGCATCGTCGAGCCGCAGCTCCATACGCGAGCCGACCATCATCCACGAGCTCTTCTTCATGTGCGCGGAGAGGCGTGTGTGATCGTCGAGCTCTCGAAACAACTCCTGCGCGCCGGCTCGAACGAGGGTCACTTGTTCATTCCGCCGCGGGTACTCGGTCACCTTGCTTGCCTCGCAGCACGACATCGCCGATCGCATCTACGCGACGAGCGCGGCCGCGGTGACACCCAGAGCTTCAGTGATGGTCGTAGAAGCCGACGCCCCGGATGTCGTTCCAGTGGGTCGGGAGATGGCAGCGGTAGCACTCTGCGACGGACGCGTGCTCCTGCCGCGCGACCCGCTGCGACACCATGGCGAAATGCTCCATGAAGTGGCTAGGCGGAGCTTGGTGGCACTGCGCGCAGTCGCGCGACTCCCCGCTCGGGTGGCGATACTCGCCGATCGCCCACCCCTCCGTGGCGTGACACGCCGCGCAGTCGCGGCCAAAGAGCGCGGCGTGCGTGTCCTGAAGCTCGTGACACTGCACGCAGGAAAGATCCTGCGCGCGGTTCCTCGAGGCAGGATCGTCCGTCGCCACTAGCTGCGCGAAGCGTTCGTGGTCCATGGGACCGCGCAGGGCCGCGGCTCCAGCGTGTTCGACGTGACAACCAGTGCATTCGCTCGCGGAGGCGTGGAAGGCGGTGGTCTGCTGGGCAACGAGCGATCCATTCAGAGCGTGACATGCGATGCACGACGCCGCTTCGACGCCGCGAATCGGCATGTGGCACGCGCCGCACTCGCCAGTCAGCGCGGCGTGCGAAGGTGACAATGGACCGGGCAGAGCCTGCTGCTCGACGAGCCGCCACGCCTGGGAGGGCAGCTCCCGCTCGCACGCAGTCGACGCTGCGAGAAGAGCGATCAACGCAGCGGCTTGCACCCTCACAGCCAGCGCACCCCGAGCGAGAGCTCGACGGCGACGTGTACCGCAAGCAGTGCGTACACGAAGCCCGAGAGTACGATGTGAAAGCGCAGCCAGCGCGAGAACCAAAGTCGGAACAGCTCCTGCGTCCGCACGGCGTACTCAAGGTCGGAGAGCCCCTCAGCAACGGCGATCGCGCGCAGAGCGGGCGACGACGCAAGCGACGGTCCCTCCTCACGAACGAACAGGACACGCGCAAGAAGCCCCCGAACGGGGGTCGCGAACGGCGCCAGGAGCGCGGCGTCTCCGTTGCGAAGCTCCTCCGCAACCTTCTCATACTCGGCACGCAACGCGTCGCGCTGCGCGCGCCGGTCGCGTTCCTCCTCGCCAATTCGTCGGAGCAGGTACCGGCCTACGAATCCGCTGAGCGCCACCACGAGAACGAGCGAGATGAGCGCGATTCCAATCGGGCTCGCGAACCGATGCCCCGTGTGAAGCAGCGCGAGGATCGCCCCGACGATCCCGGCGTAGATGTGCCATGCGAGCAGCGTGCGGAGCGACACGCGCGCGGTCACGCGCCCTCGCAGAACGCCGACCCGCTTCACGAGCAGATATGCGAGCGGAACGAGCATGAGCAGCGCTGCGGTGATGCCGAGGACGGCTCCGGTGAGGCTCCCCGCAAATCGCGGCGAGCGATGGATCAGGAAGCCGAGCCAGAGCAGCAGCATCAGTGCCGTGAGTCCGCCGACGACGACGCGCTCCCGCTCGCGCAAGCGTTAGGCCTCGACCGCGATGTCGCCGGTCGCGCGCGCCTGACAAGCGAGAATGAGGCCCGCGGCACGGTCTTCGTCGTCGAGCCCGTCCTCGACCTCCATAGAGACCTTGCCGGAGAGCAGCTTCACCTTGCAGCTGCCGCAGGTTCCTGACCGGCAGGACCACTCGATCTCGACGCCGAGCGACTCGGCGACCTCGAGCACAGTGCCATTTGCCGGGAGGGGGGCGGCCTTGCTCGAGCGAGCGAACGTCACCGTCGGCAGCGTGACTGCGGCTGCGGCGACGACGGCCGCCACAGCACGCGGCTGGGCAGCGCCGGGACCGAACGACTCGAAGCGGACCCGCTCGCGCGGGACCCCGAGTTCGCGGAGAAATGCGCGTGCCGCGTCCATCATGGGCTTCGGGCCGCACAGGTGAACGAGGCGGCTCGCAATGTCCGGAACGACTTCGCGCACGAGCGCGGCGTCGATCCGCCCGCGGCGACCGGTCCACGCGGCATCGACGGCACCGGAGGCAACGGGAACGACCCGCAGGTTCGGATGCTGGCGCGCGAGCCGCTCGAGCTCGGCGCGGAAGATGAAGTCCTGCGCGTCGCGGAACCCGAAGATCAAGACAATCTCACCCGGCCAGCCGAGGTCGGTGAGGTATCGAACTACACTCATTAGGGGAGTGATCCCGACTCCGCCCCCGATTAGAATGATCCCGGGGGCTTCCTCACCCGTAAAGCAGAAGCGCCCGTACGGCGCCGAGACGCGAATCTCACCGCCCGCCCGGACGGTGTCGTGCAGATATCGAGAGACGACCCCCTCGGCCTCGCGCTTCACCGTGATCTCGCAGTAAGCGCTCTGCGTGGGCGAGGAAGCAATGGTGTATGAACGCTTGGTGGTGCTCCCTTCTGCAGCAGCACTCGGCGCAATTACATTGAGAAATTGCCCAGGGAGATACTCGAAGGGGAGGGGGCCGCCATCGAGTGCGGTCAGCCGGAACGTCTTCACGTTCGGTGTCTCGTCGAATGTGCGTGCGACGCGAACACGCACCGAGCAGGGGCTCTTGCACTCGCCGCAGCCGCCGGTCTTCCGCAGCGTCTCGAAGCGAGAGGCCATCGCCGGCGCTCGTGCGGGCGGTGCCGGAGAGGAGGTCGTGACCGCCGGTTGTGGGACCGCGCGGCCCGGAGAAACGGGAGCTGCGGACTCGCTCCTCGGAGCGGTCGCAGGCACTTCGCGCGCATGCGGGGGGCTCAGCGAACTTGTTGGGGGAGGGTTCGCGTTTCGCGCTAGCTCCGCGAGCAAGCTCGATGCCCGCCGCATCTTGTGGAAGTACATCGCGATCATCGTGAGGGAGAAGATCGTGAGCAGCGCCATCACGCCCGCGTGAAGAGCTCCGCGGCCCAGCGCCCACGAGCCCGGCTCGTTCTCCGCACCGGCAAGGGTCAACTCATCCTTGAACCACCAGAGCGCGATGGCTGGCGGCGCGTCCCCGCGCTCGAGCGCCTTCGTCGTCGCGAGGCCACTCTCGAGCTCATCCAAGCCCGCACGCGCTTCGGCGAGCGCGGCTGAGAGCGCGACGGAGTCGCTTGCACGCAGCGCGTGATCGATCTGTTCGATGCCTGCGGCGAGCCGCCGAGCTCCTTCGGCGCGGCGCTCTTGCGCGCGTGCGATGAGGGCCCGCCGATCCTCCGGCGACGGGCTCTCGAGGCGCATCATCTCCGGGAAGATCTGAAGGGGAGGCGGCACGCCCATCCGCTCCATCATCGAATCCATCCCGCTCGGCCCCGCCGCGCTGGGAGGCGAGGACGGCACGGCGGGAGCGACCGGACTCGGCGCCGGGTGGTGGGACTCGTGCTCGCTGGCCGGCGTCTGCGCAACGAGACTGCTCGGCGCTCCGATCAGGCCGAGGAGGATCAAACCGCACAGGCAGGAGCCGAGCGTCCGCTGCACGGTCGCGTTAGCAGCGCGCATGGTCGCTCCGGTATCGCATCGTGCCTCGCGCGCAGGTCTCCGCAGCACGGATACGGCACGTCGAGACCGAAGGTGACGAGACGGTGCCTGGTCACCGTGCCGGTTCGCGAACGTAAGACGGATACGAGTCACCCGAGCCTTCTCTGGGCGAGGATTTGTGGGTCGAAAGCGTGTGCGCAAACGCAAGGACAACCGCCGGCCCCGGGAACCGGTCGCGCGGTCGCCGCGCGAGTCCATCGGCTGGGCGCTCGCAGCCGCAGCGGTGCTCGCGCTCGGCGTCGTCTGGGCGGTCCTCAACATCATCCCTCCGCGTCGGTCGTCACCTGCGGACCCGGATAGCCCCGAGCAAGTTGCCCGCGGCGGGGTCCTCTACCGAGCGCAGTGCGCACAGTGTCACGGCGCCCACCTCGAGGGCCAGGTGAACTGGCAGAGCCCAGGGCCCGATGGCCGCTATCCAGCGCCTCCCCACGACGCGTCGGGTCACACCTGGCACCACGCGGACGAGCACCTCTTCCAGATCATCAAGCTGGGCGGGCAGACCGTCGGATCGAACATGCCCGCCTTCTCGGGCAAGCTGTCCGACGACGAGATCTGGGCGACGCTCGCCTTCATCAAGAGTCGCTGGCCCGAGTCGATCCGGCATCGTCAGCCGATCTCGCGGCACTGAAGGCCGCGCGAAAGGTGTCACCGGGGGTCTAGATACGGCGTACTGAACGAGCGGAGCGCTCCCACGCCCATTGGAGGACTTCGAACATGATGAAGCGCGGCCTCATGCCTGCGGTACTTGCGGGCCTCTTGCTCTCGCCGCTCGGTGCCGACGCTCAGTCGGCGCAGGGCTCCATCGCCATGATCGACGCGAAGCGGATGGAGATCCGTCATCACACGGAGAAGATGCAGGCCATCAAGGATTCCGCCGAGCTCCAGCGGGAGACCCAGAAGCACTTCCGGATGGTCGAGGAGCTCATGGGGATGATGATCGCGCAACAGCGGCAGTCCATTCCCGCTGGAATGTCTGCTCCGAGCGCTGCGATGCCCATGGAAGGTGAGATGGCAATGCCGGCAGCGGGAAGTGGTGGCCAACCGGGGATGATGGACGACGACGCCATGGAAATGCCGATGGGTTCGCCGAGCGGCGGCACCCCGGCAGGCGGAATGGCCGGTGGGATGGAAGGGGAGATGGCGATGCCCGCCCCGCCGCCCGGCGGACAGCCCGGCATGATGGATGACGACGCCATGGAAATGCCGGCGGCTGCGCCGCCGAGCGGCGGAATGGGCGCGGGAGGCATGGGCGGCGGAATGATGAGCGGCATGCACGGTGAGCACGGCATGGGGATGGGCGCTACGGGCGGCGGAGCCCCCATGGCCGGCGCCGCCGACGCGGCCCAACGAATCGCGGAGCGCGAGGCGCTACTTGCCGAGGTGACGCGTCACTCGCAGTACATCGAGAGCCTCACCGACGCGAACGCACGCTCGCGCGAACTCGTCCGGCACCAGAAGATGCTCGACCAACTCCTCGAGCTGATGCGGTAGCGAGACGCGACTGCGCGCTCGACACGAGTGCCATCAACACTTGAGGAGATCTGTGGTGACTCCCGACGCGACTCGCCGCGAAGCACTTCTTTGGGTCGCCGCTAGCGCGGGGGCGCTCGCAGTCGTGCGCGCAGCTGGTGCCCATGCGGAGGAGCCTTCGACTGCTGCGGGCCACGACATGGGAGCCTGCATCGCAGAGTGCGAGAGGGCGAAGCGCGCTTGCGTGGAGACAGCGCGCCACTGCCTCGAGAAGGGTGGTCCTCACGCCAACGCGGCCCACGTGCGGCTGCTGCTCGACTGCGCCGAGATTTGCCAAACGACCGCGAATTTCATGCTGCGCGGCTCCGCCGTTCACGCGACCGTATGTGGCACCTGCGCGGAAATTTGCGAGCGCTGCGCCGAATCGTGCGAAGCCTTCCCGGAGGATTCCACGATGGCAACGTGCGCGCAGACGTGCCGGACCTGCGCGAAATCGTGCCGAGCGATGTCCACGATGTGAGGTCGCGCGCGGCGGCTCAGGGCTCTCGAGGCAATTGCCAAGCGGAGTGAACGAGCTCGCCGGGTCGGTCGCGCCGCTCGTAGCCGTGGGCGCCGAAGGCGTCGCGGAGCGCCTGGATCAAGTCCGCACTCCCTGGAGCCGTTCGCACTGTGTCGATCCATCCGAGGGAAGCCGACATCGCAGGCACAGGCACGCCAACTCCGGCAGCCGCTCCAACGACACGCCGCCAGGCGGGTGTTAGGAGCGCCAACTCCCCGCGAAGCGGCTCGACGAGCGCGAGCGATGGCGTCTCTCCTGCCGCAGCAAGCGCTTCGATGATCCGGTCTAGGACGCGGGCGCGAATGATGCACCCGCCCCGCCAGATGCGCGCGATCTCCGCGAGATCTGTCCCGTAGGAGTGCTCCCGGATCGCCGCACCGAGCACGGCGAATCCCTCGGCGTAGGCCACGATGCGCGAGGCGTAAAATGCGGAACGCACATCTTCGACGCTTACGCCGGCGAGCTGCCTGGCGTCGCCATCCCCAACGAGGACCTGCGCGCGCGCGCGCACCGCCGCGTCCGCAGACAGCGAACGCGCATCGACGGCGCACGCGATCACCGGCGAGGGGATTCCCAGCGCGAGTGCGGCCTGCACCGTCCACCGCCCCGTTCCTTTCTGGGCCGCACGGTCGAGCACGGCGTCGAGCAGCGGCGCGCCCGGGTTCCCGGGATCGGGCACGCGGAACACGCGGGCCGCGGTCTCGACGAGAAAGCTCTCGAGCTCGCTCTGATTCCATGCCTCGAAAACCTCGGGGAGCGCGCTCGGAGGTAGCGAGAGCCCGCGCCGCAGCAGAAGCGCGCTCTCCGCCAGGATCTGCATGTCGGCGTATTCGATCCCGTTGTGAATCATCTTGACGAAGTGCCCGGCGCCGCCGCGACCACACCACGACACGCAGGGGCCGCGGTCGCTCGGTGCAGCGATCGCCTCGCAGATCGGCCGAATCAGCGGCCAACCCCGGTCGTCGCCCCCAGGCATTAGGGAGGGTCCGTGCAGCGCGCCCTCGGCTCCGCCTGAGACGCCCATCCCGATGAAGTGCCACGGAAGCGCGCTGCCCCAAGCACAGCGGCGCTCCGTGTCGGCGAAGTGGCTGTTCCCGGCGTCAACGACGACATCGTCCCCGTCGAGCAGAGCATCGAGCGCGCCAAGGACGGCGTCGACGGGTTCGCCGGCCGGAACGAGAAGAAGGATGCGGCGGGGGCGTTCGATGCTCCTTACGAGATCGCCGAGGTCCGAGGCAGGCCGCAGCGCCGCCTCGGGGTGGGCAGCCGCGACCTGCTGCGCCGACTCGCGCGAGCGGCTGAAGATGGCGACCCGGTAACCGCGGCTCGCGAGATTGCGCGCAAGGCCACCGCCCATCACGCCAAGGCCAACGACACCGACGTCACAACGTGCGCCGCTCATGCGCTCCTCGATCTCCCGAGATCGACGTCTGTTACGACGGAGATACGGGAGAGTGCCGAAGCCGGGAGAGCGGGGTCACGTGCGAGAAGACGGAGAAGGGCGACGCGCTTCGACTCGCCAGTCGCAACGACGACAGCGCGGGATGCGGTTGCGAGCATGCTTTGCGTGAGCGTGATGCGTTTCGCTGGCGGCTTGGGGCTCGTCTCGACGAAGGCGACGCGCAAGCCGGGCACGTGCCGGTCACCCGGGAAGAGTGACGCCACGTGCCCATCGCTTCCGAGCCCCAAGAGGGCGACGTCGAGTACACCGTCGAAGCTCAGCGCGAGAGCGGATTCGCTCCGAGCGGCCGCCGCTTCTCCGCTCTCCCCATCGAGAAAGAGGGGCAGCAGTAAGCCAGGCGGGTCATCGTCCGAGAGCGCACCGGTTCGGAGCGCAATCCCGCGGTTAGAGGCCACGTCAGCGACGGGCACGCACCGCTCGTCGGACCAGGTGAGCCGAACCCGCCGCCAGATGGCACCGAGCTGTATGCGGGCCGGCCCGACCGCAGCCAGTGCGGAGCCGCCGGGGATTGCGACTCGGGCACTCCCGACGCGCGCGTCGGCTTCCGCAACCGCGTCAGCGAGAACCTCCGCGGCGCGCGCAGCCGGGCGAGGGGTCACCGTGAGTGTGATCCGCTCACCCACGCGACCAGGCTCCTTCGCAGCACTCGTGCAGAAGCGCCTCTGCTTCGCGCGGACCCCATGTGCCGGCCGTGTACTCGAGGAGCGGCGCGGCCGCGCCGCCTTCCCAGCCCGCGCGGATAGCGTCGGTCCATGCCCACGCCGCCTCGACCTCGTCCGACCGAAGGAACAGGGACGGATCCCCGCGGATCGCGTCGAGGAGGAGACGCTCGTAGGCATCGGGCGTGCCGCTCCCGAAATGGTTCGTGTAGTCGAACGCGAGAGACGCTGGCGCCATTCGCATCGCAGTGCCGGGCTCCTTCACGCCGAACGAAAGGGTGATCCCTTCTCGCGGTTGGAGCCGGAGCACGAGTGCGTTTGGCCGGACCCGGCAGAGCGAGCCATCGGCGAGGCCCGTGCGCACGTCGCCGTCGCTCATCCCTTCTGGGCGATTGAAGAGCTGAAGCGGTGGCATGCGAAACTGAACGCGAATCTCGGTGAATCGCTTCGGCAATCGCTTCCCGTGCCGCAGAAAAAACGGAACTCCGCTCCAGCGCCAACTCTCGAGCTCGGCGCGAACGGCGACATAGGTCTCTGTTCCGGAATCGCGCGCGACGCCGTCCTCCTCCCGATAGCCACGAACCGCGACTCCGTCACTCGACGCCGCGCGGTACTGCGCTCGCACGCAGGCGCGGGCGATCTCGCGGGGCTCAGGCCTACGAAGGGCTCGGAGCACTTGAACCTTCTGGTCGCGGACGGCCTCCGGGTCGAGGGATGCCGGCGGCTCCATCGCGAGGAGCGCGAGGAGCTGAAGCATGTGGTTCTGGACGACGTCGCGGAGCGCCCCCGCCGAGTCGTAATAGGCCCCGCGGCCCCCCGTCACGCCCTCGTCTTCTGCGACGGTGATCTGCACCCATTCGATGTGATGGCGGTTCCAGAGGGGCTCGAAGATCGCGTTGTGAAAGCGGAGCCCGATCAGGTTCTGCACCGTCTCCTTGGCGAGAAAGTGGTCGATGCGGAAGATCTGCCCCTCGCGGAGATGCGCGTGCAGCCGTTGGTTGAGGCGCTGCGCGCTAGCGAGGTCTTCGCCGAACGGTTTCTCGACGAGGAGGCGCGTCCACGCGCCGCTTGAACCGTCCCTCGCTGCAAGGAGCCGCGTGCGAAAGAGATTCATCGCTGCGGGCTCGAAGAGTTCCGGCGCGAGCGCGAGGTAGAAGAGGCGGCCGACGCTGCGAGAGCCCGCGAGCGCGTCGAGATCGCGCGAGAGATGCGCGACTGAAGCGGGATCTCGCACATCCGTGCGGCGATAGACGAGCTTCGCGGCGAAGCGAGCGCCAGCTTGACCGAGGGTGTCCGCGATCTCGGCTCGATACGCCTCGTCCGTTCGCTCGGCGCGGCCAGTCGCAACGACCATGAGCGCCTGGTCGCCCGCGTTCTCGGAATCCGAGATCCGTGCCAGCGCAGGCAGCAGCTTGCGCTTCGCAAGCTCGCCGCGGCCCCCGAGAACCACGACCTGCAGAAGCTCCTGTTGCTGACCAGGCACGCGCGGGCTCAGGCCAGGCGCGGCGGACGGTCGCAACGCCAAGCCTCGCGTCGCGAGATCCGAACCGCGTCCGAGAAGGACGATCGGTTGGGGGCGCAAGGGCTCGTCACGCGAGATCCCACGTCGAGCCGTCGGTCGGCACGACCGCGTCCCACGCGAGCTCGTCGCGGAGCTTGCGACGAAACGCATCCGCAGCCGCGGGTTCCCCGTGTGTCACGAAGGCACGCTTCGGAGCGATCCCGCTCCCCCGCAGCCACGCGATCATCTCGGCCGAGTCGGCATGCGCGGAGAGGCCGTTGATCTGGGCGATCGACGCGCGCACCGACACGTACTCGCCGTGAATCTTCAGCTCCTCCACTCCCTCGACGAGAGCGCGCCCGCGGGTCCCAGCTGCCTGATAACCGACGATGAGGACGGTCGTGCGCGCATCCGGAAGGAACCGGCGCAGGTGATGAAGAATGCGTCCGCCATTCGCCATCCCGCTCGCCGAAACGATGATCTTCGCGCCAGGCCGACGATCGATCGCCTTCGACTCTTCGGCGGTGCGCGTGTAGGTCGCGACCTTGCACATCGCGTGACACTGGCCGTCGGCGAGCCGATGATCCTCCTTGTGGCGGCAGAAGACGTCGGTTGCGTTGATGGCCATCGGGCTGTCGAGGAAGACGGGGATCTCGGGAATGCGGCCGGCTCGTCTCAGCTCTGCCAGCACATGGAGGAGATGCTGCGCGCGCCCGACGGCAAAGGCCGGCACGAGGATCGTGCCGCCCTTTGCCAGCGCTTCCGAGACGATGCGTTCGACCGCATCGAAGACGATTTCGGGAGGATGCAAGCGATCGCCGTAGGTGGACTCGACGACCACGTAGTCAGCGGCCGGAAGCGGGTCGGGCGGGCGCATGATGGGATCGCCGGGCCGCCCAACGTCGCCGGAGAAGACGATGCTCGTCGAGGGAGTTTCGAGACGTACGCAGGACGAGCCGAGGATGTGGCCCGCGCGGGAGAACCGAGCCGAGAATCCCGGCGCTGGCGAGAATTCCTTGCCGAACTCCTGACCGTCGAGAAGGGACAGGCACGCCTCTGCATCTGCCTCCGTGTAGAGCGGGAGGGCAGGGCGGTGACGTGCAAAGCCGTGCCGATTCGCGAAGCGCGCAGCCTCCTCTTGCAAATGCCCTGAGTCAGGCAGGAGAACGCGCGCGAGGTCGCGTGTTCCCTGCGTGCAGTAGACGCGGCCGCGGAATCCGTCGGTCCAGAGCCTCGGCAGGTAGCCGGTGTGATCGATGTGAGCGTGCGTCAACACGATCGCGTCGAGCTCGCGCAGAGGCATCGCCGGCGGCAACCAGTTGCGGTCTCGGAGGGCCTTAACGCCCTGGAAGAGCCCGCAATCGACGAGTACTCGGGCTGAACCTGATTCGACGAGATACTTCGAACCCGTGACGGTGCCAGCCGCGCCAAGAAACGAAACCTTGTCCATCTTTCACACGTCCTCGGGATCGAGGGCCTACGGCTCCGCCCCGCACAACAGACCGGCGCGATTCCGCGGCCAAGACGCGCAAGTCACCGCCCCAGTCCGCAGCGAGAGGCGACTACTCCGTCTTCTTTGATTCGGCGTCGTGGAGCTTCGCGAGCTCGTCGTACTCGGCAGCGATCGCGTTGCTGTCGTCGGCGATCTTCTTGCAGTGCCGCTTCATCCGCTCCCGGTCCATCATCTTCCCGCCGCTGTAGGCGCGCCCCATCCCCTCGTGACGCTTCGCCTCGGCCCGTGCGTCCGCGGCTTTCGCGCGAAAATGCGCCGCGAGCGCGGCATGGTCCGCCGGCGTGTGCGCCATCTCGACTACGAGCTGCTCGAGGGAGTGATCGCCTTCCCCTGCCCGGGTTGAGATGGGCGTGAGGGCGAGGGTCCCAAGGAAGAGAGCGGCCGCGAACGTCCTGCGCATGGATGTCTCCGTGGTTATCGATCCTGATTGGCCGCCGAGGCGCCTCGCCACGGGACAGATCAGAAACCTGTATGCCAGACTCGGTCGAACGAGCGCGCCCGAAACGGGCTGCTCCGGGATCACTTGGGTTTGCGGGCCTCGGCCTCGTGGATCTTTGCCATCTCGTCGTAGGAAGCTGCGATCGACGCCTCTCGCTTGGAGATCCGCTTGCAGTGAAAGTTCGCGACCCGCGTGCCTTGCTTCCCACCCCCGTAGACCTTGCCCATCGACTTGTGCCGAGACGCCGCAGCTCGCGCCTCCGCGGCCTTCGCTCGGAAGTGCTCGGCAAGCGCACCGTGATCGGCCGGGGTCTGAGCCATCTCGATCGCGTGAGCCTCGAGCGAGTCGTCGGCGGCCTGTGCCGCAGCCCGCTGTGGCTGAAGGCCGACGGCGACGATGAACGCCAGCGCGACCGCGAGGGTCCATTTCCTCATGAGTTCCTCCACCTACCTGGTGTCAGATTACGTGCGACGAGGCTCTGGGGTGACACGTGGCCCTTGAGGCGAATCAGAACGAGCTGTGGCGAATTAGCCCACCCTAGACGCTCGCGGGGGTGTAGGCAGCGTGACCGGCTGGCACGAGGGGTGCAGATCACAGGCAGTGTCACCGTGTGAGGCAGTGCGACGTATGTCCTCCCGAAAGCCGATAATGGCCGAGAGCGGCGCTTCCGACGAAACGCTGATGGAGCGATACGTAAATGGCGATGGCGCCGCGTTCGACGAGATCTTCCGCCGCTACGAGCGGCGCGCCTTTACGTATTTCTCGCGGCGCACGGGGTCGCCGGATCGTTCCCAGGATCTCTACCAGGAGCTCTTCCTCCGCGTTCACCGCGCGCGCCATGCCTACGACGCTCAGCGCGCCTTTGCGCCGTGGTTCTTCCAGATCGCGCATCGTCTTCTCATTGACGACGCGCGGCGTGCGTACAGGAGCCACGAGGTTCCCCTCGATGATCCAGCGCACCACGCAGCGCCCGGAGATGCGCCAGCCGAGATGGCAGAACGAGACCAGCTCTCCCGGTTGCTTGCCAATCTGTCGGAGGACGAGAGATATGTCCTGCACGCGAAGGCGGCGGGGATAGCCTATACGCAAGTGGGTGTGCATCTCGGCAAGTCGGTCGTAGCGGTCAAAAAAATGGCTTCGCGCGCGATGCAGCGCCTCCAGCAGGATGCGATCGCGGCGCAGCCGCCACTGCGCGCTGCCGCTAGCCAGCGCCGAAGCGAGTAGGCGGTCATGCATAGCGAAAAGACGCCGGCCGAACTTCGGGAGGGCGTTCGCTCTGGGATTCTCAGCGCTCTCGATCGGGATTCCGAACTTCGAGGCGGCCGAACCGCGAGAACGCTCGCCGTGGCAGGCGCGCTCGGGATTCTTGGAGCCGTAGGGATGATCCGGATGCTCTCCGGCCATCCCTACGGCCATCATCCGTCCTCACACGTCGTAGTCTTCAGCGCGGTCTGGTCGGGCCTTCTCGTCGTTGCCCTCGCGCTGATGTTTCTGCGAGTGCGCACGCCTTCACTACCGCTTGGGCGCGCGGCAGGCGTCGGGATCCTGGGCCTCGGGATTGCCGGCTTGTGCAGCTCGCTCTGTCCAGACCAGCATTTTCTGAACTGGTGGGTGTCCACGCGCGCGGGCGGCGAGCTGAGAGCCGTCGGCGGTCTTCCGCTCAGCGCCCTCTGCTTTGGTGTCGTTACGACTCTCGTGTTCGGCGCTGTGGCCGCGGTTGCCGGCTTAGGCGGCCAAAGCCGGGGAGCAATTCGGCCGGTGCTTCCAGCCGTGATGCTCTTGCTCCTCCTAGCGCCGGGCGTCGCGCTCCAAGCCGTCGGCACACCATCCGGGGTGTTCCTCGCCTGGCTCGCCGGTACGGCCGCGGGCGCTTACGCCGGCGTCACTCTCGGTATCGCGACGCGCGAGCAGCTCGTTCACGCGTAGCGTCTGCCGCGCGAGCGTCATTCCCGCGGGCGCGGATCTGCCCGCGAGCAATGGCAATCGCTGCATCCATGCTCCGCGCAGGTCCCGCAGGCAGCGGCCACCTGCCGGCGCAGCGCTGCCCGCGCGCGAAAGACGCGTACGCCAGCGCTATTCGCGCTTATGCCCCGCTGCGCGGCGTAATCCTTCACCGCGAGGCCAGCGATTTCGATGTTCCGCAGCGCATCCGCGTACTCAGGCCGTAGGGTCTCGGCGAGGTCGCCGATGCAGCGGCAGATCTCCCGCTCCATGTCGCCCGCTGGCTGGTCGGCCTCGAGCTCGCGCGCGAGTGAGGCGAGCGACCGCTCTGACGCGCCGCGGCTGCGATGATGGTCGACGACAGCGTTTCGCAGCGAGCGATAGAACCAAGCGACCGCCGATTCGTCGCTACGCAGGGCGCCGATCCGATCGAGTCCGCGGACGAAGGCCTCCTGCAAGAGGTCCTCGGCCAGCGCGCGATCGCCGATGCGCTTCTCGAGAAAGCCGAGGAACTGCCGGTGGTTCGCGACGAGCGTCTCAACGACCTCGGGCTTCTGCCCGAACGTGGCTGCCATCGAGAACGTCCTCGCAAGAGTGTTCGATCGACGACACTGTATCCGGGTCCACCCGCGCCCGGCACCTAGGCGGGCGCGCCGCCTCCGGGGCGGTGTAATGAACTGCAGCGGACTGCGTCAGCAGGTCATTGGATGGAGGACCGAAGATGACTTCCAGCGACTCTCACTCAGGCCACGCGCACCACGGCATGCACGCGCCCGTCGCAGGCGCGGCACCCGCTTCCCGCGACCCCGTCTGTGGGATGAAGGTCGACCCGGTGGCGCCGCGCGGCGGCTCGTTTGAGCACGCGGGCACTACCTACGGCTTCTGCAGCCCGGGCTGCCGAGAGAAGTTCGCGGCGAATCCCGCCGCGTACCTCACGCGCGCGCAGCCGGCCGACACTCACGCGCCGGCTCCAAGGGCATCGGAGGTTCAGCGGCCAGGCGCACCAGGCGACTACGTGTGCCCGATGCATCCCGAGGTCATGAGCGATCGCCCCGGCGACTGCCCGATCTGTGGAATGGCGCTCGAACGCCGTGTCGCGACGGCCGAGCCGGAGGAGAACGCCGAGCTCGCGGACATGACGCGGCGGTTCTGGGTCAGCCTCCCCCTCACGCTGCCAGTGTTCGCGATCGCGATGGCGGAGATGTTTCCAGGCAACCCGCTCGCAGGGCGCATCTCGCCGCGCACGCTCGCCTGGGTGCAGCTCGCCCTCGGCACACCGGTCGTCCTTTGGGGCGGCTGGCCGTTCTTCGTGCGCGGCTGGCGCTCGCTGCACACGCGTCACCTCAACATGTTCACACTGATCGCTCTCGGGACGGGCGTCGCGTGGGCGTTCAGCACGCTCGCGGTGCTAGCGCCGCACTGGTTCCCGGCGTCGTTCCGCGGCCACCACGGCCAAGTCGCCGTCTACTTCGAAGCCGCCGCCGTGATCGTGACCCTCGTGTTGTTAGGGCAGGTCCTCGAGCTGCGCGCCCGCAGCGCAACGGGAGCGGCGATACGCGCGCTGCTCGGTCTCGCGCCGAAGACGGCACGCCGCATCTCGCCGTCGGGCGAGGAGGCCGACATCCCGCTCGAGCACGTGCACGTGGGCGATCGCCTGCGCGTGCGCCCCGGCGAAAAGGTACCGGTCGACGGCACGGTGATGAGCGGCGAGAGCGCGGTCGACGAGTCGATGATCACCGGGGAACCAATGCCCGTGACCAAGCGCGCCGGCGACCGGGTGACGGGCGCGACGGTGAACGGCACGGGCGCGCTCGTGATCGAAGCGCGCCGCGTCGGCTCCGAGACGCTGCTCGCTCAGATCGTGCAGATGGTGGCCGAGGCGCAGCGCAGCCGCGCGCCGATCCAGGGCCTCGCCGACACGGTCTCGGGTTACTTCGTACCGGCGGTGGTCGGCGCTGCGCTCGTAACCTTCGGTGTCTGGTCGCTCTTCGGCCCAGAGCCACGGATGGCATACGCGCTCATCAATGCCGTAGCCGTGCTGATCATCGCGTGCCCCTGTGCGCTCGGGCTCGCAACGCCCATGTCGATCATGGTCGCGACTGGCAAGGCCGCGACGTTCGGAGTGCTGTTCCGCAACGCCGAGGCGATCGAGCTGTTGCGTGCCGTGGACACGATCGTCGTCGACAAGACGGGCACGCTCACAGAGGGCAAGCCGCGCCTCGTGCGCGCCGTGCCGGCGCCTGGCTTCGACGAGGCCGAGGTGCTGCGCATCGCAGGCACGCTAGAGCGCGCGAGCGAGCATCCACTCGCTCAGGCGATCGTCGCGGGCGCCGCGGAGCGCGGGATCGCGCTCGGCGAAGCGAAGGGCTTCGACTCACGCACCGGTCGCGGCGTCGTGGGCGAGGTCTCGGGCACCTCGGCCGCGATCGGGAACGCGAAGCTCCTCGCGGAGCTGAGCGTCGACGCGAGCGCGCTTGCCGAGACCGCTGACGCGATGCGCGCAGAGGCGCAGACCGTGATGTTCGTGGTCTCCGGCGGCCGGCTCGCGGGTCTCGTCGGCGTAGCGGACCCGATCAAGGCATCGACGCCCGATGCGATCCGCGGCCTCCGCGCCGAGGGCGTGCGCGTCGTCGTGCTGACGGGTGACAACCGCAGGACCGCCGATGCCGTTGCGAGACAGCTCGAGCTCGACGAGGTAATCGCGGACGTGCTGCCGGACCAGAAGGCCGAGGTCGTGAAGCGCCTCCAGGCCGAGGGCCGCGTCGTCGCGATGGCCGGCGACGGCGTGAACGACGCGCCCGCGCTCGCGCAGGCGCACGTCGGCATCGCGATGGGCACGGGCACCGATGTCGCGATGCAAAGCGCGGGCGTGACGCTCGTACGCGGCGACCTGCGCGGCATCCTGCGCGCGCGCCACGTGAGCCGGGCGACGATGCGGAACATTCGCGAGAACCTGTTCTTCGCGTTCGTCTACAACGCCCTCGGCGTGCCAATCGCCGCCGGCGTTCTCTATCCCGCGTTCGGACTGCTCCTTAACCCGATGATCGCAGCCGCCGCGATGAGTCTCAGCTCGGTCTCGGTGATCGCGAACGCCCTGCGCCTTCGACGGGCAGAGGTCTGATCGTGGCGAACGACAGCTACGTCCCCGCGCTCGGCTTCCGTTGGCTCACTCGCCTCTACGATCCCGTGATCTCCGTCTCGATGCGCGAGAAGACGCTGAAGCAGCGGCTCGTCGCCCAGGCCGGGATCGCGCCGCGGCACGACGTGCTCGATGTCGGCTGCGGCACCGGGACGCTCGCTCTCATTGCGAAGAGGCATCAGCCGGAGGCGAGAGTCGTTGGACTCGACGGAGACCCGGCCGTGCTTGCGATCGCGCGGCGAAAGGTCGAGGTCGCGGGCGCGTCGATTGAGCTGAGGCAAGGGCTTGCAGACACGGCGTCGGCCTTTCCGCCGGCGTCCTTCGACCGGATCCTCACGAGCCTCGTGCTTCACCACCTAACAACCGCGCAGAAGGTCAGCGCGCTGCGCGCCATGCGCACCTGGCTTCGACCCGGCGGTGAGCTCCACGTCCTTGACTTCGGACCGCAGGGAAGCGCGATCCTACGTTTTCTGTCGCGCGGCGTCGGCTGGCTCGACGGTGCGCATCGGCTTCGCGACAACTGGGAAGGGCGCTTGCCAGACCTGATGCGCGAGGCGGGTTTCGCCCGCGCCTCAGAGACGAGCCGCGCACTCACGCCCTTCGGCAGTGTCTCCTACTACTCGGCAGGATGAGCGGCGCACGTTTGCGCTCGTCGCACCGGATCGGTCGGACTGCGATGAAGCTTCCGCGATTGGACTGTGAGCGCTAGTTGTAACGACGATGCATGCCCTTCTGAGATGCCTCTCCGCCGTCGCACTGGCAGTGACGCTCGCCATCGCGGGCGCGGCGGGGGTCGGCGTGATTCGCTGCACGATGCCCGATGGACGCCAGGGGGTTGAAGGTGTCACATCGGCGCTTCGCTGTCGCGCCGAGCTGACTCAGACTGCCGACGCACCGGCCGTACCAGCGATCGGTGGCGTCTGTCGCGACGAACTCTTTGCAATGGCACAGGGCGATCTCGTCCCCGAGCGCGAGGTGCGTTGGGCGGCACTCGCCGTACCGAGTATCCGACCGTTCGCGCAGCGACCGGCTCCGCGCTGGTGGTTTGCCCGGCACCCGAGCGATCCGTGCCGAGGCCGCTCCGCCGCGATCCATCGCTGCGTGGTGCTCCAAATCTGATGCGCGCGGCACTCGGTCACTAGCAGACGCCACGCTCTCGCCTGCGTCGTCTGCATGCATGCGCGCGCGCTTGCTCGCGTGCGGGGGCTTCTTCCTCCTCTTGTCTCGCGGAACCATTCCGCGAAGGAACGGGTGCTATGCGAATCGATCGCTTTCAACGAGCTGTTCTCCTTTGTGCCCTCACAGCTGCAGCTGGCGCGCCGGCTCATGCGCAGGCGCCTGCGGAACATCAAGAGCTAGCGGCCAGCCTCCGCCGCGAGGCCGCCGAAGTGCGCGCGGAGGCAGCTCGCCACCGGCGTCTCGGGATGGCGGGCCGAGGCAAGCAGCAGACGGGCGCCCCGAACCCGAGACACAAGCGCCTCGCTCGGGGGCTCATGGCGCGAGCGGCGGACCTCGAGAAGACGGCCCAAGCGCACGAAGCCGCTGCGACACCCCTGCGTGAGTGAGGCCGTCGCTCCGCAGGAACCTGGAGTTGCGCAGCGCAAGAATACTGTCTACTCGTGGCGCAATGAGGCGTGGCTAAAGCTCGGTCCCGCGCCGGTCGATTCGAAGCAAGAAGGCGGCGAGCGATGACCCTCCCCCCGAAAATGCGCAGCGTAGGAAGTTTGCTCTTCACTCTCGCGTTGCTCGCCGCCATCCTCGTTCCGAGTGGCCTCGTTCTCTGCATCGGCAGGGACGGTCACGTCGCGATCGAATCCGCCATCGAGTCGGAGCCGTGTGGGGTCCCGCTCCGCGAGAGCACAGACCTGGGCGCACCTCCGATCGAGGACTGCCGCGACACGGCGCTCTCCCAAGCGCCCTTGCGCGTAGTGAGCGATAGCGAAGCGGCGCCGGTTCCGTTTGTCGCGGTGGCGTCGTGGACGTCGCCCGATCCGTTCGTATCGCGGGCGATCTCTCACCCTCGCGCCGCCGCGATTCCGGACTTCGACCTCCGGGCGCATCGCACCGTCGTGCTGCTCGTCTGATCACGCCAAGCCATCCGCCGCTCGTGGAGCGGCGGATGACCGCGGTTCGCGCCGAAGCGCGGACCGCTCTCGACTTGGCATGCGCCGCCGCGCCCACTGCGCGCCGCGGTGCGATCGGACCTCTTCATGGACGTTCCCTGGCGTATCGCGTGCGCCACATTCCTCATTCTTTCATCGCTCGCTGCGCCGGCCTTCGCGGATGATCCTGCAACTCCACGGCGCCTAGGGCGCGAACTCCTGGTTCTCGAGGTGCCGCGAGATCCGGAGCAGCCCGCCGCCGCGGCGGAGTTGCCGACCGGTGAGATCACGCTTCGCGACGCGATTGCGGCGTCGCTTCGCGGGAGCCCGGCACTTGCGACGGCGGGCTACGACGTGCGCGCGCGCGAAGCGCAGGCAATCCAAGCGGCTGCGCGGCCCAATCCCGAACTCGCACTCGAGCTCGAGGACTTCGCGGGCAGTGGCTCGCGCAGCGGATTGGACGGCGCGCAGACAACGATCAGCCTCGGCCAGCTCGTCGAGCTCGGCGGCAAGCGCGCAGCGCGCGTGAAGCTGGCCGAGCGCGACACCACGCTCGCTGGCTGGGACTTCGAGACGCGCCGCATCGCCGTGCTGACTGACGCCACGAAGGCGTTCGTCGCGGTGCTGGCCCTGCAAGAGCGCGAGGCGCTCGTGGCCGAGCTCGCGTCGCTCGCCGGCGAGACCCTGCGCTCGGTGGCCTCGACAGTTCGGGCAGGTGCCGTCTCTCCCGTCGAGGAGGAGCGAGCGCGAGTAAACCTGGAACGCGTGCAGCTCGAGGTCGCGCGGAGCGCCAAGGAGCTCGAGACCGCGCGGGTTCTGCTCGCGGCCACGTGGGGCGAGTCCGCGGCGAGCTTTGGACGGGTGCGAGGCGAGCTCGGCGCGCTGCCAGCGCTTCCTCCGCTTGCGGCACTGCTCGCTGCGGCGCCCGAGAGCCCGGAGCTCGCGCGCTGGAATTCCGAGATCGCGCAGCGCGAGGCCGCGATCGCGCTCGAGCACACGCGGCGCACGCCGGATCTGACCGTCTCGGTGGGCGCCCGACACTTCGCCGAGGGCAGCGATGCCGCGCTCGTCGCTGGGATCTCGGTCCCGCTCCCGCTCTTCAATCGCAATCGCGGCAACATTCTGGACGCCCGCTACCGCCTCGCGCGCGCAGAGGCCGAGAGGCGCCTCGCCGACGTCTCGGTTCGCTCGGGTGTCACCGCGATCTATCAGGACCTCGCGATCGCGCACAGCGAGGCCGAGGCCCTGCGCGACCGGATCATCCCGCGCGCGCAGCGCGTCTTCCAAGAAACGCGCCGCGGCTACGCGACGGGGCTCTTCCGCTACGTCGAAGTGCTCGACGCGCAGCGCACGCTCTTCGATGCGCGCCGCGAGCTGCTCGACGCGCTCGCGGCCTTCCACCTCGCGGCGACCGACGCCGAGCGCCTCACCGGGACGCCGCTCGCAGAACTCTCAGGGAGATCGACACCGTGAAGCGACAACCCCAAAGAATCCTTGCCGCGCTCGGCGCACTCGCGCTGCTGGCCGTCTTTGCCGCGTGCGGCAAGGACGAGGGCGGTGCTGACTCGGCCGAAGCGAAAGCCGAGGCGCACGGCGATGACCACGACGACCACGAAGAAGGAAGTGGCGACGCCGAGGAGGGCGAACACGCGGAGGAGGCACCCGAGGCTGTCCAGCTCTCGGCCGAACAGCGCGCGGCTGCGGGCATCGAGGTAGCCGCCGCCGGGCCCGCGGCGATCGATTCCGGAACGGAGCTGCTCGGCGAGGTGCACCCCAACGGCGACCGGCTCGCGCACATCACGCCTCGCTTTCCCGGAATCGTGCGCGAGGTGCGCAAGAGCGCCGGCGAGCTCGTGAAGGCAGGCGACGTGCTCGCGGTGATCGAGAGCAGTGACAGCCTCGCGCCGTACACGCTGCAGACCGCCATCGACGGCGTCGTCCTCGCGAAGCACCTGACGCGCGGCGAGGCGGTCGACCGCGAGAAGCAGGCCTTCGTGGTCGCCGATCTGAGCAGTGTTTGGGTCGACCTGTCCGTCTACCAGAAGGACCTCGGCCGCATCGCAATGGGCCAGCGCGTGCGCATCCACGCGGTGAACGAGGGGCCCGACGCCGAGGGCACGATCTCGTACCTAACACCCGCGGTCGATCAGGTGACGCGCACCGCGACCGCGCGCGTCGTGCTCGACAACCCCGAGCGCAAGTTCCTGCCGGGCATGTTCGTCACCGCGCACACGCTCGACGCGGCCGAAGCCGCGGTCGTCGTACCGCGCGATGCGATCCAGAGCTTCGAAGGGCGCACGGTGGTCTTCGTGGACACCGCGGCCGGCTTCGCGCCGCACCCCGTCACGCTCGGCCGCGAGGGAGAGACCCGCGCCGAGGTGCTGACGGGCCTCGCAGCCGGCGAGCGGATTGCCATCGCCAACACGTTCCTGCTCAAGGCCGAGCTCGCGAAGTCGGAAGCCGAGCACGAGCACTAGAAGGAAACGAAGATGCTGGAACGCTTGATCGGCTTCTCGATCCGCAGCCGCGCCGCGGTGGTCTTCGCCGTCGCTTTGCTCGGCGCGATCGGCATCTACTCGCTCGGGCGTCTCCCGATCGACGCCGTCCCCGACATCACGAACAACCAGGTGCAGGTGAACACCGTCGTCGCCTCGCTCTCGCCCGTCGAGGTCGAGAAGCAGGTGACGTTCCCGATCGAGACGGCGCTCGCCGGCATCCCGGGCCTCGCTTACACGCGCTCGCTCTCGCGCAACGGCTTCTCGCAGATCACGGCCGTCTTCGACGACGACGTCAGCATCTACTTCGCACGCCAGCAGGTCGCCGAGCGGATCGGCGAGGCGCGCGAGAGCCTCCCGCCCGACGCGGATCCACGCATGGGAGCGATCTCGACCGGCCTCGGCGAGATCTACATGTGGACCGTCGAGTACGAGGCGCCCGAGGCGAGCGCGAAGTTCGAGCCCGGCCCGGGGCCGCAGACGGATGGCTCTTACCTAACACCTGAGGGCGAGCACCTGCACACGCCCGTCGAGAAGGCGTCGTACCTGCGCACGGTGCAGGACTGGATCATCCGGCCGCAGGTGAAGTCGGTGAAGGGCGTCGCCGGCGTCGACGCGATCGGCGGCTACGTGAAGCAGTACCACGTGCAGCCCGACCCGCGGCGGCTCGTCGCCCACGGGCTCACGTTCAACGACATCCTCGAAGCGCTCGAGAAGAACAACCGCAGCACGGGCGCGGGCTACATCGAGGATCGCGGCGAGGCGTACCTCGTGCGCGCGACGGGGCGCGTCGAGCGCGCGTCGCAGATCGCCTCGATCGTTGTGGGCGAGCGACGAGGGACGCCGATCTACGTGCGCGACGTCGCATGGGTCGGCATCGAGCGCGAGCTGCGCACGGGCAGCGCGAGCGAGAACGGCACCGAGGTCGTCGTCGGCACCGCGCTCATGCTGATCGGGCAGAACAGCCGCGCGATCGCGGATGCCGTCGACCAGAAGATGGCCGAGGTGAACCGCACGCTGCCTCCGGGGATTCGCGCGAAGACGGTGCTCAACCGCACCGCGCTCGTCGACGCGACGATCGCCACCGTGCAGCGCAACCTCGTCGAGGGCGCGGTGCTCGTGATCGTCGTGCTCTTCTTGCTGCTCGGGAACATCCGCGCGGCCCTAATCACCGCGCTTGCGATTCCGCTCTCGATGCTGCTCACCGCGACGGCCATGGTACAGACGCGCACGAGTGGAAACCTGATGAGCCTCGGTGCGATCGACTTCGGTCTGATCGTCGACGGCGCCGTCATCATCGTCGAGAACTGCCTGCGGCTTCTCGCCGAGAAGCAGCACGAGCTCGGGCGCAAGCTCTCGCTTCAAGAGCGCATGGCCGTGACGCTCGCCGGCAGCAAACAGGTGCTCGGCTCGGCGGTCTACGGCGGCGCGATCATCATCACGGTGTACATCCCGATCCTCTTCCTCACCGGGGTCGAGGGGAAGATGTTCCGCCCGATGGCGATGACGGTGATCTTCGCCCTCGCCGCGTCTTTCGTCCTCGCGCTCACGTTCATCCCTGCGCTGGTGGCGATCGTCATGAAGGGCAAGGTCACGGAGAAGGAGAACATCCTGATCCGCGCGGCGAAGCGCGTCTACGAGCCCGTCGTCCGCTGGTCCGTGAAGCTGCGCTGGGTCGTGGTGCCCGCCGCCGTCGCGATGTTCGTCGCGTCGCTCATGCTCTTCCAGCACCTCGGCCAGGAGTTCATCACGACGCTCGACGAGAAGGACTTCGCCGTCCAGGCGATGCGGATCCCGAGCACGAGTCTCACCCAGTCCACCGAGATGCAGCGCGACCTCGAGCGGACGGTTTCCTCGTTCCCTGAGGTGGCGTTCATCTTCAGCAAGACGGGCACGGCCGAGATGGCGTCGGACCCGATGCCGCCGTCCGCGTCGGACACGTTCATCATCCTGAAGCCGCACGGAGAGTGGCCGGATCCCAAGGAGACGAAGCCCGCGCTGCTCGCCCGCATCGACGAGGCGCTCTCGAAGCTCCCTGGCAGCAACTACGAGTTCACGCAGCCGATCCAGATGCGCTTCAACGAACTCCTCGCGGGCACCCGCGGCGATCTCGCCGTGAAGGTGTACGGCGACGACTTCGCGACGATGGTGCCGACCGCGGAGGCGATCGCGCGTGCTCTCAACGGCACGCGCGGGGCGATCGACGTCAAGGTCGAGCAGACCGAGGGCCAGGCGGTCATGAGCGTGGACATCGACCGCGACGTGATCGCGCGCTACGGACTCACCGTGACGGACGTGCAGGACGTCGTCGCGATCGCCGTCGGCGGCCGCGAGGCGGGACTCGTCTTCGAGGGCGACCGTCGCTTCGACCTCGTCGTGCGCCTGCCCGACGAGATGCGGGGCGACATGCACACGCTCCAGAACCTCCCGATCCCGCTCCCCGAGCACGCGGAGGAGGAGGTCCGCGCGAGCACGCACGGCGGCGACGGTGCCACCGCCGGGCCGGCCTTCGTCCCGCTCTCGGCCATCGCGAAGATCACGGTCGCGGAGGGACCGAACCAGATCAGCCGCGAGAACGGGAAGCGTCGCGTCGTCGTCCAGGCGAGCGTGCAGGGTCGCGACATCGCGAGCTTCGTCGGCGAGGCGCAGCAGAAGATCGACAAGATCAAGCTGCCGCCGGGGACGTGGCTGTCCTGGGGCGGGCAGTTCGAGAACCTCGCCGCCGCGCGCGACCGCCTCTCGATCGTCGTGCCGCTCTGCTTCGGGGTGATCTTTTTCCTTCTCTTCTCCGCGTTCGGCTCGGCGAAGTACGCGCTCATGGTGTTCAGCGGCGTGCCGCTCGCGCTGACCGGAGGCATCGTGTCGCTGTGGCTGCGCGACATGCCGTTCTCGATCACGTCGGCCGTCGGGTTCATCACGCTCTCGGGCGTGGCGGTCCTCAACGGGCTCGTGATGGTGAGCTTCATCAACCAACTCAGGAACGAGGGCGCGGGTCTCGACGACGCCATCGTGCGCGGATCGCTCACGCGTCTTCGGCCCGTGATGATGACGGCGCTCGTCGCGGCGCTCGGCTTCCTGCCGATGGCGCTCGCGTCCGGTACGGGGGCGGAGGTGCAGCGTCCGCTCGCGACCGTCGTGATCGGCGGCATCGTCTCCTCGACGCTCCTGACGCTCGTCGTACTCCCGGCGCTCTACCGCATGTGGCACAGGAAGGACGAGCCGCCGCCCGCCGCCGAGGACGCGGCCGAGGAGGCGGTCGTGTCCTGACGCCGCGAACGGCCTGAGCCGCGCCGGGACGG
>CAZCTH010000004.1:0-118687 GCA_964501435.1 uncultured Spirochaetales bacterium | reverse complement strand
ACACGGCCCGTCAGTGAGCACGCCCCGTGCCAGGAACAATCTTCGATCCACAACTCAGCGATTGCTTCGGTACTTCGCGTCCCGGATCACCTCGACCGCTTGACTCCAAGCGATCACCGCATAGCTCGGGAAGTAGTCGCGCGAGAGGCGCGCCAGCAACTCGCGCTCGAGCGGCGCGTCGAGCACGACCTCGATGCGGACGTTGCCGCCCATCTGGCTCGCGCGCGTCTCGCGGGATCCTTGCCCGTGGGCACGGGTCGCCGTGTATCCACTCGCTCCGACGGCGAGGATCTCGCGCACGAGTCGATCCTCCAGGATCGACTCGGCGACGATCGTGAGAAGGCGTAGGGGGATGGTGGCGACCGACTCGTCGTTCATGCGTACACCCACCGCGCGACCGCGAAATACAGCGGGATTCCGATCGCGAGGTTGAACGGGAAGGTGATGCCGATCGAGGCCGTCAGATAATAGGCCGGGTTGGCAGCGGGAAGCGCGAGGCGGACGGCGGCGGGGGCTGCGATGTAGGACGCGCTCGACGCCATGGCTCCGAGCACGGCTGCGCTTCCGAGCGAGAGACCGGCGAAGCGTCCCAACAGAACGCCGATCGAGCCGTTGACGAGGGGCGCGCAGATCCCGAACGCGAAGAGAAAGAGTCCGACGCGGCGGACGTCGCGCATCCGCTTTCCGGTCACGATGCCGAGCTCGAGGAGGAAGAGACAGAGAGCCCCCTTGAACGGATCGACGAAGAACGGGGCGACGTCCGCGAGGCCCTTGGCGCCGCTGATGGCGCCGATCACGACCCCGCCGGCGAGCAACAGAATGCTGCGTCCCGAGAAGATCTCCGCCAGCGCCTCGCCGAGGCCGGTTCCCTCTGGACCGCTGCGCCGCGCGATCAGGAGCGCGACCACGATTCCCGGGATCTCGAGTGCCGCTACCAGCGTGGCCATGAAGGCGTCGGCTGGGGCGCCGGCTCTCTCGACGAAGCCGGTGGCTGCAATGAACGTCACGACCGAGACGGATCCATAGTGAGCGGCGATCGCGGCCGCGTCCTCGACGGAGAACCGACCGATTCCGCGGAGCGCGGCGAAACACCAAACGGGCGTGGCGAGGCCGAGGCCGATCGTCACGACCAGCGGCATCGCCACGAAGGCGAGAGGAGTCGACGCCAGCGCGGCGCCGCCCTTCAATCCGATCGCGAGCAAGAGGTAGATCGAGAGCGCGGTGTAGATCTCTTCCGGGATCTTCAGGTCGCTTCGAACGACGACGGCGACGATTCCGAGGACGAAGGCGAGTACGACCGGAGTCGCGAGGTTCGCCGCGATCAGCTCGAATGCATCTCCCATCGGTCGCCCTCTCGAAGCCTCCGCTCGCGTCTCGGCACACGATAGTCCGGCGTCGTCGTCGCATCGCATAGGAAATGCGGATGAAGGGCGAGCGATCCTTCGAGTGCGAGGAGGGGATGACGCACGCGGGCGGTCCGGGCGCAGTGCCGAGTCGGGGGCCTACACTGCGGCTCGCAGAAAGGGACACGCGTTGAGACTCCTGCCCCATCTCTTCGAACGGAATCGCGCGTGGGCCGACTCGATGCTTCGGGAAGACCCGGAGTTCTTCACGAAGCTCACGCACCAACAAACCCCCGAATACCTCTGGATCGGTTGCTCGGACAGTCGCGTACCCGCGAACCAGATCGTCAATCTCCTTCCGGGCGACGTGTTCGTGCATCGCAACGTCGCGAACGTGGTCGTGCACACCGATCTGAATTGCCTGTCCGTCCTTCAGTTCGCGGTCGACGTCCTGCGCGTCAAGCACGTGATCGTCTGCGGGCACTATGGGTGCGGCGGTGTCGGTGCCGCCATGCGGGGCGAGCGTCACGGACTCGTCGACAACTGGCTCGGCCACGTGCACGACGTCGCGGTCAAGCACGAGAATCGTCTCACGGAGTACGCCGGCGAGGCGAGGAAGCTCGCGCGGCTCTGCGAGCTCAACGTGATCGAGCAGGTCGTGAACGTCGCCCAGACGACCGTCGTCCGGGACGCCTGGCAGCGTGGTCAACCCCTGGCGCTGCACGGCTGGATCTACGGGATCCAGGACGGGCACTTGCGCGACCTGAAGATGACGGCGGAGCGGCCGGATCAGATCGCGAGCCTCTACTCGGCAGCGATCATCGACGAGTGAACGCCGGAGGACATGATGCAAGACCTTCCCCACGTCTACACCGCGAACGCCACGTCGCAGCCGGAAGGGGAGGTGACGCTGGCGTCGCAGGGCCTCGCGGAAATCGCGTCGGCCGCGCCCGTCGAGTTCGGTGGGCCGGGCAATCGCTGGTCGCCGGAGACGCTGCTCGTCGCGGCGGTCGCGGATTGCTTCACGCTCTCGTTCCGCGCCGTGGCGAGCGCCTCGAAGCTCGCCTGGACGGGCCTCGACGTGCGCGCCACCGGCACGCTCGACAAGGTCGAGCGCGCGACGCGCTTCACGAAGATCGACGTGCGCGCCGCCCTGCGCGTGCCCGCGGGCATCGACCCCGCGCGCGCGCAGCGCCTGCTCGAGCGCGCGGAGCAGATCTGCTTCATCAGCAACTCGCTCGTCTGCCCGCGGCACCTCGAGGCCAGCGTGGTGGTGGAGGGGTGACCGCGGGCGCGCCGGCTCCGGAAGCGAGCGGGCTGTCGGACGCCAAGCCCGGCTGCCTTCCCGCTGCGCTCGGGGGAATCCTCGGTGCGATCGTCTGGTCGGGCGCTGTCGTCGTCGGTGGGCTCGGCCACGGCTGGATCGCGCCGCTCCTCGTCGGCTGGCTCGCGATTCCGGGCTGCGCGCTGCTGGCCGTCGCCCTCGCGCGCTCGGGGTCGGATCGCTCGCGTTTCGCGGCGGCGACGCTCGGGATCGCCTGCGTCGCGGACTTGCTGCTCGTCGCCCAGACGCAGCGTGAGGGTGCGAGCTACTTCGAGCGCATGGGTGCGCTCGCGGTCGCCTGGCTCCTCGCCTTTGCAGCGTGGCAACTCGCGGCGCTCGCGTTGCTCGCGTTCCGCGGAGCAGGGCGGGCGCGCTGAGGGATCAGCTCGCTTCCCCGCTCCAGCGCGCCAGCACCTGCCGGTCCGGCGCGAGCGGCTCCTCGACCGACTCGCAGCGCTTGCCGAGCACCATGGTCGCACGGTGGCGCGGCTCGAAGGCGGGCCAGCTCGGCAGTCCCTGATGACTCGGGTCGCCCGTGCGCGCGAAGGAGATCCACGCCGTCTGGATCTGGCGCGTGAGTCGCGGCGCATCGAAGCCGATGCCCGTGAGGCCGCGCGCCAACGGGTGGCGGCCAGTGCCGAACACGAAGGGCAGCTCGATCGCGTGGCAGGCGCCGATCGTGCGCGGGGCGGCGGCGGCGCGCCAGTTCACGACGTAGGTGTGGATCGCGCCGCCGGCGGCGTGCTGCGCCTCGGCGAGCCGTGCGGCGGGGCGCACGAACGTGCGCGCCGACTGGAATGCGTGCCACACGGAGCGCGCGTCGGTCGCGGCGCCGCGCTCCGCGAGCGCGTCGCGCAGCTCGCGCGCGGCGCGCTTCGGCGTGGGCGCGTTCTCGTACAGCTCCGGCAGCACGTCGCGCAGCCGCGCTTCGAGGTCTTCCTGCTCGAAGCGGCCGATCCCGGGATCGACGACGCCGAACATCTTCCACTCTTCCGAGGTGACGCCGGTCATCAGGTCGTGCTTTGCGGCCGCGCCGCGGCGCAGGGCGTCGAGCGGCTGCTCGGGGATCAGGTCGCCGTCGACGGCGGGCAGGAACGTCATCACGTCGCGCGCGCTCGCCTGCGCCATCACTTCGCGCTGCGCGCGCAGCAGCGTCTCGAGCGGGAGCTGCGCGAGCGTCTCGAAGTCCGGTTCGCCGAGCGCGGCGAGAAAGCGTTCCGCGACGCTGCGCGCGGCGTCGCGGGGAAGCACGTGGTCGCTCGCGCCGCTCTGCAGGATCGCGCGTCGGAAGAGCGCCCGCGCGCGCGGGGCGCCGAGCAGGGCTCCGACGCTCATGCCGCCCGCGCTCTGCCCGAACACGGTGACGCTCGCCGGGTCGCCGCCGAACCGCGCGATGTTCTCGTGCACCCACTCGAGCGCCGCGATCTGGTCGCGCAGGCCGAGGTTGGTGCTCTGCTTCAGCGCGCCGCGCCGTACGAGGCCGAGCTGCGCGAAGCCGAGCGCGCCGAGGCGATAGTTGATGGTGACGACCACGACGTCGCCGCGCGCCGCGAGATCGGCGCCGTTGTAGACGGGCGTTGCGCCGGAGCCGACGAGGAACGCGCCGCCGTGGATCCACACGAGCACGGGGCGGCGCCCGCCGTCGCAGGCGGGCGTCCACACGTTCAGCGACAGGCACTCGTCGCCGGGCGTGCGGCCCGCGGCGTTGATGAAGGAGAACACCGGCAGCGAGAGCTGCGGCGCGGCGGGGCCGAAGCGCGTGGCTTCGCGCACCCCCGCCCAGGGCGTGGGCCGCTCGGGCGGCAGGAAGCGCAGCGGGCCGGTGAGCGGCGCCGCGAATGGGAGGCCGAGGAACGCGAAGACGTCGCCGTCCTCGCGCCCGCGCACTCGCCCCGCCGTCGTTTCTACGACCGCTTCCAGCGCCGCGTACTCCGAGGGGGGCAGCCTACCTCCGCAGAGGCCCGGCTGCAGCGGGTCGCGCTTCAGAAGGCGTCTTCCCAGCCCCTCGAGAGCCGCGTCGCGCCGTTGATCAGTCCCACCATCGAATACGTCTGCGGGATGTTCCCCCAGAGCTCGCCTGAGCCCGGATCGACGTCCTCCGACAACAGGCCGGCGTGGTTGCGTCGCGCGAGCATGTTCTCGAACAGCTCACGGGCCTCGTCCCGCCGCCCGACCGCCGCGAGGGCCCCGATGTACCAAAACGTGCAGACGTTGAAGGAGGTCGTCGGGGACCCGAAGTCGTCCGGGATTGCGTAGCGCATCAAGTATGGGCCTCGCCGCAGGTCCTTCTCGATCGCGGCGAGCGTGCCCAGAAAGCGCGGGTCGTCTGGGGCGACGAGCCCGATCTCGTGGAAGAGCAGCAGCGACGCGTCGACCTCCGCACCACCGAGCGTCGCAGCGAACGTGCTCCGCTTCGCGCACCACGCGCGCGCGAGAAGCTCATCGCGAATGCGATCGGCCTGGGCGCGCCAGCGATCCGCGCGTTCGCGCAGCCCGAGGCGCCGAGCGATGCGCGCGAGTCGGTCGCACGCGGCCCAGCACATGGCGCTCGAGAAGGTGTGGACCTCTGCACGCGTCCGCAGCTCCCACAGCCCGGCGTCGGGCCGATTCCAAAGCGCCGCCGCCTGCGCACCGAATTGCTCGAGCAGCTCGAAGAGTCGCATGCTCCCGCGGTGCGCCATGCGTTCGTCGAAGAACGAGTGCGTCGCTGCGAGGACGAGGCTGCCGTAGACGTCGTGTTGCGGTTGGAGATACGCCGCGTTGCCGACGCGAACGGGACCGAATCCCCGGAACCCCGGCAGCTCGGGCTCCACGCGCTCGGCGAGCGTGTCTTCGAGGCCGACGCCATAGACCGGCTGAAGATCGCCGGGCTCCCGCATGGCGAGATTCTCGAGGAACGAGAGGAATCCCTCCATCGTGCGCGTCGCCCCGAGACGGTTCAGGGCGTGAACGACGAAGTACGCGTCACGCAGCCAGCAGTAGCGATAGTCCCAGTTCCGTGTGGTGTCGGGCGCCTCTGGGATCGATGTCGTCAGCGCCGCGACGATCGCGCCGGTCTCCTCGAAGTGGCAGAGCTTCAGCGTCACCGCGGCGCGGATCACGGCCTCCTGCCACTCGAACGGGATGGACAGCGTTCGCGTCCATTCCTGCCAGTGGTCTCGCGTGCGTTCCTCGAAATCGCGTGCGGTCCCCGCGATCGACCCTGCGAGCGTCTCGTCGGGACCGAGGATCAGCTCGATCGGTCGCTCGAGCACGAACGGGGTTCCGCTCGCCACGTAGGACACGGGCGCGTCGGTGGTGAGCCGCAGCGTGAGATCCGGCATCACGAAACGGAGGTGGTTCGAGCCGCGCGTCACCGCTGCGGCGTGAGCGCCATGTCCGCAGCGTGGCCGCACCACGACGCGAATGCGGGGTTCGCCGCGCAGCGGTCGAACGCGTCGGATCAGCATCGTGGGTCGGAAGGTGCGACCGTGACTCGCGAAGCGCGGGGCGAAGTCGCGAATCTCGATCGCGTTGCCCGACGCGTCGCTCAGCTCGGTGACGAGCAGCGGCGTATGGCCGTCGTAGTGCTGCCGCGATGCGGTCGCGCCCTGGAGCTCCAGCGTGAACGTGCCGTCGTGATCCGGCGCGTCGCGCAACAGCGCTGGGAACACGGGATCGGAGTCGAAGCGCGGCAGGCACGCCCACACGATGCGACCCATGCGATCGACGAGTCCCGCCCAACTGCAGTTCCCGATCACGGCGAGGTCGAGGTTCGGTCGCAGCGTCACGACTCCGAGGCTAGCCCGGCCCAAGGGTGCGCAACGAGATGCAAGGGGTAAGGTCGCTCGATGACCGCCAGGGCCTCCAACGGGCGGTTGGTGGTGGTGAGCAATCGGCTGCCCGTCATCAGCACGCAGCAACGCGGACGGACGCGACTCGAGCGCGCACCGGGCGGACTCGTGTCGGCGCTGGACCCTGCGCTCCGCACGAGGGGCGGGCGTTGGATCGGTTGGCCGGGCGGCAAGCTGCGCGACGCCGACGCGCTCGCTGAATTCGCGCGAGACGCGGGCTACGAGCTCGTACCGGTCGCGCTCTCGGCCCGTGAGGTCCGGCACTTCTATCTCGGCTTCGCCAACGGAACGCTCTGGCCGCTCCTGCATTCCTTCCCGACGCGCATGGAGCTGGAGCGCGAGGACTGGCTGACCTACGAGAACGTGAATCGCCGCTTCGCGGCCGCGGTGGCGACGGCGACCGGCGATGCCGATCTCGTCTGGATCCACGACTACCAGCTGATTCGGGTTGCCTCGCACCTGCGGCGCGCGCGCCCCTCCGCGCGCATCGCGTTCTTCCTTCACGTTCCGTTTCCGCACTTCGACCTGTTTCGCATTCTCCCCTGGGACCGAGAGATGCTGCGGGGGCTGCTCGCGTGTGACCTCGTCGGTTTCCACTGCGCGGGTTACGCCGCCAACTTCATGGACTGCGCCGAGCGGCTGCTCGGATCGCGCGTCGATCGCGCCAGCGGAAAGGTCGAGCACGGCGAGCGAACCGTCACCGTCGGCGTGTTCCCGCTCGGCATCGACACCGCGCGCTTCGAGCGCCTCGCGCAGGAGGCGCCGGAGCGCGAGGCGAGCGAGCCGCGCATCGTGCTCGGCGTGGATCGTCTCGACTACACGAAGGGAATTCCGGAGAAGCTCGCCTCCTTCGAGCGTCTCCTCGAGCTGCATCCCGAGCACCACGAGCACGTCGTGCTGCTGCAGATCGCCGAGCCGTCGCGAGACGAGCTGCCGGAGTACCAACGCCTGAAGCGCCAGGTGGACGAGTTGGTGGGGCGCGTGAATGGGCGCTTCTCGACCAGCCGCTGGACGCCGATCCGCTACCTGCGGCGATCGGTTCCTCCCGAAGAGCTGGCGGGGCTCTATCGCGATGCCGACGTGGCGCTCGTCACGCCGCTGCGCGATGGCATGAACCTCGTGGCGAAGGAGTACGTCGCGAGCCAGACCCGCGAGCCCGGCGTCCTGATCCTCTCCCGGCTCGCGGGCGCTGCCGAGGCGATGCAAGAAGCGATTCATGTGAACCCCTACAACGTGGATGCGGTGGCCGCCGCGCTCGACGAGGCGCTGCGCATGGACGTCGCCGAGCGCGCGGAACGCATGCGCGCACTGCAGCAGCGCGAACGGCGCCACGACGTGCACGCGTGGCTCGCTCGCTTTCTCGACAAGGCCGTCGCACCGGTCGCCGGAATCCGGCCGTTCCAGCCAGCGGACTTCTCTGACTGGCTCGGGCGCGCAGCCGAAGGGCAGCGCATCGCGCTCTTCCTGGATTTCGACGGCACGCTCGCGGAGATCGAGAGCCATCCGTCGAAGGTCGAGATGTCCGCGTCGATGGTGGAGACGTTGGCCGCCTGCGCCGCCCGCAAGGACACCGACGTCGCCGTGGTGAGCGGTCGCGCCCTCGCCGACCTGAGAGGCCTCGTCAGCTTGCCCGGCGCGATCCTCGTGGGAAACCACGGCCTCGAGATCGACGGCGGCGTCTTGGCGCCGTTCGCCCATCCCGACCTGCCGCACTTCGAACCGCGCATGCGGAAGCTCGCGAAGGTGCTCGCCGAAGACTGTCCCCCGGGTTGTTGGGTGGAGGACAAGGTCGCGTCGCTCACGGTCCACTTTCGCAACGCGGAGCCCGCACACCAGGAGTTCGTCGCCACGCGCGCGAAAGACGCCGCACGCGAAGAGGGCTTTCAGGCGCGCGACGCGCTGTGCTCGGTGGAGATTCGCCCTCCCACCGATTGGGACAAGGGCGACGCCGTACTGCACGTGCTGCGCTCCTTGCATGGGCGCGGCTGGTCCGAGTCCGTCGAGGCGGTCTACGTCGGCGACGACGAGACGGACGAGGACGCGTTCCGCGCCCTGCAGGGCTTCGGAGTCACGTTCCGCGTCGGACGCGCCGAGCGGCCGACTCTCGCGACCCACCGGCTGCCGAACGTACGGGCCGTCGAGCAATTGCTGAGTTGGATCGCGACGCGGTGATCGACGCGGCGCTGGCGCTCGCGTTCGTCGTGTGGTCGATCGCAACCGGGCTGCGCAGCCGCCGCGAGGCGTCTCAGGACCTCGCGTCCTATTTCCTGGCCGGCCGCAAGCTCACGAGCTGGGAAAGCGGCCTCAGCATGGCCGCTACGCAGTACTCGGCGGACACGCCGTTGCTCGCTGCCGGACTCGTCGCAACCGGCGGCGTCTTCGCGTTGTGGCGGCTCTGGAGCTACGGAATCGCGTTCCTCGTGCTCGGCCTACTGCTCGGCGCCGCGTGGTGGCGCTCCGGCGTCCTCACCGACGCGGAGCTCTGCGAGGTCCGCTACGGCGGGCGCGCGGCTGCCTGGCTGCGGACCGCGAAGGCCGTCCACTACGGGCTCGTGCTCAACTGCGCCGTGCTGGCGATGGTGCTCGCGGCCGCGGTGCGCGTGGCGGAGCCGTTCCTGCGCTGGCACGAGTGGCTTCCGCCCACGTGGTTCGCACCGCTCGAGGCCTTGGTGCGCGCCGTCGGTGTCCCGCTTTCGGCGAGCGCCGATCCGATCGGGCTCTGGACGCGGACCGCATCCAATTTCCTGTCGATCGTGGCGATCTTCGTCTTCACGCTGCTCTACTCGGCGACCGGCGGGCTCCGCAGCGTCACGCGCACGGACGTCGGACAGATCGCGATCCTCGGGCTCGCGACCGCCCTCTACGCGGGCTACGCAATGAGCGCGGCGGGCGGCTTCGCGGGCATGCACGACGCGCTCGTCGCGACGGTCGGTAGCCCGCGCGCCGACGCCCTGCTCAGCTTCGACCCTTGGGGCGCGGCGGACGTCGGGGCATCGCTGCTCGCCGTCCTGGGCTTGCAGTGGATGCTCCAGATGAACAGCGACGGAACCGGCTACCTCGCGCAGCGCTGCATGGCCTGCCGCTCGCCCCAGGAGGCGCGTCGGGCGCCCGTCGTCTTCGCGTTCGTGCAGGTGCTCGTGCGCACGTTGCTCTGGCTGCCGATCGTCGTCGCGCTGCTGGTCGTGTTTCCGCTCTCGGATGGGCAGAGCGCGAGCGAGAGGGAGATCGCGTTCATCCAGGGGATCGACGCGCTTCTTCCCCCGGGAGTGCGCGGCCTGATGCTGGTTGGAATGCTGGCGGCCCTCGCGTCGACGCTCGACACGCACCTCAATTGGGGCGCGTCGTACCTCACGAACGATCTCTACGCGCGCGCGATCTCCCGCGGCGCGCTCGGTCGCGAGCCCCGCCCGCGCGAGCTCGTCTGGATCGCGCGCGCGTGCTCGCCGCTGCTGATGCTCTCCGCGCTCGGCGCAATGGCTTTCCTGGGATCGATCCAGGAGGCCTGGCACGTCACGCTGGCCCTGGGTGCGGGGCTCGGGGTTCCCCTGTTGTTGCGGTGGGTCTGGCGGCGCGCGAACGCCTGGGGCGAGCTCTCCGCGGTCGTCGCCTCGGCCGCGGTGGCTCTGTGGGCCATTCGCAGCGGCGCCTCCGAGGCCGAGCGGTTGCTGCTGATCGCGGCCGCCGGCGCTGCGGCGTCGGTGGTCGGCTCGCTCGCGACTCGCCCGGAGCGCGCCGAGCTGTTGGACGCCTTCTACGCGCGCGTCCGGCCGCCTGGTTTCTGGGGCACGCGCGAGGCGCGCCGAGATCTGTGGCGCGGAATCCTGTCCGTGGCGGCCGCGGCCACCACCCTCTACGCGAGCCTCGTCGCCCTCGCGATCTGGATGCTCGGCGCACCCGCTCCGCTGGGCCTGCCGCGCGCCGCCTTCCTCGCGATCTGTCTCGCGGCCGCGGCGGCCGCCGCACCCGTGTGGTTGCGAGATTTGCGCCGCGCGTGATCAGCGCGCGCCGACCTCAGGCGGCGCGCCGCTCGGCCAGCGCTTCACTTCGGCTTCGGCCGCCCGTGCGCGCAGCGCGTCGAGGCCCGCATCGGGGGCGCCGTAGATCGTCTGCGAGGGGAATGCGAAGCTCGTCCCGCTCGCCGCAACGGTGTCCATCATGCCGAGGAGCAGCTCCTCGCGGATCGCAAGGAACTCGTCGAAGTCGTTGGTCCGGATGTACGCGAACACCTCCAAGTCGAGGCTGTAGGCGCCGAACGAAACGAAACGCACGCGCGCCGGGTCCGGGTCGACGCGCGGGTCGTCGCGGAGCAGCTGGCGCAGCGCAGCCAGCACGTGTCGGAGTTGATCGGGCGTCGTTTCGTAACGGAGTCCGAGCATCACCTTCAGCCAGATTCGGTCGCGCTCGGAGTAGTTCTCGAGCTGAAGCGCCGAGAAGTCCGCGTTCGGGATCGTCACCAGGGTACGGTCGAGCGTTCGCACGCGCGTCGAGCGCAGGCCGATCGCCTCGACCGTGCCGATGCGATCTCCGAAGCGGCAGAAGTCGCCGACGCGCACCGGCTGATCGGCCACGAGACTCACGCCGCCGAACAGGTTCTCGACGGTCTTCTGCGCGGCGAGCGCGACGGCGAGACCGCCGACCCCCAGCCCCGCGAGGATGCCGGTGACGTTCACGCCGAAGCTCTGCAGCACGGCGAGGGCTGCGATCGCTCCGAGCAGAACTTTCGCGATCCGTGTCGCGAGGGGTAGCAGGCCGGCCGCACTCGCACGTCCGCTCGCGGTAAGGCGCTCGCCGAGGCGATCCGCGGCGACGTCGGCCAGGCGTGCGCCGAGCCAGACGACGGCGATCCAAGCGAGCGCGCCCATGGCGAGTGAGAGCGCGTCTTGCGCTGGGACCGCGAGAGCGAGTAACGGGAGGCCCGCGCGGAAGAGCAGAGCGCCGACCAGCAGGCGCTCGGGCGCGCGCGCGCGCTCGGCGAAGCCGTGGTCGTCGCCGAGCGCACTGCGGGCGAGCGCGCGGAGCGGCCGGGACGCCGCGAACACGACGGCGCGCGCGAACAGCCAAGCGGCGAGAGCGAGCAATGGCAGGGCGATCCACTGCCAGGGCGCGATTTCGAGGAACCGAACCTCGCTCCACCAGGGCGGGAGCCGATCGACGATCCACGGGCTGCGCGCGAGCAGCGGCGCCATCGCGAGCAGCGTCTGCGACGAGATCCGCCAGCGCGGGCGGCTCGCGCCCCCCGCGCTGCGCTCGAGCTCGACTTCGATGCGTTGACCGCCGCGGCTGATCTCGCCGACGCGCTCACGCGCGCGCGCGAGGCCGTCGTCGAGATCTCCCTCCGGCGCGTCGCTCAATGCATCGAGCTCGACCCAAAGAGTGCGGTCGAGGAGCGCCTTGACGCGTCGCGCGAGCGTTTCGGCCCCCGCCGCGCGTTCCTCGGGTGCGAGGTGGCGGAGGTCGAGGTAGGCCGCAGCGCGGGCGTAGTCGCCCTTGCGCGTGCTGTCGAAGAATTCGCGCATCGCCGCGCGCGGGCTCGCCCCCCTCTGGGCCGTCGGCGGGGCCGCCGAAGCGGCGAGCGAGAAGAACACGACGACGGCGGCGAGGTTCGTGATGCGCAAGACATCCCTCCGTGGAGTGCACGGAGAGCAACCCATCTTCGGCGAGCGTGCTAGGCCTAGGGCGCGATTCCGTCGCGCCGGGTGAGCTCGAGGTCGCGCGCAAACGTGCGCGATGCCAACGCGAAGTGCACGCCCGCCCAGAGGAAGAGCGCGGCGATCCAGCCAAGAGCGCGCCCGATACTGTTGGCCGTCGCGGCTCCTCCGAATGCGTCCGACAGTGCGCCGGTCAAGAACGGCCCGCCGCCGAGACCGATGAGCGTCATCAGCGAGGCGACGAGCCCGGTCACGAATCCGCGCATGCGGTCCGGGATCATGCCTTGCATCGCAGCGCCCGCGGGTGCACTGTGCACGAGCGCGAGCACGCCCGCGAGCGAATAGAGCCCGAGCGCCATGCCGACCGCGTCCGCGCGTGCACCGAAGAAGAGCGCCGGGGCCGCGAGCGCCGAGCAGAACGCCGGAACGAGCAAGACGGCTCGCGGCCGCGCGCTCCAGGCGCGGTTCGCCACGATCCCGCCGATCACGGCGCCGACGGTGCAGGCGAGCGCGACGGCCGCGAGCATTCGCGACGCCGCGGCGTTCGAGAGCGCGTACGTGCGCTCGAAGAACACGACGACCCATTGGGCGATCGCGAAGACCGCGATGCTGTTCAGCGCCGTGCCTGCGAAGGTGTGCAGCAGCGCGCGGCGTGCGCGCAGGAGCGCGAGGATCTCGCGCGGAGTCGCAGCGGAGCTCGGCACGTGCGACCGACCCTCGGACCAGCCACGGGGCGGCTCCCGTACGATCGCAGCGAAGGCGACGGCGAAGACGACGCCCGCGGCGCCGGCCGCCGCGAAGAAGCTGCGCCAGCCGAAGCGCTCGATCACTCCCGCGGCACCGAACGCTCCCGCGACGAGTGCGGCGCCCGTCGCCCCCATCGAGGCGAGTGCCAGCGCCCCGCCGCGGCGCTCGGGGGCCACGTAGTCGACGATCAGGGGGCTGTTGGTCGCGCCGGCAGCGCCCTGACCCGCACCCGCCAGCAGGCGGGTCGCGAGGAGTGCACCGAACGTTCCCGCGACGCCGCTCAGAACGGTCGCGGTGCTCCACAGCGCGATGCCCGCGACGTAGACGCCGCGTCGCGCGAGTCGATCGACCAATCGCCCCAAGATCGGAGCACTCACCGCATACGCCACGGCGAACACCGTCACGAGCGAGCCGAGCTGCGTGTCGGTGAGCGCGAGGTCGCGCCCGATCTCGTCCATCGCGACGGCGAGCACCTGGCGGTGGAAGAATTCGACGAACACCGCGCCGGTGAGCATCGCGACGACGACGTTCACGTAGCGGGGCGAGTAGCGGAGCGAGTCGTTCACGGGGCGAGAATCCTTCGCGCGGCGAGAGCGCCGGAGGTCAGCGGCGCTCGAACGTGCCTGAGCCGGCGACCGCGTTCGGGCCGAAGCGGCTCGGGCGCCACGAGACGACGGTGTGATTCGCGGCCTCGCCGTCGAAGTCGGTGACCGCGACGTTCACGCGCAGGGCGTCCCAGCGGCCGCCGCGCGCGTCGTCGAGCAGCTGCGCGGGGACGCTCAGCTCGACCGTGTAGCCCTCGCTCGTGGCCCGCGCGGCACAGGCAATCTGCGGCTTGCCCGCGGTCGGCGCGAACAGCGCGAGGATCGGATCCGCGACGGGGTTCTGCTGCACGCCGCAGAACGCCGTGATCTGCTTGCGCAGCTCGCCGGTCACGCGCGCGGCGATGTAGTCCACGTTCCGGTCGCGCTCGGCCGCGGCGCGCGCGTCCACGTTGATCACGACGTGGTCCTGTTCGCGCAGCGTGCGCTTCGGCGTCGAGACCACGTCGTCGTCGCGCACCTGCACTGCGAAGTGCACGGCGCCGCCCTCCTCGCGCGCGTCGAACGCGAAGGACGCGTCCGCCGCGCCGCTCCAGTCGCCGTGCCCGTCGCGCTCGCCCGGCGTGCGCACCTGGAACGCGAGCGGCGCCCAGTCGCCGAGATCGGCGTCGGCTACCACGGGCCCGCGCGCCCGCTGCAGCGCGAACGGCTTCTCCGGCAGCACGATCGACTCCGTCTCGATCGAGAGCGGCGCGCCGTTCGGCCCGGTGGTCGCGAGCGTCCAGGCGACGTGCGCGGGCTCGACGGCCTCGTAGGCGACCGGCGTGCGCGCGCGGATCGGCAGCTCGAGGTTCGCGACGCCGCCCGGCTCGACGCTCGCGCGCAGCGTGACGTCGCCGGCGTCGAGCTGCGGGCTGCCGAGCGCGCGGCCCGTGACCGAGAGCGGCGCGTCGCCGTCGTTCGCGACCGAGAAGCGCGCGACGCCGCTGCGGAAGGCGTCGCCCTCGCCGGTGAGGCGCTCCTGCACGATCGCGCGCGGCAGCGCGAGCACGCGCGCGCGCTGCGCGGCCGTGACGACGTCGCTCGGCAGGATGCCGTCGAGGCGCAGGTTCGCGATCACCGGGCCGGCGTCGGTCATCGCCACGCGCGCCACGTGGTCGAACTCGCCGAAGGCGGTGCCGCGCAGGTCGCTGCCGCCGCCCGTGGTCGCGAGCGTGATGAACTGACGGTCGTTGCGGACGTGCTCGGTGTAGCGGTGGTAGTGACCCGCGAACACGGTGTAGGGCCGCTCGCCGAGCCACTGCTCGACGCGCAGCCAGTCCGGGTTCACTTGCGGGGCCGTCACCTGCCCGGGCAGGGGGATCTTCGGCACGTCCCACAGCGGCTGGTGCACGAACACGAAGGTCCAGCGCACGCCCGCGTTCTCGCGCAGCGTCTTCTCGATCCAAGCGAGCTGTTCCGCCTGCTTCCACGGCCCCGGGAGCTGCGTCTTCGGGTCGTGCACCATGCCGAACAACTCGGAGTTCAGCGCCAGGAACAGCACGTCGCGGTAGACGAAGTGGTAATAGGATGGGCCGAGGCGCTCCTTCCACACCTCGGCCATCACCGCGTTGCTCATGTCGTGGTTGCCGGGCACGTAGAAGAACGGCATCGCGAGCTTCTTCGCGGCGGCGTCGATGCCGTCCCACTGCGCGGCGAGCTCGGCGCGGTCCGTCGTGTAGCCCTCGATCAGGTCGCCGACGCTCATCACGAACTCGGGACGCACGAGGTTCACCTTCGGCGGCATCTCGCCCTCGAACACGCCGTCGCGGTGCTCGCCGGTGCGGTCGGTGACGACGACGAAGTCGAAATCGCCGTCGCTGCGCAGCGGCGCGGCCCCCGTCCACGGCGCCGCGCCCGCGAGCGCCGGCAGCGCGAAGCTCGCCGGCGGCAGCTTGGCGGCCACGGTGGCGACGCAGCCGACGGCCGCGAGCGCGCCCAACACGAACGCCCCGATACGCTGCCGGCCCACCATCGACGCCTCCCCGACGACCCGCGATCGCTCCTGCGGCGCGCCGTCCCGCGACGCGCGCCGGCTCCGGAGCGGACGGCCAGCGTATCACGGGGCTCGCTCGCGCCGGACGCGCGCTCACTGCACGCGCACGATCTCCGGCAGCGTGTAGGCGCCGCTCAGCGCCGCCTCGCGCGGCTCGTACATGCGCACGACGACGATCAGCGGCCGCAGCCCGGGCTGCGTCGGGAGCCAGTTCACGTCGGCCTCGCTCGGCTTCTCGGCCTGGAGCGCGATGGTGAGCGAGCCGTCGGCGCCCATCGCGAGTCCGGGGGTGCGGTCGCCGATGCTGTAGCGGTGCAGGTCGTTCTCGATCAGCTTCGCGCTGCCGATGTCGTAGACGATCAACGACCAGAACGCGTTCACCGGCGGCGTCGCGCCCTGCGCGAAGCGGATGCGGTAGCGGCCGTCGCCGACGAGCACGGCGCCGTCGCGGTCGGTGAGCGCCGCGGCGTAGAGGCTCTCCTCCGGCAGGTTGCCGTAGCCGCCCTTCACGACCGCCGCGCGCGCGAGGAAGTCGCTGCCGTAGCGCCCGACGAGGCGGGGCACGATCCAGCCGCGCTCGGTCGCGCGCGTGCGCTGCGCCGAGGCATTCACGAGCGCACGGCCCGCTTCGACGGCGCGCTCGAGCCCGCGCCGCGTCTCCGGGTCGAGCTTCGTGGGATCGAAGTCCGCGCTCGGGCCGATGCCGACCGCGTCGAGCTGCGCCATCAGCGCGGCCTCGTTCGCGCGCGGCGGCAGCTCGCGCAGGCCCGCGTTCAGCACGTCGAAGTAGGCGAGGTCGCCGAGCACGTCCATCTTCGTCGCCGGCGTCTCCGGGCCGAGCGCAGGCTTCTGGCCCGGCACGTACTCGCTCAGCGGAACGGTCCACACCTGGTCCACGAGCGCGAGCGCGGCGGGCGCATCGGCCTCGCCGGCGACGAGCATGCGCCCGAGCAGCCAGCCGCGCGGCGACTCCGTCGTGACCGGCGTGACGCCCTCCGGCAGCGTGCCCGTCCAGCCGGCCCTCACCAGCGCGAAGTCGCGTTCGATCGTGCCCGTGGTGCGGCGGCCGAGGTGCTGCACCTCGGAGTAGAAGTTGGTGACGGCGATCGTGTAGTAGCGCCCCGCCGTATCGGGCACGTGCAGGATCACGGGCTCCTTCGACACGTCGTACCAGCCCGAGAAGTAGAGCGTGTCGTGGTTCGGAAGGCGCAGGTTGCCCTGCGTCGTCGGCGTCACGAGCGAGCCGTAGCTGAACATGCGGTTCACGGGCGCGTACACGCGCTGATCCGGCGCGATGCGATGCGTCTCGTCGTGCATCTGCTGCGTCATGTCGACGATCGGGTAGCCGTACACGTAGGCGAGCGTGCCGACGTGGAAGGCCAGCTCCTCGCGCACGAGCGCGTCGTTGCGCGCCTGGCCAGCGGCGATCGCGCGCGACATCAGCGCGGGCGCGAAGCGGTAGGCGAGGGCGCCCGCGAGCGCGAGCAGCGCGACCGCGACGTAGGGCCAGCGGCGACGGGGCGTGCGGGCGGAGTCGGACATCGAGCGGATCTCCCGCCCACGAGTTAGCTCACGCCCGCCCCTCGGCCGACGCTCAGCGCGCGACCGAACCGCAGAGCGGGGCGGTCGCTAGCCCCGGTGATCGCGCGTGCGCCTCTTCCCGCGGCCGCGATCGCTGCGCGCGGCGGCGATGAGATCGTTGCGTTCGGTGGGCAGTTGCGTGCCGCTCTTGCCCGAGCGAACGCGCGCCTTGGCGCGCGGCGCCGCGCCGTCGCGCTCGGTCGCCAGCGCCTGGTCGGCCTTGCGTTCGTTGTGCGTGCGAGGGTGCCGAAAGAAGGGCATGACGGTCTCCCGAGGCGCGTGCGCTCGCTCAGTCGTTGATGTGCGGATCGGCCCCGAGCTCGAACGCGCGCTCGAAGCCGTCGACCTTGCGCTGCTGCTCCTTCAGCTGGGCTTCGGTCGCCGCGATCTCGAGATCGAGGTGCTGCAATTTCACCAGCGGGGCGAGCTTCGCGTCGAACGTCGCCGGCTCCGGCGGCGGAGTCGCATTCGAGCGCGCGACCGACGCGCCGTCGTAGTACAGGTCGTACCCGTCGCGCGCGCCCGGTGCCACGCGCACGAACGCGCGGATCTGTGCGCCGCTCTGCGCGTGCCGCGCGGCAGCGGCGTAGAGCTGCCGCGTGCCCGCCGCCCCGGCGAACGCGATGACCACGATGCCGTGCCCACGCGAGGCCTCGATCGCCGCAGCGTGCACGCGCTCGAAGGGCACGCTCGCGAGCTCCTTGTACGGGATGCCGTTCGCCGGCGGCGCGGCGGCGTAGGTGCCCGCACGAATCGCGGCGCGACGGGCGCGCGCCGCCGCGACGGAGACGTCGCTCCAGCCGAGCTTCAGCACGACGTCCGGGCGATCGTCGGTGAACGGCACGAACTTTCCATTCTCGCTGCGCTTCCAGTACGTCTCGATCAGGGGCTGTTCGTGGAGCAGGGTGGCCGCGCGGCCCGCGCGGAACTCTGCGAAGCGCGGCGCGTCGCCCAGGTGCTGGCCGACCACGTAGTGCAGCACCGAGACGACCTCGAGCCGGAGGTCGGGTCGCGCGCGAGAGAGCGCTGGGAAGACGCGCTCGCCCATCTCTTCGCGAAGGGGCGGCAGGTAGCGAACGATCGGCTCCGTCAGGCCGTCGCCCTCCACGCGCTCGATGCCCGGGATCGGAGTCGACGGAGCGATCGCGTGCATCGCCACGATCACGGGATCGCGGTGCAGCCCGTTCGCGGTGAGGACTTCCGCGTAGGAGTAGGTCGTGCGCGCGGTAGCGTGAAAGCGCTGCGCGCCCGCGATGCCGCGTTCCGCGGGGTCGTCTTCCGCGAGCGCGGCGCTCGCGCAGGCCATCGCCGCGAGAGCGAGGAAGAGACGCATTCGAGCTCTCCTTCGGAATCGATTAGGGGCCCTGGGGCGGACCCTGCACGAGGCGAGCGTGCCGGTGCTCGACGACGGTGCCGCCCTCGTAACGGAGGAACTCGATCTCCGGCGTGGTGCGCCAGGACTCCCAGAGCTCGGGTGCGATGCCCACACCGAGATCCCGCACGCCGAGACCCGATTCGTTCGTGAAGTGCACGAGCACGCGGTGCGTGTCTTCGAGGTAGTGAACGTGGTGGACGGCGTCGAGCGCGATCGGCTTCGTGTACTGGATTCGGATCAAGCCCGGGTCCGGCACGATCGTGACTTCGTACGCCGTGAACACTGCGTTCGCGGGCGGATTCGGATCGAACGGATGCGAGACCGAGTTCGCAGGAGCCGGCACCGGTGCGGGCGAAGGTGCGGGGGGCGGGGCCGGCGCGGGCTGGAGCGAGGGCGGCGGGTCGCCGGGAATCGGATTGGGCACGTAGTCCGGCTTCTGGACCCCGATCACGTCCGAGCTCTGGGTCGGGTCCCCAAACAGCCAGACCAGTCCCTGATAGACCGTGTCGATCGTCTGCACGCCTTCGACGAGCGCCTCGGCCGCACAGCTCGAGAGCGGCAAAAGCTCCGAAGCGTCCACGTGGTGGATCTCGTTCAGCTTCTCTCCCTCGAGGAAGACGATCTCGACCCTGTCCCCGACGATGCGAAGGACACGCGCCTCGTTGTTGTCGTTGAAGCCGTCGTGGCAGTACTCGCCGCCGACGTACACGGATTCGAGCGGGACGGCGCGGGCGAGCGCCGGCACGACCAGCGCTGCCAGCAGGGCGATCCGGGGTGCGGCCTTCATCTCACGTCCTCCTGAACCGAACGGCACGGCTGCATGGCGTGGGTGTTCTCGCGCCAAGCGGAAAGTGCCGCGCGCGGTGCGCCGATGCGAATGACCTTTGCGGAAATTCGCCAGGGCGGTGCGTGAGCGCGTGCCACGACCCGGAGGGCTCACGGAGCGACGTGCCGCGAGGAGGGCGCGCGAACCCTCACGCGCGCTCCGACACCGCGAGCCCGAACTTCGCAGCCCAGTGTCGCAGCGCATTCATCGCCTCTGCGCTCGGCGCCGCGTTGAAGCGCCCGCGCGCCTGGACGACGCAGCGCTCTGCGAGCGCGACCTCGATCGTCACCGCGCGCGAGCCTTCGCGGCGCAGCTGCGCGATCGCTACGCGGCCGGCGTGACACGAGTCGGCGTACAGGCCCACACAGTGGCGCTGCGCCGCGCCCTCCTCTGCGAGCGCGAGCTCGTCCGTCAGCTCGCGCACGCTCCAGGCGACGTCGTCGTCGTCGCGCCAGGAGAGCGCGAAGCCGTGCGGCGCCCAGCGGCGCAGTCGTGCGCGGCCGGCCGCCCGCGCCGCTCGCGCCGCGCGCGCGGCCAGCTCGAGCTCTCGCTCGTAGGCGGCGGTCTGTTCCATCACGGCGCGCAGGGAGCGCTTCGCGAACGAGAACCGGGCGTCCTCGGTGAAGCGGTGGGTGCCCCAATCCAGCGCGCGCCGCGCCATGTCGTCGTCGAGCGCGTCGCGGTGGCGCACGAGGAACGAGAGCGCGCCGCGCGCGAACGCGGCCTGTCGTTCGTCGGTGTGCCGGAGCGAGACGTGCAGACGGAGGCGCTGCCACTCGACGTCGCTGCCTCCGAGACGTTGGATCTCGGCGCGCTCGAGGACGGCGCCCATGTCGAACGCAGCCGAGGGTTCGCCGTCGAAGGCCTCGGCGGCGGGCAGCGCGCAGGCGGCCGCGACGAGCGCCGTCGGGTAGTGCACGCCGAACGCGCGCGCGATGCGCCGCACGCTCGCGCCCTGCGCCTCCGCCACGACCCAGAGCAGCGGGTCGCCCGCGAGGCCGGGATCCACACAGGCCCGGCCGAGCTCGTCCAGGCGGATTTGCGGGCCCGCGTACGCATCGTCCATCAGGGCTGCGAACAGCGCCGGCATCTCGATTCGCGGCGCGAGCACGTGGCGAAGCAGATCCGCGCCGGAGCCGCCCGGCCATTCGGCGAGGGAGCGCTGCCAGAGCGGGAAGGTGAGCAGGGCGAGCAGCGCCGCGCGCTCGACGTCGAAATCGAAGTCGAAGCGGCGCTGCGCGAGCGGCGCCGCCTCCATCGCGCTCACGACGCGCTCTCGCAGCTGGCCGAACGCGGCGCGCTCGCGCGGCTGGGCAACGATCGCGGCGAAGTGCGCCTCAGGGCTTCGTGCGAAGACTCCGGCGTACCAAGCGAGCACGCGCTCGTCCGCTTCGGAGAGCGGAAACTCGGCGGGTGCGCGCCGTGGCAACTCCGCGAATGCCCGCTCGAAGCCATCGGGCGTCCCAAGCTCGGTGTAGATGCCGCGGTATCGCTCGACCGCAGCCGCCGCGTCGGTGGGTCTGTCCCCGCGCAGCAGCTCGAGCGTCGCCAGCTCGAGCGCAACCTGCCCGCCCGGGTGCGGCATGCCGAATCCAAAGCCGCGGAAGTCCTCGCAGCACGGGCAGCCGCGGTCGCGCCGGCCCCAGCGGAGCCGCCCGTCGTACGTGTCGCGCCAGTGAGTCTCGTCCTCTCCCAGGTGCGTCGCCGGATCGGGGAGAAACCACTCCTCCAGCTCGCGCCCGCGCGGTCCGCCGCCGGCGCCCCGCTTCGCGCGGTATTCCCGCAGCTTCCGTCGCGCGACGCTCTGCGGTGCAGCGCGGCGCTGGCGCAATCGCTTGCTCACGTCGTGCCTCCGTCGACCGAGTGGCGCCGGCGCCTCTCGTCAGCGCCCGCTCGCACCGAGCGCCGTGCGCAGCGCCGCGTCCATCGCCTGGGGGTCCGGGATGCCCACCAGCATCCGGGAAGCGAGCGGCGGCGAGCGCAGCTTGTCCGCGGGGCGGTAGATGCGAACCACGCTGAGGCCGTTGCTGCGCGCCTCGACGTCCCAGCTGTCGATTTCCGCGACCGAGAGCGACTCCGCGTTCGCCACGCCGTCGCCGCGCACCTGGATTCGCAGGAGGCGCTGGTCCGTGACGGCGTGGACGGTGCGCGCCACGAGGCGCGGAGCGCGCCGACGGAACGTCGCCATGCGCACGCCGAGATAGAGAATCGGAAACCCGAGGACCGCAGCGCCCGAAGCGTCCTGCCCTTCGTTCACGGGGGAAGGCAGCAGTCCCCACAACCCATCGGACGCCGCGTAGAGAATCCCCGCACCGATGAGCGCGATGTAACCGCCCAGGGCGATCATCCCCCAGCCCCAGCGCACGTAACTGCGCGGGTCGGGATGGGTGGCGAACAGCAGCCGCTCGCCCTTCAGCAAGTGGCGCGCCGCGATGGCGTGAGGTCCGCTCGTCGGTTCCGTCATGTGCGATCGCTCCATTTCCGAGGCGCGGCGGTCACGGTTCCGGGAATGTTCGGCGCTCGCAGACGAGCCGGATCTCGTCGTCGGAGACGGTGAAGCCGTCGGCGGTGACCGACTCGATCGCCAGCGGCGTCGAGCGCAGCATCGTCTCGTTCGCGGCTCGCTGGAGCTCGCCCAGGCGCTCCGGCGAGACGGGGGATCCATTCTCCTCCGCGTACTGCAGGTCGAACGCCTGCGCGTTCTCGGTGTAGGTCTTGCCGTCGCTCGACCAGGTGCCCGAGGAGATCCCGACCAGCTTCAGCGCGCCGGGCTGCTGAGGGCTCGAGACGGCGTTGAGCGCGCTGAAGCGTCCGTCGGAGGTGGTCAGCATCTCGGCGTAGCTGGCCGCGCCCGACTGCCCGTCGCGCGAGGCGCCCACGCACGTCCAGCTTCCGAGCATGCGGCGGTCGACGTCGCCCGCGGAGGGCGCGTCGCAGCCGCACAGCACGAGCGCGGCCACCGCGCTGAGCTCACAGAGCCGCCGCTGCATCACGACCGTTCTCCTTCGAGGTCCTGCGAGGTCGCGTTCGCCCCTCGGCCCCGCGCAAAGTTGTTATCGCACGGCAGTCGGCGCCGGCGAATGACCTTTGCGGTGAGTGGCTCGCATTCCGACGAGGACCCTGGACCGGGCGGATGTGACGCTCCGCCTCGGAGGCGAGTCGGTGCGTCACCTCGCTAGTCACTCGGGGATCCACGCGAGCTCGGCCAGGAGGCCGATCGTCAGCACGCGATCGCTGCGGTTCTCGAGCGTGAGCACGCCGCTGCCTCCGCCCGCCGGGCGCCAACGGCAAAGCAAGTCGGCGACGAAGTCGCATGGGACGTCGCCTGCGTCGGCCCGCAGAATGAGCGCGGCGCCGGGCACGTACTCGCCGGAGACCCAGAGCGTGTGCTCGGCTGGGACGCGAACGCGCCACGAGCGTGCGGCGCGCGGGGCGAGCACGATCGGCGTGGATGCGAGCCCCGCGTCGCGTTGCGGGACCAACTCCTCGCGCGGAGTCGCGAGGTCGAACAACGCGCCCCCGATGGCGCCCGCGCACGCGGCGTCGCCCGGGCCCCCCGCAGCGCCCGCCCGCTGGCAGCCTGCGGACAACGCGGCTAGCCCGATCCCGCTGGGCGAGGTTCCCGCGCCGATCCGGTCGATCTCCCCGCGCAGCACGGCGTCGCGCCCCGCCAGCGCCCGGGCTTCCTCGAGCATCGCGTCGGCCGTGAGGAACGCCGCCGCGAGATGCGCCTCCGAGAGGCGGATCTGCGCGCCGTCGAGCGCACGCCGCGCGGCGGCCGCGCGCGCCATGCCGAGCGCGTCGCCGGCTTCCCGCGCGGCCCGGAAGTCGCGCGCGGCCTGGTGCAGGCGGGGCACCAGTGGCTCTGCCGGGGCGCCACGTCGCTCCGGGGCCTCCATCGGCGTGCTCGCGCAGCCCACCCAGAGCAGCGCGAGCGCGACGCCGCAGACGCCCCGTCGCATGCGCTTCGCTCGGAATGACCGCATTTGTTATTCGCGTCTCCGGGCCACCCCCTCGCCGCGGCGAGCGAGGCCCGACACTCTTCGGACGCGGCAAAGGTGCCACCGATTCGGGCCGGGAGCAGACGGCAATGAGCGAACGCGAGCAGGCGCAGGGACTGCGCGGAGACGGTGCGGGAATCGGCACGCTCGGGGGATCCCTCGCGGTGCTCGTGGTCGAGGACGACGCCGCCCAGGCCGAGGCCGTCGCACGCGACGTCGCGGCGCTCAGCTGGCGCTCGCTGTGGGCGCGCGACCTGAAGCAGGCGCGGGCGCTGCTCGCGGCGGAGCGCGTGGACCTGATCGTGCTCGATCGCATGCTCGGCGGCGGGGTGGATGGCCTCCAGCTCCTCGACTGGTTCCGCGAGCTCGAGGCCGGCGCTCCGGGCGTGCTGGTGGCGAGCCGGCTCACCTCCACGGCCGATCACGTGCGCGGCCTCGACCTCGGCGCCGACGACTACGTGGACAAGCCCTTCGAGAGCGCAGAGCTGCAGGCGCGGCTGCGCGCGCTCGCGCGGCGCGTGTCGAGCCGGCGCGCGCCCGCCTCGGTGCTCGTGCTCGGCGAGCTCGAGGTGCGCACCGCGAATCGCGTCGCGCTCTGGCGCGGCGAGCGCCTGAAGCTGCGGCCGCAATCCTTCGACGTACTGCGCACGCTCGCCGAGGCGCGCGGCGAGTGGGTGAGCCGCGAGGCGCTCTGGCGCGCGGTGTGGCCCGACTTCGTGCTCGGCGGCCCGCGCGACACGGTGATCAACACCGCGCTCTACAAGCTGCGCGAGAGCCTCGCGCCCGTCGCTGCCGGGCTGCGCATCGAGTTCGCCGACCGCCTCGGCTACCGCCTCGTGCTCGGCGCGTGACCGCGAAGCCGCACGCCGCGCGGGGTCCGCTGTTCCGCAGCGTGCTCGCGATCAACCTCGCGCTCGCGCTGGCCGTCGGCGCGGGGGCGGCGGCCGTCGCCTTCTTCGGCATGGTGGAAGCTTCCGAGTACGCGCTGCGCGACGAAATCGACGCCGAGCTGCGCGCCGTCGTGCGGCGGCACGCGGCCCGCGGGATCACCTCGGTCGGCGACGAGCTCGAGTTCCGCGCCCTGCACGCGCGGGGCGGGGACGCGCTCGCGCTCTACCTGATGACTCGAGCCGACGGCTCGCGCGTCGTCGGGAATCTGGCGCGCTGGCCCGAGTCGCGGGCGGACGCCGAGGGCTGGCTCCGCTTCGACGGCGCCGCGGCGGGCGTCGCGCCGGGCCGTGTGCTCGCGCGCAGCGTCTCGCTCGGCGGGCGGCGCGTGCTCGTCGGCCGCCGGCTCGCGCTCGACGCGCTCTGGCAGCGCTTCGCCGTCGCGCTCGCCGCGATCGTGGCTGCGGCATGCGCGCTCGCGGTCGTCTCGACGCGGCGCGCGGAGCGCGAGTTCCGCGGCCACGTGGCGCGTCTCGTCGCCGTGTTCGAGGCCGTGCAGGGCGGAGCGCTCTCGGCGCGCGTCGGCAGCGCGCCCGGCGAGAGCGCCGAGCTCGCGAGCCTGGCGCGCCACGTCGACGCCGCGCTCGCGGAGCTCCAGCGCCTCGTGCGCGGGCTCGACGCCTTCAGCCAATCGGCCGCGCACGAGCTGAACCGCGAGCTCGCGCGCCTGCGCGACGAGGCGCGCGCGAGCGGCGCCGAGCGCTTCGCACGCGCGGCAGACGAGCTGCTGCAGCTGCTGCGCGAGATCCTCTCGCTCGCCCGCATCGAGGCGTCGCCGGGCTTCGAGGCGAAGGCGACCGATCTGCGTGCGATCGCGGAGCGGGCGGCGGCGCTCTACGAAGACTCCTTCGAGGCAGCCGGCGTCGCGCTGGCGGTCGACGCGGCGGGCGGGAGCGACGCGCGCATTCGCGCCGTCGAGCCGCTCGTCGCGAGCGCCGTGGCGAACCTGCTCGAGAACGCGCTCAAGCACTCGGCCCCCGGCACCCACGTCCGGCTCGCGGTGCGCGCGGACGGAGACGTCGCGACGGTCGGGGTGCGCGACGAGGGGCCTGGTGCACCGAGCGAGGATCCCGCCGCGCTCGCGGCCCTCGGCGCGCGCGGCGCAGCGCGCGGGCACGGCTTCGGTTTGCGCTTCGTGCAGGCCGTCGCCATTCGCCATGGCGCCGAGCTAACGCTGCGAAACGCCGCGCCGGGCTTCGAGGCGATCCTCGCCTTTCCGCGCTGGAGCGAACCAAGAGCAGAATGATCCGGCGCAGCCGTAAAGTCGTGGCGCGCGCCACGCCCGCGCTCGCGCCCGGCGGCGAAGTCGCCGTCGCGGAAGCGCGGAACGATCGACTCGTCGAGGGCGGCTGGGCCCGCGCTGCTACTTCAGCGTGTAGAGCTTGCCATCCACTCGACCGATGAAGGCAAACCGGCCTCGGGGCGTGCCGTCTACGACGACCGACTCGACGTAGATGAATCGCCCCCCCCAAGCCGAGAACCAGACGCCCTGCGCCACGGTCGTAACCATTCTGGCGTCGTAGGCGGTGATCGTCGTCAAGTCGATGCCCCTGTAGGCAATGAAGCTGTTCCCGGTGGTTCTCTCGGCATCGAGGATGTTGTCGATCAAAAGCGCACGCAGCACTCTCTGATCGTCTAGCGGGACCGGCTGCCACTGGTCCTGCACGAGCTTGGTCAAGCGAGCTTCGCTTCCCTGCGTCAGGCCAAATCGCTGGATGAGGGGCAGCACATCCGTCGCGCCCGCCTTGGAAAACGCGGCGTCCATCTCTTGCCGCAACTCGAGATCAGCGATGAGATACTTCGCCGACGCGACATCCTTCGAGTCCGGATATCGAGAGAGGAAGTCGCGCAGCGCCGGAATCGACTCCTCTCGCGCAGCCAGCTGGTACGCAACCTTGGCAGAGAGGTACCCGTCGGGGTGCGCGTCGAGATACGCGCGATACGCCTCGTCGGTGCCGGCTTTCTGTGCCGCACGATAGTCGCGTTCGGCCGGGAGCATGCCGCAGGAAAGGCCCAAGGCAGCGATCCACAGAACAAGGGAACGCTGGAAGAAGAAGAGTCGATTCACCTTGCGAATGAGAAGGCGCTCCTCGCCGTTGGGCCTCGACAGCTCGGCACGAAAAAGGCTAGCCCTGCGACGGCTCGCGTCGACGTAGCGGGTCGCGGCTTGCAGGGTCCTGCGACGCCTTCCGCGCGCGAGACGTTCCCTGCTTTGGTAGTGGGACCGTTCCGGCGCGTCCGAACCCGCAACTCCGCACTGCGGAACGCTGCGATACCGTTCGGCACTCCACGTTCAAGACCCACGGGAGCCTCGCGATGTCCGACACGGACCACGAGCAAGTATCGATCTATCCATTCGCCCCTGCGAAGCGCGAAGAGCTGCTCAGCAAGGCGCGAGAGTGCGTCTTCAACTGGAGCACGAAGGATGGCTGGCCCGTGGGTGTGGTTCATGCGTTCGTGTGGCGCGACGGCCGCGCGTGGATCACGTGCGGGCGGCATCGACACCGCATCGCGGCGCTGCGGCGCGACCCGCGCTGCTCGGTAGTGGTGAGCGGGATCGCCGCGCCCGACGGCCCCAACGGCGCGGTCACCATCAAGGGCCGCGCGATCATTCACGACGACGAAGAGACCAAGCGGTGGTTCTACCCGGCGCTTGCGCGCGGCCCTTATGGGCGCGCTGGCGGTGTGCTCACGCCCGAAGCCGAGGCTCAAGCGGTTGCGTTCGAGAAGCGGCTCGACTCGCCGCTGCGTGTGATCGTCGAAGTCGTGCCGGAGAAATTCATCGAGCTCGACAGCGACAAGATGGCCAAGGACACCGCGGGGCAACTCGCCGAAGAGGAGCGCGGCCCGCTGCTCGAAGCGGATGCGAAGCGAATGCCCACGGAGCTGAAGCGGCTCGGACTCGCGTAGCGCGAGCGAGCGCTCGCGATCGAGAACGGTTGTTGCGGCGAACGAGCGCGTTGTGGGCCTTTCGAGCACGAGCCGAGGCGGGCATGCCCGACTACGACCTCGTCATCGCCGGTGGAACGGTGATCGACGGTCTGCGCACGCCGCGCTTCACCGCCGATGACGCGAGTCGCGACGGCCGAATCGCGGCGATCGGCTCGGTCGCGCGCTCGGACGCCGCGCGCGTGATCGACGCGCGGCGCCTGATCGTGTGCCCCGGCGTCGTCGACCTGCACACGCACTACGACTCCCAGGTGTTCTGAGACCCGTACCGCACGATCTCCGGTTGGCACGGCGTCACATCGGTGGTGATCGGCAACGGCGGCTTCGGCTTCGCGCCCGTCAAGCCCGCGGATCGCACGCCACTCGGGGAGGTCGATCGGAACGAAGCGGCTCGCGCATTGGGCGGCCGAGGGCGCCGGCGGGCTCGAGGACCGTTCGCCTCGTGGGCGGCGCCGCGCAGTCCAGACACGCCGCGCACCCACGGGAAGCCCGAGCCGGCGCGTTTCGTCAGCTGAGCGCTGACCGCTGAAATCATTCGAGCGGCCCGCGGCTCGCCTAAGCTCTCGGGATTCGAGGGAGCTTCGCGATGAGTCGACTCGAGTTCCCGGCCCTCAGAATGGCGAGCGCGAGCATCGTGCGTACCGTGATCGCCGCCGGCGGCTTCCTGTTTCTCGCCTATTGGCTGCTGCAGAGCGAGAGCAACGGCGTGGTCGTGCTCGGCGTGTTCGTCGGCCTCGCCGCGCTCGCGGCGATCGCCGCCGCGCTGCGGGATCGCGTTCAGGACGATCCGCCGCTGGTGGTGCTCGACGACGCGATCGTCTTCAAGAAGCAGAAGCTGTACCTGCGCGACGTGACGGCGCTGTCGGCTGGTAAGGCGGAGCTCGACATGCACTACCTGCCGCTCACGCTGGAGACGTCCGAGGGAAAGCACGTGGTCAACCTGCTCGGCTATGCGGTCGAGCCGACGCGCGTGGGCACGCTCGTGGACGAGATCGAGCGGCGCTGGCGGGCGCAGCGCGCGTCGTGAGGCTCGCCGGGCTCGGCGTGCTCCTGTGCCTCGGGTGCGCGTCAGCGCCGCGCGAGCCGAAGACCGAGCGCGCGTTCTCGGTCCACGACGAGACCGACACTTCCTGCAGCTTCACGGTCGAGGAATGGGTCTCCGCGGACGGCCGCATCCGGATTCCGCGCCAGACCGTGACGCCCACCTTCTGCCCCGCTCGCCGCGACTGACTCGCAGCGCGCGCCCTACCTAGCCACCGCGAGAAGCGGGGTGAGCGCACTACGACCCATTCGGCCGATCGCAGGCCAATTCGCGCTTGAAATCCGACCGGGCGCGCGGCACTGTGCCACGTCCCAAGCCACTGCACTCGGGTTGCCGGCCAGCGTCGGGCTAGGCCGCAGCAGCCCTCGCGCGCGACGCCGTGAAGCGATTCGCGCGTCGCCCGTACCGGAGAGAGGACCACCCATGTTCGCTTCGAAGCGCATCTCGCTCGCGACCGTCGCCACGCTGCTGCTCGGCAGCGCTGCGTTCGCCCAAGCCGCGCCGCCGCCGCCGGCGCCCGCAGCCAGCGCCGACGAGGGGGGCCTCGAAGAGATCATCATCACGGCCCGCAAGCGCGAAGAATCGCTGCAGGACGCGCCGATCCAGGTCACCGCGCTCTCGAAGGAGCGCATCGAGCAGTTCGACGCGACCAGCCTCGAGAAGATCGCCGGCCTCTCGCCGCAGCTCTTCGTCGCCCGCACCTCGAACGGCTCGGGCGCGCAGATCACCATGCGCGGTATCGGCTCGAGCTCGACCAGCATCGGCCTCGAGCAGTCGGTCGCCGTGGTGCTCGACGGCGTGTACTTCGGCCAGGGTCGCGTGCTCAACGAGGGCATGTTCGACCTCGCGCAGGTCGAGATCCTGAAGGGCCCGCAGGCCCTCTTCTTCGGCAAGAACGCCACCGCGGGCGTGATCTCGCTGACCACCGCGAAGCCCGGCGAAGAATTCGAGGCGCTCGGGCGCGCGTACTACGAGTTCGAGGCGAAGGAGGTGCGGCTCGAGACCATGATGTCGGGCCCGATCACCGACACGATCGGCGGCCGCGTGGCGATCCGCTGGGGCCGCATGTACGGCGGCCTCTTCAACAACCTGTCGACGGCGCAGGCGTGGAACACCTTCGACGTCGCGACGGCGACGCCGGGCACGGCGACCGCGCCCGCCGGCACCGACGACACGCCGGGCTCCGAAGAATTCCTCGTGCGCGGCACGCTCACCTTCGATCCGACCGAGTCGTTCTCGGCCTCGCTCACCGCCGCGTTCACGAGCAGCGAGTTCGAGAACTCGGGCTCGAACTACGTGATCTACAACTGCCCCGGCGGCGTCAGCCAGATCACCGGCATCCCCTGCCGCGACAAGTTCCGCATCTCGCAGAATCGCTTCCCGCAGGTGACGCGCTCGCTGCCCTATGCGCGCAGCGACGGTGCGCTCTACAACGACTACGAGTCGTACTCGCTCACGGCGAACGTCGAGTACGAGTTCGGCGCATTCACGCTGACGTCCGTCACGAACTGGCAGGAGAACGAGAACTCCTGGGCGTGCCACTGCGACTTCCAGCAGCAGAACGGCGCGGTCTACGCGACGGAGCTCTCGGAGTGGCGCTCGGTCTCCGAGGAAATCCGCCTGCTGAGCGACTTCGACAGCCGCTTCAACTTCATGCTCGGCTTCCTGTTCCAGGACACCGACCGCGACTTCGGCCAGTGGTTCGGTTTCCTCGGCCTGCTGAACAGCAACGCGCCTCGGCCCGAGTTCTTCGCGGCCTCCGTCACGAAGAACGGCTTCACCGAGGGCCAGACGCTCTCCCCGTTCGCGCAGGTGCTCGTCGACATCACCGAGGACATCGAGCTCTCCGCAGGCGTCCGCTACACGAGCGAGGAGAAGGATTCGTTCTTCGTCCACCCGTACCTGAACCCCGGCGTCGCAGCCCTGTGGCGTGAGAATCAGCCGCTCTCGGCCGGCCAGGATTTCGAGGATTGGTCGCCGGAGGCGACGCTCACCTGGCGCGTCACGCCCGATCTCACGCTCTACGGCGCGTACAAGACGGCGTACAAGTCGGGCGGCTTCTCGATCAGCGGCCTCTACTCCGCGGCCGGCAACATCGACGACTTCCTGTTCGCGCCCGAGACGGTGGAAGGCGGCGAGATCGGCGCGAAGTCGACCCTGCTGGACGGCCAGATGCGCCTGAACGCGACGGCCTACTGGTACACGTTCAACGACCTGCAGGTGGACTTCTTCAACGCGCCGGTGTTCGCCTTCACGACGCTCAACGCCGGCAAGGCGCGCACGCGCGGCGCCGAGCTCGAGAGCGAGTACGCGCCGGGCTTCCTGCCGGGCGTGACGTTGCGCGGATCGGTCGCGTTCAACGACGCCGAGTACCGCGACTTCATCGCGCCGTGCTGGGGCGGCCAGACGCCGGCGCAGGGCTGCACCCTGATCGTGCCGGGCACGGTCGCGACGCCGGGCCAGGACATCAGCGGCAAGCGCACGACGGTCGCCCCCGAGTGGTCGCTCTCGTACGGCGCCGCCTACGAAGGCGAGATCGGCGGCTTCGCGTGGGGCGCCGCGCTCGACGGCGTCTACAGCGGCGACTACCTCGCCTCGACCGTCGCGAGCCCGAACACCGCGCGCGACGCCTACGCGACGCTCAATCTGAGCGCGCACGTGGGTGCGCCAGATGGCCGCTGGGACCTCGCGCTGATCGCGAAGAACCTCACGAACGAGCTGATCGTCTCGGGCGGCGGCGACGCGCCGAACACGCCGCTCGTCGGCCAGCCCTTCGCGGACCAGATCGGCCTCGCGAGCAACCCGCGGACCATCGCGATGCAGCTCACCGTCAAGTATTAGGGAAACGCCGCGGGACGGGGACCCCGTCCCGCGGCTCTCGCCGATGAAGCTCGAGAATCGCGTCGCGCTCGTTACCGGGGGAACCCGCGGCATCGGCCGCGGGATCGCCGAGGCCTTCCTCGCCGAGGGCGCGCGCGTCGTCGTGAACGGACGCTCGCCCGAGAAGGGCGCCGCGTGCCTCGCGGAGCTCGCGGTGGGCGACCGCGCCCACTTCGTCGCCGCCGACGTGCGCGAGCAGGCGGGCGCCACGCGCGCCGTCGAAGAGACGATCGCGCGCTACGGGCGCATCGACGTGCTCGTGAACAACGCGGGCGGCTCGGGCGGCTACGCGCCCGTCGCGGAGCTGAGCGACGAAGCCTGGCGCGACGCGATGGCGTGGATCCTCGATTCCGCATTCTGGGCGACGCGCCGCGCGCTGCGCGACATGCTCCCGCGCCGCTGGGGCCGCGTGATCAACATCTCGTCGGTCGAGGGCAAGCAGGCGAGCAAGGCCGCCGTGGCGCATTACATCACCGCGAAGCACGGCCTCAACGGCTTCACCAAGGCGGTCGCGTTCGAGGTTGGCCCGCACGGCATCACGTCGAACGCGATCTGCCCCGGCGCCGTGGAGACCGATCTGATGCGGGACAACGGGCCGGCGGCGGCACAGGCGGCCGGCATCAGCTACGCGCAATTCCTCGAGCGCTATGCGCAGGAATCGGCGATCAAGCGCCTGAACACCGTCGAGGAGGTCGCAGCGGTCGCGGTGCTGCTCGCGTCCGACGCCGGCGGCGGCATCACGGGCGCGCTGATCGACGTGGACGGGGGCACGGGGCTCTGAGGAGCGCTCGCGCGAGATTTTTCCTGGAGGATTGTCGGATCGGCCGCGCGCCATGCGTCGTTCCAGGACACGGGCCGCGTGAGGAGTCGACGTGCCGGAGTCCCCGCAGCAGGAGCGAGCCGCCGCGCGCGCCCATCTGGCCGCGCTCCCGCCGAAGTCGCGCGCGCGCGTGCGCGAGCTGCTGCGCGTCGTTCGCGCGGCGGTGCCCGGCGCGGCGCTCGGCTTCAGCTACCGCATGCCGCTGCTCCGGCTGGACGGGCGCCCGCTGCTCTGGGTGGGCGCATTCGCGCGGCACGTCGGCCTCTACCCGATCACGGCGGCGGTGAGGGCCCGGCTCGCGGCGTCGCTCGCGCACGAGGACACCGCGAAGGGCACGCTCCGCTTCGGCCTCGACGCGCCGGTGCGCACGGGCCTCGTTCGACGCATCGCGGCCGTGCGCGCAGCCGAGCTGCGCCGCGCGACGGCGCGCGCGGAGCGGGGCCGCAAGCGCCGCGCGCTCACACGCACGCGCTCGCAGAGGAGGACGTCGTGACGACTGCCACCGGACCGCTGTTGCTCACGCTCGCCACGCGCAAGGGGCTCTGGTTCCTGCGCGGCGACGCGAAGCGGGCGAGCTGGAAGCTCGAGGGCCCGCACTTCCTCGGGCACGAGATCCATCACGCGGTGCTCGATCCGCGCGACGGGCGCACGCTGCTCGTGGCGGCGAAGACGGGCCACCTCGGGCCCACCGTGTTCCGCTCGCAGGACTTCGGTGCGACCTGGACCGAGGCGGCCCAGCCGCCCGCCTTTCCGAAGGCCGCCGAAGGAGAGAAAGGGCTCGCCGTGCACCACGTGTTCTGGTTGACGCCCGGACACGCGAGCGAACCGGGGACGTGGTTCTCGGGCACGTCGCCGGAAGGGCTCTTCCGTTCGCGCGACGCCGGAGTCACGTGGGCGCCGATGCCGGGCTTCAACGATCACCCCGTCTACTCGCAGGGCGTCGCCGGCGTCGGCGGGACGCCCGACGGCCCGGTGCTGCACTCGATCCTCGTCGATCCGCGCGACGCGCGGCACATGTACCTCTCCGTCTCGGGCGAGCTGGGCGGGACCTTCGAGAGCCTCGACGCCGGCGAGAGCTGGAAGCCGGTGAACGCGGGCGTGCGCGTCGACTTCTTGCCCGATCCGTACCCGGAGATCGGGCAGGACCCGCACTGCGTGCGCCTGCACCCGCTCGCGCCGGACGTGCTCTACCAGCAGAACCACGTGGGCATCTACCGCCTGCACCGCCCCGACGGCCGCTGGGAGCGCATCGGCGACAACATGCCGCGCGACGTCGGCGACATCGGCTTCCCGATGGTGCTGCACCCGCGCGACCCGAAGACTTGTTGGGTGTTCCCGATGGACGGCAGCGACGTCTGGCCGCGCGTCTCGCCCGGCGGCAAGCCCGCGGTGTACGCGACGCGCGATTCGGGCAAGAGCTGGCAGCGCTGCGACGCCGGGCTGCCGCGCGAGCAGGCATGGATGACGGTGCGGCGCCAGTCGATGACCGGCGACGCGCACGATCCGATCGGGCTCTACTTCGGCACCACGAACGGCGAGCTCTGGGCGAGCCTCGACGAGGGCGCGAGCTTCGCGTGCTTGTTGCGGAATCTCCCGCAGATCCACGCCGTCGAGGCCTTCGAGCTCGCGCCGTGAGAGTGGGCATCCCGTCGCCGCTGCGCTCCTACACGGCGCAACGCAGCGAAGTCGAGGCGCACGGCGCGACGCTCGCGGAACTGCTCGCGGACCTCGACCGGCAGTACCCCGGCATCCGCTTCCGCATGGTCGACGAGCAGGACCGACTGCGGCAGCACATGCGCCTGTTCGTGAACCGCGTCGAGACGCGCAACCTCGCGAGCGCGCTCGCGAGCGACGACGAGGTGCACATCTTCCAAGCCCTCTCGGGCGGCTGACCCCCGCACCCGGGGACGTTCCTTGACTAACTAAACTTTCCCACGCGCTCCCGACGGTCGGAAAAGTTCAGTTAGTCAAGGAACGTCCCCGGGGCGGGGAGGCGGGTCGATTGGAGTCGGGTCGACCAGGAGGCGCCCGCCCTCGACGCGCAGCTTGAACGTGCGCAGGCCGGTCGCCGCCGGCGGCGTCAGGTGCTTGCCGTCGCGCAGCTGGAAGCGCGCGCCGTGTACGGGGCACAGGATGCAGTCACCGCGCAGGCGGCCGCGCGTCATCGGCGTGCCGGCGTGCGAGCACTTGTTCTCGATGGCGAAGTACTCGTCGCCGACGCGGCAGATCAGCAGCGCGAAGCCGGCGATCTCCACGGCGCGCGTGGTGCCGGGTGCCACCTCGTCGGCTCCGAGCACGTCCTGGTAGTCGCCGCCGGCACTCATCTTCGGCGCGCGACGCTACTCCAGCGCAACGGTGCCAGCCCGTCCCGCTGCGGCGGCGGCGGGGCGCGGCTGCTGGCACCGATGCCGTGCGCGACCGCGCGCGCGGCTCCGTTCACTCGCAGCGAAAATTGGCCGCGTCGAAGGCGTCGCCGCTCGGGTCGATGCGCGTCGCCCGCTGCGGGTACGGGCAGATCGGTCGCGTACCGCGGAGCGGATGCGAGGCGATCAAGGCGTCGGGCCGCTCGCCGTTCTCCACCCAACGCTCGAGCGCGCCCAGTGCATCGAACAGCGCCGGGCCGGGTAGCAGGCTCGGCTCGTCCGCACAGTGATAGACGCCCGGCATCATGTAGAGGCGGGCGAAGTCGTCGCGGGTCACCGGGCCGAGCTCGGTGCCGATGTCGTCGAAGAGCTCGACGGTGCCGAGCGGCGAGAGGACCGGGTCGTTCCAGCCATGCCAGAGCAGGAGCTTCCCGCCGCGGGCCTGATAAGCCGCGAGGGGCCGATCGAGGCGGATCCCCGAGACGGCGGGCAGCTGCACTTGCCGCGTCGCGAAGTCGAGATCGCGGAAGCTCTTCGGCGCGAGCGCCACGTGCTGGAAGAACGCCGCCGTGAAGGCGTACTGCAGCGTGGGCTTCAGCGCCGTGAAGTCGTTCTGCACGATCCAGATCTGCCATCCCAGCGGCCCGATCTCGCCGCCCGGCAGCGGCCCGCGGAGCGGCGGCCCCACGTCGGGGCCCTGATAGATCGCATTCGCGACCGCGCTTTCGGCCGGACTCAGGCACGCGGCGTTCGCCTCGTCGCCGGGCGCACACTGGGGCGCGTCGCGGGCCGCGTCGAAGTCGCACGCGCGCGGGTCCTCCAGGATTCCGTCCGCGATTCCATCGACCGCATCGCAACGCGCGAGCACCGCCTGGCCGAGCGCAGCGAGCTTCGCGACCGGCAGCGCCGGCGACGCGAGCTGATTCGCGTCGGGGTAGACGTGAGCCTGGTTCCACGCCCCGGTCGCATTGGCGTCTGCGGTGCCGGCTGGCGCGCCGGCGATGATGCCGTCGAAGTCGGCGGGGTACGCCATCGCCTCCCAGACCGCCTGGCGCCCGCCGCCGGAGCAGCCCTCGAAGTAGGCGCGTTGCGCCGGTGCACCGTAATAGGCAGCGATCACCTTCTTCGCGCCGACGGTCGCCGCATGGACGCCGCGGTCATAGAAGTCGGCGAGCTTCGTGGCATCGGCCGCGAAGCTTGCGTCGCCGACGTTGCCCGTGTGGCCGGTGTCGGTGCCGGCGGTGGCGTAACCCAGCGCGAGCGGATCGATCGCGCCGGCTGGAAGCGTCGGGAACTCTCCGCCGTAGCCACCGACGCCACGGAAGTGAAGCTTCTGGTTCCAGCTCGTCGGCATGCGCAGCTGAAAGCGCACGCGGTTCAACTCCGCGATGCGCCGCGGCGCCGCGGCGTTGCTCGTGTAGAGAAAGCCCGTCACGAAGCAATGCGCCGGCCCCGCAGGCGACGCATCGACCCATCGCGCCAGCTCGACGCTCGGCGCCTCGCTGCGCAGGCGAGCGAGCGCCTTCTTCAGCTTGGCCTTCGGCTTGAGCGACTTCGCCAACGCGCTGCACGCCTTGGCGGACGGAGCCGCGAAGATCGGGCTCGCGGCGACGAGCGCACCCGCAAGGACCGCAGCGCACGCGACGGCGAAGCGTCGCGCAGCGCGCAGGGCGGTCGGGGACGCGGAGAAATTCGGAGCCATGCGAGGCGATCCTCCAAGGGACGCGAGCAATCGCGAGACTTTCGCGCGGCGCCGCGGGGCTCTGGGGTGAATCGCCGGTGAACTCGGGACTCATAGGGGTGGCTTGCGATCGACCGGCAAGAGCTGCGCGAGGCGCGGTGCGCGCGTTCAAGACGATTGCAATCCGCCCACGTTGAAAATCGGGAGCGTCCTCAATGCGCGAGAAAGTTCAGTTAGTCAAGGAACGTCCCCGAGGCGTTGTGAGGGACGCGCGAAGCCAGAACCGCCTCGCACCCCCGCGCATTCACTTCGGGCCCGACTCCCTCGCCGCCCCCAGAAACGCAGGCGCCTCGCCTCCGCCGTGCGCCAGCAGGCTCGTTCCGCTCACGTAGCGCGCGAGCGGCGAGGCGAGAAAGACGCACGCGTCGGCGATGTCGTCGGGCTCGCCCATGCGGCCGAGCGGGATGGTGCGGCCGACGGCGGCGACGCCGGCTTCGTCGCCGTAATGGAGGTGCGCCTGCTCGGTGCGGATCAGGCCCGCCGTCACCGCGACGACGCGCACGCGCGGCGCCCACTCGACGGCGAGGCTCGCCGCGAGCGAGAGCAGGCCCGCCTTCGCGGCGCCGTAGGCGGCGGTGCCGGGCGACGGGCGGATCGCGGAGACGCTCGCGATGAACTGCACGACGCCGCCCTCGGGCTGCTGCTGCATCACCGCGTTGGCGCGCTGCGCGCAGTGCAGCGGCGCCACGAGGTTGAGCTGGATGATGCGCTCGTGGAAGCGCGGCGAGGCGGTCGCGGCGTCGGCCGCCGGCGCGCCGCCCGCGTTCGCGACCAGCGTGTCGAGGCGGCCGAAGCGCTGGGCGACGGCGTCGGTCATGCGCGCGACCTGCTCGGCGTCGCGTACGTCGCAGGCGAAGAACGCGGCGCTCCGTCCGGCGAAGCTGGGCAGCGCCTCGGGCGCGTTGCGCCCGCAAATCGCGACCTCCGCGCCCGCCTCGAGGAAGCGCTCGGCGATGCCGCGCCCGATGCCGCGCGCGCCGCCGGTGACGAGCGCGACCTTGCCGCGGAAGTCGAGCGCGCTCGCGAGCCGCGGCGCCGACATCAAAGGCCGATCGCGCGCGCGACGCGCTCGCGGTGCCAGCTCGCGTCGCCGAGCAGCGTGGCCGAGGAGCGCGCGCGCTTGAAGTAGAGATGCACGTCGTACTCCCAGGTGAAGCCGACGCCGCCGAAGACTTGGAGCGCCGTCGCCGTCGCGAGGGAGAATGCCTCCGTGGCCGCGGCCTTCGCCATCGACGACGCGGCGGGTAGCTCCGGGCCCGCGCTCGCCGCCACGCAGCCCGCATAATAAACTGCGGAGCGCGCCGCCTCGACGCTCACCATCACGTCAGCGAGCTCGTGCTTCAGGCCCTGGAAGCTGCCGATCGGGCGCCCGAACTGCACGCGCTCCTTCGCGTAGGCGACGGCGAGGTCGAGCGCGCGCTGCGCCCCGCCGAGCTGCTCGGCCGCGAGCGCGATCGCCGCGCGTTGCAACGCCGTCTCGAGCGCGGGCCACGCCGCACCCTCGGCGCCGAGCCGCGCGCTCGCGGGCGCGCGCACGCCGTCGAGCCGCAGCGTCGCCATGCGGCGCGTCTGGTCGAGCGTCGGCACCGCCTCGCGCACGAGGCCGGGCGTGGCCGCGGGCAGCGCGAACAGCGAGACGCCGCTCGCGCCCGCGGATCCCGGCGCGCGTGCGGCCACGACGATCAGGTCGGCGGTCGCACCGTCGATCGCGTAGCGCTTCTCGCCGCGCAGCACGTAGTCGTCGCCGTCGCGCGTACACGTGGTGGCGATGCCGTCCGCGTCCCAGCTCCCGCTCGCCTCGGCGAGCGCGGCGCGCGTGCGCCCTTCGGCGATGCCCGGGAGCAGGGCCGCTTGCTGCGCCGCGTCGCCCGCGGCGAGGATCGCGTTCGCGGCGAGGCACACGCTCGCGAAGAACGGGCTCGGCGTGATCGTCTCGCCGATCACCTCCTGCAGCGCGACGAGCTCGACCCACGAGAGACCGAGCCCGCCGCAGTGCTCCGGGATCACGACCGCGGTCCAGCCGAGCTCGCCGCCGATCTGCGCCCACAGCTTCGCGTCGTAACCCGGCGCGCTCTCCATCGCGGCGCGTACCGCCTCGGGCTTGCACGCGCCCGCGAGGAACGCGCGCGCCGTGGCGCGCAGCTCCTGCTGCTCTTCGGTGAAGGCGAAATTCAAGCCGTTCGCTCCATTCTCGGTGGGAGGCGCTGCGCGCTTCGCTCGCTACGCGCCGTAGACCTTCTGCGCCGGCGTCGCCTTCCGCAACAAGTCGTGCACTGCGGCGCCGATCTCGTCGGCCGCCCAGCGCGCGCCCTTGTCGAGCTTCGGGCCGGCGCGCCAGCCGTCGGCGACGGACAGCTCGCCGCCCGCGATCTCGAAGACCTGGCCCGTCACGTCCTTCGACTCGGCGCTGCAAAGCCAGGCGACGAGCGGCGCAATGTTGCCCGGATGCATCACGTCGAAGCCCGCATCCGGAGCCTTCATGCGCTCGGCGAACGGGCCCTCCGTCATGCGGGTGCGCGCGGAGGGCGCGAGCGCATTGCTCGTCACGCCGTAGCGCGCGAGCTCGGCGGCCTGCACGAGCGTGAGCGTCGCGATGCCGCCCTTCGCCGCGGAGTAGGCGCTCTGGCCGACGCTGCCCTGCAGGCCCGCGCCGGAGCTCGTGTTGACGATGCGCGCGTTCGGCTGGCGCCCGGCCTTCGACTCGTTGCGCCAGTACTCGCAGGCGTGGTGCGCAAGGCAGAAGTGGCCCTTCAGGTGGACGCGCAGCACGGCGTCCCACTCCTCCTCGGAGCACGAGACGAACATGCGGTCGCGCACGAAGCCGGCGTTGTTCACGACCGCGTCGAGGCGCCCGAAGCGCTCGAGCGTCTGCGCGAGGAGCGCCTGCGTCTGCGCCCAGTCGGCGACGTCGGCGCCGTTCGCGAACGCGTCGCCGCCCGCGGCGCGGATCTCCGCGACCACCTGCTCGCCCGGCGACTCGCCCGTGCTCTTCCCGTCGAGCGCGACGCCGAGGTCGTTCACCACCACCCGCGCGCCCTGCCGCGCCAGCTCGAGCGCATGCTCGCGCCCAATCCCTCGCCCCGCGCCCGTCACGATGACGACGCGCCCTTCGCACACCCTGCTCATGCATCACTCCCGGGACGTTGGTTCACGAAAGGCCGGGGACGTTGGTTCGAGTCCGGACGATGTGTCCGATCGTGAACCAACGTCCCGGGCTCAGCAGCGCTCGAGGATCGTGACGTTCGCTTGGCCGCCGCCCTCGCACATCGTCTGGAGGCCGAAGCGGCCGCCCGTGCGCTCGAGCTCGTTCAGCAGCGTCGTCATGAGGCGCGTGCCGGTGGCGCCGATCGGGTGGCCGAGAGCGATTGCGCCGCCGTTCGGGTTCACCCTCGTGGGATCGAAGGGCAGCTCCTTCTGCCAGGCGAGCACCACCGAGGCGAACGCCTCGTTGATCTCCACGGCCGCGATGTCGCTCGGCTTCATGCCCGCCTTCGCGAGCGCGCGCTTCGTGGCCGGGATCGGCGCCGTCAGCATCAGGATCGGATCGTCGGCGAGCACCGACAGGTGGTGCACGCGCGCGCGCGGCTTCAGCCCGTGCTCCTTCACCGCGCGCTCCGACGCCACCAGCACCGCACTCGCGCCGTCGCTGATCTGGCTCGCGAGCGCGGCGGTGAGTCGGCCACCCGGCAGCAGCGCCGGCAGCTTCGCCATCTTCTCGAGCGTCGTGTCGGGGCGCGGCCCCTCGTCGCGCTCGACGCCGGCGAGCGGCGCGATCTCGTTCGCGAAGCGCTTCTCCGCCGTCGCGCGGCCGGCGCGCTGGTGGCTCTCGAGCGCGAAGCGCTCCATCTCCTCGCGCGTGATGCCCCACTTCTCGGCGATCATCTCGGCGCCGCGGAACTGCGACACCTCCTGCGTCCCGAAGCGCTCGACCCAGCCCGTGGAGCCCGAGAACGGGTCGTTGAAGCCGAGCGGCTGCGCGAGCGTCATCGCCGACGAGATCGGGATCGCGCTCATGTTCTGCACACCGCCCGCGACCACGAGGTCGCTGGTGCCGCTCATCACGGCCTGCGCGGCGAAGTGCACGCTCTGCTGCGACGAGCCGCACTGGCGGTCGATCGTCACGCCCGGCACGTGCAGCGGCAGGCCCGCCGCGAGCCAGCAAGTACGCGCGACGTCGCCGGCCTGTGAGCCGATCGTGTCGCAGCAGCCGAAGATCACGTCCTCGACCGCGCCGGGGTCGACGCCGGTGCGCGCCATCAGCGCCTTCAGCACGTGGGCGCCGAGGTCGGCCGAGTGCACGCGCGAGAGGCCGCCTCCGCGCTTTCCGACCGGGGTGCGTACTGCGTCGACGATGTATGCCTGGGCCATGGTGTTAGGCGCCTCCGAGGAAGGTTTGACCGGGACCGATCGGCAGGCCGTCCTCGAGGACGGCGCTGCGAACGCGCGCGAGATGGAACGGGGCGCGGCCCCACGCCTGGTCGAGCGACCATGCGCGCCGCATCCAGATGTGCAGATCCTGCTCCCACGTGTAGCCGATCGCGCCGTGGCACTGGAGCGCCTGGCGCCCGGCGAAGCGCGCGGCCTCGGTCGCGACGAGCTTCGCCATCGAGACGTGCGTCGCGCGCTGCGGCGAGCCGTGCGCGACCGAGTGCGCGGCGCGCATCACCACGGGCCGCGCGTACTCGAGCTTCACCTTCGCGCTGGCGAGCATGTGCTTCACGGCCTGGAACGAGCCGATCGGCTTGCCGAACTGCTTGCGCTCGGTGGTGTAGGCGACGGCGAGCTCGAGCATGCGGTCGCACGCTCCGAGCGCCTGCGCCGCGCAGGCGAGCGCGCCGCGGTCGAGGGCGGCGGCGAGCAGCGCCTTCGCGCGATCGCCGCGCGCCACGAGCTGCGCGCTGCGCTCCTCGAACGAGACGCTCGCGAGCTTGCGCGAGGGGTCGTTCGCGGGCTGCGGCGTGATGCGCGCGGCGGCGCGCGGCACCGCGAAGAGCGCGTCGTCGCCGCGTGCGAGCAGCAGCAGGTCGGCGACGTGGGCGTCCTCGACGAGCGGCGTTGCCGGGTGGCTCACGGCGACGACGGCGTCGCCCGCGGCGATGCGCGGCAGCCAGATCGCGGCGAGCTCGCCGCCCGCGTCCCGCAACAACGGGGCCGCGATCGCCATCGTCGGGATCAGCGGCTCCGCGAGCGCGGCGCGGCCGGCCTCTTCGTGGATCAGCACGCCCTCGACCTCGCCGAGCCCCATGCCGCCGTGCGCTTCGGGCACGAGCAGGCCGGGGACGCCCACCTCCGCGAGCTGCTTCCACAGCGCGCGCGAGCGTCCGGTCTCGGTCTCCCACAGCTTGCGCAGCGTTCCTGCGCCGTGCTCCTTGGCCAGGAACTCGCGCACGGTCGTCTGCAGCAGGAGCTGATCGTCGGTGAAGCGGAAGTCCATCGCCTACCTCGGCATCCCGAGGATGCGCTCGGAGATGATGTTGCGCTGGATCTCGTTGGTTCCCGCGTAGATCGGACCGGAGAGCGCGAACAGGTACGAGTCGAGCCACGTGCCGACGCCTTGCGCGCCCGGCGCTTCGGGCAGGAGGTCCCAGCGGTCGCCGAGGATCTCGAGCGCGAGCTCGTGCATGCGGATGTCGAGCTCGCTCCAGAAGATCTTGTTGAGGCTGGACTCGGCGCCGATCTTCCCGCCCGCGATCAGGCGCGACACCGTGCGGTAGGTCTCGAGCGTGTAGGCCTCCGCGGCGATCCAGCAGCGCACGACGTCGTCGCGCACCGCGTCCTCGACGTTGAGCGCGTTGCTCTGCAGCAACTGCACGAGGCGTGCGGCGGTGTCCTGGAAGCGCGCGGGGCTTCGCAGCATGAGGCCGCGTTCGAAGCCGGCCGTGGACATCGCGACGTTCCAGCCCTGGCCTTCCTTGCCGAGGGTGTTCGCGACCGGCACGCGCGCGTCGTCGAAGAACACCTCGGCGAAGCCCGTCTCGCCGTCGAGCTGCGCGATCGGCCGAACGGTCACGCCGGGCGTGTTCAGCGGCACGAGCAGGAACGTGAGGCCGTTGTGCCGCTCGCTCGTCGGGTCGGTGCGGAACATCCCGAACAGCCAGTCGGCGAAGGCGCCGCGCGAGGCCCACGTCTTCTGGCCCTTGATGACGTAGTGGTCGCCGTCGCGGCGCGCGGTCGTCGTGATCGCCGCCATGTCGGAGCCCGCGTTCGGCTCGCTCCAGCCCTGCGCCCAGACTTCCTCGCTGGAGGCGATCTTCGGCAGGAAGCGCGCCTTCTGCTCGGGCGTGCCGTACTCCATGATGGTCGGGCCGAGCAGGAACACGCCGTTCTGGTTGATGCGCTTCGGCGCGCGAGCGCGGTAGTACTCCTCCTCGAAGATCAGCCACTCGAGCAGGTTCGCGCCGCGGCCGCCGTACTCCTTGGGCCACGGCACCATCGCCCAGCCCGCAGCGTCGAGTCGCTTCTCCCAAGCGCGGTGCTGCGCCGCGCCCTCGGCCGTGTCGAAGGACTGCAGCGCCTCCTTGGGCGCGTTCGCCTCGAGCCACGCGCGCGCCTCCGCACGGAACGCGTTCTCTCGATCGGTGTAGGTGATGTTCATCGCACGCCCCTGCCTGCGTTCACGAAACCGCGGGGACGTTGGTTCGCGATCAGACCCACCGTCCGTTCGTGAACCAACGTCCCGCTTCTAGAACTTCGCCTCGCGCTTCTCGACGAAGGCGTCGCGCGCCTCTTGCGAGTCGCGCGACATGTAGAGCTCGAGCGTGAAGCCCTGCTCGAAGCGATAGCTGCTCTTGGGCTCGATCAGCTCGATGCCGTTCAGCGACGCCTTCGCGGCGCGCACGGCACGCGGGCTCTTCGCCGCGATCTTCGCCGCCAGCGTCATCGCCTCGTCGCGCAGCTGCGCGCGCGGCACCACCTTCAGGAGGCCGCCGAGCCGGTACGCCTCCGCAGCGCCGATCGGCTCGCCGGTGAGCAGCATGCGCCGCGCCTCCTGCATGCCGAACATGCGCATGGCGTGGGTCGCGGCGCCCATCGCGCCGCGGTCGATCTCGGGCAGGCCGAAGGTGGCGTCGTCCGCGGCGATCACGAAGTCCGAGCTGCCGGCGATGCCGATGCCGCCGCCGAGGCAGAAGCCGTGCACCGCGCTGATCACCGGCACCGGGCAGTCGTAGATCGCGGCGAACACGTCGTAACAACCGCGGTTCACGTCCACGATGATCGAGCCGTCCTTCGCGAGCTCCTTCACGTCGACGCCGCACTGGAAGCCCTTGCCCGCGGCGTCGATCACGAGGACGCGCACCCGCGCGTCGCGGCCGAGCTCCTCGAGCTTGCGCGCGAGCGCGAACCACGCGTCGCGGCCGAGCGCGTTCACCGGGGGGTTGTCGAGCGTCAGCTCCGCGACGCCCTGGGCGTCGACGTTCACGCGAAACGCCATCAGCTCTCCTTCGCGGGGGCGAGGCGCGCGAGCGTCTCGTCGGCCTCCCGCATGATGCGCGCGATCAGCTCGGCGCAGGTCGGTCGATCGTTGATCACGCCGGCGACGGTGCCGCTCGGCAGGTAGCCGCCCACCGGGTCGCCGTCGTTCATGGCGGCCTTGGCGAGCATCGGCGCGTTCGCGGCCATCAGCAGCTGCGAGCGCGTCAGCTTCTCGTTCGCTTGCATCGCGAGCGCGCTGCGCAGCAGCTGCGGGATCGTCGCGCCGCTCGTGCGGCGGAAGGCGAGGGCGTTGCGCAGCGCGAACAGCAGCTTCGCGGCGCCGCTCTTCGCCTCGAGCGCGCGCACGAGCTCGTTCACGACGACGCGCTGGGGCATGCCGTCGATCTCGCTGGTCACGATCACGTCGCCGAGGCCGGCGGCGAAGTAGCGCTGCGCGGTCTGCGGCGGCACGGGGCTCTCGGCGGTGAGGAGGAAGCGCGTGCCCATCGCGATGCCGGCCGCGCCGAAGGCGAGCGCCGCCACGAGGCCGCGCCCGTCCTTGAAGCCGCCCGCCGCGATCACCGGGATCTTCACCGCGTCGGCGCAGGCGGAGATCAAGAGCGAGCTCGGGATCGTGCCGGTGTGCCCGCCGCCTTCGCCGCCCTGCACGACGACCGCGTCGGCGCCGAGCTGTTCGGCCTTCTGCACGTGCCGGGGCGCGCCGCAGGTCGGGATGCAGAGCACGCCCGCGTCCTTGAGCTTGCGGATCAGCTTGCCGTCGGGCGAGCGGTTGTAGCCGGCCGCGCGCACGCGATGGCGCACGAGCGCGTCCGCGATCACGTCCGCGCCTGGAGCGTCCATCAGGAAGTTCACGCCGAAGGGCTTCGGCGTCAGCGTCTTCACCTTCTCGATCGCGGCGTCGATGTGCTCGGGCCGGATCGTCGCGCCGGCGAGGAAGCCGAAGCCGCCGGCGTTCGAGACGGCGGCCACGAGCTCGGGCGTCGCGACCCAGCCCATGCCCGTCTGCACGATCGGCGCGGGCACGCCGAGCAGGTCGCAGAGCGTGGTGTGGAGGGGGGAGCGGGCCAGGGGGTGAACCTCGGAGACGGAGCGGGCCGGGAATCGTGAACCAACGTCCCCGGGCGATCTCGAACGGGCTAGCGCACTTCCTTGTTTGCGAAGCCTTCGGGGTCGATCTGCTCGCGCATCAGCGCGAGCTCGGCGGCGGTGGGGGCGCGCGTGGTCGGCACGTCGCTCGGGATCGCGAGCGCGAAGGCGGTGTTCTTCACCACCTCGTCGATGCTCACACCGGGGTGCAGCGACGCGAGCCGCATGCGGCGATCCGGGGTCGCGAAGTCGAACACGCCGAGGTTCGAGATCACGCGGCGGATCTCGTGGAAGCGGCGCTGCTGCGGCGAGAGCGCCGCCGCGCGGTCGTAGCCGATGCCGCAGACCACGTCGACGCGCTCGACGAAGGTCTGCTTCGAGTGATTGGGGACCCAATAACTCGTGGGGTGACTGATCGTGTTGCCGGGCGCACCGCGCATGCCGATCAGCTGCGCCGACGGCTTCGCGTGGCTCCCGACCGCGGAGAAGTTCTGGTTGCCGAAGCGATCGATCTGGCTCGCCATCATCACGACGTGGCGCCGGCCGCTCCAGAGCAGGTCGAAGACGCTGCGGAACGGCATCCACGCCTCGATCACGGGGGCGGAGCGCTTGCCGCTGATCGGCTGCACGCCGTCGACGAGCGAGGCGATGCCGTCGGTCATCAGCAGGTCCGGCGCGTGGGTGAGCTTCGCGAGGCGAGCGCCCACCGAGGGCACGTTGCCGAAGCACGAGACGAGGATCTCGCCGTCGCCGCGGAAGTTGTCGGAGATCGCAGCCGCGCAGATCTCCGCGCGCGTGACGTCGCTCATCGTGAAGCTCCCCGCGCCCGCAGCTTCGCCTGGTACTCCGCCTCGGAGACGTCGAGCCACTCCGCCTTGAAGCGCTGCCAGCTCTCCTCGTCCTTCGCGCTCGCCGCGTACTCGCGCTGGAAGGCCTCGTCGCGGCCGTAGTCGGGCGGGCACTCGGTGAAGTGCGCGCCGTTCGGCGCCTCGATCACGCCGTCGATCAGCGTGCGGTTGATGCGCAGCGTCTGGAGCGCGCCGCCGGCGAGCAGCTCGGGCGTCTCCACGATCCGCTCGCACGACATGAAGCGGCGCTTCGCGGCGCCGCACAGCACGTCGTCGAAGTAGACGTCGGGGCCGAGGTACTGGCCGTTGCCCTTGGCGTCGGCGCGGTTCATGTGGATGAACGCGACGTCGGGCGCGAGCGCGGGCATCGCGATCAGCTCCTCGCCGTCCGCGTAGGGAGAGCGCACGAGCTTCAGCTCGGGGTTGATCTCGAGCACGCTGCTGCCGAGCCCGGAGCGCGTCGGCAGAAACGGCAGGCGGATCGCCGCCGCGTACAGGCCCCACTGGAACATGCCCTCGTCGAGCTCGCGGAACTCGACGGCCCCGGCCTGGCGCGCCGCGCGGAAGTGCGGGTCGAGCGCGATCGAGTCGAGCGAGACGAAGCCGGACACCACGCGCTTCACCTTGCCAGCCTTGCAGAGCAGGCCGACGTCGGGGCCGCCGTAGGTCATCAGGGTGAGGTCCTTGACCGGCGAGCGCAGGATCTCGCGCACGATCGCCATGGGCTTGCGGCGCGAGCCCCAGCCACCGATGCCGACGCTCATGCCGTCGCGCAACTCGGCGACGGCACTCGCCAACGAGATTCTCTTGTCCACGGGGCCTGGTCTCTCCTGGCGAGGGTCGGGGCGCTCGAAGGCGCTGGAACGAATAACGAGACGTACCGTATCATAAAGCCCGTCCCCGCCGAACTCCTGAGGCGCGGCGAGGGCTTCCGCGATTCCCCGCAGGATCGCGGGGGAGCTGGGCCTGGCGCACCTGGCGTTCCCGCGGGAAAAGTTGCGACAGTTGGACCAGGCCCGATGTCCACAGGGCAAAGAGGGCAAAGAGGGCAAAGGGGCAGAGGGGGCGCTTGGCGAAGGTTTCCTACGGTGCGGCGCTCGGTTGGCTGGCGAACGAGGCGCCCGATCGGGTCGCCGCGATTTGCGGCGCCGAGTCGGTCACGCGCGCGCAGCTCGACCGCCGCTCGAACCGGCTCGCGCGCGCCTACCAGGCGCTCGGCGTCGGCCCGGAGTCGCGCGTCACGATCGCGCTGCCGAACTCGATCGAGTTCCTGGTCGCGTGCATGGCCGCGTGGAAGCTCGGCGCCTCGCCGCAGCCGATCTCCGCGCGCCTGCCCGCGAAGGAACGCGAGGCGATCGTGGCGCTGTCTCGGCCCGCGCTGATCGTGGGCGTCGCGAGCGGCGAGTATCCGCCGTTCCCGAGCGTGCCGGCGGGCTTCGCGCCGAGCGCCGCGCTCTCCGACGCGCCGCTCCCCGACGTCGTGCCGCCGCACGTGCGCACGATGACGTCGGGCGGGAGCACCGGCCGCCCGAAATTGATCGTGGATCTCACGCCCGCGCTGGCGGACCCCACGGTCGCCGAGAACTTCATGCAGCCGCGCGGCGTCGCGCTCGCGCCCGGGCCGCTCTACCACGCGGGCCCGTTCATCGTCGCGTGGCAGTGCATCCTCTCCGGCGGAACGCTCGTGCTGATGGAACGCTTCGACGCCGAGCAGGCGCTCGCGCTCGTCGCGCGGCATCGCGTCGACTGGGTGCTCTTCGTTCCGACGATGATGCAGCGCATCGCGAAGCTCGAGCCCGCCGTCCGCGAGCGCTTCGACGTCGCGTCGCTGCGCCGCGTGATGTGCTCGGGGGCGCCGAGCCCGCAGTGGCTGAAGCGCTTCTGGATCGGGTGGCTCGGACCCGAGAAGATCTACGAGGCCTACGGCGGAACCGAGCGCATCGCGGGCACCGTGATCGACGGCGTCGAGTGGCTCGCGCACCCGGGCTCGGTCGGGAAGCCGGCGCCGGGCCGCATGATCCGTGCGCAGCGGCCCGACGGAACGCCGTGCGCGCCGAACGAGGTCGGCGAGATCTTCATGAAGCCGGCCAGCGGGCAGGGCACCACCTACCGCTACATCGGGGCCACACCGACCGCGACGCCCGACGGCTGGGAGACCCTCGGCGACATCGGCTGGTTCGACGCCGACGGGTACCTGTACCTCGCCGACCGCAAGACGGACATGATCCTCGTCGGCGGCTCGAACGTGTATCCCGCCGAGGTCGAGGCCGCGATCGACGCGCACCCGCGCGTGCGCTCGAGCGCGGTGATCGGCCTGCCCGACGAGGATCTCGGCGCGCGCGTGCACGCCATCGTGGACGCGCCCGGTGGCGTCAGCGAGGCCGAGCTGCGCGCGCACCTCGCCGAGCGGCTCGTCTCGTACAAGATCCCGCGCAGCTTCGAGAGCGTGGCCGAGCCGCTGCGCGACGACGCGGGCAAGGTGCGGCGCTCGGCGCTCCGCGAAGCGCGGCTCGGCGGCAAGGCGTGATCGCCGAGCTCGCGAAGTCGCGGCCGAGCGCGCTCGCGCTCTCGGACGGCACGCGCACGCGCAGCTGGAGCGCGCTGCACGATCGCGTGACGCGCTGGGCGCGCGCGCTGCGAGAGCGCTTCGCGCTCGCGCCCGACGACCACGCGGCGCTGTTGATCGGCAACCGCGTCGAAGGCGTCGAAGGCATTCTGGCCGCGATCCACGCGGGCGTCTGGATGACGCCCGTGAACTGGCATCTCACCGCCGAGGAGATCGCCTACGTCGTGCGCGATTCGACGGCGCGCGTGTGGTTCGTGGACCCCGCGTTCGCCGACACCGCCCAGCGCGCGCTCGCGATCGCGCGCGAAGCCGACCCGCGCGCCGAGCTGCCGGTCGTGGTGGCGCTCGGCGACGAGCTCGACGGCGTGCTGGCGGAGGCCAGCGACGCGCCGATGCCACTCGAGGGCCCCGCCGGCGGCAACATGATCTACACGAGCGGGACGACGGGGCGGCCGAAGGGCGTGATGCGGCGCCGCGCGGGCGCGCTCGGCGCCGCGATCGCCGCGCAGCAGGCCTATGCGCGCTCGATCGCGTGCGACGGCTCGGGGGCGCACCTCGTCACCGGGCCGCTCTACCACGCGGCGCCGCTGATGTACGCGATCTACGACAACGCGCTCGGCGCACCGATCCACGTGCTCCCGCGCTGGGAGGAGCGCGAGGCGCTGCGCGCGCTGGTCGAGCGCGAGATCCACCACACGCATCTCGTGCCGACCATGTTCGTGCGGCTGCTGAAGCGCCTCGCGCCCGAGGAGCGCGCCGCCTTCCGCGCACCCGCGCTGCACACGGTGCTGCACGGCGCGGCGCCGGTCAGCGAGGCCGTGAAGCGGCGCATGCTCGAGTGGTGGGGGCCGATCCTCTACGAGTACTGGGGCGGCACCGAGGGCGGCGTCACCACCTTCGTGGACTCGCACGACTGGCTCGCCCATCCTGGGACCGTCGGGCGCGCGCTTCCGCAGTTCGAGGTGTTCGCGATCGATGCCGAGCGGCGACCGCTGCCGGCCGGCGAGCGGGGGCCGCTGTTCGCGCGGCATCGCTCGCTCACGGAGCTGTTCGCGTACCACGGCGATCCCGAGAAGACGGCGCGCGCGTTCCTCGATCCGTACACCCACACGCTCGGCGACGTCGGCCACGTGGACGCGGACGGCTGGGTGTTCCTCTCCGACCGCGCGGCGAACATGATCATTTCGGGCGGCGTGAACATCTATCCCGCCGAGGTCGAGGCCGTCCTGCAAGAGCACCCGGCCGTCGCCGACGCCGCGGTGTTCGGGATTCCCGACGACGAGTGGGGCGAGCAGGTGAAGGCCGCCGTCGAGCTGCGCCCGGGCGGCGAGCCGTCCGACGCGCTCGCGGCCGAGGTCCTGGCCTTCTGCCGCACGCGGCTCGCCGGCTACAAGGTGCCGCGCTCGATCGACTTCGAGCGCGAGCTCCCGCGCACCGCCGCCGGCAAGCTGTACGTGCGCCGGCTCAAGGACCCGTACTGGGCGGGACGCGAACGGAAAATCTGAACCGAACTTGAAAAAAAACTGAAGCGGCTCTTCGGTTCGTGCCGCAGGTGGAGTAAAGCAAAGGAGAGCAAGGAGGATTGCGGGTGTTCGACCTCGCCAGTGAAGTCGGTCGATCGGTCCTCGATTCGAGCACGTTCCCGATTTTCATCCTGTCCGAGACCGGGCGGATCCGCGACGTCAATGCCGCCGCATGCGCGTACTTCGCGCAGACGCGCGAGCAACTTCTCGACGTGGACGCCCTCGGCATGCGCGGCTACTCGCCGGCGCGCCGAGCGGAGTATGCGAAGCGATTCGCGGGGTGGATGGGCGGGGAATTGTTCCCGTTCCTGATCGCCTGGCCGCCGCGCACCGGTTCGGATCGCTTTCTCGCGTTTCCGCAACGCACCCGATTTCGCGCCAAGCCGGCCTGCGCGGTCGCGCTGATCCCCGCGCCGATCGTGGAGTCCGCGCTCGCGGGTCGCACGGCCGAGTCGGCGAAGCGCGCGCGCGAGTGGATGCGGCAGCAATCGCAGAACACCGTGCGGCCGGCTTCGGATCCGCTGCTCAGCAAGCTCACGCCGCGCGAGTGGGAGATCGCGCGACGGCTCGCCGAGGGGGATCGGGTCCCGCTGATCGTCGAGGACCTCGGAATCGCGGAGAACACCGTCAGAAATCATCTGAAGTCGATCTTCCGCAAGCTACAAGTGGCGTCGCAGGCGCAGCTCGTCCGACGCATCAAGGAACGAACCGGGCCGCGCGAAGTCTGAATCCCGATTCCGAGCCGGCGCGGGTTCGGGATCTCGCCCGGAGCACGCGATGCCGACGATGAGCCCGAGCCGAATCGAGGTGCGCTCCCTCGACAGCCTGCAGTACCCGACCTTCGGCATGGACGCGGAGATGCGCGTGGTGTGGTCGAACGAGGCCGCGCGGCGCCGCTTCCGGATGACCGACCACGAGATGGCGGCGGTCGATCCCTTCGATCTCGGCGATTTCGACCGCGAGTTCAAGCGCCGCCACCTCAGCGCCTGGCTGAGCGGCGGCACCTTGTCTCCCGTGCCCTACCGATGGGACGCCGAGCCCGGCCGTGGGGACTTCCTGCTCGTGCCCTTTCCGGTGCCGGAGACGAGCGGCGCGGCGTGCGCGCTCGTCTTGATTCCATCTCCGGTGCTGGCCGACCGCCGGGAGCCGCGGCTGGTGCAAGAGGCCTCACCCGCCGGGGATGCCTCGGCTCCGCGCCCGCTGCGCTTCGCGTCCCTCACCCCCCGTGAGTGGGAGATCGCGCGGCGCCTCGCGAGCGGTGACCGCGTGTTGTTATTGGCCGAGGAGCTCGGCATCGCGCCGAGCACGGTGCGCAACCACCTTCGCGCCATCTTTCGAAAGCTCGGCCTGCGTTCCCAGGTTCAGCTCGTGCGGGCAGTGCGCGACTCGGCCGACCCCGCGGCGCGGCGCGGCTAGTCCAACGTGGATCATGCAACTCGACGGGGGGCTCAGTAGCGTCGCGGCAGGGTCGCTCGGAGCGAGCAACGAGCGCGCCCAGGGGCCGCCTACCTTGCAGAGCTTGCGCTTCATCGACCTCGAAGAGGTCCTGCGCCTTACCGACTATCCGGTGATCGGATTCGACCGCGACGGCGTGATCCGTTGGGCGACTGGCACCGGCGAGGCGTTGATCCGCTCGCGCGGATTCGCGAAGGACGGCCCGTCGGTGATCAGCGCCGACTTCCACACGGTCATGCCCTGCGGCGGGCAGCACCTCCGCGCGTGGCTCGAGGGCGATCTGTACGCCGTCGACTTCGAGCTGCTCGCGTCCGACGGTGGCGTCCAGAAGTACCTCGCCGTACCGCTCGGGCTGCCGGAGGCGAGCGGGGTTCGGATCGCCGTGTTGCTGCTGCCGCCCGCGATCGCGGGTGCCGGGATCGACTCGCTGCTGCGCGGAAACGCGAGCGAGACCGAGGACCTCGACGTGCTGACCTCGCGCGAGCGCGAGATCGCGGCACAGATGCTCGCGGGGAGCCGCACGACGCTGATCGCCGAGGAGCTCGGCATTTCGGTGAACACGGTGCGCAATCACCTGAAGGCGATCTTCCGCAAGCTGAAGGTGCGCTCGCAGGCCGACCTGGTGCGCATGCTGCGGCGGCGGCGCGAGCGCGCGAAGAGCTCCTGAGCCCGGCGTCAGCGCTTCCAGAAGCGCTGCCACGTCTCCAGCGCCCACGGCACGGTGCCGCGCCCGGTCTGGCTCTTCGGCCACTCCGCGGGCGCCAGCGAGAGAGGGTTCACGCCCAGCTCGGCGCCGTACACGAGCAGGTGCTTGCGGCGGGCGAACAGCCAGCGGCCGTCGCGCCTCTCGTACGTGTCGTGGTACTGGATGGCGTGGATGATCCAGCGCGAGGAGTCGGGCCCGCCGTCCTGGATCTCGCCGCGCGTGTAGACGACGCCGCTCGCGTGGGTGTCGTCCGCGAAGTCGACCACGTGGTTGCCCACCTGGAGGAACGTTGCGCCCACTGCGCGCAGCGAGCGGTCGAAGTCCGCGCGCAGCGCCTCGCGGCCGCGCGCCTCCTTGCCCACGCGCACGTCGGGCACGTACAGCGCGACGAGCGCGTCGAGATCGCGCGCGTCGAGATGCAACGCGTAGCGGTGCGCGAGCTGCTGAATCTCGACGATGGCGAGCAGGCGCTCGGTGTCCGTCATCGCGTCGTCACCTCGGGGTCACGCGGACGGGGATCCGCTTCCAAGCGTTGAGCTCGTTCGAGCGCATCCGCGCCGGCTCGCCCGCGAGCTCGATCTTCGCGAAGCGCGCGAACCACTCCTCGAAGAACACGCGCGCCTCGAGGCGCCCGAGCGCCGCACCGAGGCAGAAGTGCTCGCCGAAGCCGAACGCGACGTGCGGGTTCGGGTCGCGGCCGACGTCGAAGCGCTGCGGGTCGCGGAAGACGTCCTCGTCCCGATTCGCCGACGCGTACATCATCACCACGCGATCGCCGGCGCGGATGCGCGTGCCGCGCAGCGTGGTGTCGCGCGTCGCCGTGCGGCGGAAGTAGTGCACCGGCGTGAGCCAGCGCAGGAATTCCTCGATCGCGCTCTCGATCAGGCCGCGCTCGGACGCGATGCGCGCGTACTCGGACGGCCGCCGCATCAGCTCGAGCAGACCGCCGGCGATCGTCGAGCGCGTGGTCTCGTTCCCGGCGATGGCGATCTGCACGAACAGGCCCGCGAAGGTGGGCAGGTCCACCTGCTCGCCGTCCAGCTGGGAGTTCTGCAACACGTGGAGCAGCGAGTCGCCTGCGCCCTCCGCGCCGGCCGCGGTCTGCTGCGCGAGCTGGTACGCGTACGCTCCGAACGCGAATGCGCTCTGCGTGCCGGTGTCGCGCCCGCGCGTCAGCTCCGGGTCGGCCGCGCCGGCGAGGAGATCGGCCCACTCGCCCACGCGCTCGCGGTCGGTTTCGGGGATCCCCAACAAGTCGCACACGATCGCGAGGGGCAGCGGCCGCGCGAGGTCCATCACGGCGTCGCAGTCGCGCAGCTCGGCCGCGCGGTCGAGCGTCGCGCGCACCACGGCGCGCATGCGCTCCTCCATCGCGCGCACCACGCGCGGCGCGAACGAGTAGAGCACGCGCTTGCGGATCTCCGTGTGCCGCGGCGGGTCGAGCGAGAGCAGCGTGGGCAGCTGGTCGGTGAAGTCGGCGAGCTGCATGCCCTTGGTCTGCGCCGAGAACAGCTCGGGCTGCCGCGACACGGCCACCACGTCGGCGTGCTTCATCACGGCCCAGTAACCGCCGACGCCTGGCATCTCCTGCCACGACACCGGCTCGCGCCCGCGCACCTCCGCATACGCCGCATGCGGCGGCCCCTCGGAGGACAACACGTCGATGTCGAGCAGATGCTTCACGTGCCTCTCGCTCCCGCTGCTGGACGCAGCCAGCCAGCGTTAGCGCGTACGCGACCCCCGAGCGACCTCGGATCCCGCGAACCCCGTCGCGCCTCGAAGGCGCGACGGGGTTCGCCTCACCCAAAAAGTCGTGCTTCGCCGGCACGCCGAGAAGCGAGGCCACCGCGCGAGCCCGGAGGCGGAGCGGGCCGGGGGCGCGGCGGCGAGGTCAAACCGCAGGCGGCGCCCAACGCCATGCCCGCCTCCCCGCCCAAGCACGCACCGCCTCGCCCTCGCTTCCCCCCAAGGCGCCGCCGAGGCACGAGCCGCCGCGCCCCCGGCCCGCTCCGCCTCCGCCCCGCGCCATCTCCGAAGCAGGCCCCTCGTGGGCACCCTCTACCGCCCGCGGAGCCGCTGGAGCCCCTTGGTCACCGCCGCGAGCGCGGACGGCCGGTCGCTCGCCAGCGCGCGCTTCTGCAGCTCTTCGATCCGCCCGAGCACCGGGGCGCGCGCGCCGAGAAAGCGCTCCACCGCCGCCGACGCGTCGCCCGCGCTCGTACGGAGCACCTCGCCACACAGCTCGGCGTGCAGGTCGAGCAGCTCGCCGCGCAGCAGCTCGAGCTCGAGGCGATCCCACGAGTCGGCCGGCCACGCGCGCGCGATGCGCTCGACCGCCCAGTTCAGGCCCGTGCGTTCGCCGAGCGCCGTGTAGGCGATGGCGGCGTCGGCGAGCGAGGCGGGCGCGCTCTCGCTCACCAGCAGCATCGAGACGCCGTGGTCCGCGACCGTGGCGCTCGCGACGTCGCGCGCGAGGTCCTCGTCGAATCCGCGCGCTGCGAAGCGCGCGCGCACGTCGTCGCCGCGCGCGAGCGCGCTGCGGGCGGGCAGGTCGGCCCGCAGCGCGCGCAGCTCTGCGAGCCCCGCGCGCCAGCGCGCGACGCGCTCGGGCGAGGGGTTCGCGATGCCGCGGCGCACGAGCAGCCGCGCGACGCCGCGCAGCGCGCGGTCCTGCACGAGCAGCGCGTCGTACACCGCCTCGCGCTCCGCCGAGCTCGCGAGGACGCGCTCGCGGTAGTCGAGGTCCGCGAGGATCTCGTGCGCGAGCAGCAGCGCGTTCGCGACGACGTGGGCGTCGGCTTCGAGCTCGCGGCAGAGCAGCGGGATCAGCGCGACGCCGCCGGTGTCGACGAGGCGATTGGTCGCCACCATCGCGCCGATCTCTCGGCGCAGGCGATGGCCCGCGAGGGCCGCAGGGAACTTGCGCGCGAGGCGCGCCGGGAAGTAGGCCACGTAGAGCTCTTCCGCGAACACGGGCAGCTCCCACGCGGGCGCCGCCAGCAGCGCGCGCTGCAGATGCAGCTTCGCGAGGCCGAGGAGCCAGGCGAGCTCCGGGCGCAACAGGCCGCCGCCGCGCGCTTCGAGCGCCGCGGCGTCGGGCAGCTTGCCCTGGGCGGGGCTCATGCCCTCGGCCTTGCACAGGAACTCCGTCGCCCACGCGAAGCCTTCGCGGTCGAGCTTCGCGCGCCGCTCGTCGAGCGAGAGCACGAGGGCCTGCGCGCGGTTGTGGGCGAGCACGCGCTCGCAGCTCTCGTCCGCGATCTCGACCAGCAGCGCGTCGCGCTCCGGGCGCGAGAGCGCGCCGCTCGCGAGCAGCGGCGCCAGCGCGATCTTGAGGTTCACCTCGTGATCCGACAGATCGACACCCGCCGAGTTGTCGATCGAGTCCATCTCGAGGCGCACGCCCGCGAGGGCCGCTTCGCCGCGCGCGTCCTGCGTGAACCCGAGATTGCCGCCCTCGGCGACCACGCGCGCGCGCAGCTCGCGGCCGTCCACGCGCACCGCGTCGTTTGCGCGATCGCGCACTTCCGCGTGCGACTCCTCGCTGCTCTTCACGTACGTGCCGATGCCGCCGTTCCAGAGCAGGTCGACGCGCATGCGCAGCGCGGCGCGGATCACTTCTTCGCCCGAGGCCTCGGCGCGCTCGATGCCGAGCATCGCGCGCGCGGCGGGCGAGAGCGCGATGCGGCTCGCGTCGCGGCGGAAGACGCCGCCGCCCGTGGAGATCGCGGCGGCGTCGTAGTCCGCCCAGGACGAGCCTGGCTTCTCGAACAGGCGCTTGCGCTCGGTCCACGAGCGCTCCGGGTCGGGATCGGGATCGAGGAACACGTGGCGGTGGTCGAAGGCGGCGAGCAGCTTCACACGGCGCATCACCACGAAGCCGTTGCCGAACACGTCGCCGGACATGTCGCCGATGCCGACGGCCGAGTAGCTCGCCCTCTCCGGGTCGAGGCCGAGCTCCGCGAAGAGGTGCTTCGCGCACTCCCACGCGCCGCGCGCGGTGATCGCGAACTTCTTGTGGTCGTAGCCGGCCGAGCCGCCCGACGCGAAGGCGTCGCCGAGCCAGAAGCCGCGCTCCGCGGCGACGGCGTTCGCGGTGTCCGAGAGGTGCGCGGTGCCCTTGTCGGCGGCGACCACGAGATACGGGTCGTCGCCGTCGCGCCGCAGCACGCCCGCGGGCGGCACGATGGCGCCGCGCGCGTCCACGTCGTCCGTCACGTCGAGCAGGCCCGCGATGAACTCGCGGTACTTCGCGTCGCCGCGGGCGCGCGCCTCGGCCGGCGTCGCCGGCGCGGGGAACACGACGAAGCCGCCCTTCGCGCCGACCGGCACGATGATGCCGTTCTTCAGCATCTGCGTGCGCATCAGGCCGAGCACTTCGGTGCGCAGGTCGCCGGGGCGGTCGCTGTAGCGGATGCCGCCGCGCGCGATCGGGCCGCCGCGGATGTGGATGCCGAAGAAGCCCGGGCCGGACACCACGATCTCGCGGTACGGGCGCGGCGTCTCGAGCTCCGCGATGCGCGTCGCGTCGAGCTTCAACGACAGCCGGTAGGGCGTGCGCTCGGCGAAGAAGCTCGTTCGCACCGTGGCGTCGACCAGGCCGAACAGGCCCGCCAGCGCGCGGTCCTCGTTGAGCGACGGGATGCGCGCGCGGTAGCGCTCGAACTCCTCGCGCACGCCCTGCTCGCGCGCGGCGCGGTCGCCCGAGAGAGCGGGATCGAGCCGCGCGCGGAAGTACGCCAACAGGAGTCGCACGGCGACGGGATTGCCGAGCAGCGTGTCGCGCATGTGCGCCGCGGTGAGCGTGCCCTGGATCTGCTCGTAGTAGGCGACGGCGGTGCGAAGGACGTCCACCTCGCGCCAGTCGAGGCCCGCGACGAGCACGAGCGCGGAGAGCGCGTCGTCCGGCGTGCGCCCCTCGAGCACGTTCCGCAGCGCCTCGCCGAGCCGCGGCAGCAGCGCATCGAGATCGGGTTGCTCGCCGAGCGTCACGACCCGCAGCGCGACGAGCGTCGCCGGCGCGCGGTTCGCCGCGCGCACGGACTCGCGCCGCGCGTCGACGACCTGGATTCCGAAACGGTCGACGATCGGCAGCAGCTCCGAGAGCAGCCGCGGCTGCGAGAGGCAGAGCGTCAGCAGCGCGTCGTGCGGCGCGTCCACCTCGTTGTAGAGCGCGAACTGCGGGGCGCCGTTCGCAGCGTGCAGCCGCTCGAGCGCGAGCACGTTGCGCGCGGCGTCGCGCGGGTCGGTGTCCACGCAGTACGGCTCGGAGAACGCGCCGTCGTAGTACTCGGCGAGCTCGAGGCCGGCGTCGTGGCCGAGCTGCTCGGCCAGCGCTTCGGCGAGGCGATCGATCCACGCCGCGATCTTCTCGCGCACCGCGCGCTCCACCTGCTCGAACGGCGCGTCGCCGAGGCGCGGCCCCGCCGGCGTGCAGAAGAAGTGGATCAGCGCGGTGTCTTCCTCGATGAACGAGGTGCGCGAGTCCGTCTGCAGCGGGCCGAAGTGCGCGACGAGCGCCTGCTCGATCGCGCCGCGCAGCTCGTCGCGGTAGCGGTAGCGGGGCATCACGACGGCCGCGTAGAGGGAGCGGCGGTTCGGATCCACCGACAGCACGAGCTGCGGCTCGTCGCTGCCCTCCGCGGCGATGATGTCCTCGATCACGCGCGCGCACGCGTCGGGATGGCTCGCGAGCAGGAACTCCGCGGGCGTCTGGTCGAAGGTGGTGACGATCGCCTTCTGTCGGTGCGACTGCGGCGCCGCCTGCTTCTCCGCCAGGATCGCCTCGAGCCGCTCGTAGAGCAGCGGGATCTGCGAGCCCGGCGTGCGCAGCGCGCGGAACGTGAACAGTCCGCACACGACGGTGAAGCCCGAGAGCTGCCCGCGCTCGTCGTGCTCCTTCACGAGCACGCGGTCGAGGCGGCCCGCGCGGTGCACGAGCGACGGGATGCGCGACTTCCCGATCAGGATGATGCGCGGATCCGCGAGCTGCTCGCGGATCTCCTCCGGGATCGCCGCGCCCTCGAGCGCGGACTGGAAGCGCGAGCTCGCGTCGTCGCGGAACAGGCCGAGGCCCGCGCCCGGCCGCAGCGCGATGCGCAACGTGCCGCTCGAGGAGCGCTCCGCGGCGTAGCGGCGCACGCCCATGAAGACGAAGTTGTCGGCCGGCAGCCAGGCGAGGAAGCGGCGGATCTTGTCGGCCCGCTCGGCGGCGCCGGGAATGAACTGCCCCGCGAACTCGACGTTCGCCTCGGCCTCGCGCACGAGGCGCACCATGCGGCGGTGGTCGTCCGTAATCGCTTCGAGGCTCGCGAGCCGGCGGCGCAGCTCGGCCTCGAGCTTCTCCGGCTCCGCGACGCGCGGCGCGACCTCGACGTACATCACCGACTCGCGCTCGCCGCGCCCGAGCGCGAAGGCGCCGCCCGCGCGATCGATCTGCAGCACGGGGTGAACGAAGCATTCCTCGCGCAGCGAGAGCTCGCGCAGCAGCATGCGCGTCGTGTCCACGAGGAACGGGCGGTCGGGCTGCACGATCTCGAGCGCGGTGCGCCCCGGCGTGTCCGGCGGATTCCACACGCGCAGCGAGATGCCCGACTTGCGCTCGTGGGCGAACTCGAACATGCGCCACGCGAGCGCCGCCAGGCCGCGTCCGCCGCGTACGCGCCACAGGCGCCGGTCCACGTCGCGCATCAGCGCCTCGACGAACGCCTCGATCTCGCCGCTCTTCGCGGTGCCCGCGGAGCCGAGCTCCGCGCGCACCGCCGCGAGCGCGTCCGCGTGCCAAGAGCGCTGTTCCCGCATGCTGCTCATCCTAGGGCCCCCATCGGCTCGTGGCCGGGTGTGCGTTGACCTCGTCCGGCCTCCGTGTGACGGTCGCGGAGCGGCAGAGGAAACGGCATGACGAACGGAGAGAGCGCGGCGCTGCCCGAACGCGACGTCGCCGGCTGGGACGCGGAGGCCGACCTCGTGGTCGTCGGCTTCGGCATGGCCGGCGCCTGCGCGGCGATGGAGGGCGCGGACGCCGGCGGGGACGTCCTCGTGCTCGAGCGGGCGGGGGGCGGCGGCGGCACCTCCGCGAATTCGGGCGGCCTGATCTACCTGGGGGGCGGCACGCCGGTGCAGCAGGCCGCCGGCTTCGAGGACACGCCCGAGGCGATGTTCGCGTTCCTGATGGCGATCTCGGCGCCCGGCCCCAACGAGCCGAAGATCCGGCGCTTCTGCGCGGAGAGCGTTTCGCACTTCCACTGGCTCGAGGCGAAGGGCGTGCCGTTCAAGCGCAGCTTCTACCCGGAGCCGGGCCTCGAGTCGCGCACGGACGACTGCCTCGTCTACACGGGCGGCGAGGACGCGGCGCCGTGGAATCGCCTCGCGAAACCGGCGCCGCGCGGGCACAAGCCGCAGGTGAAGGGAAAGGCGGGCCCGTTCCTGATGCAGTGCGTGTTGGCGGCGGCGGCACGCCATCCGCTGCGCGTCGTGACGGACGTGCGGGCGGATCGGCTGGTCGTGGCCAGCGACGGGCGCGTCGTCGGGGTCGCAGCGCGGCGCGCGGGGCGCGACTACCGCGCGCGCGCACGCCGCGGCGTCGTGCTCGCGGCGGGTGGCTTCGTGCACGACGACGCGATGCTGCGCCTGCACGCGCCGGCGCTGGCGGCGTGCAGCGACAAGAACGGCACGCCGGGCGACGACGGCCGCGGCATCCGCATGGGCCAGGCGGCGGGCGGCGCGACGTTGCGCATGCACCTCGGCGAGGTGGCGCTGCCCTACACGATCCCGTCCAAGCTCGCGCGCGGGATCTACGTGAACGCGCGCGGCCAGCGCTTCGTGAACGAGGACACGTACTACGGGCACGTCGGCATGGAGGCGCTCTTTCACCAGGGCGGGCGCGCCTGGCTGCTGCACGACGCGAGCACGTACTCGCGCGGACTGATCGGCGCCGAGCCGTGCGCGGTGGGCGAGACGATCGCGGAGGTCGCGGCGGAAGCGGGCTTCCCGGCGGGCGCGCTCGAGGCGACCGTCGCGTACTACAACGCCCACGCGGCGCGCGGCGAAGACCCGCAGTTCGGGAAGCGCGCCGCGCTCGTCGCACCGCTCGAAACGGCGCCGTTCGCGCTGATCGACTGCACGCTCGCGAACGCGCGCTACGCCACCTTCACGCTCGGCGGGCTCCACACGGGCGAGCGCGCCGAGGTACTCGGCGCGAGCGGCGAGGCGATTCCCGGCCTGTACGCCGCGGGCCGCACGGCGGCGCTTTTCTGCGGCGAGGGCTACCCGGGCAGCGGGATCTCGCTAGCGGACGCGTCGTTCTACGGCCGGGTCGCCGCGCGCGCGGCGCTCGGCGCGTGAGGCGCGCGTCGCCTTTCCGTTCGCCGCCCCGCGCGCGGCGCGCTCAGAACGCGATCGGCAGCTTCGCGAAGCCCTGCACGAACTCGGTGTTGTGCCGCTCCGCTCGTCCGAGATCGACGCTGTAGCTCGGCGCGGCGGCGAGGATCGCCTCCAGGCAGAGGCGGCCCTCGAGCTTCGCGACGTGTTGGCCGAGGCACGCGTGCTGTCCCGCGCCGAACGAAAGGATGCGCGGCGCCCGGCGCGTCACGTCGAAGGCGTCGGGCCGCGGGAACTCGCGCTCGTCGCGATTCGCGGACGGGTAGAGCATCAGCACGCCCTGACCGGGGGTGAGACGCTGGCCGTGGAGTGCGACCTCGCGCGTCACGCTGCGGCACAGGAACTGGGTCGGCATGTCGAAGCGCACGATCTCGTCGAACGCGTCGCCGAGGCCGCTCGGGTCGCGCACGAGCGCGGCGCGCTGGTCCGGGTGCTCCCACAAGCGTACGAGCCCGTTCGCGATCGCCTTCGGCAGCGTGACGCTGCCGCCCACCACGAGCTCCGAGACGTGCGAGGCGATCTCCTCGTCCGCGAGGGGGCGACCCCCGACGTTCGCGCGGCAGAGCGCGGTGAGCGCCCAGCTGCCGTCGCGCGGCGCGGCGCGCTCTTCGCGCACGCGCTCGATGCAGTAGTCGTTCAGCTCCACCATCGCGGACCAGCCATCCTCCGAGATGCCTTGCTGCTCCGGGTCGTGGTGGAAGAAGCGCTGGACGAGGCGGTGCAGGTACTCGGCGTCGGGAAGCGGCAGGCCGACCACGAGGCACGCGACGCGCGCCGAGAGCCGCGAGCCGAGCTCGGCCACGACGTCGCCGCCGCCGCGCGCGACGAGCGGCGCGAGCAGCGCGTCCACGTTGCGCCGCACCTCGGGCTCGATCTCGCGCAGGTGCTTCGGCAGGAAGCGCGCGCGCACCGAGGCGCGCAGCTGCGAGTGATGGGGCGGGTCCATCGCGTTGAGCATCGGCGTCACGATCTGCTCGCGCGTCACGATCTGCGCGGGCGCGGTGCCGCGCGTCGCCGTGAAGTGCTCGGTGTCGCTCGAGACGGCCCAGATGTCCTCGAAGCGAGACAGCGCCCAGCAGTCGTACTTCGGCAAGTAGAGGGCCGGCGCCTCGTCGCGCAGGCGCTTGTAGATGGGCAGGGGGTCGCGGATCACGTCCGGCGAGTAGGGGTCGTAGTCGACCATGCGGTCCTCGTCGTCTTGGGGCGCGGCGCAGATTGCCAACGCACCGGCGCGCCGGCGAGCGCGAACGTGCAAGAAGCGAGCAGAATCCGTGTGGCCGCGGCGGCCAGGAATGCGCGCGGGGCTGTGTTAAACCGTGCCCTTCCCGAACGCTGGAGCTCCGCATGAGCAAGACCCGTACCCCGGCCATCGACGGCTGGTTCAAGCTGGACGAAGCCAAGCCCGCGCTGCTCGGCACGCGCTGCACCGGCTGCGGCAGCATCTTCTTCCCGCGCGAGACGACGTTCTGCCGCAATCCCTCGTGCGCGAGCACGAAGTTCGAGGAGGTCGAGCTCTCGACCCGCGGCCGGCTCTGGTCGTACACGAACAACTGTTACGCCCCGCCGGCGCCGTTCGTCTCGCCGAAGGAGCCGTTCGAGCCGTACGCGATCGCGGCCGTCGAGCTCGAGCGCGAGAAGATGGTCGTGCTCGGGCAGGTCGTCCCGGGCATCGGCGTCGAGAAGCTCGAGGTCGGCATGCCGATGGAGCTCGTGCTCGGGACGCTCTACGAAGACGAGCAGAACGAGTACGTCGTCTGGAAGTGGAAGCCCGCCGCGGCGTGAAGGCCGGAACGCGCCGCACGCGGGCGCCGGGCGAGGCAGGACAGGGCGGGCGTGGCCCGCGAAGTAAGAGGAGAGCGGAGATGAGCGTCGGCGAAGTCGCGGTTCTGGGCGTGGGCATGCATCCGTGGGGCAAGTGGGGACGCAACTTCGTCGAGTACGGCGTGGCGGCGGCGCGGGCGGCGATGGCCGATGCGGGCGTGGACTGGAAGGACGTCCAGTTCGTGGCCGGCGGCGAGAACATCCGCAACGGCTACCCCGGTTTCGTCGCGGGCTCGTCGATCATGGCGGCGCTCGGCTTCAACGGCGCGCAGGTCGCGAGCACCTATGGCGCGTGCGCGACGGGCTCGCAGGCCATCTCGATGGCGCGCGCGCAGATCCTCTCGGGCGTGTGCGACGTCGCGCTCGTGGTCGGCGCCGACACCACGCCGAAGGGCTTCTTCGCGCCGACCGGCGGCGGCGAGCGCACGCAGGATCCGGACTGGCTGCGCTTCCGACTGCTCGGCGCGACCAATCCCGTCTACTTCGGCCTCTACGCGCGCCGGCGCATGGACCTCTACGGCGACACCGAGCGCGACTTCGCGCAGGTGAAGGTGAAGAACTCGCGCTGCGCCGTGCACAACGAGAACGCGCGCTACCGCAAGGCGTACACGGTCGAAGAGGTGCTCGCGTCGCAGATGGTGAGCGACCCCCTGCGCCTGCTGCAGATCTGCGCGACGAGCGACGGCGGCGCCGCGCTCGTGCTGTGCAGCATGGAGTACGCGCGCAAGCGCACGACGCGGCCCGTGAAGATCGCCGGCGTGTCGACGGTGACGCCGCGCTATCCGCAGACCGTGGTCGAGATGCCGAACTTCGCGAGCGACTCCGCCGCGGCGGTGCGCGTGCCCGACGTCGCGTTCAAGGACTCGATCGCGAAACTTGCCTACGAGCAGGCGGGGCTCGGCCCCGAGGACATGAGCTGCGCCGAGGTGTACGACCTCTCGTCGGCGCTCGAGCTCGACTGGATCGAGCACGTGGGCCTGTGCAAGCCGGGCGAGGCGGCCAAGCTGCTGCGCGAGGGCGCGACGTCGCTGGGGGGCAAGGTGCCGGTGAACCCGAGCGGCGGCCTCGGCGCGTTCGGCGAGGCGATTCCGGCACAGGCCATCGCCCAGGTGTGCGAGCTGACCTGGCAGATCCGCGGCCAGGCCGCCGGGCGCCAAGTCGAGGGCGCGCGCGCGGGCGTCACCGCGAACCTCGGCCTGTTCGGCCACGGCTCATCGGTGGTCGTCAAGGCCTAGCCCCGGCCATCACCCGAACCCGGATGGGGTCTGACCCCTTTCGGGTTCGACGCTCGGATTGCGTTCGGTTGTGTGCGGTGGTGGGGGCGATGACGCGGGTGGGGGCAGCGCCCCGAGCGCGTCACGGCGGAGGGCTACGCTGCGCGGCATGCCCGAATCCAGCACGTACGAAGTCCGCTGCGAGCGCTGCCAGACGACCTTCGCCGCGGGCACGAAGCAGTGCGTGCACTGCGGCGGCGCGATCGGGCGGCGGCTGCTCGCGCTCGACGTGCTCGCCGCCGGCGGCGCGCCGCCCGCGGGCGCGCAGCGCGCGCCGAACGCGCCCGACGCGCAGCCCGCGCTCGGGCGCATCTTCCGCGTGGCGATGATCGGGCTCGTCGTCGTCACCGCGCTCGCACGCGCGTGCATGGAGCGGAACTGAGCGGCCCCCCGCGCCGTACGAGGAGATCGCGATGGCCGACAAGGTGAAGAAGACCGACGCCGAGTGGCGCGCCGAGCTGACGCCGATGCAGTACGCGGTGCTGCGCGAGGCCGCGACCGAGCGCCCCTTCACGGGCGAGTACGACTTCTGCCACGACCCCGGCACGTACCGCTGCGCGGGCTGCGGCGCGGAGTTGTTCGCGTCCGAGACGAAATACGACTCGGGCTGCGGCTGGCCGGCGTTCTACGCCGCGAAGGACGGCGGCGCGATCGAGGAGCGAGTCGACACGAGCCATGGCATGCGCCGCACCGAGGTCCTGTGCGCGACGTGCGACGGCCACCTGGGCCACGTCTTCGAAGACGGCCCGCGGCCCACGGGCCTGCGCTACTGCATCAACTCGGCGGCGATCAAGCTGGAGAAGAAGTAGGCGCGGCGAATCGCCGCGTCGCTCACTTCTCGAGGATCGTCAGCGCCTGGCGCGGGCAGAGGCGAACCGCCTCGCGGGCCTTGCCCTCGAGGTGCTTCGGGACGTCGCCGGAGACGTCGTCGCTCGCACCCTTCACGAGGTGATGGAAGGCGTCGTTGTCGTCGACCTTGTAGAGCTCGGGCGCCACGTCCATGCACACCGCGTTGGCTTCGCACAGATCCCAGTCGACCTTGACCTTCATCGCATCCTCCAGGGGCCCCGAACGTTGCGCGGGGGACGAAAGGCCTTCGTCTATACCACGGCGCCCGCGAACCTGCCGGGCGAAATTTCGCGGGCGCGTCCCGTCGCGACGAGCCGCGCGAGATGCTGCTCCATGCTGCGCCGCTCGACGGGATCGGCGAACGAGACCGGATCCGTCGGCCGGTACACGAAGCGGTGCTTCACGATCTCGTCGAGCGTGCGCGGCGCCTCGTCCAGATACGCTTGGAGGCGCTGCTCGCGGCTTGCGATCACCGCCTCGAACTTGTCGAGGCGCGCGAGGAACGTCGCGCGGTCGACCACGCCGATGTGGTGGAAGGTCGCGTAGTGCTTCGCCTCGATGGAGCGCACGAGGCGCAGCGAGCGCTCGAAGTCGGGCAGGTCGCTCCAGGCGTCGCCGTAGTAGGGCCCGAAGCTCGAGAGGTCGATGTCGCCGATGTAGAGCACGTCGTCGGGCAGCACGTGGAAGGCGCAGTGCCCGCGCGTGTGGCCGGGCGTGTGGATCACGCGCACCGACACGCCGCCGCCGAGCTCGATCGCGTGGCCGTCGCGGAAGCCGGTCGCGCGCGGATTCGCGGTGTAGAAGAATTTCTCGCGCAGCGACTGCTCCCAGCCGACGCCGATCGTCTCGTCGCCGTAGCCGTAGATCCGCAGGAAGCCGGCGAACGAGTGGAGCCCCAACAAGTCCGCTTCGTGCGTCTCCCAGGGCACGTCCGGGAACAGGTGATTGCCTGCGATGTGATCCTCGTGGCAGTGGCTGTTCCACACGCGGTCGACGTGCGGCAGGCGGCCCTTGCGCGCGACCGCGCCGAGGGACGGATCGATCGCGAGTGTCTCGCGCGTGCCGCGCACGATCAGGGTGTTGCCGTGGGGATACTTCCCGTGGCCCGCGCCGAACCACACGGTCACGTTGCCGATCGTCAGGTCTTCGAGCACTTCGTCGCTCAACGGCTACCTCGGGTGATCTAGGCTCGGCGCTCAGCATACGGAGGACGCGATGGCTGCCGCACGCTCGTTCTGGCTCGTGAAGTCCGAGCCCGACGCCTATTCGTGGGACCGCTTCGTCGCGGAGAAGGGCACGTTCTGGAGCGGCGTGCGCAACGCGCTCGCGCGCTCGCACCTCGCGGCGATGAAGAAGGGCGATGCCGTGCTCTTCTATCACTCGAACGAGGGCAAGCAGGTCGTCGGGGTCGCGAAGGTCGCCAAGCCGGCCTACCCCGACCCGACCGCCGACGATCCGCAGTGGCTCGCCGTCGACCTCGTGCCCGTGAAACCGCTCGCCGAGCCCGTGACGCTCGCCGCCATCAAGGCCGAGAAGTCGCTCGCGGAGATCGCCCTCGTGCGCATGTCGCGACTCTCGGTGATGCCGCTGACGCAGACCGCTTTCGAGAAGATTCTCGCCATGGGGAAGACCAAGCCGTGAACGCATCCAACGATTCGCCCAGCGCGCCGCGCAACGTCGACGTCGCGACGATCGGCGAGGACGTGAAGCTGTTCGAGGGTCTGCGCACGACGCGCGCGATTCGGCGCTTGCTGCCGGACCCGGTGCCGCCAGCGCTGATCCGCAAGGTGTGCGAGGCCGCGACCTACGCGCCGAGCGGGGGCAATCGCCAGCCGTGGAAGTTCGTCGCGGTGACGGAGCCGGAACGCAAGCGCTGGGTCGCCGAGCGCTATCGCGAGGGCTTCATGAAGTACATCGCGCCGGCGATGCGAGCCGCCGAGTCCCCCGACTATCCCGAGCGCAAGAAGCGCAATCAGGCTTCGGCCATCCATCTCGCCGAGCACATGGCCGAGGTGCCGGTGCTGCTGTTCGTCGCCGGCTGGACGCGGCGCGGCCAGCCGCAGACGCAGGCGCTGTTTCCGTGCGTGCAGAACCTGCTGCTCGCGTGCCGCGCCGTGGGGCTCGGCGCGAGCCTCACCACGCTGCATCGCAATTTCGGCGAGGAGTGCGACCGCTGGCTCGGGCTCCCCGAGAACTGCCCGACCTGCGCGCTGATTCCGATCGGCTGGCCGCGCGGGAAGTACGGCACGCCGCCGCGACGCCCGGTGGACGAGAGCCTGTTCTGGGAGCGCTACGACGCTGCGAAGGATCCGAACGCGAAGCCGCCCGCCGGCGACGACTGATCCGCTCCCGAAACGAAAAACCGGGCTCGGCGCGAAGCCGAGCCCGGTTCGTTTCGAGGAACGCGCGACGGCCGCTCAGGCCTCGTCGCGGCGGCGCTTCAGCGCGCGGCCGACGAGCAGCGCGCCGGCGGCGAACACCGCCATCGCGCCCGGCTCCGGAACCGGCGGCGTGAACAGCTGGTCCTGGTTGGTGCGCGAGTAGTAGAGCTGCGTGTTGCCGTACCCCGAGTAGCCCCGGAACCCGAGCACGTACTCGTACACGTCGTAGGCGCCGGCGCTCATCGACTTCGAGGTCGCCGTGAACGCGTTGCCGTACACCGCCTCCCACACGGCGGCCTGGATGCCCGTGATCGCCTGCACCTGCGTCACGCCGAGCTTGTTCTGGAGCCAGCTCACGCTGTTGCCCCACTTGTCCGCGATCGTCGCCGCGAACGCGAACTTGCGCGCCGGCGGGCCGGACGCGAACGCCTGGCTCTCGGCGGCCGTCGGGTCGTAGGCCGTGAAGTTCGTGTAGGTCGCCTTCGTGATCACCTGCGAGAGGTCGGCGCAGAAGCTGGTGCCGACCACGCTGCCCACGGTCTCGTGGAAGTGCACGGTCCAGAAGCTCTTGTTCTGGCCGTTGAACTGCACGTTGATCACTTCGCCCGGATCCCAGCCGGTGACGGTGAAGGTCGCTGCGAACGACGGGGAGGCGAACGCCAGCAGCGCGGCCATCGCCAGGAGTCGGAGTGAACGCATCGGGGGCTTTCCTCGCGTGAGTGGTTCTCGTTCGGCCGTTCGTGGCCGCGGTTCGCGATCTGGAATCGCGATGCGAGCACGAGCCGAGCACCTGCGAAGAGAGCAATCTGCGTGCCGCGCGGACGCGCGATCCCGTTCGAACGGGAATCCGCGAGCGCGGGCGTACGCCTGCTCGCGCCGTTGCACATTGCCGATGCTGCGCAGCCGCCTGCGGAGTGGGCAGCGCGCTTCCGCCGCGTGCCCATTTCGCGTGCGCGCGAATCAGCCCCGGGCGGCGGCGATCGCCCGGCGCGCGGCATCCCCGCAGCGGCGGCCGGCTTCGCTGGGCGGCAGCGCGTCGAGCGCGCGCGAGAAGATCTCCACGCCGATCGGTGCGCGGCTGCCGATCTCGTCCAGCAGGCGCAGCCAGCGCGTGAGGGGGATCGCGCCTTCGCCGGGCAGCAGGCGCGCCGTCGTCGTCTCGGTCAGCAAGTCGCCCGTCGGCTCCGCGGGCGCGTCGTTGATCTGCACGCTGCCGACGAGCGCGCCGGGAATCGCCCGAAGCTGCGCGTCCGTCGTGGGACCGCGGAACGTGTGCCAGGTGTCGATCATCAAGGTCGCGTTCGGGCGACCCGCGCGCTGCACGATCGCGAGCGCCGTCGCGGCGTCCGGAATGCCGGCCCACGGCAAGTACTCGAGCGTGATGATCAGGCCGTGCTCCCAGGCGCGGTCGCACACGCCCGCGAGCGCCTCGGCCGCTTCGTCGACGTCCACCTTCGGGCGGTACACCTGCGCGACGTTGAGCGAGCGCGCGCCGAGCGCGTCGGCCACCTCGAAGTGCTCGGCCTCCGTCGCGTTCAACTCGTTCGGGAAGTCGTCCCCGGGCATCCAGTTGAGCAGCGGGTCGAGGTCGGCCAGCGCGAGCCCGCGATCGCGCAGCGCGGCGCGCATGTCCGCGAACGAGAGCCCGTCGGCGCGCGCGCGGCGCACGTGCGTCGGATAGAGCGTGATCGCCGTGAACGCGCCCGCGACGGCGGCGTCGCACAGCTCGAGAAAGCTCGCGTTGCGCAGCGTGCCGGCGTGGAGCACGAGATCGCTGGGGCCCATGCGTGCCCTCCCGGGCGCAGCATGCACTGCCGCCCGGGATCGCGCCCGCCCTTCAGCGCGCCTCGGCTCGGACGGGCGGCGCGTTCCGCGCGGGCTCGCCGGGCGCGAGCTCGAAGCGCTGCAGCATCGCGCCCAGGTGACGGCGGATCGTCGCGCGGTCTTCGTACGCGACCTGCGTGAACGCGACGCCCATGCCGGCGTCGAGCCAGCCCGCGAAGCCGCCGTCGAGCGCCGTGCGCCAGCGCACCGCGGCGGCGACCTCGACGCGCTTCTGGTCGAGCTCGAAGGCCAGTCGCAGCGGCGTACCCGCCTTCAGCGGCGAGCGTGCGGAGATGTACGCGCCGTTCGCCGACAGATCGCTGAGCGACGCGCGGAAGGTGCGCTCCTCGGTCGTCACGTCGACGCGCAGGTGGACGGGAAAGCGCGGCTCGTGGCGCGGCTCGCTGCGGTCGGTGTACGACAGCGCGAGCGCGATCAGGAAGCGCAGCTCGCGCGCGTTCGTGGCCGCGAATGCGCCCCAGCGCACCCCAGCGGCGGCGAGGCGCGCGCGCTCTTCGGGCGAGGGCTCGCCGCCGATCGGCAGCGCGCAGCCGACCGGAAGACCGATCGGCGCGAGCAGCTCCTTGCGGATCATCTCGAGCTGTTCCAGCAGCAGCGCGGTGGGTGCGGCGAAGGCGCCGATGCGCTTGCGATGCTCGCCGGCGAGGAACATCGCGTCGCCGAGATTGTTCGCGTAGTAGGGATTCACGCCGAGCGCGATCAGACCCAGCGACGTGTCGCCGAGCGTGCTCGCAGGATCGTCGTAGATGAGGACGCTTCGTTCGTACACGGGGCCTCGCGCCGGCGCGCGGGCGAAGCGCCGCGCACCCGAAGCGTTTCGGCCGGCTCCCGCGAACGCTGGAGGGCGGCGTGCGCGCCCTGCGCGGGAGTTGCCGCCGTGTTGCCGGTCCGCGCGGGGTTCAGGGGCGGTCGAGCAGCCAATAGGTGGCGAGGGCGTCCGCGTACTCGTTCCAGCGCGAGCCGTCGTGGGCCTTGATCCAGCGCAGCTGCACGCGCGGATGCTTCTTCGAGAGCGCCCACAGTTCCTGCACCAACTCGAGGTTCGCGATCGGCCCGGTCTTGCGCCGCCAGCCGCGCGCCTCCCAGCCCTTCGCCCACTCGTTGATCGTGTTCACGCACAGCTGCGAGTCCGTGTAGACGGTGACCGCCGCGTCCTCGGGCAACGCCTTGTAGGCGGCGATCAGGCCCGACAGCTCCATCCGGTTGTTCGTGGTCGCCGGATCGTGGCCGCAGGCTTCGGCGCGGATCTCGTCGTTCTCGACCCACACGAAGCCCCAGCCGCCGGGGCCGGGGTTGCCCTCGCAGGAGCCGTCCGTGAACACGCCCGTCTTCGGGCCGGCGGTGTAGCGGGCGAGCGCTTCCTTCGGGCTGATCGGCATCGCTCAGGCACCCACCCGGAAGTGCACGACGTCGCCGTCCTGCATCTCGTAGTCCTTGCCTTCGAGCCGCAGCTTGCCCGCGGCGCGCGCGCCGGCCTCGCCGTTGCACGCGACGTAGTCGTCGAACTTCGTGATCTCGGCGCGGATGAACGTGCGCTCGAAGTCGGTGTGGATGGTGCCCGCCGCCTGCGGCGCTCGCGTGCCGCGCGAGATCGTCCACGCGCGCACTTCCTTCTCGCCGGCGGTGAGGAACGTGATCAGGTCGAGCAGCGCGTAGGCCGCGCGGATCAGGCGGTTCAGCCCCGGCTCCTCGAGCCCGAGCGCGCCGAGAAATTCCTTGCGCCCCTCGGCGTCGAGCTCCGAGAGCTCGGACTCGATCTTCGCGCACACGCGGATCACGCCCGCGCCCGTCTTCGCCGCGTAGCCCTCGAGCGCGCGCACGTGCTCGTTGCCGTCCGCGAGCCCGGCTTCGTCCACGTTCGCGACGAACAGCACGGGCTTGCCCGTGAGGAAGAAGCTCGAGCGGTAGGCCTCGGCGGCCTCCTTCGGAATCGGGAACGAGCGGGCGGGATTGCCGGCGGAGAGGTGCGCGATCAAGCCCTCGAAGAACGCGGCCTCGGCCTGCTCTTCCTTGCGCCCCGCCTTCGCCGCGCGCTTCACGCGGTCGAGTCGCTTCTCGGCGGTGTCGATGTCCGCGAGGCCGAGCTCGGTCTCGATCGTCTCGACGTCGCGCAGCGGATTCACGGCGCCGTCCACGTGCGTCACGTCCGGGTCTTCGAAGCAGCGCACGACGTGCACGATCGCCGCGGTCTCGCGGATGTGCGCGAGGAACTGGTTGCCGAGCCCCTCGCCCTTGCTCGCCCCGCGCACGAGCCCCGCGATGTCCGTGAACTCGACCGTCGCGGGGATGACCGCCTTGGCGTGCGTGATCGCCTCGAGCGCCGCGAGGCGCGAGTCCGGCACGATCACGACGCCGGAGTTCGGCTCGATCGTGCAGAACGGGTAGTTCTCGGCGGCGATGCCGGCCTCGGTGAGCGCGTTGAAGAGCGTGCTCTTGCCGACGTTCGGGAGGCCGACGATTCCGCAGCGCAGGGCCATCTTTTGCGAGCTCCGCTCGGCTTCGCCTCGCTGCGCGCGGCCGGTGCCGCTGCGCGGCGCTGGGCCGCTTGCCGGGGTTTTGGGGCGCCGGAGATTGACCGATGCCCGCGCGGGTGTCAGGTCGAGGTCGGGGACGTTCCTTGACTAACTGAACCAAACCGGGCCCCGAAGAGCTCCGCCGCGCCCTCCCGGGTGGAGCGCTCCGCTCAGCCCCCCGCGTAGCTCTCCAGGAACTCGGCCCGAAAGTCCTCGTAGCGCCTCGCCTGGATCGCCTCGCGCGCGCGGCGCACCAGCTGCTGGTAGAAGTGCACGTTGTGGATCGAGGCGAGGATCGCGCTCAGCACCTCGTTCGCGGCGAACAGGTGGTGCAGGTAGGCGCGCGAGAAGCCGCCGGCGCAGGCGGCGCAGTCGCAGCTCGTGTCGATCGGGTACGCGTCGCGGCGGTACTTGCGGTTCGTGAGCCGCAGCCGCCCGCGCGACGTGAACACGCTCGCGGAGCGCGCGTAGCGGGTCGGGATCACGCAGTCGAACAGGTCGATGCCGTAGCCGATCGCCGCGATCAGATCCTCGGGCAGGCCGACGCCCATCAGGTAGCGCGGCTTGTGCTCGGGCAGCTGCGGCGCGGTGTGCGAGGTGATCCGGCACAACAGCTCATGCCCCTCGCCCACCGAGACGCCGCCGATCGCGTAGCCCGGCAGGTCGTGCTGCAGCACGCCCGCGGCGCAGCGCGTTCGCATCGACTCGTAGGTGCTGCCCTGCACGATGCCGAACAGCGCCTGGTCCTTGCGCGCGTGGGCGCGCACGCAGCGCTCCAGCCAGTCGAGCGTGCGCGTCACGCCCGCGGCCGCCTGTGCCTCCGTGGCCGGGTAGGGCGTGCACTCATCGAAGGCCATGATCACGTCGGCGCCGAGCGCGTTCTGGATCTGGATCGAGCGCTCCGGCGTCAACTCCATCACGTCGCCGGTGACTTCGTTCTTGAAGCGCACGCCGTGGTCGTCAATCTCCTTGCTCTCGAGCGAGAACACCTGGAAGCCGCCGCTGTCGGTGAGGATGGGCCCATTCCAGCGCATGAACGCGTGCAGCCCGCCGAGCTTCTCGATGATCTGCTCGCCGGGCCGCAGCGCGCAGTGATACGTGTTCGCGAGCAGCACCTGCGCGCCGGTCGCGCGCACCTGGTCGGGCGTCATCGCGCGCACCGCCGCTTGCGTGCCGACCACCATGAATGCGGGGGTCTGCACGGGCCCGTGGGGCGTTTCGAAGACGCCGGCGCGGGCGGCGCCGTCGGTCGCGTGAAGGTGAAAGGAGAAGGGCTTCGACATGCGGGGGCACCTTAGCCGGTTGGTTCTCAGGGCTTGATTCGACGCAGTGCACCGCGCTGCGCCGCGCGGGCCGGGGCGGGGGCGCATCCGCTTCGCTCGCTCGCGGGATGCATCTGCGGGCGAACGCCGGTGCACCGTTGCGCTTGGGCGAACGCGAAGGTGCACGCAGCGGGGCGTTGCGGTGCGGGTCGCTCGTTTGAGGGGCGATTGGGTTTGCCGGCGTGTGGGCGAGGTCGCGCGGCTCCGCTCCGTGCGCCCCCGTCCCGGCCCGCGCTCCTCGGTGTGCGCTTGGGCGCGCGGGAGTCGCCGCGCGGTCGTGGGGGTGGTCTCGTCGGCGTCGTCGCGAGCCCCGGATTCTCTGTGGCGGGGGTGTCTCGTTGCACCGCCCCGCACCGCGCTGCCCCGCGCGGGCCGGGGCGGGGGCGCATCCGCTTCGCTCGCTTGCGGGATGCCCCTGCGGGCGAACGCCGGTGCACCGTCGCGCGTGGGCGAACGCGAAGGTGAACGCAGCGGGGCGTTGCGGTGCGGGTCGCTCGTCGGAGGGGCGATTGGGTTTGCCGCCGCGTGAGCGAGGTCGCGCGGCTCCGCTCCGTGCGCCCCCGCCCCGGCCCGCGCTCCTCGGTGTGCGTTTGGGCGCGCGGGAGTCGCCGCGCGGTCGTGGAGGTGGCGTCGTCGGCGTCGGCGTCGTCGAGAGCCCCGGATTCTCTGAGGCGGGGGGTGCGCCGTAACACCCTTCGCTCCGCGGTCTCCACCGCTACCGTGCGCGCCGTGACGGAGCCGTTCGCCGATCGCCTGATTCGCAAGACCCGCGCGCTCGGGCATCCGCTCTGCGTCGGGCTCGACCCGCACCTCGAGCTGTTGCCGCGCGCGTTCCGGCGCGGCGCGATGGCGGCGGGCGACGTCGCAACGGCGCGCGCCGTGGAGTCGTTCTGCCTCGCGATGATCGCGCGCGTCGCGGGCAAGGTCGCGGCGGTGAAGCCACAGGCGGCGTGCTTCGAACGGCTCGGCCCGGCGGGCTTCGCGGTACTCGCCCGCGTGATGGACGAGGCGCGCCGCGCGGGGTTGCTCGTCGTGCTCGACGCGAAGCGCAGCGACATCGGCAGCACGGCCGCGAGCTACGCCTCCGCCTATCTCGCTTCCGACGCCGCGATGCGCGCCGATGCGCTCACCATCAATCCCTACTTGGGCCTGGACTCCCTCGAGCCGTTCTTCTCAGCCGCCCACGCCGGCGGCGCGGGCGTGTTCGTGTTGTTACGGACGAGCAATCCCGGGGCGGTGGATCTCCAGGACCTGGTCGTCCGGGAGCGGCCCGTCTACCAGCGTCTCGCGGACCTGCTGCAGCCGCTCACGCTGAAGCTGCGCGGACCCTCCACGGAGTGGTCGGGCCTCGGCGTCGTCGTCGGCGCAACGTGGCCCGACGAGAGCCGCCGCGTGCGCGATCTGCTGCCGGGCTCGCTGTTCCTCGTGCCCGGCTACGGCGCCCAGGGCGCGAGCGCGAGCGACGCGGTCGCCGGCTTCGTGCGCGGGCCCACGGGCAAGCTCGAAGGCGGCCTCGTGAACGCGTCGCGCGCGGTGTGCTTCCCGCCCGGAGGCGACGACGGCAGCGCTGCGTCCTGGGAGCGCGCGGTCGAAGCGGCGCTCGGCCTGGCGATCGCGGACCTCGAAGCGGCGGTGGCCTAGGCGTCCAGCGCAAGGCCCCGGGTCGATCCCTACTCGCCTCCCGCGCGCCGAAGCCTCGCGCGGGCTCGCCGTCCGCGGCGAGGCGGAAGCGGCGCTCGCCTACTTGTAGTAGCCGCGGACGTTCTTGCTGCGGCGCAGGTGCGCCTTCTTCAGCTTGTTCTTCAGCTTCGCGCGGTGGCGGGCGGACTTCTTGCGGTTGCGGTGCGGAAGCGAGGTGGACTTGCGCATGGGCGGCTCCGGAACGACCCGCGAGCGGAGGCCCGGGGCGAAAGAGGGGGCGCAACCTAGGCGACGGGTCGCCAAAAAGCGAGGCTCGGAAGGCCGCTCCGGGGCAGGGGCGCGCGGGGAGGCCGGAGCCGCGACCGACCCCGGCTCGCCCCCCCCGATTCGGGCTCGGTTTTCGCGCGGCTCGGTCTAAGTTCCGCGCGCTTCAGCCAAGGAAGGGCCCCGATGCAGACTCCCCTCGACCGGATGGCGGACTTCGACCTGACCGAGGAGCAGCGCGAGGTGCGCCGCACCGTCCGCGAGTTCGCGGAAAAGGAGATCCTCCCCCACGTCGAGCGCTACGAGCGCGAGAGCCGGTATCCGCTCGAGCTGATCGCGAAGCTCCCCGCGCTCGGCCTGATGGGCCCGATGATCCCCGAGGAGTTCGGCGGCTCGTACTCGGACACGACCTCGTACGGGATCATCTGCGAAGAGCTCGCGCGCGTGGACTGGGTGATCGCGTCGGTCGTCTCGGTCTCGAACTCGCTGGTCGCGCGCTCGATCCTCGCGTTCGGCACCGACGCGCAGAAGCGGCGCTGGCTGCCCGGCATCGCGAAGGGCGAAGTGATCTGCTCCGCGTGCCTCACCGAGACCGGCGGCGGGACCGATCTCGGCAACATGAAGACGGTCGCCAAGAAGGCGCCTGGCGGCTGGAAGATCACGGGCACGAAGGTGTTCATCTCCCACGCCGCGCACGCGGGCCTGTTCCTGCTGGTCGCGAGCGTCGATCTCGCCAAGAAGCACGGCGGCGTCACGGCGTTCCTGGTCGATCCGAAGAACACGCCGGGCCTCAAGATCGGCGAGTTCCCGATGCGCACGCTGAAGCGCGACAACCTCGCGGAGGTGCACTTCGAAGAGGCGTTCCTGCCCGACGACGCCCTGCTCGGCGAGCCGGGCAAGGGCTTTCCGGTGCTCGGCTCCGCGCTCGACACCGGGCGCTTCTCCGTTGCGGCGCGCTGCGTCGGCCAGGCGCAGCGCTGCATCGACCTCGCGTTGCCGTACGCGCTCCAGCGCGAGGCGTTCGGGCAGAAGATCGGCGAGTTCCAGATGATCCAGCAGAAGATCGCCGACATGACCTGCCGCACCCAGGCCGCGCGCAGCATCGTTTATCAGCTCGGCCGCATGAAGGACCAAGGCGTCCCGCGCGCATCGATGGAGAGCTCGATGGCGAAGCTGATGGCGAGCCAGGCCGCCGTCGCGAACGCGCTCGACGCGATCCAGATCCACGGCGGCTACGGGCTCAGCGAGGAGTACGAGATCGGCCGCTTGCTGCTCGAGGCGAAGTCGCTCGAGTTCGGCGAGGGCACGAGCGAGCTGCACACGAAGATGATCGCCGAGTTCATGCTCGGGATCCGGAAGCAGTGATGTCCGACGCGAAGCGCGCGGAGCTGCTGAAGTTGATCCTCGCCGTCTCGTTCGAGCGCCGCGAGGTGACGCTCTCGAGCGGCAAGAAGAGCGACTTCTACCTCGACCTGCGCACGACGCTGATGCGGCCGCTCGGCCAGAAGCTCGCGGGCGAGCTGTTACTGGAGAAGCTGACGCGCGGCGGCCCGCAGGTCGCGGCCGTGGGCGGCATGGCCGTCGGCGCGGTGCCGCTCGTCTCCGCGGTGCTCTCGGCCGCCGCGCACGCCGACGCGGCGACGCCGCTGCTCGGCTTCTTCGTGCGCAAGGAGGCGAAGAAGCACGGCAAGGGTCAGCAGATCGAGGGCGCGTTCCGCAGCGGCATGCGCGTGGCGCTCCTCGAGGACACGACCACCACCGGCGGCTCGACGCTCGAGGCGCTGGAGATCGTAGAGGCGGCCGGCGGCAAGGTGGCGCGCGTGCTCTGCCTCGTGGACCGCGGCGAAGGCGCAGCCGAGGCCTTCGCCGCCCGCGGCGTCGCGCTCGAGGCGCTGTTCACGCGCGCCGACCTGCCGGTGTGAGCTCCCGGCGTCACGGGTAGCGGTCGAGCTCTCCGCGGAGCGCCGCTCGCGCGCGATTCAGGCGCGAACGCACGGTGCCGACCGGCACGCGAAGCTGCGCGGCGATCGAGTCGTAGTCGAGCTCTTCGACCTCGCGCAGCGCGAGGATCAGGCGCTGCTCTTCGCTGAGGCGCGCGAGCGCCTCGTCGAGGAGATTGCGCTGCTCGGCGCGCTCGATCTCGTGGTCGGGGCCACACATCGCGCAGCTGCGAGCCCAGTCGAGCCCGCCGCGCTCCTCCCATTTGCGTCTCCGCAATTCGCTGCGGCGGAGATGGAGCGAGCGATGCACCACGGCGCGCAGCAGCCACGCGAGCACGTTCTCGGGCGCGTGCGGCGCCGAGGCGAGGGTGCACAGCGCCTCCTGCACGGCGTCGTGCGCGAGGTCGGGATCTTGGAGGATGCGGTTGGCGACGCGCAGCAGGCGCGGCGCATGGCACCACGCTGCGCGCGCGCGCGCTTCGGGCGTGTCGTCGCCGACGGGTTCGGCGAGGGCGGTCGTCATGGACGTTTCCCGGGCTCGCCGCGCAGAGGCGCACGAGCGAACGGCATGAATCGCGGGCCGGGCGCTTGCTGCGCCCGGCGTGGTGGCGAGTCAGCCGATGCAGGGAGGTGCGCGCGCGCGCGCAGCCTCCAGCGTCCGGGTCGGGGCGCTGGGCGCGATGCCCTGCGTCTCGCAGGGGGAGGTGGCGGGTGCCGTGACCGACGGTGCGGCTGGCGCCTCGCCCAGCACGGCGCCGTGCAACGGGGCGCACAACGCGCAGGAGGCGTCGAGGGAGCCGCTGTCCTCCACGCCGTGCAACGCGTGGCCCGCGGCGTGCGCCGCACGCAGCGCCGGGAACAGCGCGAACGAAAGCGCTAGGGCGAGCGAAAGGGCGTGGCGACGGAAGAGCATCTGTCCCGGCGGATAGTTCAGGGAATCCACGCGCGCAACTCGCAGCGAACCCAAGGGGCCCGAGCGGCACTCGTCGGGCCATGCTCGAATGGCTCGTCGTCGGTGCCGGGATCCACGGCACGCTCCTCGCCCAGCGCTTGCTCGCGACGTCGCGCGTCGCGCGCGATCGCCTGCGCCTGCTCGATCCACACGACGAGCCGCTCTCCGCCTGGTGCCGCCGCGCGGAGACGGTGGGAATGCCGTTCCTGCGCTCGCCCTCGGTGCACCACCTCGCAGTCGATCCAGGGGCGCTCGTCGCGTTCGCCGCGGCGCGGGGCCGGGGCTCCGAGTTCATCGGGGCCTACGGGCGTCCGTCCACCGCTCTGTTCGCGGCGCACTGCCACGATCTCGTCGCGCGCGAGAAGCTCCAGGAAGCATGCGTGCGGGCCGAGGCGCGCGGGTTGGCGCGCGGCGCGCACGGCTTCCGCGTCGAGACGACGCGCGGTGTGCTCGAAGCGCGCAACGTCCTGGTCGCCCACGGGCGCAGTCGCCTGGCGCGGCCCGCGTGGACGCATGCGCTCGCCGCCGCCGGTGCGCGGGTCGCCCACGCGTTCGAATCGGGCTTCGATACGGCGCTCGCGGGCGCGCAGCGGATCGCGATCGTGGGTGGAGGCATCACGGCCGCGCAGCTCGCCGTGCGCCTCGCCGAGCGCGCGCGGCCGACCGTGATCGCACGTCACCCGCGCCGAGAACGCGATTTCGACTCCGATCCCGGCTGGCTCGGGCCGCGTCACCTCGCCGGCTTTGCTCGGCTCCGAGACCCCGAAGAGCGTCGGGCCCGGATTCGCGAGGCGCGGCATCGCGGTTCGCTCCCGCGGGACGTTGCGCTTTCGGTGGACCAGGCGTGCGCGCGCGGCGACCTGGACTGGCTGAACGACGAAGTGCACTGCGCGCGCCTCGCGGGCGACACGATCGCGCTCGACTGCGCTGGCGGCGCGCGCCTCTCGTGCGACGGAATCGCGCTCGCGACCGGATTCGCGCCCGAGCCGGCGCGCGACACGTGGCTGGGCGGCGCCGTCGAATCGCTCGGTCTGCCGTGCGCTCCGTGCGGGAGCCCGCTGGTCGACGGGGCGCTGCGCTGGGCGCCGGGACTGTTCGTGAGCGGCGCTCTCGCGGAGCTCGAGATTGGCCCTGCCGCGCCGAACATCGCGGGCGCGCGCATGGCGGCAGAACGGATCCTCGGCGCGTTCTGAGCGCGAACTCGGCGGCCAGGAGCGGCACTCCCTGGGCATGTCGAACCAGCCTGCTCGCCGACTCCCCGTCACCGTGCTCTCCGGCTTTCTCGGCGCCGGCAAGACGTCGCTCCTCAATCACGTGCTCGCGAACCGCGAAGGGATGCGCGTCGCCGTGATCGTGAACGACATGAGCGAGGTCAACATCGACGCGCGGCTGGTCGAGCGCGGCGAGGCGAACCTGCACCGCACCGAGGAGAAGCTGGTCGAGATGAGCAACGGCTGCATTTGCTGCACGTTGCGCGACGACCTGCTGAAGGAGGTGGCTGCCCTCGCCCGCGCCGGTCGCTTCGACTACCTGCTGATCGAGTCCACCGGAATCTCCGAGCCGGTGCCCGTCGCGCAGACGTTCACATTCGAGGACGAGCAGGGCGTCGGCCTCGGGCAGCTCGCGCAGCTCGACACGATGGTCACGGTGGTGGACGCGGCGAGCTTCCTGAGGGACTACCGCGCGTCGCAGACGCTCGCTTCGCTGGGCCAGGTGGCAGGCGAGGAGGACGAACGCACCGTCAGCGACCTCTTGATCGAGCAGGTCGAGTTCGCCGACGTGCTCGTGATCAACAAGCTCGATCTCGTCTCCGGGGGCGACGCCGATGAGCTCTCCGCGATCCTGCGGGCGCTGAATCCGGGCGCGCGGCAGGTGCGCGCCGAGCATGGCCGCGTTCCACTCGCGGAGGTGCTCGGCACCGGCCGCTTCGACTACGAGCGGGCGGCCGCCTCGGCGGGGTGGATCCGCGAGCTCGAAGCCGAGCACGTGCCGGAGACGGAGGCCTACGGCATCTCGAGCTTCGTGTTCCGCGCGCGGGCACCGTTCCACCCCGAGCGACTCTGGGCCTTCTTCAACGCCGACCCCGCGTGGGAGACGGTGCTGCGCTCGAAGGGCTTCTTCTGGATCGCGTCTCGGCACCACCTCGTGTGGGAGTGGGCGCAGGCGGGCGGAGTCTCGTCGGCGCGGCCGATCGGAGGTTGGTTCGCTGCGACCCCGCGCGAGCAGTGGGGCGACCAGCGCCCCGATCGCGAGCCGCGCTGGGATCCGGTCTTCGGGGACCGCCAGCAGGAGATCGTGTTCATCGGGCGACACATGGATCGCGCAGGCATCGAGCAGCGCCTCGCCGAGTGCCTGCTCGACGACGGCAGCGTCTACCTCGGATCGGATGCCTGGCGCACACTACCGGACCCGTTCCCGCGCCCGGCCGCCCCGTCCGAGGCGCACGCAAAGGACGCATGAAGACCGCACGTTCGATCCCGTCCGCCTGCGTCGCCGGATGACGGCGCCTGCGCTCGACCTCCTGCTCCGAGGCGGGACCCTCCTCACTGGCGCGGGAGTGACCCGCGCGGACGTCGGCGTCCGCGACGGCAAGATCGTTGCGCTCGGCGACCTCGCGCTGGAGCGTGCGGAAGTCACCGTCAAGGCGGACCACCTGCACGTCATGGCCGGCGCGATCGACACGCAGGTCCACTTCCGGGAGCCGGGCCTCGAGCACAAGGAAGACCTCGCGACGGGTACCGCGGCCGCCATCGCCGGTGGCGTCACGAGCGTGCTCGAGATGCCGAACACGCAGCCGCCGACCCTCGACGCCGCAGCCCTCGCCGACAAGCTCGCCCGCGCGCGCGGCCGCGCGTGGTGCGACCACGCCTTCTACGTCGGCGCGAGCCCGGGCAACGTCGATGCGCTCGCTGCGCTCGAACGACTGCCCGGCTGTGCAGGTGTGAAGCTGTTCATGGGCTCCTCGACCGGCGGCCTGCTCGTCGCGGACGACGAGACGATCGCGCGCGTGCTCGCGAACGGTCGGCGCCGCATCGCGGTGCACGCCGAGGACGAGCCGCGGCTGCGCGAGCGGCGCGCGCTGATCGGCCCGGGCGCGACCGCGGCGCTGCACCCGGTGTGGCGCGACGCGGAGACGGCGCTGCGTGCGACCCAGCGCCTGCTCGCGCTCGCCGAGCGCGCCGGACGCCGCGTGCACGTGCTGCACGTGACCACGGCCGAGGAGGTGGCGCTGCTCGGGCGTCACCGCGCGCTCGCGAGCGTCGAGGTGACGCCTCAGCATCTCACGCTGGCGGCACCGAGTTGTTACGAGACGCTCGGCACCCTCGCGCAGATGAATCCGCCGATCCGCGACGAGCGCCACCGCGCCGCGCTGTGGGAGGCCGTGCGCGATGGGCGCGTGGACGTGATCGGCTCGGATCACGCGCCGCACACGCTCGAGGAAAAGGCGCGCCCGTACCCGGAGTCGCCTTCCGGCATGCCCGGCGTGCAGACGCTCCTGCCGCTGCTGCTCGATCACGCCGCCGCGGGGCGGCTCCCGCTCGCGCGCATCCCCGCACTCACCAGCGAGGGGCCCGCCCGCGTGTTGGGCATCGCAGGCAAGGGCTTCCTGCGCCCGGGCTACGACGCCGACCTCGCGCTCGTCGATCTCGCGGCGACGTGGACCGTGGAGAACAACTGGCTGCGCAGCCGCTGCGGCTGGAGCCCGTTCGAGGGCATGAAGCTGACGGGCAAGCCCGTGATGACGGTGCTGCGCGGACGGATCGCGATGCGCGAGGACGAGTTGTTCGGCCCTCCGAGCGGCAGCCCGCTGCGGTTCGCGTGACCGCCGTCCGGCACGGCACGGCACGGCTCGTGCTGGATGCCAGCACGTCGCGAGGGAACGCCGCCTCGCCGAACGGCACTGGTCCTTGCGATGGTCCCCGTGCGGCTGACGGTCTTTCTTCTGACGGCGTTCCCGTACGCGAGCACGCAGCGCGTGCTCTGCGAGACGCGCCGCCGCTTCGCCACCTTGCAGTTGCGGACACCGACCCTGCCGGATCTCGACGGCGCTGCGCTACTCGCGGTAGAGGCACCGCAATCGGTCGAACCGGCCGTCCTCACGGAACAGTGGCGCGATCCTGCGTTCCTCTCCGAGTGGCTGGGCCGCCCGGCATGCCTGGGGGGCGTCGTCGCGCTCCTCGACGCGCGCCGCGTACTCGACGACCTCCGCTCGAACGACCGCCTCGTCGACCGCGGATGGGGGGCGACCCCGCTCGACGGCCGAAGCGTCGCGGATCTCCTGGTCGAGCAGATCGAATCCTCGTCGGTCGTCGCGTTGCTCGACCCCGACCCGCGGCTCGAGGCGACGCGGAGCAAGGTGCGCGTATTGAATCCGACGGCGCGGATCGCGTCGTGCAGCTCCGACGATCGCGAGCTGCCGGCCAAGCTGCTTTCCTTGGAAGCGACTCCTCACCCCGTGAGCACGCCCCCATGGCTTCGCGCCCTTCGAGGCGGGCCGCCGTGGAGCCCCGACTTTCGGGACGGGCGCTGCCTCGACTTTCGAAGGCGCCAGCCGTTCGATCCTGAGCGATTCGCTCGCTGGCTCGACCGACCGGCGCCCGGGCTCGTGCGGGGCAAGGGTTACTTGTGGCTACGCGATCGCGGCGACGAGCGAATCGGGTACTCACGCGCGGGCTCGCTTCAACGCACGTTCCATGCAGGAGCCTGGTGGGCGAGCGGTGCTCCTGGACGATGGCCGGCCTGTCCTACGCACGCCGCCGAGCTGCTCTCGCGCTGGGATCCGCTCGTCGGTGACCGGGAGCAGCGGATCGTGTTGATCGGCGACGGATTCGATCCGTCGAGATGGAGGAATCACTCGACGAGTGCTTGGTCTCCGCCGGCCACCCGAGCGGCGCGACGTTCCAGTAGAGCGACTCGCGCCGCGCCGGCGCACACCTCGTCGAGCCGGACGCCGTGCGCCTCTCCATCGCCGTCGCTGCGGTGGAGCACAGCCGGAACTCCGCTCGCGCGACCGGCACAAGACACCGGAATGGGAGGTGCCATGCTGCGCCGTTCGTTGTTCTGGGTCGTTGCGTTGGCCGCCACGGCGAACGCGCAGGAAGCGCCACGGCGCGATGAGTCGCCCGGTGTCGAGGGGGCGGTCGAGGAGCTGATCGTCACCGCCCAGCGGCGCGAGCAGCGCGCCATCGAGGTGCCCGCGAGCCTGCACGTCCTCTCCGACGACGAGCTCGCCGCGCGGCAGGTCCGAGACGTGCGGGATGTCTTCGCCGCGACAGCCAACCTGCAGTTCAACATGCTCGGCGATGGCGGGGGCGGGTCGGGCATTGCGATCCGTGGCGTATCGGCGGCCGGTGTGTTCGGCGTGGACCAAGCCGTCGCGATCTATCTCGACGGCGTGCTGATGAACGCGGAAGGGGCGTGGAATCCGCGGGTCGCGGACGTCGAACGCGTAGAGGTGCTTCGCGGACCCCAAGGCACGCTCTACGGTCGAAACGCGCTCGCTGGCGCGGTGTCGGTCGTCTCCGTGCAGCCGGATCCGGAGCGATTCGGCGGGTTCGCGGAGGCGACCGTCGCTTCGTTCGGGGAGTTCGGCGCGAGCGGTGCCCTGAACGTTCCGCTCGGTGAGGCTGCTGCGGTTCGCGTCACCGCGTTCGGGGCGCAGAGCGACGGCTTCATCCGGAATCGACTCGGAGGCGCTCGCGCCGGGAGTCTCGCGGAAGGCGGCGTCCGCGCGCAGCTGGCGTTCGAGCCGGCGGAGCGCTGGAAGCTGTCGTTCGCCGCGGACTACGCCAAAGACGACGGGCGGAAGTGGGGCGTCGGCGACCGGGATCGCGTGGTCGAAGAGCTCGCGGTCGACATCGCGACGCCGTTCCTCAGCGAGCTCGAGAACTTCGGCGCGGCCCTCACCGCGACGCACGACGGAGACTTCCTGCGCTGGGTGAGCATCACGGCCTACCGCAAGACCGAATCCTCGGGCGCCGGCGGGAACTTCTCGCCCTCGCCACTCGTGAAGCAGGGGTACACGCGCAACAACCGCCAGTTCACCCAGGAATTGCGCGCTCACCACGAAGGGGACCGCGTCGATTGGGTCCTCGGCGCCTACCTGTTCGGCTACGACGAAGCGCGCCTCGACTACTTCGGATTCACGCAGTTGACCCCTGCCGACACCTTCTTCCCAGGCCAGCCGGAGCTCCCGGCCGGTTATCAGGAGCAGTCGGTTCCCGACATCGAGGCGCGCAGCGCGTCGCTGTTCTCCGACGGAACCCTGCGCGCGGGGGAGCGCTGGGAGCTGACGGCCGGCCTCCGCGTGAGCTGGGACCGCCGCTGGATCCGGTACGACCACGCCGGGACCCTGCCGGGGTTCTCGTTCTTCGCGCCGACTCTCCGCTTCACCGACTCCTACGACGAGACCACCGTCACGCCGCGGGTCGCGGTGCGCTACGCGGCCAGCGAGGCACTCAGTCTGTACGCGTCGATCGCCCGGGGCCAGAAGGCGGCGGGCTTCAATCCCAGTTTCGCGTTCTCGTCGGATCTGCTCTACGAGAAGGAGTCGGCGTGGAACTATGAGGTGGGCGCCAAGGGCTCGGCGCATGGCGGCGCGATCGATTTCGCGCTGTCGGCCTTCTACTTCGATTGGCGCGACAAGCAGGCGTACTACTACAACGGCTTCTTCGTGACGATCCAGAACGCGCCCAAGTCGCGATCCTACGGCGCGGAGTTGGAGCTCGCGTGGCAGGCCAGCGAGCGGTTGCGCGTCGCCGGCCAGATCGGCTGGTTGCGAGCGAACTTCGTTCGATTCGAGAACGCCGGCGACTCGAGCACGGGGACGCCGGTGGACGCGAGCGGCTTCCGGCTCCCGCTCGCACCGCGCTTCAGCGGCAACGTCTTCGCGGAGTACGCGCTTCCGCTCCCGCGCGAGCTGACGCTGCGCAGTCGCCTCGACTACGACTACCGGTCGTCCTTCACCTTCGACGTGCTCGAGCGCGCGCGGAACGAAGCAGTCGGGCTGCTGGGGGCGAGCCTCACGCTCGAACGCGGGCGCTGGGACCTCGGGTTCGCCGCGGAGAACCTGACGGACGAGCGTTACTTGGCGTACGCGTACTCGACGAACGGCGGGCTCCCCGCGCTACCCCGGACGTTCCGGGGAACGCTGCGCGTGCGCTTCTGAGCGTTCATCGCCGCGCGTCGCCGAATCGCCGACGCCACGCGGAGAGCCACAGCACGGGAGCCGCGCCGATCGCGAGCGCGATCGGCACCGCAGATCCCAGACGCTCGGCCAGCATCCCCCCGCCGCCCCAGCTCGCGAAACCCGCGACCTGCAGCACCGAGTACTGCGCGGTGAAGTCCGAGGCCGCGGTCACGCTCCGCGCGCGGTCCATCATCATCGCGTAGAGCGTCGTGGTGGAAAACGAGGTTCCGAAGTAAGCCGCAGCGATCGAAGCGACGAGCGCGGCACGTGAAGGCGCGCCCGCAGTGAACACGGCGAGCCCGGGAAGCAGCGAAAGGGCGAACACGGCGCCCACCGAGCGAAACGCGCGCTCGCGCTGGCGGCCGCGCATCCACGCGCCAGCGGCGCCAGCGCCGCCGATGCCGGCCACGCTCGAGCAGAGGCCTTGCACGAGGCCGATCTCGGTGAGGTCGAGCCCCGCATCCACGAGCGCGCTCTGGTACGGCACGCCGAATAGGCCGTAGGCGAGGCCGAAGCCTGCGAGCCACGCGAGCCAACGCCGCATCTCCCGGCCCCGCGCAACGTCGGCGAAGTCGCTGATGCGCACTCGGCGCAGGCTCGGCGCGGCGGGCTCCGATGCGAGCGCGGCAAACGCGAACGGAAGGACGTACAGGGCTGCGATCCCATAACAAGTCGCGCTCCATCCCCAGAGGCCGACGCCCGCTACGGCGACGCCACCGCCGAGCAGATTCCCCGCCATCTGCCCTGCATTCAGAGCCGCGTTGCCGTCGCCGCGCTCGTGCGAGGCGAGGGTCACGACTCCGAGCCCGTGTGCCGCCGTGTCCACCGTCGCGCAGAGCGTCGTCACGAGCACCAGGAACACGATCCCGAGCGCTCGATCGTGGGCGATCACCTCGGAGACGTCGGCCGAGCCGAGGAGACACACCAGGGCGGCGACGGCGGGCAGCAGCGCGAGCACCCAGCTCCGGTAGCGACCGTGGCGCGCGCTGCCGAAGCGATCGACCAGGGGCGCCCAGGCGAACTTGAAGGCCCAGGGGAGGAACGCCAGCGAGATCCAGCCGATCTCCTCGAGCGAAGCCCCGGCACGCCGCATGAGCACCGGCAGCGTGGTGTTCAGGAGTGCCATCGGTAGCTGCTCGCCGAGGCCGAGCGAAAACAGCAGCGCGAGCCTGTCGCGCGGCGTCCGCAGGGCCTGAGCGGCGGCATCCGGAGGCAGCGCTGCGCGATCGCCCATGGTCTAGACGGTGCCGCCCGGGGCGCTCGAGTTCCGAAGCGTTGGAACTTCCGGGTGCTGGACGGCACCCTGCCACTACGCACCCCGAGAAAGGCCCATGCCCGTCTCCTTCGGATTGTTCGTGAACTGCGGCGCATCCCAAGGGCGGGACGACGCCGCGGTATTCGAGCTGGCCGTCGCGCAGGCCGATCTCGCAGAACGGCTCGGCTACGCACGAGTGTGGCTGACCGAGCACCACTTCATCCGGTTCGGGGTCAATTCGTCGGCGCTCGCGTTCGCGGGGTACCTGTTGGGAAGGACGCAGCGGATCCGCGTCGGCACCGCCGTGACGCTCGCACCGCTCTATCACCCGCTGCAACTCGCCGAGCAGGCGGCGCTGCTCGATCAGCTCTCGCACGGCCGCTTCGACTTCGGTCTCGGGCGCGGCGGTTACCGGCGCGACTTCGACGCCTTCGAAGTCGATCCGGCGCGATGGGGTCAAGAGGTCGAGAGGACGCTCAGCGCGCTCGAGCGCGCCTGGGCGCCGGACTCCGACCTGCTTCCTCGTCCGCGAACGCAGCCGTTCCCGCCGCTCTACGTGGCGAGCACGACGCCCGCTTCGCTCGACCGCGCCGCGCGGCTCGGAGCCCCGTTGCTTCATTACTTCGCGACGCCGCTCGAGGCGCGCTCGAAGGTCGAGGCCGCGTATCGCGAGGCAGCGCTCGCGGCCGGCGCCCCCCTGCCGCGCGGCCCCCACGTTCACAGCTTCGTGTGCGCGGTGAGCGACGACGCGCCCGCGATGCGCGCCGCGATCCGCGAGTACCTGACGCATTCCTTCCGAGCCGGAGACCATCCCCACGTCGAAGGCGCGGGCAACCGCGGCCACGTCGCCGCGGATGGAACCCCGCGCGACAATGCGGCGCTCGCGAGCGGCGTCGCCGACGCCGCGCTCGTCGGGACCCCGGCGGAGCTCGTCCGCGCGTTCGAGACGCTTCGCGACGAGCACGGCGTTCGCAATGTGGCGCTCTACGTGGAGCCCTGCGGAGAGCGCAGCGCCGTACTCGAGACCGTGTCGCGTGTCGCAACGGAGGTGATGCCGCACCTGCGCGACTGACGACGCTTTGCGTCAGCGCTTCCGAGCCGACCACGCGCCGTAGATCAGCGAGCCGAACACCTTCTGGACTTCCTCGAAGCCAGCGCCCTCGAGGAAAGCGACGATGCGCGCTTCGTCGCGCAGTGCGGGATCAACGCCGATGCGAGTGACCATGCCGTCGGCGAGCGCGGGCTCGATTCCGGACATCAGCGCCTGGCGCCGCCACGACGCGAGCAGGAGCCGACGGTCCTGCCCGGCCGCGACGTGCGCGTCCGCCGTGAAGAGCAAGCCGCCCGGACGCAGCAGCGCCGCGAGCTTCGCGAAGAACGCGGCCGCCGCGTCGTCGGGCACGACGTGTTGCGATACGAGGATCGACGTGGCGGCGTCGAACGTGCGGTTCGGCGTGAAGGCGTCGAGTGTCTCGGCACGGAGCGTGATGCGTTCGCTCAACTCCTCGTCCGCCACACGGCGCGCGCAGTGCGCGAGCATCGGCTCCGCGGGCTCGATCGCGACGAAGCGCGCGCTCGGAAGGGAGCGCGCGAGCGCGAAGAGCTCCTCGCCGGTGCCGGCCCCGACCACGAGCACCTCAGGCCGCGGCGGCAGCTCCGTGAAGAACGCGCGGCACAGCCGATAGAGCCCCTCGCGCCCAGGGATTGCCGCCTCGGCGCGCCGCACGTAGTTCGCGGCCCATTCGTCGTCGTACGTCGCCATGCTTCACCCTCGCGGGAGCGGTTTCGCTCACGCCGCACCTTGTCGCCACACGGCGACGTTCCCATCGGCGTCGATCGCGGCGAGCAAGCGGTCGTCCGGCGAGAAGGCGACGCGCTCGATCGCGGCACGCAGCACCGCCGCGCCCGCGGTGCGCGCCTTTCCCGTCTGTCCGATCGACCAAAGCCCGACTCCTCCATCGCGACCGCCGGAGGCGAGTAGGCCCTTGCGGTGGGCGAAGCGCAGCGCGGACACCGGCAGCTCGTGGAGGTCGAGCAGCAACGGGCTGCTGCCCTCGGGCCCGCGGCCGGAGAAGTCCCACACGCAGACCCGCTTGCCGCCGCCGGTGGCGAGCCAGCGCGAGCGCGCGTCGAACGCGAGCGCGGTGGGCTTCACCTCGTAGCCCGACATCTCCGCGTCGCGGCCGCTCGCACGCCGCCAAAAATGCACGCTCGACTCCTGCGTCGCGCAGGCGGCGATCTTCGCGTCCGGCGAGAGGGTGAGCCCGAGCAGCGAGCTCTTGTACGAAAGGCGCTGCTCGAGCGCCCCCGTCGCCGCGTTCCAGAAGGCGAGCGAGCCGTAGCAACTCGTACCGAGCTGCCCGGGACAAAAGGCGATGCCGCTGACGGTGCTGGCGTGGCCGTCGCACGAGAAGGCCATGCTGCCGTCCTCGCGGTAGACGCGCGCGCGCCTTCCCGCGGCGACCGCGTAGCGCGCGCCGTCCGGGGACCACGCGGCATGCTCGCCCCAGCTCGCGTCGAGTGCGTGCTCGCGCCGGAGCGCGCCGCGAGTCTCTTCCCAGAGTCGCGCCGCGCCGTCCTGTCCCGCGCTCAGGAGGTCGCGCGCGGCGGGGTGGGCGGCGATCGCGAGCACGCCGCCCGGGTGCGCCTCGACGCGCCATGCCTCGGCGCCGCTCTGCGCGTCGAACGCGGAGAGGCCTCCGCCCGCATCGCTCACGAACAGGCGCGTGCCGCTCGCCGACCAGGCGAGGTCCGTCGCCCAGTCGTCGGTCTTCGCCTGCCAGAGCAACGCGAGCGCGCCCGTGGAGTACGCCTTGCCACCGGCCGCCTTCACGCGAGGCATGCCCGAAAGCCGGCTTCGATCTCGGCGCGCGGCAGATCGCGCCCGATGAACACGAGCTGATTGCGTCGCGGCTGGCGTGCCCAGGCACGCTCCGGAGTCGCCTCGAAGAGCATGTGCACACCCTGGAAGACGTAGCGGCGGTCGTCGCCGGTGAAGGCCAGGAAGCCCTTCATGCGAAAGAGGTTCGCGCCGTGGGTACGCAGCAGGTCACCGATCCACGCGTCGAACTTGTCCGGGCGCACGTCGCCATCGGCCTCGATCGCGATCGACGAGACTGCCTCGTCGTGCTCGTGCTGTGGCGCCCAGCGGCGCTCGACCAGCGGGACTGCGCTCGCGCCGTCCGGGAGCACGATGCGCATCGAGAACTCCTCGGGGAAGTGCTCGGTGAAGACCAAGAGGTGCGCCGGCTCGTCGAGCGCGAGCTTGAAGCGTTTGACGCCCGAGCCCTCGAGCACCGCCGACGCGTGCTCTCCGCTCGTGGGAAGGGTCTCGCCCGGCGAGACGCGACGCGCTGGTTCGGAGAATGTGCGCAGCGTCTCCTCCGCGGCCTCGCGCAGGGCCGCCTCGTCCCAGCGGCCCACGGTCGTGGCACGGATCGACATGCTCGGATCGGGCCCCTCGGCGAGCTCGAGCGTCGTGTTCCCCACCGGTAGGGCGTAGACGCCGCTCCACTCGAAGGGGTATTCCGGCTCGAGGAAGGTCGGGCGCTTCGCGAGGGCGCCGTCGACGTCGAAGCCGCCGATCGCGAGCACGCGCTCGATCGGAATCTCGGCGTTGCGCGTACGGAAGATCCTCGCCATGCCGTTCATCGCGCGAATCCGCCCCTCGAGCGCGTCGAGCTCGCGCTGTGCCACGAGATCCGTCTTGTTGAGCAACACGACGTCCGCGAAGGCGACCTGCTCCTCGCACTCGCGACTGCGTCCGAGTTGTTGGGCCACGTGCTTTGCATCGACGAGCGTGACGATGCCGTCGAGCCAGTACTGCTCGCGGACCTCGTCGTCCATGAAGAACGTCTGCGCCACGGGGCCCGGGTCGGCGAGCCCCGTGGTTTCGAGCAGCACGTGGTCGAACTTGTCGCGGCGCTTCGCGAGATTGCCGAGGATGCGGATCAGGTCCCCACGCACCGTGCAGCAGATGCAGCCGTTGTTCATCTCGAAGATTTCTTCGTCCGTATCGATCACGAGGCCTTGATCGACGCCGATCTCGCCGTACTCGTTCTCGATCACGGCGATCCGCTGGCCGTGTCGTTCGGTGAGGATGCGGTTCAGCAGCGTCGTCTTTCCGGAGCCGAGAAATCCGGTGAGAATCGTGACGGGCGTTCTATCCATCGCAGCCTTCCTTTCCCGTGAAGAGCGCGCGCACGTCGGCCTCGACGACCTCCGCGAGCGGCTTGTGGATCGAGCGGCGGTCCGGCGGCGCCCCGGCGCGCGAGACCGCGATCACCGTCTCGAGCGGCGGGCAGCCCGGCTCGCGGCAGGCGAGCTCGATCACCAACACCGTGTCGTCGTCGGAGAGCCGCGCGTGCGCGGCGGCCCACGCCTTGATCGCGCGCACGCGCGCGATCCGCGCGCGTCCGTCGTCAGCGGGGCTACGCAGCATCGACCGCTCCCGGCGCATCCCGCTCCGCGAGCCGCGTGCGCCCGTCTTCGAGATGGACGACGCGCGTGATCTCTTTGGGGAGGCTCGCCGTTTCGTGTGCGGTCCAGACGATCGTGAGAGGACGTGCGCTCGAGAGCTCTCGCAGCCGCTCGACGACGCGCGCCTGCGCACGCCGATCGATGCCGGCGGTGGGCTCGTCGAGAAGCAGCAGCTCCGGATCCGTCGCGAGCAGGCCGGCGAGCGCGACGCGCCGCCGCTCGCCGAAGCTGAGCGCATGGGTGGAGCGGTTTGCGAGCGCAGACAGGCCGAGCGCGTCGAGCTCGGCGCGCGCGCGAGCGTGTGCGGCTCCGGCCTCGACGCCGCGCTGGAGCAGCCCCCACGCCACATCGTCGCAGACGGTCGGTGCGAGCAGCTGGTCGTCCGGGTTCTGGAACAGGAATCCGACGCGGCGGTCGAGCCGCTCGCGGAGGTGCGAGCGTGCGTCGAGCCGGCGGCCGAAGCGGAGCAAGACACCGCTCGCGAGCGCATCGAGGCCCGCGAGCGCGCGGAGCAGGGTCGTCTTGCCCGAACCGCTGTCGCCGACGATTCCGATCCACTCGCCGCGGCTCGCACGTACGGAGATGGGCTCGAGAAGGGGCTGCCCTGCGCGACCCGCGAGGGACGCCGAGACGAGCTCAATCGCGTCCGCGCTCGACCGCGGAGACGCTTGGCCGTCCGCGCCGCGCAGCTGAGCGCACTCGATCGCGCGCTCGCTCCGATCGATCGCACCCGCCAGCCCGTGGCCGATGAGCGAGCCGAGCGCGCCGAGCGGCGCGCGCGCTCGGCCGAGCCGCGCGCGGACGGCGCCCTGACGCGCTCGCCACTCCGCCGCGAGCACGCGACCGTGGAGCACCGAGCGGTCGATCGATTCGAGTGCGGCGTGCGGTGCGCCGATGGCGCGGACGGCCTCACGCAACTCGCGCCACGGCGTCACGGAGGAGAACCACGCCGCCCACGCGCCGCCACACGCGATGCGAGCCGCCACCCGAGCGAGCTCGGACGGCGCGCCGAGTGCCCAGTGCCCCGCGAGCGCTGCGAGAGCGGGCGGCAGGACGCAAAGCGCGCGGCCGAGGGCGCGCGGTCCGCCTTCGACCGCACAGGCCAGGACCCCGAACGACCCGAGCAAGACGATCGCCCCGGTCGCGTTCATCGCGGTGTTTGCGATCAATGCGGCGATCAAGACGACGAAGCGCGCTGCCGCGACGCGAGCGGCGCTCCGTTCAGGCATCTTCCCCTCGCCGGGCCGCCTGGACGTAGCGGCCCGTGACGAAGCCTGCGCCGAACAGCAGCGCGATCGTCGCGGCCAAGCCGAGCTCGCTCTCGCGAAGATCCAGCAACGCCGGCTGCGCCGGAAGGCCACCGCGCTTCGCCGTCGCCGCGAACACGCTCTCGTCGATCCCCGTCACGGCGCAACCCGTCAGCGCCAGCGCAGCGACCGCGATCGCCACGGACGGCGCGAGGCGCAGGCGAGCGGGCACGCGACCTCGCGCCGCCAAGGCGCGGAGCGCGTGGGCCGACAGCGCACCCTCGAGCACGGCGAGCGGGATCTGGATCGGCGCAAAGCCGAGCAGGACCGCAAGGAAGGTGTCGGCCGGGGCGACGGTTCGCGAGAGGCCGATCGCGAGCAGGACCGCGTCGCCGACGTAGACGGCCAAATCCGCGAGCCCGCAGCTGAGGGCTACCGCGGCGAACGCCGGCACGCGGAAGGCGCGCAACAGTGCAAAGAGCCCGAGGGCCGCGAGCGGGCCGATCACGCCGAGCGTCAGCAGGTTCGCGCCCAAGGTCGTCAGGCCCCCGTGAGCGAAGAAGAGGGCGTGCGCAACGAGCACGCACGCAGTGGGCCAAACGACCCTCCGGAGACCGAGCATCAGGGCGAAGAGAGGCGTCAGGCAGATGTGCGAGCTCGCTCCCGCGACCGGCACGGGGATCGGGAAGAGCGACGCCGCGAAGATCACGGCGGTCGCGGTCGCAGCGAGCGCGCGCTCGTCCGCCGGCGCCGGTCGTCGCTCGCCAGCGAGGCTCCAGACGAGCGGGACGGCAGCCGTGGCAGCCCAGATCGCCGCGTGCGCGAGCGGAAGCGTGCCTTCAGCGAGATGCAAGGTGGGGGCCCAGGGTGCGCATCCGCCGGAAGGTGCCGCCCCCGCAGCCGGAGTTCCTCGCCGCGAAGCGGGGAACTCGCGGACGGGGACCGGCACTTACCCATGGTGAGGTACTCAACGAAGCTTTCCCTTGTCCTCCTCGGAAGCCTCGTGCTGTCCGCTTCGCTGGCCGCCGAGTCCCCGAAAGAGGCGCACCACCACGCGCATCCGGCGCCTCATGGCGGAGCGCTCGTCGAGCTCGGCGAGGAGTTGGCTCACGTCGAGCTCCTGCGCGCGCGCCCGGAGGGGCGCGTCACGGCTTGGATCCTGGATGGTGAGGCCGAGCGCGGCGTTCCGATCGCACAAGCGGAGATCGTGATTGCCTTGCGCGTGCCCGGCGCGGCCCCCGTCAAGCTGACTCTGCGTGCGGTCGAGAACGCGCTCTCTGGAGAGCGCGTCGGAGCGACGTCGCAGTTCACGGCGAGCCACCCGCGGCTGACGCACCCCGGCGCTCTCGACGGCGAGATCGAGCGCCTCGAGGTGAAGGGGCGGGTGTTCGAGCACGTGAACGTTCGCGTCGAGTGACCGAACGAAGGAGGCGCATGCAGGGTGACCGAGCTGCCAAGGCGGTGCGCGAGACGGCGCAGGAACAGAAGTCGTGGCGCGCTGCGCTCGGGTTCGGCGCGTACGTCACCCTCGTCTTCGGTGTGGCGCTGTGGATCGCGGGACCTCCGGAGACGGCGGAGGCCGACCTCGGCCGCGCAGACCGGGCGAAGTACAGCGTCGTCTCCTGGGCGCAACTCACTCGCTCCTCGGTCCCGGTCACCCCTTGGCCCGACCCGCAGGCGCCAGTCGTCCTGCCGGCGGAAGTGAAGGCGCTCGACGGCAAATCGGTGGCGCTGCGCGGCTTCGTCATTCCGACGTGGGTGGAGGCGGGCGGGGTTCGCGAGTTCGTGCTCGCCGCGAAGAACGAGATCGGCTGCTGCTTCGGCGACGGGCTATCGATCAATCAGCTCGTCGTCGTGACCGTCCCGGAAAAGAAGAAGCTCGAGATCGAGCCCTACGGCCTGATGACCGTGCTCGGCACGCTCGACGTCGGCGAGGAGCGGAGCGGGGGGATGTTGCTGAGTCTCTACCGGATGACGGCGGACGACGTTCGCGATGAGTGAAGCGCCGGCACTCGAGCTTCTCGGGCTCCGCAAGTCGTACCCTTCCGCCGAGGGGCGCGAGATTCGGATCGTCTCCGTCGAGCGCTTCGCCATGGCCCGCGGCGAGCAAGTGGCGCTCTTTGGCGAGAGCGGATCTGGAAAGACCACACTGCTCCACCTCGTGAGCGGCATCCTCGCGCCCGACGCGGGCGTCGTGCGCATCGCTGGCGAGGATCTCACGGCGCTTTCCGAGGCGGCCCGGGATCGCCTGCGCGCCCGTGCGATCGGCATCGTGTTTCAGACGTTCCACTTGCTGGGGGGGTACGACGTCCTCGAGAACGTCCTGCTCGCGCAGCACTTCGGAAGGGGCGAAGACGAGGCCTACGCGCGCGAGCTACTGCGTCGCATGGGGCTCGAGAGCCACCTGCGCGCCAGGCCGGCGCGGCTCTCGATCGGGCAACGACAGCGCGTCGCCGTCGCCCGCGCGCTCGCGAACCGCCCCGCGCTCGTGATCGCGGACGAGCCGACCGGGAGCCTCGATGGCGCGAACGCCGCTGCCGCGCTGACGCTGATCCGGGAGGCGTGCGCCGAGGTCGGCGCGGCGCTGTTGCTGGTGAGCCACGATGCGGCGGTGCTGAACGCGTTCGCGCGGCGCCATGCGCTCGCCGACCTCGCGAGCGCGGCGTGAGGGCCGGTGTCGCGCTCCGCGTGCGGCGGAGCCTCGCGCGCCACGCGCTGTCGAGCGGCGTCGCGGTCGTCTCGATCGCGCTGGCGTGCGGACTCGCAGTGGCGGTGTTCTCCCTGCGCACGCAGGCCGAGCTCGCGTTCACCGAGAGCCGCATGGGCTTCGACGCGGTGCTCGGCGCACGCGGAAGCCCACTCCAGCTGGTGCTCAACTCCGTGTTCCACCTGGAGACGTCTCCCGGCAATCTGCCGTGGTCCATGTTCGAGGCGATCGCGGCGAATCCGCTCGTCAAGCGGGCCGTTCCCTACGTCGTCGGTGACAGCTATCGCGGGCACCGCATCGTCGGCACGCTTGCGGGCGCATTCGATCACGCGAGCGCTCCACGCGTCCGAGCCGGAGGGCGGCTGTTCGCGGCCGGCGCGCGCGAAGCCGTCGTCGGCGCGGCCGTCGCGGAAGAGGCCGACCTCGCCCGGGGTGCGCGCTTCAAGCCCTATCACGGGCTCGTCAGCGACGCGGCGGCACAACACGACGAGGAGTTTACCGTCGTCGGTGTGTTGGAGCCGACCGGCGGCCCCGCCGATCGCGCGATCTGGGTCCCGCTCGAAGCGCTGTATGCGATGTCCGGGCACGTGCTGCGCGGGGCAGGCGAGGAGCACCGCGGCGTCGAGGTTGCCGGCGATCGCCGGCATTGGGAGGTGAGCGCGGTGATGCTCGAGCTGCGCTCGCCGCAGGCCGGCTTTGCGCTCGATCAACTCGTGAACAAACAGGGCAAGGTCGCGACGCTCGCGTGGCCGATCGCGACCGTGATGGCGGACCTGTTTCGCAAGCTCGGCTGGGCGACGCGCGTCCTCGGCTTCGTGGCCTATCTGGTCGTGGTCGTCGCGGCGGGAACGATCCTCGCCGCCGTCAGTAGCGCCATGAACGAGCGCCGTCGCGAAATGGCGATCCTCCGCGCGCTCGGCGCGCGCCGCGCGGAGTTGTCGCTCGCGGTGGTGCTCGAGTCCGCGACGCTCGGCGCCGCGGGCTCGGTCCTCGGGTTGCTCGTGTTCGCGGGACTCGCCGGCGTCGCGCGTGAGATCGTGCGCAGGCAGACCGGCGTCGCTCTCGATCCGTGGCAATGGCATCCCGTGTTCGCGTTCGCACCGCTCGGCGCGACCGCGCTGGCGTCGCTCGCAGGCGCCATCCCCGCCGTGATGCTCTATCGAACCGACGTCGCGAGTCAGCTCGCCAGCACGGAGTGACGTTCTTCCCGTAGGGACTCGGTTCCGCGGAACTCGCGCTGCGTCATCGGCACCTCCGGATGCAAACTCCGGAGGCCCCTTGCCGTCGTCGTTCCCGTCTCGCCTCGTGGCCGCCGCATCGATCGCGGTCGGCACGCTCGCTCACGCCCAGACCGCACCGGCTCCGCCCGCGTCGGATCGGGTGGAAGAGCTCGTCATCACCGCGACGCGTACGGAGCAGCCCTCGCTGCTCGTCCCTGCGGCCGTCTCGACGCAGGATTTCGGCGAGCTTCGCCAGGAAGGCTTCCTCTACGGCACCGACGAGTTCCGCGGCGTCCCGGGCGTCTACTTCCGGCGCGGCGAGGGAGACGGCGAGGAGTTCCCGTTCCTCACGATTCGCGGCATCACGGGCAACCACGGGAACGACACGTTCCTCGCTCTCCTCGACGGCATCCCGTTCGTCGGCGCCGACGAGGAGGTGCTGCTTTTCGAGGTGCCCTACTCCGCGGTCGAACGCATGGAAGTCGTACGCGGGCCGGTCTCTGCCCTGTACGGGCGGGGCGCGATCGCAGGCGCGGTGAACTACCGGACGCGCATTCCCGACGAGAACGCGATCCACCTCTCCGCGAGCGTGGGCAACCACGACTACTACGCCGGAGACGTGGTACTGGAGCGCCAGTTCGGAGAGCACGCGGCGCTCGCGAGCCTGTCTTACGAGGCCGACGGGGGTTGGCGCGAGCACAGCGCCCGCCACAAGGCGAACCTCTTCGCGAAGGGTGACTTCGCGCTCACGGATGCGACGACGCTCACCGCCTACTTCAACGCGATGGATCGCGAGGCCGAGGTTCCCGGTGCGATTCCGGCGTTCCCGAACGGCGACGTCGCGCGCGTCGGCGGTGGGCGGGACGCGTTCCTCGGCTTCGGCGACCCTCAGAACGACTTCTGGAGCGTGCTCGGCGCGCTACGGCTCCGCCACGAGGTGAGCGACGACCTCGCTTTCACGTTCACGCTGCACGGGCGTCGCATCGAACGCGACGTGTTCCTCAACTTCTACGACACGTTTGCTTCGTTTCCCGCGGCGAACCTCATGGTGGTGAACGGCTTCGGCTCCGACGACGTGTCGACCGCGTTTTTCGGTGAAGCGCTCGTGCACTGGACCCATGGGCGGCACGCGCTCACGGGCGGCGTCTCCGGCGAGCGCGCGACCCTCGACGAGCGCGAATACTGGACCGGTCAGAACGGCTTCACGCCGCAGTGCGGCTTCGCCTTCTACGCCGTCGAGATCGACTTCACGACGGGGCAGGTGCTGAACGCCAATCACCCGTGCTTCGTGCGCGACGAAGTGTTGACGGATGCCGAGTCGACCAACGTCTTCTACGGCCTCTTCGTGCAAGACGAGGTGCGGCTCGCCGAACGGTGGGTGCTGACGCTCGGCGTTCGCTGGGACGCCTTCGAGCGGCGCTCGGACTTCGCTCCGGTCGGATTCAATCCCGGAGGAAGAGAAAAGGGAGACGAGAGCGCGTTCGCGCCGAAGGCCTCGCTGGCATGGCAGTACGGAGAGGGGCAGATCTACGTGAGCTATGGCCGGGGCTTCAATTCGAACTTCGGCCCCGTGTGGCAGTGGGATCCGTCGCAGTACGCGCGCGTCGAGGAGCCCACCACGATCGACAGCGTCGAGCTCGGCTGGAAGGGCCGCTTGTTCGACGAGCGGCTGCAGGTGGAGTCCGCGGTCTTCTTCCTGCAGCAGAAGAATCGCCGCATCTTCGTCGCGAATCCGAACCCGGGACCGCCGACGCTCGCGACGACGGGGCAGCGTTACGAAAGCGTCGGCCTCGAGCTCGCGGCGACGGCAACGCCGTTCGACGGCACGACCATCACCGGCGCGTACACCTGGCTCGATGCGACGTGGAAGAAGCTGGTGCTCGACACGTTCGGCGGCCCCGTCGACTTGTCGGGGAACGAGCCGACCGGCGTACCGCGCAATCTCCTGCATCTCGAAGTGGAGCAGCGCGTCGGCGCGCGCGCGCGCGTGCGCGCGGCGTACGAGTGGTATGGCGACTATCAGATCACGCAGGACAACGCGTTCGAGGGCGGCCGATACGACTTGCTTTCGGTGTCCGGCACGCTCGAACTGCCGTGGCGCGAAGGTCTCGCCCTCGACCTGTCGCTGACCAACGTGCTGGGCGAGGACTACTTCGGCTTCTTCGGGGGGCAGACGCAGGTCAACTACGCGACGCCCGGTCCGCCTCGGCAGTTCCGCGCGACGCTGCGGGCGAGCTTCTGATGGACGTGGCGCTCGAAGCGCGAGGGCTCTCGCGGAGCTTCGGCGAGCACACAGCACTCGCGGCTCTCGACCTCGCGATCGCGCCGGGCGAGATCGTCTGCCTGCTCGGCGCGAACGGGGCCGGCAAGACGACGACGTTGAATCTGTTTCTCGGATTTCTCGAGCCGACGGCGGGCGAGGCGCGCGTCTTCGGCGTGCGGCCCGATCGCGAGCCTACTGCGGCGCGCCGGCGCCTCGCCTACCTGCCCGAGGCGGTGGCGCTGCAGACCCAGCTCACGGGCATCGAGAACCTCGAGCTGTTTCGCGCGCTCTCGGGGCTGCCCGAGCTGACGGAAGCCGATCTCACGGAGTTGCTCGTTCAAGCGGGAATTCCGCGCGAGGCCTGCACGCGGCGCACGGCGACCTACTCGAAGGGCATGCGCCAGAAGGTCGCTCTGGCGGCCGCGCTCGCGCGCGGCGCAGACGCCTGGCTACTCGACGAGCCGCTCTCGGGTCTCGACCCACACGCGGCGAACGAGCTCGGCGCCTCGCTGCGCGGTGCGGCCGCTCGCGGCGCCGCGATCCTGATGGCGACGCACGATCTGTTCCGCGCGCGGGAGCTGGCGACGCGCGTCGGGATCATGCGGAGCGGGCGCATGGTCGAGCTGCTCGATCCCAAGCGCATTGGGGCCGCCGAGCTCGAGCGCATCTACCTCGAGCACATGGCCGCCGAGGCGCGAAGGTGAGCGCCGTCGGCGCCGTGCTGCGCGCGGAGACGCGGATCGCATGGCGCGACGGGCGGCTGCCGGCGCTGCTCGCGCTCACGCTCGCGCTCGGCTCCTTCTCGGCCTGGGCGAGCGCCACGTCGCTGGCGCGGCTCGAGGCGGAGCGCGCCGCGGCCCAAGCCGCCGACTACGCGACCTGGCTCTCGCAGCGGGACGGAAACCCGCACTCGTTCGCGCACTTCGGCCTGATGGCCTTCAAGCCGGCGAGCGCGCTCCAGGCTTTCGATCCGGGCGTCACGGCGCAGCTCGGCGCCTCGATTTGGCTGGAGGCGCACTGGCAGGATCCGGCGAACCATCGCGCGGCCGAAGACGCGCTCGACGCTGCCCGGTGGATCTCGCTCGACCCCGCTTGGGCCCTGCAGACGCTCGGGCCGTTGGTCGTGATCGCACTCGGCTATGCGACGTTCGCCCGCGAGCGCGAGTCGGGCGCCTGGCGCATGACGCTCGCGTCGGGCGCATCCCCCGCGCAGATTCTCGCCGCGAAGGCCGGCGCCGTCGCGCTGCTCTCGTGCCTCGCGCTCGCGCCCCTCGCCGTGGGCGGCGGAGTCGCGGTGCTCGCGTCTTCCGCGCCGCGCCCGCCGGACTTCGCGATGCGTACGGCGCTGCTCGCCGTGCTGCAGCTGGTCTACCTCGCCGGCTTCGTCGGGCTGACGGTGGCCGTGTCGAGTTGGGCGCGCACCGCGCGCAGCGCGTTCGCTTGGCTCGCCGCGGTGTGGGCCGTCGCGGTGATCGCAGGCCCGCGCATCGCGGTGGCTGCGGCGGATCGCGCCTGGCCGGCGCCCTCGGCTGCGCTGCATTGGGCCGAGATCGACGCCGCGCTGCGCAACGGCCTGGACGGGCACGATCCGGCGGACGAGCGCGCGAGAGCGTTCGAGCGACGCGTGCTCGCGCAGTACGGCGTCGCGCGCAAGGAGGATCTTCCGGTCAGCTTCGCGGGGCTCTCGCTCGCCGAGAGCGAGACTCACGGCAATGACGTGTTCGACGCGCACTACGCGCGCCTTTGGGGCGCCTACGCGCGGCAGCGCGAGACCGCGCGCGCATTCTCGCTCGCGAGCCCCGCGATCGCGGTGCGCGAGGCGTCGCAGTGGCTGGCTGGTGCGGATGAGCGCCATCACCGCCACTTCGCCGATTCCGCCGAGTCGCACCGCCGCACCGTCGTGAAGATCCTGAACGACGACTTGATTCGGAATGGTGCCGGTCGAGACTTCGACTACCGCGCGCCGCGCGCGCTGTGGGCGACGATCCCCCCGTTCTCCTACGGACCGCCCGCGCTCACGCAGGTTCCCGCGTCCGCCGTGGTCGCGACCGGCTTCGGCGCCTGCGCGCTCTGGCTCGTCGCGTCCGTGGGGCTCGCCGTCGCGGGCGTTCGGCGCTGGAGTCGCGCGTGAGGTCTGGCGCGTGGATCGCGATCGCGCGCGCGGATCTGCGCGCCGTCGCACGCGACGGGACTGCGCGCGCGGCGCTGCTCACGCTCGTCGTCGCCCTCGGCTTCGGCGCTTGGAACGGAGCTTCGGTAGCGCGCGAACAGCGCGCGGCCGAGGCGCAGCGCCGTGCCGAGATCGAGCGCCGCAACGCGGGGCTCGAGGCACCGATCTCCCCGGTCGACCTCGAGCTCGACGCCCGCTTGCCGACCGCCGCGCTCGCAAGCTTGTCGATCGGACGCCTGCGCCTCGATCCCACCTACGCGGGCGTCTCGTTCTGGACGCGCGAGGACCAGTTGTTCGCGAATTATCAGGTCGCAAGCCCGATGGCGCTCCAGCTCGGCGGCTTCGATCTCGGATTCGTCGTGGTGGCCATCGTCCCGTTGATCGTCGTCGTGCTCGGTCACGGGATCCTGACCCAAGAGCGCGACGACGGGCGACTCGCGCATCTGCTGTCGTTCGGCGTCGGGGCTCTCCAGTTGCTCTCCGCGCGGCTCGCCGTGCGCGCTGCCGTCGTGGCCGCGCCCGTGCTGATCGCGGCCGTGGCCGCGGGAGCCAGCGCACGGGATCCCGCGCGCCTCTCGTTGTGGCTGGCGACGGCGCTCGTCGTGATGGCCGTCGCTTGGTCCGGCGTCGCGCTGGGAAGCGTCTTCCGCGTGCGCGCCGAGAGCCTCGCCGCAACGCTCGTCGCGCTGTACGTCGCGACGACGCTGCTGATTCCGGGCGCGATCGTCGCAGCGGCCGGCGCGATCCATCCGCCGCCGTCGCGCGCGCGCGCGACGGCGGAGTTGCGCGCTGCCGAAGTGGCGGCCCGCGACGCCGTTCCGGACGAGACCGCGCGCTTCATGCACGATCACCCAGACCTGCAACGGCAGCCCCAGGGCTCGAGCTATGTGCCGGACTGGATGCGCGGGATCGCGATGGTTCACCGTGCGATCGACCGTCACCTCGAAGCGCCGCTCGCCGAGCTCGAGGCGTCACTCGCGGCGCAGCGGCGGATCGCGATCGCCGCCGAGCTCGCGAGCCCGGCCCTCATGGCGCAGCGCCTCTTCGCCGAGGCGGCCGGAACGAGCGAAGAGCGCCACCGCGCCTATCGCGCGGAGGCGCGTGCTTACGCCCGCCGCGTGCGCGGGGAGATCGTGCATGCGGCCTTCGCAGCGCGTCCGCTGTCGAGCGAGGAGGTCGCGGGGCTCGAGCGCTTCGCGTTCCCCGAGGAGCCGCCGGCGGCGCTGTGGCGGCGCAACGTCGTGCCGCTCGGTCACTGGGCGCTCGTCGCCGCGGCGCTTGCGGCCTTCGCGGCCCACCGCGCTCGCTCGCTTTCGCCCTTGTGAGCGGGCGAGGGAGGCTGCGCCGCTACTCCTTCGGCAGCCCCGCGGCGACGTCGGGCAGGGCCGGCTGCCGGCGCGCCACCTTCTCCGCGTTCTCGCGCAGCTCGTCGAGCCCGCGCGCGATGTACTTCGGCGACATCGACTGCACGAGCGTGCTCGGGAGATTGCCGCCGGGCTCGTACTTCATCTCGAGCACGAGGTGGGTGCCGGTCGGGTGAGGGCGCACTTCCCAGGCGGCCTCGTCGACGGTCACCTGCACGGCGCCGTCGGTGAGCGGCGCCTGCTCTTCCGCGAGGCGGTAGCGGTGGACCAGGCCGCCGCCGGGGAGGGGCTCGTCGGCCACCACCACCGTGCTCTGCCGGTCCTCGAAGGGCCAGCCCGTCTTCTGCACGTTGACGATGCGGCCGTCGGGCAAGCGCTCGGTCGACCGCAGCAGCTCGGACCGGATCCCGAAGCGCGCCGGGTCCGCGAGCACCGCCGCCACCCAGGCCGGCGCCACGCTCCAGACGCACTCGCCCCGAAAGGTCGGCACGTTCTGGGCGCTCACTTCGACGAGCTTCACCGTGCAGCCCGGGACGCGCGCTTCCTCGGCCCCAGCCGCGCCGCCCAGCGCGCTCGCCGCGACGAGCGCCGCCACCGATCCAAACGCCCTGCGATTCATCGCCACTCTCCGTCCCGTGCGCGTGCGACGTGAGTGCCCGCGGCGGGCTCCAGGTGTCGCCCACGGGACCGCGTCGTTCGACGCGGGCCAACCTATCACGGGGGTGCGCCGCCGACGGTGCGAATTGCACGGCCCCGCCGGTGCCTAGGGTGCACGGGGGCTGCGCACGATGGTCGCGGTCCCCGCGGCGGCCGCTTCCTTCAGCCTTCCGTCGCGCTCTGGCCCGCCGCGCGGGCCCGCTGCTCCGCCGCCGTCCGCAGCTCGGCGAGCGATTCCGCCACACTCGAACGGACCGTGCGCTGCACGAGCGAGACGGGCAAGCCGCCGCCCGCGTCGTAGGTCGTCTCGTAGCGGAGCAGGGTGCCGCCCCGGTGCGCGCGGATCTCCCAGCGCCCGTCGTCGCGGCGCGCCTGCACGCGCCCGCGGCCGAGCGGGGCCTGCTCCGGCGCGAGCGAGTAGCTCAGCAGCAGGCCGCCGTCCGGCAGCGGGCGCTTGTCGATCGCGAGCGTGCTCTGGCGGTCGCCGATGGGCCAGCCGGGCGAGTGCACGTTCACCACGCGCCCGTCCGGCAGCTCCGTGCTCTCGGCCAGCGAGGTCGACGCCTCGGCGATCGCCGCGGAGTCTCCGACGATCTCGGACACGAAGCGCGGCGCGACGGGCCAGCGACACTCCGCGCGGTAGGTCGCGACGCCGGCGGCATCGGTGCGCGCCAGCGCGATCGTGCAGTCCGCGTCGCCCTCGGCGCTGGACGGACCCGCCAGAGCGAGGAGGAGGAGGCACGTGGCGAGCCGGCGCATGCCCCCGATCCTAACCTAACTATTCGGAGGCGATTGCGGCGCGCAGCTCTTCCAGCGAAGCCGCGATGCCGTCCTTCTGGAAGCGGCGCACGAGCCACGGCTTCAGGCTTCCGCCCGCGTCGTAGTGCGACGTGTAGGAGAGCCGCGTCCCCCCGTGCGGATCGGGCACGATCTCCCAGCGCCCCACGTGATCGCCGATCGCGACCCGCCCCGCCGCGAGCGGCTCCTGGCGCTGCGCGCGTTGGTACTCGAAACGCACGCCGCCGCCGGGCAATTCCGTCTCGCGCCAATCGAGCGTCACCTGGCGATCGCCGAGCGGCCAGCCGGGGCTGTGCACCTGCAGCACGCGGCCGTCGGGCAGACGCTGGCAGTCGACCAGCGAGGAGAGCGCGCCCGCCAGCTTTGCGGGATCGCGGATCGTCGCGACGACCGAGTCCACCGCGACCGGCCAGCGGCACTCGGCCGCCACGGTCGCGACGCCGCGCGCGTCGATCTGGGTCGTGCGCACGAGGCAGCCGGCGCGCGCCACCGCGTCGGCGCCGTCCGCGTGCGGGCCGGCGGCGCTTCCCGTGCTGGGGAGGGCCGCGACCAGGGCCGCGCAGGCGAGCGATCGGAAATGCGTCATGCCCCCGTTTCGGCCGACGGCGGCCGGATTTGAGGCCTGCGTTGCGCGCGCGGGGTGGCGCAGCGGGGGTGCAGGTTGCGGGGCTGGCGTGGGTCTGCGAAATCGCGCGCGCGATGACCACGCCCCCCTCGCGCTCGGAGCGCCCGCGCATCCAGCTTCCGCTCGAGTTCGCGGGCGGTGCCGCCGACCCGCGGCCGACGGCGCCGCTCGGCGTCTGCCTCGTGACGGGGGGCGCTGGCTACGTGGGCCGCCACCTGGCGGCCGAGCTCGTCCGAAGGGGCTGCGCCGTGCGCGTCTTCGACGTGCGCGACCCCGATCCGCCGATCGCGGGGGCGGAGGCGCTGCGCGGCGACGTCGCGAAGCTGGACGACGTGCGCCGCGCGTGCGAAGGCGTGGACACGATCTTCCACACCGCCGCGATCCTCGACTGGTCGCGCTGGCCGACGCCGGCGCAGCGCGCGCGCAGCGTCGCGGTGAACGTGCGCGGCGTCGAGAACGTGGTGCGCGCCGCACGCGAGGCGGGCGCGCAGCGGCTCGTGCACACCAGCACGAACAACGTGACGCTCGACGGCCCCGTGATCGACGGCGACGAGAGCCGTCCGTACGCCGCGCGTCCTCGCGACCTCTACACCGAGACGAAGATCGCGGGCGAGCGGCTCGTGCTGGAAGCGAACGGCGACGGTCTGCTCACCTGCGCCATCCGCCCCGGCGGCGTCTACGGCCCGGACGACCCGACGCTGCTCACCGTGCTGATCCGCAACGCCGCGGCCGGTCGCTACGTCGTCACCTTCGGGCCGCGCGACGCGCGCTCCGACAACACCTACGTGGCGAACCTCGTGGACGCCGAGATCGAAGCGGCCCGGCACCTCGTGCCCGGCTCGCCGCTCGGTGGGCAGGCCTACTTCGCGACCGACGGCGAGCCCATCAACTACTGGGACTTCTTCGATCCGTTCCTCGCGGCGATCGGCCTGCGGCGCCCGCGCGTCAACGTGCCGGGGGGCTTCATGCGCGCCGCGATGACGGCCTGGGAATTCGCGCACGCGAAGCTCGGCGCGCCCGAGCCGCCGGCTCGCTCGCTCGAGATTCGGAAGGTCGCCGTGTCGCACTACAACCGCATCGACAAGGCGCGCCGCGACTTCGGCTGGACGCCGCCGTTCTCCGCCGAGGCCGCGCGCGCCGCGTGCATTCCGACGGTGCAGCGGCTCTGGCGCGAGGCGGAGCGCATCGACCGCCCGCACTGGGCGTGGTGGCTGGCGATCCTCGGCGGCATGGCGCTGACCGGCACGCTTGCGATCTCTGACGCCGCCTACGCGGCGTTCGCCGCACACGTGACGCCGCTGCTTCCGCGCTGGGCGATCGTCGCCACGTTCGTGTGGGCGTGCTGGCTGCACGTGAAGAAGGGCCTGCGCGCGGTGCGGCTGGCCGAGCGCGCGGGCTTGCGCGAGACGTCGCTCGCCTGGGGCTGGCAGACGTTCCTGCTCGGCTTCGCTTCGCTGGCCCTGCTCGAAAGGCGCATCGCCGCGCGCGCCGCGGCCGCGCGCGGGCCGGAGGCTCCGCGTGCCTAACATTCGCTGGCTGCTCGCGCTGATCACTGCGCTGCATCGCTGGGTCTACGTCACGACGCGCGGCTTCGTCGGCCACCGCATCCCGGTCGTCGACTGGCGCTTCCTGCTGCTCACGCACGTGGGCCGAAAGACGGGCCGCGTGCTCACGATCCCGCTCATGTACGTGCCCGACGGCGAACGCTTCGTCGTGGTCGGCTCGAACGCCGGCGACGCGAAGCCGCCGGCGTGGTGGCTCAACCTGCAGGCGCGCCCCGAGGCGCGCGTTCAGGTGGGCGGGCGCGAGTGCGCCGTGCGCGCGCGGCTCGCGCAGGGCGACGAGCGCGCGCGGCTCTGGGGCGCTCTCGTCGCCGGCTACCGCGACTACCGGCGCTACGAGCGCAAGACGGCCGGCGTGCGCGAGCTGCCGGTAGTGGTGCTCGAGCCGTGCGACTGATCCTCGTCCGAATCGCGAGCGGCTCCGTACTTCCATGGACCCGAAGCGCTGGCGTATACCCGCCGGCACTTTCACGCCGGAGGCCTACGCCGTGACGACTCGCCGCATCTCCCTCGCACTCCTCGGGATCGCGCTGCTCCCCGCCGCGGCACAGGCGCACGCGCCGGGCGCCGACATCGCCGGCGTCGTGGACGGGTTTCGGCACCCGCTGCTCGGCTGGGACCACCTGCTCGCGATGCTCGCCGTCGGCGTGTGGGCGGCGCGACAGCGCGGCCGGACGCGCCTCGCGATCCCGCTCGCGTTTCTCGCGGCGATGAGCGTCGGCGGCGTGCTCGGGCTCTCCGGCACGGCGTTGCCCCTCGCGGAGCTCGCGATCGGCGTCTCCGTGCTCTGCTTCGGCGCCCTGGCGGGCGGTCGCGTTCGGCTCTCCGCGACGAGCGCAGCCAGCATCGCGGCTCTGTTCGGGCTCGCCCACGGCTTCGCGCACGGTGCCGAGCTGCCGCAGACGGCGAGCGTCGCCGCGTTCGGGCTCGGAATGCTCGGAGCGACCGCCGCTCTCCAAGGCGTCGGATGGCTCGCATGCCGGCTCGTCGCGGCGGCGATCGCGAGCGGTGCCTTCGCATCCGCAGCGAGCGCGGAAGGCGCGGACGCCCAGGCGCGCGACGTCGAGGAGATCGTCGTCACCGGCCGCGCGGACAGCCTGGTCGGCATCGCGGAGTCCGCTTCGCAGGGCACCGTCGGCGCCGCGCAGCTCGAGCTGCGCCCTCTCCTGCGCGTCGGTGAGATCCTCGAATCGGTGCCCGGTGTGATCGTGACGCAGCACGCGGGGGGCGGGAAGGCGAACCAGTACTTCCTGCGCGGCTTCAACCTCGACCACGGCACCGACTTCGCGACGAGCGTCGACGGCGTGCCCGTGAACCTGCCGTCCCACGGCCACGGTCAGGGCTACACCGACGTCAACCTCGTGATCCCCGAGCTCGTGGAGCGCGTCGAGTACCGCAAGGGCGTCTACTTCGCGGACGTAGGCGACTTCGGCTCGGCAGGCGCGGTGGACCTGCGCTTGCGCGACTCCCTCGACGGCACGCTCGTGCAGCTCGAGGGCGGGCGCTTCGGCCACGCGCGCGGAGTGGCGGCGTCGAGCGCGGAGCTCGGCGGCGGCACGCTGCTCGGCGGGCTCGAGCTGGCGACGAACGACGGCCCCTGGAAGCGCGGCGACGACTTCTTCAAGCAGGCGGGCATGCTGCGCTTCAGCCGCGGCGACGCCGCCTTCGGCTTCAGCGCGAGCGCGCTCGCGTACCACGGGAAGTGGGACTCGAGCGATCAGATCGCGCGCAGCGCGGTGCCCGTGGTCGGGCGCTTCGGCTCGCTCGACGACACCACCGGCGGCGAATCGTCGCGCTATCAGCTCGCCGCCGAGCTGCACCGCAGCGACGACGAGAGCGCGACCGAGGCGATGGCGTACGCGTTCCACTACGACCTCGCGCTGTTCTCGAACTTCACCTACTTCGCGACCGACACGGTGCGCGGCGACCAGTTCGAGCAGCGCGACGACCGCTGGACGTTCGGCGCCAAGCTGCGCCACGCCGAGCGCGCACGGATCGCGGGCTTCGAAACGAAGACGACCGTCGGGCTCGAGACGCGCCACGACGCGATCGAGAACGGCCTGTTCAACACCGCTCGCCGCGTTCGCGTGGACAAGCTCACCGCACTCGGCGAGGTGCTGCCGGCGACGGTCCGGCGCGACGACGTGGGCGAGACGAGCGTGTCGGGGTGGGCCGAGAGCGAGGTGCAGTGGAGCGAGCGCTTCCGCTCGATCGCCGGCCTGCGCGCGGACTGGTTCCGCTTCGACGTCGACGACGCGCGCGGGCTCAACTCCGGCGAGCGCAGCGACGCGATCGTGAGCCCGAAGCTGACGCTCGTCGCCGGGCCCTGGGCGGACACCGAGGTGTACCTGCAGGGGGGGCTCGGCTACCACAGCAACGACGCCCGCGGCGTGAACGCGCGCGTCGACCCCGTGACGGGCGACCCCGTCGGCCGCGCCGATCCGCTCGCGCGCACCGAGGGCGCCGAGGCGGGCGTGCGCACGTCGTTCGTGCCGGGGCTCCACAGCACGGTGTCGGCCTGGTGGCTCGACATCGACTCGGAGCTCGTGTTCATCGGCGATGCCGGCAACACCGAGGCGGGTCGGCCGAGCCGCCGCTACGGCATCGAGCTCGCCAACTACTGGGACGTGAACGACTGGCTCGCCCTCGACGCCGACGTCTCCTGGTCGCACGCACGCTTCCGCGACGACGCGCCGGAAGGGAACCGCATCCCGGGCTCGATCGAGACCGTGGTCGCCGCCGGCGTCACGCTGAAGGAATGGCGCGGCTTCTTCGGCAGCGCCCGCCTGCGCTACTTCGGACCGCGCCCGCTGATCGAGGACGACTCGGTGCGCTCGGGCGCGACCGTGCTGCTCAGCGCGCAGCTCGGCTATCGCTTCGGCGAGCGCTGGACCGTCACCGTCGACGCGTTCAACTTGCTGAACCGCAAGGACAGCGACATCGACTACTTCTACGAATCGGCGATCTCGCCGACCGCCCCATTGCGCGAGGAGCGCCACTTCCATCCCGTGGAGCCGATCTCGGCGCGCGTGACGCTCGGCGTCGCGTTCTAGGCCTCAGCGACGCTCGCGCGTGTCGCGCTGCGCGACGAGGTGCGCGTAGGTGCCCGCCTTCATCGAGACGAAGATCGCGCTGCACTCGGCGCACAGCCGCTCGCCCGCGTGGAGCTGGCCCGAGACGAAGATCTTGCGGCCCTCGATGCGGTCGATCTGCGCGGTGAACGCGACCTCGACGTGGAGCGGCGTCGGCGTTCGGTAGACCACGTTCAGCGTGCCGGTCATGCCCGGCGCGTTCGAGAACGTCTCGGCGAAGCCCAGCACCTCGTCGAACGCGGCCGCGACGTAGCCGCCGTGCACGCAGCCGGGCGGGCCCTCGTAGGCGGAGCCGAAGGTGACCCGGCCGGTGACGCGCCCGTTCGGATCGGCGCTCATCGCGATCGGCGGCGAGAGCGGGTTCGAGCGGCCGATCAGCGGGCTGAAGTCGAAGTGCCCGCCGGCCGCGCCCTCGGCGTCCTCGGTCTGCTCGTCGGCGAGCGCGCTCTCCGAGAAGCCGACGTAGCGCCTCCGCACGGGATGGGTCGCCAGATGCTTGGCGTAGTCCTCGAGCTGCGCGGCGGCGCGCTCCAGCTCGGCCGCGGGCGCATCGCTCGTGATCAGGCGTTCGATCACCGCGCGCATCGCGCTCGCGAGCCGGCGCCGCGCGGCCCACACGCCGGAGACGAGGTTCTGATTCGCCTCCCAGCGCCGTCGGAAGAACTGCTTGTGCGGTTGATCGTCGTCGTCGCTCGGCATGCGGCTCCACTCCCTCCGCTCGCTGCGGAGCGCGCACGGTACCGGCGCAGCGCGCGGCCGCGCACTCGCGCTATCTCGCGCTCGTCTCTCGGAGGTCGCGATGGACTCGGAAGCGTTCCTGCGCGCGCTGCGCGCATTCATCGGCAAGCCGGGGGCGCCCGAGGTCGCGCGCGATCCGGTGAATCAGCCGATGATCCGCCACTGGTGCGACGCCATGGACGACGCGAACCCCGCCTACCTGGATGCTGCGTTCGCGGCGCGCAGCGTGCACGGCGGGATCGTGGCGCCGCCGGCGATGCTCAACGCCTGGACGATGCCCGGGCTCCCGGGGCGGCCGCCGGGTCGCGTCGATCCCGCGGGCGAGGTCTATCGCGCCCTCGACGAGGCCGGCTTCACGTCGGTGGTCGCGACCGACAGCGCCCACGAGTACCTCCGATCTCTGCGCATCGGCGATCTCGTGCACGGCGTGGGCGAAGTCGAGGAGGTGAGCGACGAGAAGAAGACCGGGCTCGGCGTCGGGCACTTCGTCACGACGCAGACGACCTACACCACCCAGAGCGGCGAGATCGTCGGGCGCATGCGCTTTCGCATCCTCAAGTTCAAGCCGGGCACCGGGCGAGCCGCCGCCGGGAACGCGGCGCAGGGCGGGGAGCCCCGCGCGCTCCCGCCGCGTCCGCCGCGGCGCGAGACGACGCTGCGCGCGGGCGATGCGAAACCCGGCGATGCGCTCGCGCCGTGCCCGGTGCCGATCACCGCGACCGCGATCGTCGCCGGCGCGATCGCGTCGCGGGATTATCAGGACGTCCACCACGACCGCGACCTCGCGAAGCTGCGCGGCTCGCCGGACATCTTCATGAACATCCTCACCACGAGCGGCGTCGTCGCGCGCTTCGTGACGGACTGGGCGGGCCCCGAGGCCCGGCTCACGCGCCTCGCGATCCGGCTCGGCGCGCCCAACTACCCGGGCGACGCGATGCTGCTCACCGGAAGCGTGAGCGCGGCGAGCGGCAGCGAGCTCGAGGTCACGCTGCGCGGCGACAATCGCCTCGGCCCCCACGTGACGGGCACGGTCGCGCTGACGCTCCCCGCCTAGCGTGGCCGGCGCGTGAGGCGAGTCACGCGCGGCCGAGAGCGGGCTTGCGATGCTCTCGGCATGGCGCTTCGCGCACCGCAACTCCTGATCGCATCGGGCCTCGCGCTCACACTCGCACTCGCTGCGCCCGCGCTCGCGCAGGGTGTTTGGGTCCCGCAGCCCGGCACGACCTGGCAGTGGCAGATCTCCGGCGTGGTGGACGAGTCGCTCACGGTCGCGATGTACGACGTCGACCTGTTCGACGCCGCACCGGCGGGTCTCGAGATCGGCACGGGGAGCGGCGTCTTCACCGAGCGCGGAGTGAACGCCGGCATCGTCGACCGCCTGCATGCGCGCGGCATCGTGGTGATCTGTTACGTCGACACGGGGGCTTGGGAGAACTACCGGCCCGACGCCAAGCGCTTCCCCAAAGCGGTGATCGGGAGAAAGTCGGGCTGGCCCGGCGAGCGGTGGCTCGACATTCGCGAGGCCGCCTGGCCGCAGTGGGCACCGCTCATGTGGGCGCGCTTCGACCTCGCGGCGCAGCTCGGCTGCGACGGCGTCGAGCCCGATCAGAACAACCCGGTGGGGAACTCTCCGGGCTTCCTCATCACGCTCGCCGACCAGAAGAAGTGGTACCTCGAGGTCGCGGCGCAGGCGCACGCGCGCGGGCTCAGCGTCGGGCAGAAGAACGGCATCGAGACCACCGACGCGGAGACGATCGCAGCGTTCGATTGGAATCTGAACGAGGAGTGCTTTCAGTACGACGAGTGCGCCGCGCTCGACGCCGTGGTGGCCGCCGGCAAGGCCGTCTTCCAGACCGAGTATCGCGGACATCCGAAGCGCTTTTGCCCGATTGCGAACGCGCGCGGCTTCTCGTCGCTGCGCAAGAAGCTGAGCCTCGGACCGCGCGTTCGTCCGTGTTGGCTGCCCGGCTACCCGACGCTTCCCTGACCGGGGCCGCGCGCCCTCACGTGATTTCGCGCACAAGTCGGCAGGTCCGCCGGGCCGAAATGCGCGCCATGACCCACCTCCGCACGCTCGCGCTCTCGGTCGTCTCCGCCGCAACTCTCTCCGCCGCCCCGGCGCTCGCCGGCGACGGCACGCTGGCCCTCGGCGCCACCGCGGGGACGCTCGGCGTCGGCCCCGAAGTGAGCATCCGCCCGATGGAAGGCCTCGGCGTGCGCGGCAGCGTCAACTGGCTCTCGTTCTCGCGTGACGAGGACGTGGACGACATCAACTACGAGGGCGACCTCGGGCTGCTCTCGGTGGGCGCGATGCTCGACTGGTACCCCTTCGACGGCGGCTTCCGCGTCTCCGCGGGCGGCCGCTGGAACGGCAACGAGATCGACCTCTCCGCCACGCCGGCGAACGCCGTCACGATCGGCGGCACGACCTACACGCCGGCGGAGATCGGGCGCCTCACGGGCACCGTCGAGGCAAACCCGTTCGCGCCGGTGCTGACGATCGGCTGGGGCGGCGACCTCTCGCGCGGCCTCACCGTCGGCGTCGAGGCCGGCATCATGTATCAGGGCGCGCCCGAGATCACGAACCTGCGCGCGCGCGGCGGCCTGCTCGAGAGCGACCCGGGTCTGCTCGGCGATCTCGAGGACGAGGAAGAGCGCATCGAGAACAAGGTCGACAGTTATCAGGTGTGGCCGGTCTTCCAGCTGATGCTGCTCTACCGCTTCTGAGCCGGGCCGAATCGGGCAAGCCTGCCGTCAGGGCTGCCAGCTCGCGCCGCGCGGCACGACGAACAGGCCCTCGCCCTCGCTGAACACGACGCCGTCCGCGCTCAGCGCGCCGCGCGTCGTGACCTTGCGGCGCACGCCCGCGGAGTCCTCGCTCAGCGTGTGCGTCACCGCGAAGTCGAGCTCGCGCAGGATCGGCGTCGGGCGCCGGTAGCGGACCGTCAGCGACGCGGTCATCGCGGGAATGCCGGCCCACAGGTTGTGCTGCCCGAGGATCTGGTCGAGGAAGTGCGCGACGAAGCCGCCGTGCACGCAGCCAGGCGGCCCCTCGAAGGTGACGCCGAAGCGCACGCGGCCGCGCGTCGCGCCGTTCTCGAAGGCGATCTCGAGATCGGGCCGCAGCGGATGATGCTCGGGCGTGACGACGCCGCGCACATAATAAGGCCGCTGCGAGCGTGGTTCCGCCGCGAGGCGCGGCAGCGCGTCGTTCAGCGCGCTCGGCGCGAGCGCAGCCTCGAGCGCGGCGAGGGCGCGCAGCGCCTCCTCGGCGCGCGCCTCGGCGGCGGGCGTCAGCTCCGGGACGCGCAGCAAGGTCTCGGTGAGCGAGCGCTGCGCGGCGGCGAGGCGATGCGTGGCGTCAGGCGGGCGAAAGGCGAGGGAGGCGGGCGCTTCGCGGGGGTCCATGCGCGGCGAGGTAGCGCGGGTCGAAGGGCCGCGCGCACCCGATACGCTGCGGACCGTTCCGAGGAGGCACTCATGGGATTCCCGCGCGCCGCGCGGCTCGCGCTCGCCGCGCTCTCGACGCTCTTCGCGTGCGCGGCGCCGCCGACACCGCCGCCGGCCGTCACGCTCACGCCGCTCGCCCCGGGCGTCTGGCTGCACGCGTCGTTCAAGGACGTACCGCCGTGGGGGAACGTGCTCTCGCACGGCCTCGTCGTCGCCACACCCGCAGGCGCCGTCGTCGTGGACACGACCTGGGACGACGTGGGCACCACGGCGCTGCTCGCCGAGGCGGGTCGGGCGACCGGGTCGCGCGTGCACGCCGTCGTCGCGACCCACGCCCACGACGACAAGATGGGCGGCCTGCGCGCCGTGCGCGCCGCAGGGATTCGCTCCTACGCGCACGCGTTCTCGAACGAAGACGCTCCCGCGCGCGGCCTCGCGCCGGCGAGCGACGGGTTGTTCGCCGACGGCAGTCGCGACTTCGCGCTCGCCGGCCTCGAGATCTTCCATCCGGGGGCGGGACATACGCGCGACAACCTCGTCGTCTACGTGCCTTCGGCGCGCGTACTGTTCGGCGGTTGCCTGGTGCGACCCGGCGCTGCGACGGATCTCGGCAACACCGCCGACGGCGACGTCGCACACTGGGCGGACGCGGTGCGCGCGGTCGTCGCGCGATTCCCCGACGCGCGCATCGTGGTGCCGAGCCACGGTGCTGCGGGCGGCCCGGAGCTGCTCGCGCACACGATCGCGCTCGCCGAGGACGCTGCCCGCCGCTGAGACGCGCGCGGATTTTTTCCGCCTGTGACCGCGCCTGTCACATGCGCACGGTTTCATGGATCTCGCAGCGTGAGATCCCCCTGGCGCGCTGCCGCGGCGATGGCGCCCCCCGCCATCGCCGCGGGTCTCGCGAATCCGTGACCGGCGGTGCTCCGCCGGCTTCGGAGGGAGCGAGGCCGAGCCCACGACGGGCAAGGCGACCGGGCGGAGAGGAGTGGAGACATGTTCGCCATCACGACTCGGACTCGATCTCGCGCGAGCGCGCCGGTGCGGACCCTGGCGCGCGCGCTGCGTACGCTCACGCGCTGTCTCGTGTGCGGCTTCGCGGAGGTGCGTACGGACGAGGTGGTCGATCGCGGCCTGCTGCTGCTGAACGAGTGCCCGCGCTGCGACCACCGCTGGACCGAGCGGCCGGCCGCGCCGGTGGTGCTCGCGACGAGCGCGGCGGACGCGTCGATCGCGGCGTGAGGGCGAGCGCGGCGCACCCCCTCGCGCCGCGCTCGCGCTTCCGCGCGGCGCGCAGCGGTCTACGCTGCGCGCATGCCGACCGAGCCTGAACGAGCGCCGCCGCTGCGCGGACGACCCGAGGCGCCTCCGCGACGCATCGTTTCGCTCGTGCCGAGCTTGACCGAGTCGCTCTACGCCCTCGGCCTCGGCGACCGCGTCGTGGGCGTGACGGAGTGGTGCGTGCATCCCGCCGAAGCGGTCGCGCGCGTGCCCAAGGTGGGTGGCACGAAGAATCCCGATCTCGAGGCGATTCGCGCACTTTCGCCCGACCTCGTGATCGCGAACCAGGAGGAGAACCGGAAGCGCGACATCGAGAAGCTCGAGGCCGGTGGCCTGCGGGTGTGGCTGACCTACCCGTGCACCGTGCGCGAGGGCGCGGCGCTGCTCGCCGAGATGGCGGCGCTCGCGGGGCCGGACGCGGGCGCGGAGGCGCTCGATCGCGTCGCGGCGCCGGTGCTGCGCGCGGTCGCCGAGGCCGAGGCGTCGCTCGCCGCGTCGCGAGCCGCTGGCGTCGCGCCTGCGCGCGTGTTCTGCCCGATCTGGCGCGACCCGTGGATGGCGGTCGGGGCGCCCACCTATGCCGACGACCTGATCTCGCTCTGCGGTGGCGTCAACGTGTTCGCCGCCCACGCGGAGCGCCGCTACCCGCGCGTCACGCTCGCCGAGATCGCCGCATCGCAGCCCGAGGTCGTGCTGCTCCCCGACGAGCCCTACGCGTTCGGCGCGGCGGACGCGGCCGAGCTCGCGAAGCTCCCGATCCCAGCCGCAGCTTCGGGCCGCATCCACTTGATCGACGGCACTTTTGTTTCCTGGTACGGTCCTCGAATCCTCCGTGCGATTGAACTGTTGCGCCGCCTCCTCCCCGGCGCGACGAGGGGGTGAGCGCGGTGCCGGGTTTCCGGATTCGTCCGGCTGTGTCGGGCGTGTTTCTCTTGTGTTCGGCGATGTTCGCGGCGGCCAGTTTCGCCTCGAACCTGAAGGACGTGCGGGTCGGCCCGCACGGCGAGTACACGCGCGTCGTCCTCGAGACGGACGCGAAGACGTCGTATTCGCTCAACCAGAGCGGCACCGCCGTGACGGTCGAGCTCCAGGCGAGCGCGGTGCCGAAGGCCGTCGCGGCCAAGAGCCAGCAGCTTTCCTGGGTGCGCGTCGAGCCGCAGGGCGCGAGCACGCTCGTCAAGATCGAGCTGAAGGGCCCCGCGCGCGTGAAGCAGATGGTGCTCACGGGCCCGAACCGGATCGTGCTCGACGTGTACGGAGACGCCGCGGCGGCATCGCGGCCGAGCCCTGCGCCGAAGCCCGTCGCCGCGGAGCCGAAGCCGGTCGCTCCCGCGCCTGCGCCGGTCGCCGTCGAGACGCCCGCGACGACGCCGAAGATCGAGGACGAAGCCGCGCTCGTGGAGCGCGAGGCCGAGGCGCTGCTCGGGCCCGCGGCCTCTCCGATCCCCGGGGACGATCTCGCGGCGACCGAAGGCGTGCCGGTCGACGAGAGCTTCGACGATGCGACGGGCGAGCCCGCGACCGAGGCCGCCCCGGTCGCCGAGCCCCCGCAGCCGAAGATCAACCCGCCGACGCGCGTCGTGCGCGAAAAGGGTCTGATGGATTGGCTCCAGGATCCGTACATCCTGGGCGGGCTCGCGATCGTGATGCTCGGCCTCGTCGTGATCCTGCGCCGCCGTCGCCCCGCGCCGAAGCCGGCAGCGGCCGTCGCCGAGGAAGACTCGTCCGCGGCGTCGCTGTTCGCGCCCGCTGAGGAATCGCCCCCGGCGACCGAGGGCGCGCCGGTCGACGACGATGCGACGGTGTCGTTCGGCTTCGGCGCGAACGCCGCGCCGGCGGGCGAAGCGCCTGGCGAGCCCACGGCGGCCCCCGAGACGAGCAGCGCGTTCGAGTTCGAGTCGCCCGACGTCGAGCCCGAGAAGCCCGACTTCGGTCCGGCGCACGGCGCGTCGATCTCGACGATCGGCGCCGTCACGTCGACCGCCGCCTACGAAACGCAGACCCCCACCGCGACCGGAGGACTCTCCATGGCCGAGCTCGACCGCCGGCTGGCGCTGCTCGAGCAGCGCCTCGAAGAAGTGATCGACGCGAAGGACCGCCTCGAGCGGCAGGTCTCCGCGCAGACGGAGGAGCTGCGCGTCCAGCGCGCGGCGATCGCGCGCACGCAGCGGGTGCTGCGGACGGTGGTGCGGCCCGAAGACGATCAGCCGAGCGAGCCGGTGCTCAAGAGCTGAGGGGGCTGCGCGGCCGGAGGGCTTCGAGGCGGCGCCGGGGCGCGCGGGCGGGGCCGGGCGGTCGCGCTTCGGGCCCTTGGCGTTTTGGGCTCGCGGGCCTGGGTGGAGTCGGCGCGGGGCGGTTGGGCGCGCTTGCGCGCTCGCGGCCCAGGCTTCGTGGCGCGGAGGCGTACGGCTCCGTGGGTGGGAACCGGGCCCTCCGGCTGCGATCCGCCCGGCCCCGCCCGCGCGCCCCGGCGCCGGCGGGCTCGGTGGGGCTTCGGCGTGCGGACCTTCCCTCTCGGGCACGCGGCGTCGCGGGCTTTGGGGGAGGGGCGAATCTCGAGCGCCTTCGAGCGCTCGAGATTCGTTGGCTAGTCGTCGTACTCGATCTCGGCGATTGCGTGGTCGCCGCCGCGGTCCGCGGATTCGGCTCGCGATTGGTCGGCGGCGACGGAGTACTGCACGCGCGTGAGGGTGCGGAAGGTCGGCGTGCCGCAGCGTGGGCAACGTTGCTCGGTGTCGGCCGACACGGATTCGCCGAGACGCCTCGCGTCTTCGAGGATCCAGCCGCCCCAGCCGCAGGATTGCGCCGTGGTCGCGCACACCGCGAAGACGAGCCCCACGTCGTCGGGGACGGGCACGTCTTCGAGCCGCAGCTCGTGCAGGTGCTTGAAGCGCCGCGGGAGGGCCATCAGGCCGCGGCGAGCTCGAGGGCGCCGACGGCGCCGGCGTATTCGCCGCGTTCGAGGAAGACGGGCTCGCGGCCGAAGGCCCTGGTGATGTCGTGCAGGACGTCGCGCAGGCTCGGGTTGTCGCGCAGCGTCGAGCCGCCGAACACGATGTGGCGGATGGCGTGGGGCGCCGCGAGGCCCGCGCAGATCAGCGCGACGTTCTCGCCGACGAGGCCCATGATCGCCGCGGCGACGTCTTCGGGCGCGGGGCGGTGGCCGTTGCGCAGCACGGGCTTGCCGAAGTTTGCGGCTGTTAGGTCGCCGGTGAGCGCGATCTCGCCCGGGCGGTAGATGTCCGAGACGAGCATGTCGACGTTGCGCCGGTCGCCGCGCGCCGCGAGGGCGGAGATGTCGTCGAAGCTCGCGCTGCCGAGCAAGAGCGCGCCGAGCCCCATCACGGTGCCGCCGCCGAGGGCGGTGCCGCCGACGCGGTTCACCGACAGCCGGTCCGCGAGCATCACGCTCGTGCCGGTGCCGAGCGACACGAGCAGGAACGGGCGCGGCGCCTCGCGGCCCTCGGCGCCGAGCAGCGCCGCTGCGCCCGCGCCCCAGGCCGCGAACTCGTTCACGCGCACCGCCTCCGCTCCGAGCCGCCGCGCGAGCTCCGCGGCCCCGCCGCCGGTCAGCCCGATGCGCCGCGGCGCCAGCTCGCCCACGAGCTGCTCGGCGGGCAGCGCGTCGCCGGCGGGCAATACGCGGTGCACGGTCTCGTTTCCGCTACGGATTGCGACCTTCGTCAGGCTCGCGCCCGAGTCGATTCCCACCGCGTCGACCATCGTCCCGCGCGCCTCCGTGCTGCCACGTTTCCATGTCGGCCCCGCGGACGGCTGATATACCCTGAGATCTCGCACGCGGGCCGCCATGTATACCCAGTTCTTCGGGCTGCGTGAAAAGCCTTTCACGCTCAGTCCCGATCCGAAATACCTGTTCCTCTCGGACTCGCACCGCGAGGCGCTCGCGCATCTGCTCTACGGCATCGAGCAGGGCGAGGGCTTCATCGCGGTCACGGGCGAGGTGGGCACGGGCAAGACGACGCTCTGCCGCACGCTGCTCGAGCGGCTCGACCCGTCCACCGAGGTCGCCTTCGTCTTCAATCCGCCGCTCTCGGGGATGGAGCTGCTGCAGGCGATCCACCACGAGCTCGGCCTGCTCGGTGGCGACGCCACGCGCCAGGAGCTGACGGCCGAGCTGAACCAGTTCCTGCTCGAGAAGAAGGCGCAGGGCAAGCGCGTGCTCCTGATCGTGGACGAGGCGCAGAACCTCGAGCGCGACGCGCTCGAGCAGGTGCGCCTGCTCGGCAACCTCGAGACGAACACGGCGAAGCTGCTCCAGGTGATCTTGCTCGGGCAGCCCGAGCTCGACACGAAGCTCGAGTCGCCCGATCTGCGCCAGCTTCGGCAGCGCATCACCGTGCGCTGGCGCCTCGCGCCGCTGTCCGCGGGCGAGACGCGTGAGTACGTGACGCATCGCCTGCGGGTGGCCGGCGCAGCGAAGGAGATCTTCACCGAGCTCGCGACGCGCGAGGTCCACCGGCGCTCGCGCGGCATCCCGCGCGTGATCAACCTGCTCTGCGATCGCGCGCTGCTCGCGGCCTACGCCGCGCAGTCCGCGTCGATCGGGCTCGGCCTCGTCTCGCAGGTGGAGCGCGAAGTCTCCGGCCCGCCCCACGGCGGCAGCGGCTTCCGCAGCTGGCGCGACCGCTTCACGGTGCGGCCCGACTTGTTGCTGGCGGCGCTGATCGGTGCGACGGCCTTCGCCCTGATCGTCGGCCTCGCGCTCAGCACCGACGCGGCGCGCTGGTTCCGCGGCGATCCGGAGCGCGATGCGCCGAGCGCCGCGTCGCGCGCGGCCGGAGCGCCCGAGCTCTCGGCGGCGAAGCCGGGCGCGGCGCCGCTTCCCGAAGTCTCGGCCGCGCCGCCTCCGCCGCGCTTCGACCTCGCGCAGACGCTCGCGCGCGTCTCGCCGGCCGCGCTCGGCGCGGCGAGCTGCGACGCGCTGCTCGCCGCGTGGGGCGAGCCGCACACGGGCGCAGAGCTGCTCTCGATCGGGCAGGTGCAGGACCAGCTCCGCGCGCGCGGCTTCTCGGTGCTGGCGCTCGTCGACAGCGACCTCGACACGCTGCGCCGTGCCGATCGCCCGGCGCTGCTCCTGCTGACCGCGCTCGACGGTGCACCGCGGCCCGTGTTGCTCGAGCGGCTCGAGGGCGACGCCGCGGTGCTGCGCGGTCTGGGGGACGGCGAGCCGCTGCGGATTCCGCTCGGCCAGCTCTCGGGGCACTGGGATCGCACGGCGTACGTCGCGTGGCGCAACGCGGCGCAGCTGCCGGATCTGCTGACGCGCGGCGACCGCGGCGAGTCCGTCGTGTGGCTGCAGCAGGCGCTCGCGCAGCTCGGGCACTACACGGGCGAGCCGACGGGCGCGTTCGACGCCGCGACCGCGCGCGCGGTGCGCGCCTTCCAGCGCGCGAACGCACTCGCGCCCGACGGCGCGGTCGGTCCGTACACGCAGCTCCTGCTCTACCACGCGGCGCCGGACAGCTCGCCGTCGCCGCGCCTCTCGGGCCCGACGGAGGGCGGCGCGTGAGCACGATCTTGAAGGCGCTGAAGCGCCTCGACGAGCAGCGCCGCGCGGACGCGGCGCCGCGGACGCTCGAGGAGCAAGTACTCGGTTCGGGCGGCGCGCGGCCCGTCGATCCCGACGCTGGCCGCAACAAGTCGCTGTTCGTGCTCGCCGGCGCGGCGGCCGCCGTGTTCGTCGCGGGCGGCGCCTGGCTCGCGCTCCGGCCCGCGGCGCCCGAGGCCGTGGTCGCGGCGGCGGTTCCGGCGCCGGTCGCCACCCCGCCGCCC
>CAZCTH010000003.1:0-120598 GCA_964501435.1 uncultured Spirochaetales bacterium | reverse complement strand
CGCCGCGCGCCGCGCGCGGGGATGCGCGATGCCGACCGCGAGCACCGCGGCCAGCGCGCGATGCGCGCGCGTCAGCCCCCGCCACGCGGCTTCGTAGCGGGCGAGCGGCTCGCCGGCGGCGACGACATGCGCCAACGCCTCGGCGCCGCACAGTGCGAGCGTGATGCCTTCGCCGGTCACCGCGTCGGTATAGCCGGCCGCGTCGCCGACGAGCGCGACGCGGCCCGCAAAGCGCCCGCGGGCCCCCTGCCAGAACGGCCCCGCGCCGCGCGTCTCGCTCGACACCTCCGCGCCCGCGAGTCGCGCCGCGAGCGTGGGAAATCGCGCGAGACGCTCGGCGTAGTTGCCGCCGTCGCCGTGCCAGAGCAGCGCGACGCCGACCTCGCCCGCTCCCGTGGGCGTGACGAACGCTTCCCCGTCGTCGCGCCAGTGCACCTCGACGCGCTCGCTCCAGGGCGCAACGCGGAAGTGGCGCCGCATGCCGAAGCGGCGCAGTGGCGCGGGGGGCGTCGCGAGGCCCGCCTGCGCGCGCACGCGGCTCGCAAGGCCGTCGGCGCCGACGAGAAGGCGCGCTTCGACCGCGCCCTGCGACGTCGCGGCGCGCACCGCGTCGCCGTGGTCGCGCCAGCCCACGAGCGCGCAGTCCAAACGCACCTCGACGCCCGCGCGCCCCGCGGCCTCGAGCAACGCGCGCGAGAGCTCGCTGCGTCGCACGCCGAGGCCGGGCCCGGTGGCGAAGTCCCCCGTCAGCTCGCGCGCGCCCTCGACGAAGCGCACGCCGCAGAATGGCGCGGCGCGCAGACTGCGCGGCTCAATGCCGAGCGCCGTGAGGGCGCGTACGCCCGCGGGCATGATCCCTTCGCCGCACGCCTTGTCGAGCGGCGGCCTGCGCCGCTCGATCACGACGGCGCGCAGGCCCCGCCGCGCGAGCCCGATCGCGGTCGCGAGGCCCGCGGGCCCCGCGCCGACCACGAGCGCGTCAGCGTCGCGCACGCGCGTAGCCCCGCAGCGAGCGCGCCATCTCGAGCACGAGGCGCGGCAGGGACACGGGCGCCGGCGCTGCGAGCGCTCCGGCGCGATAGAGGCGCAGCGCTTCGCTGCGGCGGATCTTGCCGCTCGAGGTGCGCGGCAGCGTTCCGGGGGCGAGCACCACGACGCGCTCGGCGCCCAGCCCGCTGCGCTCGAGCACGCGTCGGCGCACCTCGCGCTCGATCTCGGCGTCGCTCTCGCGCGCGCCGTGGGCGCGCTCGACGAACAGCCACAGCGCCTCGCCCGCGCCGTCGTCGCCAATTGCGCCGACCGCGGCGCTGCAGCCCGCGCGCACGCCGGCGGCGTCGCCGAGCGCATGCTCGATGTCCTGCGGCGCGTGATTGCGGCCGCGCACGATGATCAGGTCCTTCGCGCGCCCATACAGGTGGAGCTCGCCGCGCCAGAGGAAGCCGAGGTCGCCGGTGTCGAGCCAGCCGTCGCGGACGGCGCGCGCCGTCTCCTCGGGCAGCCCGTCGTACCCGGTCATGATCGAAGGGCCGCGCACGTGCACGCCGCCGATCGCGCCCTCCGCGAGCGCGACCCCCGACTCGTCGCGAATCTCGATCGCGAAGCCCGGCAGCGGGGGGCCGAGCGAGACGATCGGCGTGCCGATCTGCGCAGCGATCGCGCGGGACTCCTCGAGCAGTGCGCGCGCATCGAAGCGGTTCACGCGGAAGCGCTCCGCGAGCGCGCTGAAGGTCACCGCGAGCGTCGCCTCGGCGAGCCCGTAGACGGGCGTGAGCGCCTCGGGCCGCAGCCCGTAGCCCGCGAAGCGCGCGACGAAGCGCTCGAGCACGGCGGGCGTGACGGGCTCGGCGCCGTTCATCGCGACGAGCCACGACGAGAGGTCGACGCCCGCGAGCTCGTCGTCGCGCACGCGCTCGGCGCAGAGCGCATAGGCGAAGTTCGGCGCGGGGCTGATCGTCGCCCGGTGGCGCGAGATCGCGCGCAGCCAGAGCGCGGGGCGCGCGATGAAGTGCTCCGGCGGGATCAGCACGAGGTTGCGCCCGTGGAAGAGCGACGTGAGCACGCCGCCGACGAGGCCCATGTCGTGGTAGAGCGGCAGCCAGCTCGCCGCGACGTGGCGGTGGCCCTCGCTCTCGGGATAGGTGCCGAGGATGGCGCCGCCGATCGCGCGCACGTTCGCGAGGATCTGGCGATGGGAGAGCGCCACGGGCTTCGGGGCCTGGGTCGTGCCCGAGGAGAACTGGATGAAGCCGAGCGCGTCGGGGTCGAGGTCGGGCAACGCGCGCGGCGCGGCCTGGAGCTCGCCGAGCGCCTCGCAGCCGAGCTCCGGACGTGCAGCCTCGATCGTGCGACCGAGCACGCGGCGCGTGCGCGCGTCCGCGAGCACGAGGCGCACGCGGGCGGCGCGCAGCATCGCGGCGGTGCGCGCGTGGTACTCGTCGAGGCGGCCGAGACGCACGGGCGGATAGAGCGGGACCGGGACGGCGCCGGCGAGCGACGCGCCGAAGAAGCCGTCGAAGAATTCCGGGCTCGTCGCCGCGACGATCGCGACGCGGTCGCCCGGCGCGATGCCGCGCGCCAGGAGGCCGCTCGCCGCGCGGCGCGCGCGCTCGAACAGCTCCGCGTGCGCGAGCTTCGTCTCGCGCTCGCGCCCGTCCACGAACGTGATCTCGCCGGCGCTGCGGCCGGCAGCCGCGAGGCCGCTCGCCAGCGTGTCGCTCACGGGCTCGTCCCGCGCGCGCGCTCGATGCACCCGACGAGATCGCCGACGGTGCGGATCTCTTCGTCGCCATCGGTCTCGATCGCGACGGCGAAGTGATTCTCGAGCTCGACGATCAGGTCGAGCTGCTGGATCGAATCGAGCGCGAGGTCGGCGACGAGCTCGGTCTCGGGCGTCAGCGTGCCGCTGCGGCCGAGGCGCTCGCGCAGCAGGCGATTCAGCTCCGCCAGCGTGTCGCTCATCGCGCGCCCCCGAGCGGCAGCAGGCGCGGGCGGTCGCCGAGGCGCGCGTCCCCGTCGCAGTGTTCCGCGAGGGCGCGCTCCTCGACGCGGATGCGCACGCGCAGCAGCCAGGCGTTCAGCGCGCTGAACACGATCGCGGTGAGCCACGCGCCGTGGATGCCCGGGATCGCGATGCCTTCGATCACCACGGCAGCGTAGTTGGGATGGCGCACGAAGCGGTACGGGCCGCGCGTGACGACGGGCTCGCCGGGCGTGACGATCACGCGCACGTTCCAGCGCGGGCCGAGGGTCGCGATCGCCCAGTAGCGGAGCGCCTGCGCCGCGAGCGCGAGGCCGAGCATCGGGAAGCCGACGCGCGCGTCGAAGGCGCGATGCAGGAGCGCCACCTCGAGCGCGCAGGCCACCAGGAACCCGGCATGCAGCGCACGCATCCACGGAAAGTGCGCGCGACCGAGCTCGACGCCGCCGCGCGCGAGCGCAAGCGCCGCGTTGCGCTTCGAGAGGCGCAGCTCGCTGAGCCGCTCCGCTGCGATCAGCGAGAGGAAGGCGAAGTAGGCGAGCTGCGAGCTCACCACCGCAGCAGCACCAGCTCGCTGCAGAAGCCAGGCCCCATCGCGAGCAGGAGGCCGAGCGTGCCCGGCGCGGGCTGCTCGGCGAGCGCGTCGCCGAGCACGAACAGCACCGAGGCGCTCGACAGGTTGCCCACGCGCTGGAGGTGATCCCACGAGCGCGCGAGCGCATTCGGCGGAAGCGCGAGCGAGCCCTCGATCGCCTCGAGCACCTTCGGCCCGCCGGGGTGGCACACGAAGACGCCGACGTCGGCCAGCGCGAGGCCGTTCTCGGCGAGGAACTTCTCGACGTCCGGGCGCAGGCCGGCCGCGATCGTCGGCACGTCGGAGGAGAGCACGACGCGGAAGCCGCCGTCGCCGACGTCCCAGCCCATGACGTACTCGGTGTTGGGATAGAAGATGGAGCGCGTGGCGAGGATGCGGGGACCGAACGCCGCGGTCTCCGCGCCGCGCAGCACCACCGCCGCCGCGCCGTCGCCGAACAGGCCGCTCGCGATCACGTTCGCCATCGAGGCGTCCTCGCGTTGCAGCGTGAGGCTGCACAGCTCGACCGAGAGCACGAGTGCGGTCTCGCGCGGGAACGCGCGCAGGTAGTCGGCCGCGCGCGCGATGCCGGCGGCGCCGCCGACGCAGCCGAGCCCGAAGATGGGGGTGCGCTTCACGTCGCTGCGCAGGCCGAGGCGATTCACCAGCCGCGCGTCGAGCGACGGCGCCGCGATGCCGGTGACCGAGAGCGAGAAGATCGCGTCGACGTCGCGCGGCGCGAGCGAGGCGGCTGCCAGCGCCTCGCGGATCGCGCGCTCGCCGAGCTCGAGACCGCAGCGGATGAACGCGGCGTTCGTCGCGCCGAAGCCGCGGAGTCCCTCGTACTCCTCGATCGGCAGCGCGAGGTGGCGCCCGCCGACGAGCGTGTTGCGCTGGATCTGCTCGAGGCGCGTCGGATTGTGGAAGCGGCCGGCCCACAGCTTGCCGAGCGCCGCGAGCAGCTGCTCCTGGTCGTAGTGGTTGCCGGGAAGTGCGCGGCCGACGGACGCGATGCGCATCAGGACTCCAGGCGGCGCGGCGCGAACCGCGGTAGCCAATAGGGCACGAGCTGGCGATAGCGACCGTAGCCGTCGGGATCGCGCGCGAGGATTCGCTTCTCCTTGTGCAGCGGGCCGACGAGGCAGTAGAGCGTCCAGGCGCTCGCGAGCGCGATGCGATCCAGCGTGAGCAGCGGCCCCGTCCAGAGCGCACACGTGAAGGCGACGTAGATCGGCTGGCGCGTGAAGCGGAACAGCCCGCGCGGAGCGAAGGGCGGGAAGACGGGGGCCCGACCGCGCGCGACGGCGCTCCAGCCGAGCCACCCGGTCTGGACGCCGAGGCCGGAGTCGAGCATCGCCTTGGCGAGCAGCAGCCAACTCGCGCCGAACGCCGCCTCGCTCGCGCCGACGGCGAGGCCGTGCGCGCGCCACACGACGGCACCCGCCGGCGACCAGAGCGCGAACACCGCGAGCAGGTGAAGCGACGCGACGAGCACGTAGGTCGTGGGGCGCAGCAGCCTCCCGACGCGGGCGGAGAGGCGGTCGAGCAGTGCGCCGCCGCGCATCGTGAGGAGCCACGAGTGCAGCGCGGGGAACGAGAGCGCGAGCGCGGCGTTCGCGAGCCAGGCCGCGGCGCCGTGGAGCGGGCCGACGCCGAGGCGCAAGCCCTGATGCAGGCTCGCCGCCATCGCGAGGATCGCCGCGCCGAACGCGCCGTGGCAGGCGGCGCCGAGCGCGAGGGCGCGCGCGCGGTCGGCAGGCGACACGTCGATCGCGTGGGGCGCTCGCGAGGCGGCGGACACGCGACCCGCCCCCGCTCAGTGCGCTTGCGGGCGGCTGGGCGCGACGCCGTTCTTCGCGGTCAGCTCGACGTCGACCACGACCTTCACCTTCTCGTCGACGCGGATGAAGCCCATCGCGACGGGCGCCTTCAAGCCGAAGTCGCTCAGCGACAGATCGAAGCTCGTGGAGAAGCGGGCACTCTTGCCGGGAACCTCGGCGTACTTCGAGATCGTTGGCGTCACCGGGCGCTCGACGCCGTGCAGCGCGATGCGGAACGGAAGCGCCTCGGGCGCCTGCGCGCGCAGGGCCGCCGGTTCGAGCGCGGAGAACGTCGCGACCACGCGCGGGAACTTCTTCGCCTCGAACATCTCACGCATCTTCTTGTCGCGCGCCGAGATGCCGGTCTCCAGCTGCGCGATCGCCACCTCGGCGCGCGCGGAATAGCGACCGGCCGCGTCGGGCGCGGCGATCGCGAGGAGCGCGCACGGGGCGGTGCCTTCGAAGTCGTGCAGCGTGGAGGTGCCGTAGAAATGCACCTTGCACGTGCCCGCGACCTCCTGCGCGCGAGCGCCGGAGGCTGCGCCCGCGAACGCCAGTAGCAACGCGAGGATTCCGACTCCGTTCAACGTGGGACGCATCGACGGCATGCAGTTCACCTTTCCCAAGAGGGACGACGGTCCCGCAGCGCAGGTTCCGAGTGGGTAGCCGAACCCCGGAGATGTGGGGCTCGGATTGCGGAATCGTCATGCGCCCCGCGCAGCGTGGTGCCTCTCGCCCCAACAACCGGTCCGCCGCTGCGAAGCGCCCACACATCGGGGTACGCTGCACCGTCCAGTCAGGAGGCGACGATGCGCGACGCGAATCAGCGGTTCGATCTCTCGGGCAAGGTGGCGCTCGTGACCGGCGGCAGCCGCGGGATGGGCAAGGAGATGGTGCTCGCGTTCGCGAAGGCCGGCGCCGACGTCGTGATCGCGAGCCGCAAGCTCGAGAACTGCGAGACGCTCGCGGAGCAAGTGCGCAAGGAAACGGGCCGCCGCGCGCTGCCCATCGCGTGCAACGTGAGCGACTGGACGCAGAACGAGAAGCTCGCCGAGACGGCGCTTTCGCACTTCGGCCGCGTGGACGTGCTCGTCAACAACGCCGGCATGTCGCCGCTCTACGACCACGTCGCCAACGTGAGCGAAGCGCTCTGGGACAAGGTGATCGGCACGAACCTGAAGGGACCGTTCCGCCTCACGTCCGTGCTCGGCAAGCAGATGGTCGAGAACGGCAGCGGTTCGATCGTGTTCGTGTCGAGCACGGGTTCGCTGCACCCGACCGGCGGCATCATTCCCTACGCGGCCGCGAAGGCCGCCGTGAACGCGATGACCGTCGGCTTCGCGCACCACTTCGCGCCGAAGGTCCGCGTGAATTGCATCATCCCCGGCCCGTTCCTGACGGACATCTCGAAGGCGTGGGACATGCCCGCGTTCGAGAAGCGCGCGAAGGCGAGCGTGTTCCTGCAGCGCGGCGGCCTCGCGGACGAGATCGTCGGCGCGGCGCTCTACTTCGCGAGCGACGCCTCGAGCTTCACGACCGCGGCGCACCTCGAGGTGAGCGGCGGCGGGATCGGCTGAGGCAAGCGGCGCTTCGCCGCGCGCAGCGAGCGCCCGCGAGGCGCAGCGAGCCCCCGCGAGATTCACGCGCCGAGCGGCCGCGCCTCGTGGGAGAGCAGGTTCGGGATGCCATCCTCGATCGCGTACGCGCGGCCGCACGGCGCGCAGCCGAGGAAGGTGTCGCGCGCGTCGCGGGCCAGCGCCCCGCGGCAGGTCGGACAGCGCCACGGCTCGCGCGAAGGGGCCGGGGCCGACGTCACGCCGCGCGGCGCACGGCGGCTGGGCGGCGTGTAGAACGCCCAGCGTTCGCTCGCGAGCCAGCGAAGTCCGGGGACGTGGGTGACCAGCGCCTCGCCGAACGAGAAGGCGCGGTACCCGAGGACGCGATTGATCAGTCGATCGCTCGGGTAGCGCAGGACCTGATAGCTCGGCTCGCCGCCCGTGATCTCGAAGACCTCGTTCTGCGACGGATAGTGGCTGAAGTAGAGCTCGCGGGTCGCGTACTTGTGGCGCTGCGTCGTGAGGTACCGCAGGCGATTCAGCGTGCGCGCGTAGAACTCGAGCGCGACGAGACCGCCGGGGCGAAGCACGCGCGCGATCTCCGCGGCGATCCGCAACTTGTCGGCGTGCGGGAACTGGTGGATGAAGCGCGTGGCGTACACGACGTCGAACGAGGCCTCGGCGAACGGCAGCTCGATTGCGTTGCCGAGCGCGAGCGCCGTCGCCGCGCCGGCTGCGCGCATTCGGCGGGCGGCCTCGCCCAGCATCGTGCGCGAGAAGTCGACCCCGTGGAGCCGCCAGCTTTGCCGCTGTTGCAGCGCCTCGAGGGTGAGTCCGGTCCCGCAGCCGATCTCGAGGGTGTCGAGCGACGCTCCCTGCCCGAAGTGTGCATCGACCGCGCGCACGAGGTGCTCGGTGCGCGCGCGGAGGTACGCCCGCCCGAGCCGCGACCCGTAGTTGCCGCCCGAGTAGGTGACGCCGGTCTGGTCGTAGCCCGCTTGGCGCACCCGCCAGTCGCCGAGATCCGGTTTCGTCGTGGCGGATTGCTCTGCGGACACGCTTGCACCTCGCGCCGGAGACTCGGCGTCGCGCTCGCCGCGTGGCGTGACTTCAAGCACACAACGGCGGCGCGATTGCTCGCATTTGGCGAGCGCGTCGCGCGCGGGGGCGGCACACGGCGCAAACGGGCCGCACGCTCGCGGAGCGGCGCCGCGAGTTGCCGCTCGGTCGCGGGTGAGCGCGCACCGGGCGAGCCGGTGCGCCGCGTCTTCGAGCTCCGCCTAGCGCCCCTCGAACTTCGGCTCGCGTTTCTGCAGGAAGGACGCGACGCCCTCCTGGAAGTCCTTCGAGCGGAACAGCAGGATCGTCTGGAGCAGCACGTGGTGGGTGTGCGACTCGAAGTCCTGGCTGAGGCCGTGGCGGAACAGCCGCTTCATCGCCTTGATCGCGAGGGGCGCGTTGTTCGCGATCTTCTGCGCCCAGCGATTCGCTTCGCTCATCAGCTCCGCGGCGGGCACGACCGCGTTCACGAGGCCGAGCTGCAGCGCTCGCTGCGGCGAGAGGTCGTCGCCGAGGAACGAGAGCTCGCAGGCCTTTGCCCAGCCGACCAGGCGCGGCAGGTACCACGTGCCGCCGCTCTCGGGCACGACGCCGCGCTTCGCGAAGCCGGGCATCAGCTTCGCCGTGTCGGCGATCAGCCGGACGTCGCAGCCGAGCGCGAGGTCGAGCCCGTAGCCCGCGGCGGGGCCGTTGAGCGCGCAGATCACCGGCGTGTCGATGCGGTTCAGCGTCACCGTCGGGATCTCGCGCGACGAGATGTGCGCGGCCCCGCCGCCGGCGGAGAGCGTGCCGGTGCCGCCGATGCCCGTGCCCGCTGCGGCGTCCTTCAGGTCGAGCCCGCTGCAGAAGCCGCGGCCCGCCCCGGTGAGCACGATGACGCGCACGTCGGGGTCGTCGTCGCAGGTCTTCAGCGCGTCGCCGAGCTGCATCAGCATCTTCGTGCTGATCGCGTTCATGCGCTCGGGGCGGTTCAGCGTGAGCGTCGCGACGTGGTCCTTCTTCTCGAGCAGCAGGTCGGACATCGGCTCTCCTTCGCGCGGCTCACGCCTTCGCGTTCTGCCAGTACGGGTCGCGCAGCTTCTTCTTGTTGATCTTGCCCGCGGCGGTGCGCCCGAGGTCGGCGACGAACTCGACGCGCTTCGGGCACTTGTAGTGCGAGAGCCGCTCGCGGCACCACGCGACGAGCTGCTCGCTGGTGAGCGCCGAGCCGGGGCGCTTGATCGCGAGCCCGATCATCTCTTCGCCCATCTCCGCGTGGGGGATGCCGATGCACGCGACGTCCACCACGTCGGGGTGGTTGATCAGCACCTGCTCCGCTTCGGCGGGGTAGAGGTTCGCGCCGCCCGAGACGACCATGTCCGAGAAGCGGTCCGTGATGAACACGAAGCCTTCCTCGTTGACGTAGCCGACCTCGCCGAGGGTGAAGACGCCCGGACGCAGGTGCGCGGCCTTCGACTTCTCAGGGTCGTTCGGGTAGACGATGCCGCGGCCGGTCGCGTCCACGAAGTAGAGCCGGCCCTCCGTGTTCGGCGGCAGCTCCTTCCCGTCCTCGTCGACGATCAACGGCGAGAACGGCGGCACCGCCTTGCCGACCGAGCCGGGGAAGCGCAGCCAGTCCGGGCTCGTGATGGTGCAGGTCGTGCCGACCTCGGTCGCGCCGTAGGCGTCGACGAAGATGGGGCCCCACCACTCGATCATGCGGCGCTTCACGTCCACGGGGCACTTCGCGCCGGTGTGCGTCGCGAGCTTGAAGCTCGACAGGTCGTACTTCGCCTTCACGGCCTCGGGGAGCTGGAGCAGGCGCACGAAGTGGGTCGGCACCATCACGCTCGAGACGCACTTGTACTCGTGCACGGAGCGCAGCACCGCCTCGGCGTCGAAGCGGCCGAGGATCACGAGCGCGGTTCCGCCCGCGAGCGAGCGCGAGCCCGAGAGCGGGCCCGTGTGGTAGAGCGGGCCGACGATCAGGTGCGGACCGCCCACCGTCGCGAACGGCGACTGCGCGAGCTTCTCGATGTGCTCGCCGATCGTCTTGCCCGCGGCGAACATCGTCGGCGGCAGCTCGGTGCCCTTCGGGCGGCCCGTCGTGCCGGACGTGTAGAGCATGTTGGGGCGCGGGGCGTGGTCCTCGCGGCACGGCGCGGGCGACGACACGGCGAGGAACTCGCTCCACGGCTCGACGCCCGCGATGCCCTCGCAGCGCCAGCCGACGACGCGCGGCACGCCCGCCTTGCGCGCGGCTTCGACGCCGGCGCGCGCGTTCTCGGGGCCGACGAACAGCACGCGGGCCTGCGAGTCCTCGAGGATGTAGGCGGCTTCTTCCGCGGTGAGGTGGAAGTTCACCGGCACCGTCGAGCAGCCGGCGACGAGCCCGCCGATGTGCGCGAGCACGACCTCGGCGCCGTTCTCGGAGTACACCGCGATGCGCCGCTTCGGCCCGAGGTCGGATGCGTACAGCGCGTTCGCGACGCGGTTCAGCGCGTCGTCGACTTGCGCCCACGTGTAGGCGTTGCGCCCGTCGCGCAGCGCGATCTCGGCGGGGCGCTCGGCGGCGCAGCGGGCGGAGAAGGAAGGCATGGTCGGTCCTCGGAGATGGGGCGTCGCGCGCCGGACCCTCGCACTGCGCGGCACGGTGCCGAGCGAGGCCGACGGCGGCGCAAAAATTTATCACGTTCAAGCCCCGCGCCGCGCGCTGAACCCGAAAGGGGTCAGACCCCAAAAGGGTTCGCAGCGAAGGGGGGCTCGCCCGCGCGATGACGCGCCCGGGGCCTGGCCCCAAATGCGTCGCGGCGCGGGGGGCGGGATCGGGCGCTAGAGGGCGGTCATGCCCGCGTCGATCGCGATCTCGGCGCCGTTCAGGTGCCTGGCTTCGTCGCTGGCGAGGAAGAGCGCCAGGTTCGCGACGTCTTCGGGCTGCCCGCCCGGCCCGGCGGTCATCTTCGGCATCAGCGCCAGCGTGGTCGGCGGGGCGCTCGCGGCCATGCCGCCGAGGCCCTGCACCATCGGGGTGTCCATGCCGCCGGGGTGGATCGAATTGCAGCGGATCGGGTAGCCGAGCAGCATGCAGTGGCCCGCCACCGTCTTGGTCAGCAGCCGCACCGCACCCTTGCTCGCGCTGTAGGCGGCGAAGGGCGGGGTGCCGACGAGGCCCGCCGCCGACGACAGGTTGATGATCGAGCCGCCGCCGGAGGCCTTCATCGCCGGGATCGCGTGCTTGCAGCCGAGGAACACGCCCTCGACGTTGATCGCGAGCACGCGGCGCAGCTCCTCGACCGTGGTGTCCTCGATCGAGCGCATCACCACGATGCCGGCGTTGTTCACGAGCACGTGCAGGCCCCCGAACGCCCGCACCGTCTCGGCGATGGCGCGCTGCCAGTCCGCCTCGCTCGCGACGTCGAGCCGCAGCGCGATCGCGCTGCCGCCGAGCTCGCCCGCGAGCGCCTTCGCGCCCGCCTCGTTCACGTCGGCGATCGCCACCCGCGCGCCCTCGCGCGCCAGCGCCTTCACCGTCGCCTTGCCGAGCCCCGAGGCCCCGCCCGTCACCAACGCCACCTTGCCCGAAACGCGTGCCATGGCCGTGTCTCCCGAACTAGCGGACCCGCACCCTAGCCCGCCGCGTTCCCCCGCACCGGCCAAGCGGGGACGTTGGTTCACCAGTCGCGACGTGCTTCGCCCTGGTGAACCAACGTCCCCGGCTTCTCTCGAACACGGGGCGCCCCGTCATATACTGCGCGGCCTTCACCTTCGGAGGCTCGCAATGCCCTTCTCCCTGATCACCACCGAGGCCCGCGGCGCGGTCCAGCTCGTCACGCTGAACCGCCCCGAGCGCATGAACGCCTGGACGCCCGCGATGGCCGGCGAGCTGGCGGACGCCTTCGACGCGGCGAACGCGGACCCGAAGATCGGCGCGATCGTGCTGACCGGCGCGGGCCGCGGCTTCTGCGCCGGCGCCGACATGGAGGACACGTTCCAGAAGCGCATCTCGGGCGTCGACCCCGGCGCGGACACGCAGGGCGGCGACGGCGGGATGCCGCGCGGGCTCGACTGGGTCGCGCACTGCCGCGCCAGCAAGCCCCTCGTCGCGGCCGTGAACGGCGCGTGCGTCGGCATCGGCCTCACGCAGATCCTGCCCTTCGACGTGATCTTCGCGTCGGAGAAGGCGCGCTTCGGCCTGGGCTTCATCAAGGTCGGGCTGGTGCCCGAGCTCGCGAGCACGCACCTGCTCGGCCAGCGCATCGGCTTCGGGCGCGCGAGCGAGCTGTGTCTGTCGGGCCGGCTCGTGAACGCGGACGAGGCGCTCGCGATCGGGCTGGTCGAGCGCGTGGTGCCCGGCGACGCGTTGCTCGAGAAGACGCTCGAGCTCGCGAACTTGATCGCCGCGAATCCGTCGCCGCAGCTCGCGATGACGAAACAGTTGCTGACGCAGAACGCTGCCGACGGCGACCTGCGCCGCGTGCAGGAGCGCGAGAGCGCGCTGCTGCGCGAGTGCTGGAAGACGCCCGAGCACAAGGAAGCGGTCGCGGCGTTCATCGCGAAGCGGCCGCCAGTGTTTCGTTAGTCGCCGTTCGGCCGGACGGCCTCACGGCTCCGGCGGGCGGTGAGTGGTGTCGGGGGCGGTTCGCGGCCGCTCGCCGAACGCCGCTCCCACTCAGGGAACGCAGGACGCTCGGGACGCCCAGGACACTCTCAGGACACCCAGGACCCTCTCGGAGATCTCCCGCATGACGATGCAACGCACGCCCCTCCTGCTCTCGCGCCTGATGGATCGCGGCGCGCGCGTCGCCCCGAACGAGCAGGTGGTGACGAAGCTGCCGAACGGCCTCCACCGCCAGACCCTGGCGCAGACGCGCGCGCGCGCCGCACAGCTCGCCCACGCGCTCGCGGCCGACGGCGTGAAGCTCGGCGACCGCGTCGGCAGCCTGCTCTGGAACAACCACCGCCATCTCGAGATGTACCAGGCGATCCCGAGCATGGGCTGCGTGCTCCACACGCTGAACCTGCGCCTCGCCGCCGGCGAGTTGCAGTACATCGTGAACCACGCGGAGGACGTCGCGATCGTCGTCGACCAGAGCCATCTCGGCCTGCTCGAGCAGCTCGCGGGCAAGATCCCGACGGTGAAGCGCGTGATCGTCGCCAGCGAGCCCGGCGCCGGCGCCTGGAAGACGTCGCTGCCCGGCGCGGTGGACTACGAGGAGTTCATCGCCGGGCACGCGCGCGAGATCGAGTGGCCGGAGCTCGACGAGAACGCCGGCGCCGCGCTCTGTTACACCAGCGGAACGACCGGCGATCCGAAGGGCGTGCTCTACACGCACCGCTCGACCTATCTGCACACGATGGCGCAGATGATGACCGACTCGATGGGCCTCTCGGCGCAAGACTGCCTGCTGCAGATCGTGCCGATGTTCCACGCCATGGGCTGGGGCGCGCCGTTCAGCGTGATGACGCTCGGCGCGAAGTGCGTGATGCCGCACCGCTTCATGGACGCGAAGAGCCTCGTCGAGCTGATGAGCGGCGAGCAGGTCACGATCTCGCTCGGCGTGCCCACCATCTGGCAGGGCGTGAAGGGCTTCCTCGAGCAGAATCCGGGATTCGACCTCGGCGCCCTCACGCGCATGACCTGCGGCGGCTCGGCGCCGCCGATCAGCCTGATCGAGTGGTACGCCAAGAAGTACGGCGTCGAGATGATCCAGGGCTGGGGCATGACCGAGACGAATCCGCTCGTCACCGTCTCGCGGCGCATCGCCAAGCGCTCGCAGCGCGGGTCGCTACCGGAGGAGCAGGTCGCGAATCAGGCGAAGGCCGGGCAGGTGATCCCGGGCATCGACCTCGCGATCCTCGACGAGAACGGGAACCACCTGCCGCACGACGGCAAGTCGATCGGCGAGGTGATCGTGCGCGGCCCGTGGATCTGCGCCGAGTACTACAAGAACCCGCAGCCCACGAAGTTCCACGACGGCTGGTTGCGCACCGGCGACGTCGCGATGATCGACCCCGAGGAGTACCTGATCATCACCGACCGCACGAAGGACCTGATCAAGTCCGGCGGCGAGTGGATCAGCTCGGTGGACCTCGAGAACCACATCTGCGCGCTTCCCGGCGTCGCGCAGGCCGCGGTCGTCGCGGTGCCGCACCCGAAGTGGGACGAGCGCCCCGTCGCGGTCGTCGTGCGCGCGCCGGGCGGCAGCGCCACGCAGGCGCAGGTGCTCGCGCACTGCGAGGGCCGCTTCGCGAAGTGGCAGTTGCCCGACGAGGTGCTGTTCCGCGACGCGATCCCGCTCACGTCCACGGGCAAGATCGACAAGAAGGTGATCCGCGCCGCGCTGGCGAGCGAGGGCTACCAGCTGCCGGACCTGCGCAAGTAAGCGCCCGACGCGCCGCCTTCGGTGATTCCGCGCACCGCCTTCCGATGAATTCCCCACTAAGTCGGGTGCGCGAGCGGTCGATGCGCACGGACGCGCGCATCGCGCGCGCGAAAACGGGGGGACCGATGCGGCGATTTTCGAAGGTCACGGGGGCGGCACTGCTCGTGACGCTGAGCTTCCAACTCGCTTGCGGCACGATCCTCTACCCCGAGCGCCGCGGGCAGAGGCACGGCCGCATCGACCCCGCGGTCGCGATCATGGATGGCATCGGCCTGCTCTTGTTCCTCATTCCGGGGCTCGCGGCGTTCGCGGTCGACTTCGCGACCGGCGCGATCTATCTGCCGGGGGGGCGTCGCGGCGAGATCGAGACGATCCACTTCGAGGGCGATTCGTTCGCCGACGCGATCGAAGCCGTGGAGCGCCACGAGGGCATCGATCTCGACGCGCGCACGCGCCACCTGCGCGTGGTGCCGATCGACGACGCGGCCGAGGCCCGCGCGCGGATCGCGGCGCTGGGCGGCTCGTTTACGGGGACGCTCGCGGCGCGCTGATCGCGCGGGATAAGCTGCGCCGCTCCAGCCAGCGAGCGGCCCATGCCCGAGCACCCGAAAAACCCGAACGTCCGGCTCCACGACCGCTTCTTCTATCTCGACCCGCATCCGCATTTCCGCTGGCTGCGCGAGAACGCGCCGGTCTACTGGGACGAGACCGCCGACGGCGGGCTGTGGGGCGTCGCGTGCTACGACGACGTGATGACGGTGTCGCGCCAGCCGGAGCTGTTCTGCTCGGGCAAGAGCTCGCGGCCGGAGCGGGACTCGTGGATCCCGTCGATGATCAACCTCGACGATCCGCTCCACAAGCGCCGCCGCAACCTCGTGAATCGCGGCTTCACGCCGAAGCGCGTCGACGCCCACGAGCCGATGCTGCGCAAGCTCACGAACGAGCTGCTCGATCGCGTCGCGCCGGCGGGGCGCTGCGACTTCGTGGTGGACGTGGCGCGCTGGATCCCGATGGTCGTGATCGGCGACCTGCTGGGCGTCGCGCCCGAGGATCGCGAGCAGCTGCTCGTGTGGTCCGACGAGATGCTCGGCGGCGGCGAGTCGCAGAAGATCGCCGACGACGCGCAGCGCAGGCTGCGCCAGCGCGACATCGTGAACGGCTACTTCGCGTACGCGGCGGCGTCGCTCGCCGAGCGGCGCGTTCGGCCGCGCGACGACCTGATGAGCATCCTCGCCCACGCGGAAGTGGACGGGGATCGCCTGACGGACGAGGAGATCCTGCAGGAGAGCCTGCTGATCCTGATCGGCGGCGACGAGACCACGCGCCACGTGATGACGGGCGGTCTGCTCGAGTTGCTCCGGAGGCCGGAGCAGAAGCGGCGACTCGTCGACGACCCCGCGCTGATCCCGAGCGCGGTGGAGGAGATGCTGCGCTGGATCAGTCCCATCCAGAACATGAACCGCACCGCCACGCGCGACACCGAGCTGCGCGGGCAGCGCATCCGCGCGGGCGACCGGCTGCTGCTGCTCTACCCGTCGGCGAACCGGGACGCCGCGGCCTTCGACCGACCCGACGAGTTCGACGTGGCGCGCAATCCGAACCGCCACGTCGCGTTCGGCGGCTTCGGGACGCACCACTGCCTCGGCGCGAGCCTCGCGCGCCTCGAGCTGCGCGTGCTGTTCGAGGAGCTGCTGCGGCGTTTCCCGGACGTCGCGCTCGCCGAGGGCGAGTTGCACGTGCGCCCCAACAACTTCATCGTCGGCCTCGAATCGATGCCCGTGCGGCTGCGCTGAATCGGGCCGAAGAGGAAACCAGCAACACGCCCGGCAAGCGGCCCGAGCCGCAGCGCGGCTCAGGCCGCGCGCAGTGAGCCGAAGGCGAACGGAGTCAATGAGGATGGATCTGCGACTCGACGGCAAAGCGGCGCTGATCACCGGCGGTTCGCGAGGCATCGGCCTCGGCATCGCGAAGGCATTCGCCGCTTCGGGCGCGCGCGTGATGATCACGGGGCGCAAGGCCGAAGCGCTCGAGGCCGCCTGTCAGGAGATCGGCCACGGCGCGCGCTGGGCCGCGGGCCACGTCGGCGACGCCGCCTCGCGCGAGGCGCAGATCGACGCCGCGCTCGCCGCGTTCGGCAAGATCGACGTGCTCGTGAACAACGCCGCGACGAACCCGTACGCGGGCCCGACCATCGACGCCGATCTCTCGCGCTGGGAGAAGACGCTCGCGACCAATCTCACCGCGCCGTTCGCGTGGACCCAGGCGGTGTGGAACAAGTCGATGAAGCAGAGCGCGGGCGGTTGCAGCGTGATCAACATCGTGTCGGTCGGCGCATTCCAGACCAGCGCCGCGCTCGGCGTCTACGGCGTGACGAAGGCGGCCCTCGTGTACCTGACCGAGCAGCTCGCCGCCGAGCTCGCGCCGAAGGCGCGCGTGAACGCCCTCGCGCCCGGGCTCATCAAGACCGACTTCGCGCGCGCGCTGTGGGACGGCGGGCGCGGCGAGCAGGTGGCGAAGTCGTATCCGATGAAGCGTCTCGGCGAGCCCGAAGACGTGGCCGCGGCGGCGACCTATCTCGCGAGCGATGCGTCGGGCTGGGTGACGGGCCAGACGCTGATCCTCGACGGCGGCGGCATCATCGACTACCGCCGGGGCTAGCCAGCGCAGCGGGCGCCTCGGGCTCGCGTGAGTCGGGCCTCGGGGCGCGGCGTGCGCGCGACCCTGGGGTCCGGCTCAGAGCGCGAACAGTCGCTTCGCGTTCTCGCCGAGGATCAAGCGCCGGCGCCGCTCGGAGGTGCTCGCGAGGCTCGCGCGCACCTCCTCGGCCGCGCGCAGGTGCGAATCGATGTGCGGGTAGTCGGAGCCCCACATCAGCTGGGTCTCGCCGACCAGGTCGCACTGCGCGTCGATCGCGCGCTCGCCAGGGTCCATCACGAACCAGAAGTTCTCGCGCACGTACTCGCTCGGCCGGCGCCGCGTCGTCATCGTGCCGAAGCGGTCGAACTTCGAGTCCAGGCGATCCATCAGGAAGCCCGCGAAACCGGCGCCCGCTTCGACGACCGCGACCTTGAGGCGCGGGAAGCGGTCGAAGAGCCCGTCGCACACGAGCGACGCCGCGCACGGCATGAGCTGCGTCGGCCCGCCCATCGCGAACGAGAACACGGTGTTGGGCTCGCCCTTGTCGTACCAGTCGCCGATCGCCCCCGTGACGTTGCGGTTGAAGCGCACGATCAGGTGCACGCACACCGGCAGGCCCGCTTCCTCGAGCGTCGCCCAGAGCGGATCGAAGTCGGGGTGCGACGGGCGCTTGCCCGCGACGCGCTCGGGCGCGAGGAACATGCCCTTGAAGCCGAGCGCGAGGCAGCGCTTCAGCTCGGCGAGCGCGGCCTGCGGGTCGTAGAGCGGCACGTGCGCGATCGGCGCGATGCGCGCCGGCGCGCCGCTCGCGAAGTCCCACAGCCAGCGGTTGTACGCGCGCGCATAGGCCATGCCGAGCGCGGGGTCCTCGTCCTTGTCCCAGACGATGCCGATCGTCGGGAACGCGACGCAGGCATCCACGCGCCAGTCGTCGAGCAGCGCGAGTCGCGCCTGCGGGTCCCAGCTCGCGCGCGGGCAGCCGGCGGCGTAGGGCAGCTCCTTGCGCAGGAAGAGCTCCGCCGCGTTCCACTCGACGCCGCCGAGCGAGGCGAGCCGTCCGTCGAGCAGCACCTTGCCGTCCACGATCAGCTGCTCGGTGCCGTCGGCCGCGGGGCGGATCTGGATCGCGCGCTCGCGGTACTCCGGCTCGAGATACGTCTCCCAGAGATCCGCGGGCTCGAGCACGTGCGAGTCGCAGTCCACCACGAAGCCGCCGCCGATCGCCATCGCGTTCTCCGATCGAAGTCGTTGGGAGGCCGCGCCGTTCAGAGCGCCGCGTACAGCGCCTTGCACAGCGCGTGGGTGCGGCGGTCGCCGACGATGGCGTCGCCGCGCATCTGGTTCATCGCGAAGCCGATCGAGACGCGCGCGTCGAGGTCGGCGACGACGAGCGACCCGCCCCAGCCGCCCCAGAAGCACGAGCGCTCGTTCGGCGAGAACGGAAACATCTCGTTCATGCGCGCGTAGCCGAGGCCGAAGCGCACCGGCACGCCGATCACGAGGTCGACGCCGTCGGTCTGCACCGCGAGCACGGACTCGCAGGTCTCGCGCGAGAGCAGGCGCTTCCCGCGCGCCGTTCCGCCGCACGCGAGCGGCGCGTGGCTGAGCGCGATCGCGCGCGCGTTGCCGTGCCCGTTCGCCGCCGGGATCTCCGCGCGCCGCCAGCCCGCGTTCTTCGTCCACGCGGGGTCGGGCATGCCGCGCGCGAAGGTGCGCGCCGCGATCGAGTCGGGCGGCGGCACCGGCGCGTTCGGGTCCGGCGCGTACGGGATCAGGTCCGCGACGCGCGCGAAGTGCACCGGGTCGAGGCCGATGTGGAAGTCGGCCCCGAGCGGCTCCGCGATCTCCTTCCGGAAGAACGCGCCGAGCGATTGCCCGGTGACGCGCCGCACCACCTCGCCGATCAGGTGGCCTTGGATCAGCGCGTGGTAGCCACTCGCGGTCCCCGGCTTCCACCACGGCGCCTGCGCCGCGAGGATCCCGCAGATCCGGTCCCAGTCGTAGAGCAGCTCTTCCGTGAGCGGCGCGTCCTGCGCAGGGACGCCCGCCGAGTGGCTCATCAGGTGGCGGAGCCGCACGTCCTGCTTGCCGTTCGCCGCGAACTCGGGCCAGTAGCGCGCCACCGGCGCGTCGAGGTCGATCTCGCCCCGGTCGGCGAGCACGAGGAAGCAGAGGAACGACATCGTCTTCGTGGACGAGTAGACGTTCACGATCGTGTCGCGCTCCCACGGACGCGTGCGTTCGGCGTTCGCGAAGCCGCCCCACAGGTCGATGGCGAGCTCGCCGTCGATCGTGACGGCGAACGAGGCGCCGACGTCGTCGCCGCAGGCGAGGTTGCGCGCGAAGGCCTCGCGCACGGCGCCGAAGCGGTCGGGGCAGGTTCCGTGGACGGCGGGCGTCGGGCTCATCGTGCGCTCCTGGGGCCCGCGGGGACGCCCGTGACGAAAAATCCCTGAGGCGTGAGATTATTCCACAAGTTCGCGCAGGATCGTTCATGATTTGGTGCGCGTACTGAACCCACTCGGTCTCGCTCGGGGCGAGATGGGAGGCCGCATGACCCCATTCGACACCGTGATCCGCGGCGGCACCGCCGTGGACGGCACGCGGCTCACGCGCCTGCGCGCGGACGTGGGCATTCGCGACGGGCGGAACGCGGACACGGCACGGCGCCGCGCCATGCCGGGGCGGCTGCTGCGCAACGGCAAGATCGGCTCGGCGCTCCATCGCACCGCTTAGAATGGCCGTGGCTTCACGGCCGAAGGCTCGCCCGCGCCGCAGGCTGGTCCCCGGCGGCGCGGGCGCGCTGGATCGATTCCCGCAGACCGGAGGCTTCCCATGCTCGATCTCGTGATCCGCAACGGCCGCATCGTCGACGGCAGCGGGCGCCCCGCGTTCGACGGCGACGTCGGCGTGAAGGACGGCCGCATCGCGGAGGTCGGTGCGAAGCTCGGCGCCGCGCGCGAGACGATCGATGCGGCGGGCCGGCTCGTGACGCCGGGCTTCGTCGACGTCCACACCCACTACGACGGGCAGGCCACCTGGGACGACACGCTCGCGCCGTCCTTCTCGCACGGCGTCACGACGCTCGTAATGGGCAACTGCGGCGTCGGGTTCGCGCCGGTGCGCCCGGGCGAGCAGGCGAAGCGCGACTTGATCGAGCTGATGGACGGCGTCGAAGACATCCCGGGCACGGCGCTTTGGGAGGGCCTCGACTGGCGCTGGGAGACGTTTCCCCAATACCTCGACCGCCTCGCCGAGAACCGCTTCACGATGGACGTGGCGACGCAGGTGCCGCACGGCGCGCTGCGCGCCTACGTGATGGGCGAGCGCGGCATCCGCCACGAGGCGGCGACCGCCGACGACATCGCGGAGATGGCGCGGCTCGCCGCCGAGGGCGTGCGCGCCGGCGCGCTCGCGTTCTCGACTTCGCGCATCCTCGGCCATCAGTCGCTCACGGGCTCGCCCGTGCCGGGCACCTTCGCCGCGAACGACGAGCTGCTCGCGATCGGCCGCGCCGTCGCGAAGGCCGGCGGGATCTTCGAGCTGGTGCCGGGCGGCTCCGTCGGCCAAGGCGGCTTCGCGCTTGGCAGCGAGGAGGCGGGCCTCGCGAGCGAGCTCGCGTGGATGGAGCAGCTCTCGCGCGAGACGGGCATGCCCATCACGTATCTGCTCGTCGAGTTCCAGGAGGACCCGGAGATGTTCCGCCGCGCGCTGCGCTGGACGGAAGAGGCGAACGCGCGCGGGGCGAAGCTCCATCCGCAGTCGGCCGGCCGGCCGGGCGGCGTGCTGACGGGCTTCCAGGCGAAGCATCTGTTCCAGCGCCGGCCCACCTACCTGAAGCTCGCGCACCTGCCGCTCGCGGAACGCATGCGCGAGCTGCGGCGGCCCGAAGTGCGCGCCGCGATCCTCGGGGAGTCGGACGAGGCGCCCGCATCGCAAGCGCTGATGGACAACCTCCACCTCGTGTTCGCACGCGGCATCGAGCAGATCTTTCCCCTCGGCGACCCCGTGGACTACGAGCCGCCGCCAGAGCGCTCGGTCGCGGCACAGGCGCGGCGCGACGGCGCGGATCCAGAGGCGCGCATCTACGACCTGATGTGCGAGCAGGACGGCCGCGCGATGCTGCTCATGCCGACGCTCAACTTCGTGCGCGGCAACCACGACGCGCTCTACGAGATGCTCTCGCATCCCGACGTGATCCTCGGCCTCGCCGACGGCGGCGCGCATTGCGGGCTGATCTGCGACGCATCCACGCCGACGTACATGCTGACCCACTGGGTGCGCGATCGACGCCGCGGCCCGCGGCTCGCGCTCGAGCACGCGATCAAGAAGCAGACGAGCGAGACGGCGAACCTGTACGGCCTGCGCGACCGCGGCGCGATCGCGGCGGGCAAGCGCGCCGACCTGAACGTGATCGACCTGGGTGCGCTCGCGCTGCCCGCGCCGTACACGGTGTGCGACCTGCCCGCGGGCGGACAGCGCATGATGCAGGACGCGCGCGGCTACGCGGCGACGATCGTGGGCGGCGTCGTCACGCGCCGCGACGACGCCGACACCGGCGCGCGGCCGGGCCGCCTGGTGCGCGGCGCGCGTGCGAGCTGAGCGCGGCGTGAAGAGCGCAGACTCGGGAGCGCGCCCCGCGCGATGAAGACGCTCGGGGGCACCCACGCGATCGGTGCGCTGCGCACGCGCGCGCGCGTCGCCGCCCACGTGGTGTGGGACCACCTCGTGGATCCGCCCGCGCGCGCGGGCGACGACGTCCCGTGGCGCGCGGAGGCGATCACCCCGGAGTGGATCACCGCGCGCATGGCGGGCCACGTGCCCGGGGCGCAGGCACTCGCCGTCGCGGCGAGCGGCGGGCACGCGGGCTCGAGCGTGCGGCGCCAGGTGCGCGTGCGCTGGAACGAGGCGGGCGAGCGAGCCGGGCTCGCAACGCACCTGTTTGCGAAGACCACGCCGACGCTGCTGACGCGGCTCAGCTCGGGCATGGCCGCCGCCGGCGAGGGGCGCTTCTTCCGCGAGCTGCGCGCGGAGCTTCCCGTCGAGGCGCCGATCTTGGTGCACAGCGCCTACGACCGCGCGTCCGCGCGCTCGATCCACCTGTTCGAAGACCTCGGACACACCCGCGGCGCGACCTTCTGCGATTGGCGCACCCCCATCTCGCGCCCGCAGGCCGAGCAGATCGTGGACACGCTCGCCGCCTTTCACGGCGCGTACTACGACAGCCCGCGCTTCGCTGCCGACCTGCGCTGGGTGACGACCTACGAGGCCTTCCTGCGCACGGGCGAGAAGAACGGCATCCGCGAGGGCCACGAGCGCGCGCTGGTCGAAGCGGCCGACGTGATCCCCGGCGCGTTGCTCGCGCGCAAGCACGAGATCTGGCCCGCCGCGCTGCGCTCGCTGGCATGGCACGAGCGCGAGCCGCGCACGTTGCTCCATTCCGACGTGCACCTCGGCAACTGGTACGAGACGGGCGACGGCCGCATGGGCCTCTGCGACTGGGCGCTCGTCTGCAAGGGGCACTGGGCGCGCGACGTCGCCTATGCGCTGACCACGGCGCTCGCGGTGGCGGATCGCCGCGCCTGGGAGCGCGACCTGCTCGCGCGCTATCTCGAGCGCATGCGCGGGCACGGGCTCGCGATCTCCGCCGCCGACGCGTGGGATCGCTATCGACAGCAGACGTTCGCGGCGCTGCTGATGTGGACGCCGACGCTGTGCCACCCGCCGACCATGCCCGACATGCAGCCCGAGGCGATGTCGCGGGAGATGATCGCGCGCATGTGCGCCGCGATCGCAGATCTGGACGCGCTCGACGTGCGAGGCGGCGAATGAAGGAGGCGAACATGGCGGGCGAGAGCGTGCGCGACGTGCCCCTCGATCAGTGGGGGCGCGCGCTGCTCGAGGAACTGCTGTTCCGCGCGGCCGAGGCCGTCTCTGCGGGAGAACGGAGCGGCGAGTCCGTCGAGATCGCGCTCACCTTCCGCCTGACGCCCCGCGTCGCCGAGGACGCGCTCGAGATCCGCACCGAAAGCTCCGCCGAGGCGCCGCTCGTGACGCGCCTCGGCCGTCCGTTCTGATTCCGCACGGCGCAGAAGGAGATTCCGCAATGCCTCGCTACGACCTCACCCTCCGCGGCGGCACGCTCGTCGACGGCACCGGCGCCCCGCGGCGCGCTGCCGATCTCGGCATCGTGGGCGGCGTGATCGAGCGCATCGGCGACCTCGGCGCGCACAGCTCCGCGCGCGAGATCGACGCCTCGGGCCGGATCGTGGCACCCGGCGTGATCGACCTGCACACCCACTACGACGCGCAGCTCCACTGGGACCCGTACTGCACCAACACGAGCTGGCACGGCGGCACGACGGTTGCGGTGGGCAACTGCGGCTTCGGCTTTGCGCCCTGTGCGCCCGAGCTGCGCGAGCGCGCGATGCGCATGATGGAGAACACCGAGCAGGTGCCGTATCCGGCGATGCGCCGCGCGCTCGGCTGGGATTGGGTGACCTTCCCGGACTGGATCGGGCATCTGAAGAAGCAGCCGAAGGGCATCAACCTCGCGAGCTATCTGCCGCTCAACCCGCTCCTCATCTTCGTGATGGGCCTCGAAGCGGCGAAGAAGCGCGCGCCCAGCGCCGAAGAGCGCGGCCGCATGCGCGACCTGCTCGAGCAGGCGATGGATCACGGCGCGATCGGCTTCGCGTTCTCGCACCTCGGCGGATTCAACAGCCACGTCGACGCCGACGGAACGCCGATGCCGACCGACACGATGGCGGTGGAGACGGCGTACTTCCTCGCCGAAGTGCTGCGCGAGCGTGGCGAGGGCTGCATCCAGGCGCTCACCGACATCCCGGGCGGCGTCGACAACCGCCACGTGAGCGAGGAGCTCGCCCGGCGCAGCGGCCGGCCGATCGTCCACAACGTGATCGCGGCGTTCGACCAGCTGCCCGACTTCCACGAGGACCGCCTGCGCTGGCTCGACGACTGCCACGCGCGCGGCCTCGACGTGTGGGGGCAGAGCATCTGCCTGCGCGTGTGGAACGAGCTGCGCGTGCCGGAGTGGAACGCGTGGGACTCCGTCCCGCTCTTCCGCGAGCTCAGCAACTGCGGCGACGAGGCGGCGAAGCTCGCGAGAGTGCGCGACTCCGCGTATCTCGCGCGTGCGCGCACCGAGTACGATCCCGCCGCGATGTACGCCTCGGGCGGCGCGCTCGAGAGCTTCATCCTTCACGCCGCTCACGGTGCGAGCGCCTACGTCGCGCACGAGGGCAAGCTCGTCGGCGAGATCGCGTCGCAGCTCGGCAGGCCCGTGACCGACGTGTTCTTCGAGCTGCTCTCGCAGTCGGAGATGGCGGCCGAGTTCCGCACCACCGAAGCGCTCAGCGCGGACCCGGTGAAGAACGAGCGGGTGCTGAGGCACCCCCGCGTGCTCCCCGGCACGTCCGACGGCGGCGCGCACGTGAAGTTCTATTCGGGCGGCCAATATCCGACGGAGATGATCGCTTGGCTCGTGCGCGAGGAGCGGCGCTTCACGCTCGAAGAAGTGCACGCGCGAACGAGCGCGCTGCCGGCGCGCGTCGCGGGGCTGCATCGGCGCGGCACCCTCGAGCCGGGCCAGTGGGCCGACCTCTACGTCTACGACTTCGAGCGCATCGGGTACGTGCGGGGTCGCTACGAGGTGCGCCACGACCTCCCGGGCGGCGATTGGCGGCGCGTCGCGCCCGCGCACGGCATCGACTGGGTGCTCGTGAACGGCGAGCCGATCTTCCGCGGCGCCGAGTGCACGGGCGCGCTGCCCGGGAGGCTCGTCTCGAACCGCGGCGAGGCCGTGGACGAGTGGCTGCGGCGCGTCGCATAGGGCGTGCGGTGAGGCGCTCGCCCGTGCGTGAGCGCTAGCGGCGCCTTCGCGTCGGCTTGGCGCTGCGCGCCGGCTTCGCCGCGCGTGGCCCGCCGCTCGCGACGGAGAGGTCGGCGACGCGGAAGTCGTGCTTGTAGACGTTCAGCGACTCCCAGGCTTCGAGGCGCTGCACGCCGGGGATGAGCGCCACCTTCTCGAACATGAGGCGCGAGAGCTCCTCTCGGCCCGGCGCGCTGATCAGCGCGAGCACGTCGAAGCGGCCCAGCGTGATGCCGACGAAGCCCGCCTCGGGCGCCTTCGCGATCTCGTCGGCGACGCGGCGAACGCTGCCGCGGCGCGCCTTCAGGGCGATCCAGGCGGCCGCTCCGCCCGGCCCGGTCGAGACGTCGGCGACGGCCTGAATCCGGCACAGCCCGCGTTCCTCGAGCCGGCGCACGCGCGCGCGGATCGTGCCCTCGGAACGGTCCAGACGCCGGCCGACCTCGCGCAGGCTGGTGCGCGCGTCTTCCTGGAGGTGCGCGAGGATCTCGCGATCGAGCTCGTCGAGCAGCTCGCCGCCCGCCGGCAGCGCGAGCTTGCGCAGCTTGTCGAGCTTCCCCCAGTCGGTCCGGTGGTGCACGCGCTCGAGCACGAGAAACGACTCCAGCTCCTCGACGCCGCGGATGCCGCCGATCTTGCGCTCGAGCACGTCGAGCAGATCGCGCTCGTCGTGCGCATACAGCGACGCGGTCAGCTCGAAGCCGCCGAGGCAGGAGTTCACGCCCGTCACGAACGGGAACTCGGCGACGCGGGCCGCGACCTCGGCGGGCGAGCGACCGGCGACCTGGATGCCGACGATCACGAACAGCCGGTAGCCGACGGCGCGCGCGTCGAGCACGCCCACCACGCGCAGCAGGTGCGCATTCTCGAGACGCCGGATGCGCGCGGCGATCGTCTGCTCGGTGACGCCGAGCGACTCCGCGAGCGCGCGATTGGTCGCGGCGGCATCGCGTTTCAGGCGGGCGATGATCGACAGATCGAGCTCGTCGACGCGTTGCGGCTCCGCCATGGTGAAGCTGGGACCCTTCCTGGAAGTCGCCTTAATTAGCGGCCCCGACGGCCGCCTGCGAGGCGGCGAGGATCTCGGCCCGGGTCGGCCGCACCCGGCGCTCGGCGAGCAGCGGCGCGCGCGCGCGGCGCGCGAGCAGGTGCCGTCCGAGGCGCAGCCAGGCCGCGGGCGAGCGCGTCCAGTCCGCCATGCCGGTGAAGCCGTGATAACCGCGCCAGATCGCGCGGAAGAGCTCGGCGTCGACGAACTGCGCCTCGTCCACGAGGTCCGCGAAGGCGCCGCGCGCCCGGTCGCCGAGCGCGGCGGGCCGCTGCCCTGCGGCGATCTCGAAGCGCGTCCGCGAGGCGACGTCCATCGCGAGCATGCTGCGCCAATCGGCGCGCAGCCGAGCCTCGAGCGCCGCCGCGTAGGCGCGCGCGCGGCCGCGCACCGTCGGCTCGGCCCCGAGCACCTCGGCGAGCAGCTCCGCGCCGAGCACCGACCACGTGCAGCCGCGCCCGTACTTCGGGTTCGAGCGCACCGCCGTGTCGCCGACGAAGTGCAGTCCGAGCACGCGCGGCTCGCCGTCGACCACGACGCGCCGCCAGAACGAGTCCATGCCGCCGAAGCCGAAGACGTCGCTGGTGGGCCGCGCGTGGCGCGGGTCCACCCAGCGCGCGAGCACGGGGAGCTGCATGCACAGGGCCTGGAAGCGCGCCGGATCCCGAACCACGGCGACCATGCCGGCGTCGTCCCGCTGCACCTGATAAGTCACGGTGAAGGCACCGCGGTCCGAGGGCAGGGCGCCGACGATGAAGTCGGGGAAGATCAGTCCGGGGATGCCGTGTGCGGTGGGCGCCTCCGCGCCCGGCAGCAGCTCGTAGTGGCGCGTGAAGTAGACGATTCCGGCGTCGTGCCGCTCCTCGTCCACGTGCACGCCCAGCGCCGGGAGCTCGCGTGCGAGCGTGCCGGCGCGGCCCGAAGCGTCGACCACGACGTCCGCGGCGACCTCCGCGCGACCCGAGGCGCGCTGAACGCGCAGGCCGCGCACGCGCGGCGGCGCACCCGGGTCGGCCAGCAAGCCGACGACTTCCACCCCGCTCTCGACCCGAGCGAGGCCCTTCTCCTCCACGTACGCGCGCATCACGCGCTCGAACGTCGTGCGGCGCGCCGCGATCGAGGTGAGCGCCGCGTCGTCCTCGCGTTCCGCGTAGCGGAGGCGCGCCGCCGGGTGGAGCGCTTCTATGAAGCGTCCCTCGCCCGCGCCGGCCTCTGCGAGGCGCGCGAGCAACTCGGGGTGGCGCGCGCGCAACACCTCGCGCAGGCGGCCCATGAAGAAGTGGGGATGCACGGCCTGCGGCACGCCGCGACGGCGCTCGGCGATGGCGGCCGCGCTCTCGGCGTCGCCGCTCGGTGCGGCATCGCGCTCGTACAGCGCGACGTCGAAGCCGCGGCTGCCGAGCGAGAGTGCGCAGGCGAGCCCGCCGATGCCCGCTCCGACGACCGCGACGCGCTCGCCCATCCGCGCCTCAGCGCCCCTTCGCCTGCGCGCTCGTAGTGCCCGTCGGGTCGGGCGCGTAGGTGTGGTCCAGCTTCACCTGACCGCGTTCGTCGAACACGAGGAACACGACGGCGGGGAACGTGCCCGTCGGGAAGATGCCCTCGCACTCCAGCGCGACGGTGTCGCCGCTCGCGACCGCCTTCACGATGCGAAGCCGCCGGCCGGGGGCCGCCGCGCTGATCTGGCGCTCGAGCGTGCGCAGTGCCTCGCGCCCCCGCAGCGTGAGGCCGCGGTGCATGTCCACGACCTCGCAGTCGGCGGCATAGACCTCGTCCACCATCTTCTCGACGTCGTGGTTGTAGGTCTCCTCCCAGCGCTTCACGGCGTCGAGGTTGCGGCGTTCCGTCTCGGTCATGGGCGGGGCTCCTTCGGCGCGCTCCGGCGCGCGCCTTCTGCTTCGAGTGGATGAAGAATGCGATGGATTCCGACTTGGGTCTAGCGCAAACTTCAAAGACCGAGCGGATCGGGACGCGCTTCGCGGGACCGCTCGACGGAGGTGTGCATGCGCTTCGGAATCTTCTTCGAGTTCCAGGTACCGCGGCCGTGGCAGGCCGGCGACGAGGAGCGCGTGATCCGCGAGGCGCTCGCGCAGACCGAGCTCGCCGATCGGCTCGGGATCGACTTCGTGTGGGAGGTCGAGCACCACTTCCTCGAGGAGTACTCGCACTCCTCGGCGCCGGAGATCTTCCTGGCCGCCGCGAGCCAGCGCACGCAGCGCATCCGCCTCGGCCACGGCATCGTGCCGATCCTCCCCGGCTACAACCACCCGGCCCGCGTCGTCGAGCGCGCGGCGATGCTCGACCTCCTGTCCGGCGGACGGCTCGAGTTCGGGACGGGCGAGACGACGACGAACGCGGAGCTCCAGGGCTTCGGCATCGACGTCGCGCGCAAGGCCGAGATCTGGGCGGAGGTGATTCGCGAGATCCCGAAGATGTTCGTGCAGGAGCCCTACGCAGGTCACCACGGCCGCGCCTTCACGATGCCGCCGCGCAACGTGCTCCCGAAACCGAAGCAGAAGCCGCACCCGCCGCTGTGGGTCGCGTGCAGCCGGCGCGAGAAGGTGGTGGACGCCGCGCGGCTCGGGCTCGGCGCGCTGCACTTCGCGTTCACGAGCCCGCAGGAGGCGCGCGCGCACGTCGAGGCCTACCACAAGGCGATCGAGCTCGAGGCCGTGCCGGTCGGCTACTTCGTGAACCCGAACCTCGCCGTGACGGTGGGCTTCCACTGCCACGAACGCGAGGAGGTCGCGATCGAGCGCGGCATCGACGGCGTGCACTTCTTCGCGTACTCGCTCCTGCACTACTCCGCGTTCGGGACCCATCGCCCTGCGCAGACGAGCGTGAACGCCGAGTTCGCGCGCGGCCGCGACGCGATGGGCTTCGCGCGGCGGTTCGTGAAGGCCGAAGGCCGCAACCTCGCGGCGCCGTCGCCGACGCCGGAGGAGGCGGCCTACGAGCGCGCGGCCGGGCTCTCGCCGGGCTCGCTCCAGGGCCTGCGCGGCGCGGTCGGCTCCGTCGAGCAGGTGCGCGACTACATGCGCGCGTACGAGGACGCCGGCGTCGACCAGGTGATCCTCGTCGCGCAGCAAGGCGCGACGAAGCACGAGCACATCTGCGAGAGCCTCGAGCTGTTCGCGCGCGAGATCCTGCCCGAGTTCCAGGAACGCCACGAGCGGCGCGAGGCCGAGAAGCTTCGGCGCCTCGGCCCCGCGCTCGAAGCGGCGATGCGGCGGCGCGAGCGCGACGTCCCTGCGCCGCCCCACGAGATCGGGCCGACGCGCGGCGCAGCGCCCGCGCTCAACATCGAGAAGCCGGCGGTGTGATGGGCCGGTTGGCGGGCAAGGTCGCCGTCATCACGGGCGGGGCCTCGGGCATGGGCGAGGCATCGGCGCGCCTGTTCGTCGCCGAGGGCGCGCGGGTCGCGATCGGCGACGTCCAGGAACGGGAGGCGCACGCCCTCGCGAAGTCGCTCGGAGACGCGGCCATTGCGCTGCGCACGGACGTGAGCCGCAGCGACGACGTGAAGCGCCTCGTCGACACCGCGGCCGCGCACTTCGGGCGGCTCGACGTGATGTTCAACAACGCCGGCATCGGTGGCTTCGAGGGCCTGATCCACGAGACGCCCGAGGAAGTGTTCGACCGCATCCTGGCGGTCGACCTCAAGGCGGTTTGGCTCGGCATCAAGCACGCGGTGCCGCACCTGATCGCCGCGGGCGGCGGCTCGATCGTGAACACCGCCTCCGTCTCCGCGCACCTCGCGATCGCGCGTCAGGGCGCGTACGGCGCTGCGAAGGGCGGCGTCGTCCAGCTCACCAAGGTGGCCGCGATCGAGTACGCCGAGCACGGCATCCGCGCCAACGCGATCTGCCCCGGCGGCGTGCTCACGCCGCTGCTGTGGGCGAACCCCGGGCTGCCGGAGCCGCTGCCGCCCCACGTGGTCGAGGAGCAGTTGAAGCGCGTGCAGCCGCTCGCGCGCGCCGGGCTTCCGCGGGACATCGCGCACGCGGCGCTCTGGCTCGCGAGCGACGAGTCCTCGTTCGTCACCGGTACCGCGGTGATCGTCGACGGCGGCTGGACCGCGTCGGCGCGGCCCAACACCACGCTGACGGAGATGGTGAAGCCGCGATGAGCGCGCTCGGGGAAGCGGCCCAGCAAGCGGAATCGGAACCGCGGACGGCCTAGGCTGCCGTTCCTCATCCGGAGCGGCAGCGATGGACTTCACTCTCGGCCCCGAGCTCGAATCGATTCGCGCGGAGGCGCAGCGCCTTTGCGCGGCCTTCGACGACGACTACTGGAGCGCGAAGGACGAGGCGCACGAGTTTCCCTGGGAGTTCTACCGCGCCTTCGCCGACAACGGCTGGATCGGGATCCTGGTGCCCGAGGCGCACGGCGGTGCCGGCCTCGGCGTGCTGCACGCCGCCGTGTTGCTGAACGCCGTCGCGAACAGCGCGGGTGCGCAGAACGCGGCGTCGGCGCTGCACCTCTCGATCTTCGGCATGGGGCCGGTGATCCACCACGGCAGCGAGGAGCTGAAGCGCCGCACGCTGCCGCCTACGGCGACCGGCGAGCTGCACGTCTCGTTCGGCGTGACCGAGGACGACGCGGGCACCGACACGAGCCGCATCCGCACGTTCGCGCGGCGCGAGGGCGATCGCTTCGTCGTGAACGGCAAGAAGGTGTGGAACTCGAAGGCGCAGCAGGCGCAGAAGATCCTGCTGCTCGCGCGCACGACGCCGCGCGAGGAGTGCAAGCGCCCGCTCGACGGCATGACGCTCTTCCTGGCGGACCTCGACCCGAAGCACGTCGAGATCCGCCCGATCCCGAAGCTCGGCCGCAACGCGGTGAACTCGAACGAGGTCTACATCACCGACCTGCCGGTCGCGGCGAGCGACGTGGTGGGCGAGGTGGGACGCGGCTTCTACTGCCTGCTCGACGGCCTCAACCCCGAGCGCATCGTGATCGCCGCCGAGGCGGCGGGCATCGGCCGCCGCGCGCTCGAGGTGGCGACGCGCTACGCGAAGGGCCGCATCGTGTTCGACCGCCCGATCGGCCAGAACCAGGCGATCGCGCATCCGCTCGCGGAGTGCCTCTCGGAGCTCGAGGCCGCGGACTTGTTATGGCAGAAGGCCGCGTGGACCTACGACGCGAAGCTGCCCGCCGGGCCGCTCGCGAACATGGCGAAGCTGCGCGCCAGCGAGGCCGGCTACAAAGCCTGCGACGCCGCGCTGCAGACGCTCGGCGGCTTCGGCTACGCGCGCGAGTTCCACGTCGAGCGCTACTGGCGCGAGAGCCGCCTCACGCGCATCGCGCCGATCAGCAACGAGATGGTGCGCAACTTCCTGGCCGAGCACGTGCTCGGCCTGCCGCGCTCGTACTAGCCGCGCCAGCGGGGACGTTCCTTGACTAACTGAACTTTTCGCAGAGGCGAAAAGTTCAGTTAGTCAAGGAACGTCCCCAATCGCCGATCAGGGAGGCGATGCGCGCTTCGTAGGCTCTTCGCGCGTCGCCCGCGACCGGCGGAGGTTGGAGACAGAGCGAGTCGGAGATCGCCTGCAGCGGCTCCAGCTGCGCGGCGACTTCGCCGGGGGTGCCGCACACGACGAAGGCGCGGGCCATCGCGTCGGGTACGAGATCGACGAGGTCGCGGCGGCCCGCGGCGGCGCCGGCCGCCAGCGCGCGGGCTTCGTCGCCGAAACCGTGGGCGGCGAAGTAGCTCGCGTACTGCGCGATCGATCCGTAGAGCGCGACGTGCGCCTTCGCGTCGCGCACGGATTCGCGAGCGTCGGGATTCGGGGCGACGACCTGCCACAGGTTCACCTCGACCTGCGCGCGCTCGCGCCCCGAGGCGCGCAGCGCCTCCGCCCACGGGCCGAGCACCTGCCGCTGCGCCCAGTGTGCGGACCACGAGGGGTGCCCGATCAAGCCGTCGGCGTGCGCGCCCGCGACGCGCACGAGCGGCTCGCGCAGCGCGGCCACCCACACCGGCAGGTTCGGGCGCAGCGGCTTCGGCAGCGCGAGCCGCGAGAAGTCGAGCTGGAAGAGCTCGCCGTCGAAGCGCCCAGCCTTCCGCGCGTCGCCGGAGAGCACCAGCTTCACGATGCGAACGACCTCCGCCATGCGCGCGACCGGCCGCGCGTAGGCGCTGCCGAACTGCTCGTCGTGCATCCACCCGACGCCGGTGCCGAGGCCGAGCGTGAAGCGTCCCTCGCTGAGTTGGTCGAGATCGAGCGCGGCGAGCGCCGTTTCGACGGGCGAGCGCGTGAACGCGAGCGCGATGCCGGTCGCGAGCCGAATGCGCGACGTCGTCGCAGCGACCGCGCCGAGCGGCACCCACGGGTTCGAATTGAGCTGGATCGAGAACACGCCCTCGAGCCCGCGCGCCTCGGCGTCGCCTGCGGCCTGCGCGTACTTCGCGGCGGAGCGCGAAGGCGGCAGCATCGTCCAGAAACGCTTGGGCGAAGGGGGCATGTGCGGACCTCGGCGAGCGCGCGCGGCGGAAAGTTCAGTTAGTCAAGGAACGTCCCCGCTTCTAGAGCTGGTAGATCCGCCGCACGTTGCCGCCGAGCACCTTCGCGCGCGTCTCGGGGGAGAGGCCCGCCACCAAGTTCTCGAGATCGGGGACCCAGGTGTGGGGATGGTCCGGGTGCGGGTAGTCCGTGGCCCACATGAAGACGTCCGCGCCGACGTGGTCGAAGGTGAGCGGCGCGGCCGTCTCGTCCGGATCGCCGGAGATGAAGCACTGGCGCCGGAAGTACTCCGTCGGCGAGGGTCGCCTCCCTGGGACGCCGCGGCCCATCGCGAACTGCAGCGCCTCGACGCGGTCGAGCATCGCGCCGAGCCAACCCGCACCGGCTTCGAGCACGCCGAGGCGCAGCGTCGGGAAGCGATCGAGCGTGCCGAGCATGAAGAACGAGAAGAGCGCCTCCTGCACGAGGCCGCGCAGACGGATCAGGTCCGCGACGCCGCGGCGCGCCGCCGGCCAGTCGAAGTTGCCGGGCTCGGTCTCGAGCGGCGTGTAGGTGGGATGGATCGCGAGCGGCACGCCCAGCTCCACACACTTCCGGAACAGCACGTCGTGGCGCTCGTCGCCGTGGGGCACGCGCAGGTGGTTGAACGGATTTACCCACGCGCCCTTGCAGCCGTCCTTCACCGCGCGCTCGAGCTCGGCGGCGGAGCCGGCCGGGTCGAGCAGCGTGAGCTGCGCGATCGGGACGAGGCGGCCCCCCGAATCGCGGCAGAGGTCCGCGATCCAGCGATTGTAGGCCCGCACGTAGGCGAGGCTCAGCTCCGGATCGGTGAGCTCGCACTCCCACAGCAGGCCCAGCGTCGGGTAGAGCAGCGACTTCTCGAGGTTCTCGCGGTCGAGCAGGTCCACGCGCTGCTTCGCGTCGGCAGCGCCGTACGGGAAGCTCTCCGCGTAGCGGCGGTCGGGGCGCGGCGTCATGTCCTCTTCGCCCATCGCGCCGAGCAGGCCCAGCGAGCCGCGCCGCGAGCGCGCGCTCGGCCGCCCCGCGATCTCGAGATACTCGTAGCCGTCGTCATCGACGCGGATGCGCAGCGCGCGCGGCTTGTGCTTCGCCTCGAGGTAGTTCTCCCAGAGATCCGGCGGCTCGAGCACGTGGCCGTCGGCGTCGATCGTGCCGGGGTAGGGGAAGCGCTTGATCTCGTAGGCCATGGCGTCCTCCGCTTCGCGAAGCCCACGGTACTCCGCCCGGGGGTGACGCATTGCGACATTGCGCACAGACGCACCCATGCCTTCAACTTGCGCAGACTTTCGGGTTGATTCCGGCGCAATCTCGGAACAGACTCGGCGCCTCATCCAGGAGATCGCGATGCGCAGATTCGCCACGCCCACGTTGCTCGCCCCGTTCGCGCTGTCCGCGCTGGCGCTAGCCGCCTCGGCGCAAGACGCCCCGGCCGCGGCTCCGGCGGGCGGCATCGAAGAGATCACGATCACCGCCGAGAAGCGTGAGACGAACCTGCAGGAGACGCCGGTCGCGGTAACCGCGATCACCTCCGGCGCGATCTCCGACCAGGGCCTCGAGGACTTCAACGACGTTCAGTTCATCGCGCCGGCCCTCGTGTACGGCGAGATCGCCGACATGGCGCAGATCACGATGCGGGGCATCGGCGTCGACACCTCGACGATCGACGCGGAGCCCGGCGTAGGCCTCTACCAGGACGGCGTGTATCGAGGCGGTCTCGCCTCCTCCTCCGCGCTCTTCTTCGACACCGAGCGCATCGAGGTTCTGCGCGGGCCGCAGGGAACGCTCTACGGGCGCAACACGACCGGCGGCGCGCTGAACGTGATCACGAAGCTGCCGGGCGACACGTTCGCGGTGGACGCCGAGGCGCTCTACGGCGCCTACGACCGGCGCCGGGTGTTCGGCGCCGTGGACGTCCCCCTCGTGGAGGGTCTGCTCGGCGTACGCGGCGCCTTCGCCTACGACGCCCGCGACGGGTACACGGACAACCTTCTCACCGGCAACGAGGAGGACGAAGGCAAGGCCAAGCAAGCGAAGCTCGCCGCCGTCCTCACGCCGACCGAGACGCTGGACGTCGCGCTGCGCTTCAGCTGGATCTCGAGCGACTACGGCGGACCACCGTTCGTGCGCACCTTCGATGTGCCGGCGTTCCCGCTCTTCATCAGCGCGACGAATCCTGGCGGCGTACTCGGCGCGCTGCCTGGCATCCCGGCCGGCATCCCGTTCTCGAAGCCGGACCCGCGCAACGTGGACTACGACCAGGACCAGGAGTACACGCGCGACAGCTGGGACGTGAACGCCACGGTGACGTGGGACGTCAGCGAAGCGGTGCAGCTCAAGTGGGTCGCTGGCTACCTCGATCTCGACCAGGACCTGAATCCCTCGAACAACGACGGCGTCGCGTTGCGCCTGCTCGAGGGCGACTACGAGCAGTACAACGAAGAATGGCAGCAGGAGCTGAACGCCTCGGGCTCGCTCTTCGGCGAGCGCCTCGACTGGATCGCGGGCTTCTTCTGGTACGAGTCCGACATCTCAGAGGTGTATCGCTACCAGCTGCCGGATCTGCAGTTCACCTACGAGTGGCTGTTCAGCGGCTTCATCCCTGCGTGCGCGCCGACGCCCACCGGGCCGACGACCGCGACCCCGTCGAACTGCCTCGCACTGTTCGGAACGCGCCTCGATGGCACAGCGACGCCGGTGCCGTTCCTCGAGTTCTCGCTCGACCAACAGCTCACGAGCTGGGCGATCTTCACGCAGGAGACGCTGCACGTGAGCGAGCGCTTCCGCGTGACGGCCGGCTTCCGCTGGTCGAAGGACGACAAGGACATCCTGCACTCGCAGGTGCTCAACCTCGACCCGAGCGGCGCTGCGGGCTGCAACGGCCAGCGCTCGCTCGAAGAGTGGAGCGAGCCCACCGGCAAGGTCAGCGCGGACTTCGACCTCGGCGACGACGCGATGGTCTACGCCTCGTACTCCCGGGGCTTCAAGTCCGGCGGCTACAACGTCGGGCTCTGCGGCAACACCTACGACCCGGAGTTCGTGAACGCCTACGAAGTGGGTCTCAAGTCGAGCTGGCTCGACAACACCGTGCGGGTGAACCTCTCGGCGTTCTACAACGACTACACGGACTATCAGGCGCGTCAGTTCGTGAACAACGCGTCGATCATCCGCAACGCGGCCGACGCCGAGACCTACGGGTTCGAGGTCGAGAGCACCTGGGTGCCGCTCGATCCGCTGCGCCTCGACCTGAACCTCTCGTACCTGACGGCGCAGTACAAGCGCTTCATCGTCGACGATCCGATGAACAGCCAGTTGGGCACGATCCAGTGTCCGGCGCCCGCCGCGCCCGGCGACCTTTGCCAGAACGCGCAGGGCAATGCGCTGCCGCGCGCGCCGAAGTGGAAGGTGGGCGCAGCGGCGCAGTACGACCTCGAGCTCGGCAATGCCGGCGGCCTCTCCCTGCGCGGCGAGTACGCGTTCACGGACACGCACTACCACGACGTCTTCGAGAGCCCGTTCGCCCGCCAGAAGCCGTACTCGATCGGCAACCTGCGCGCGATCTGGCGGGCGCCCGAGGCGCTCGTCGCCGGGCTGAGCGTCCAGGCGTACGTCGAGAACGTCGGCGACAAGGACTACGTCACGGTCCACGCGCCGAACGCGACGAGCGGCAGCACGATCTCGAACTTCGGGCCGCCCCGGACGTGGGGAATCCAGGTCAACTACGCATGGAGCGCCGACTGACGCCGACGCGGCGCGCAGCGACGCAGATTCGTCGAGGCTGGGCCGAGCGAGCCGACGGAACTGAGAGGGAAGTCCGAGGCTCGCTCAGAGCTTGAAGTGATCGCGGATCAGCGCGAGCAGCGCCCCATCGGGCAGCAGCCGCTTCCCGATCGGCACGAGCGTCGAATCGTTCCCCACCGCATACCGAACGCGCGGGCTCCCCGCGCCGATGGCGTGCGCAATCGCCGTCGCCACGACCTCGGGCGGCGGCGCCTTCGGGAGCAATTCGCGGATCACGCGCTCGGTGGTCTGGATCGCTGCGCCATAGGTGCTCGCAGCTGCCGTGTCGCCCCAGTCGGTCGCGTCGTTGAAGGCGGTGTTCACGTCGCCGGGCTCGATCAACGCGACGTGGATGCCGAAGCCGCGCACTTCGTTGTGCAGCGCGAGCGCGAGCGCATCTACGGCGCCCTTGGTCGCGGAGTAGTGCGCTTGGAACGGGATCGGCGCTCGTCCCGCGAGCGAGCCGACGATCGCGATGCGGCCGGCGTGCGCCGCGCGCATCGGCGGGAGCACGGCGCGCAGGGTGTGCAGCACGCCGAACACGTTGGTCTCGAACTGCGCGCGGGCGCGCTCCATGGGCGTCTCTTCGACGCTGCCGAAGATGCCGACGCCCGCGTTGCAGACGGCCCCGTACAGGCGCCCGTCCTCCGCCTCGAGGAGTTGTCGCACGGCGCGCTGCACGGCGCCCTCGTCGCGCACGTCCATCGCGAGCCAGCGGATGCCGTCGCTCTCGGCGCGCGCGCTGCGGCTCGTCCCGTAGACGCGGAAGCCGTCCGCCACGAGCCGCTTCGCCGCCGCGGCGCCGATGCCCGACGACGCGCCCGTCACGAGCACCGCGCGCGTGCCGCTCATCTCCGGCTCCCCGCGCGCCGCGCGCTAGCGGATCACGCCGAGTTGCCGCCCGACGCTCGCGAGCGCCTCGAGCGCCGTGTCGAGATGCGCGCGGGTGTGCGTCGCCATGTAGGAGGTGCGAATCATCGCGTTGCCGGGCTGCACGGCCGGCGACACCACGGGGTTCGCGAACACGCCCTCGTCCTGGAGCCGCACCGCCATCTCGTAGGCGATCTCGTCCGGCCCGATCTTGATCGGGATCACGGGGGACTGCGGCTTGCCGATGTCGAAGCCGAGCGCGGTCAGCGCGTGGTTCATGTAGTCGGTGTTCTCCCAGAGCGCTTTGCGGCGCTCGGGCTCGCGCTCGAGGATGTCGAGCGCCTTCAGCACCGCGCCGACGACCGGCGGCGACGGGGCCGCGGAGAAGATCGCGGAGCGGGCGGTGTGCTTGATGTAGTCGACGACGAGCCGGCTGCCGGCGATGAAGCCGCCGACCGCGGCGAGCGACTTCGAGAACGTGCCCATCACGAGGTCGACCGATCCCTCGACGCCGAAGTGCTCGCAGGCGCCGCGGCCATTGCTGCCGAGCACGCCGACCCCGTGCGCCTCGTCCACCATCACGCGCGCGCCGTACTTCTGGGCGAGCGCGACCAGGCCGGGGAGGTCGCCGAGGTCGCCCTCCATCGAGTAGACGCCGTCCACCACGATCAGCTTGCCGGTGTCCGGGGACGCCGCGCGCAGCTTCTTCTCGAGGTCGGCGAGGTCGTTGTGCCGGAACTTCCGGTCCTTGGCGAAGCCCAGCCGGACGCCGTCGATCAGCGACGCGTGGTCGAGGTTGTCCAGGAAGACTTCGTCGTGGCGCCCGAGGATCGTCGACAGGGCGCCGACGTTCGCCTGGTAGCCGGTCGCGAAGGTGATCACCGCTTCACGGCGCATGAAGCGCGCGAGGCGTTCCTCGAGCTCGACGTGGATGTCGAGGGTGCCGTTCAGCAGCCGCGAGCCGGCACAGCCGGTGCCGTACTTCTCGAGCGCGGCCGCTGCGGCCGCCTTGACCTCGGGATGGCTGGACAGCCCGAGATAGTTGTTGGACCCGAGCATCACGACGGGGCGCCCGTTCATGACGACGACCGGGTCCTGGCCCGACGAGACCACCCGGTAGTACGGGTAGATCGCGTGATCGCGCAGCGTCTGCGCACGGTCGTAGCTCGCAACTTTGTCGAATAAGTCGGTCAAAGCAGCTTCTCCGGGTTCTCGACGCGTTCTTTGAACGCGCTCAGCGCGAAGCTCGTCGCCAGGCCATCTGCGACGCGTTCATCCCACGTGTACGAGCAAATCACGTAGCGCGAGCCGTCCGGACGCGTCCGCATCTTCCCCATCACGCAGAAGCCGGAGCAGGTTCCGTACTCCCACAGGTGGTGGTGTCCGGTCTCCATCCCGATCGACCCCATATTGGCGACGAACAGCGAAGTGAACAGGGGGTCGTCGTCCATCATCGCCTTGGGAAGGACGCCGAGGGCGTTCCCCCAATTCAGCACCTTCATGACCCCGCGGATCACGAAGGACGGCAGGTAGAGCGCCAGGTCGATCTCTTTGTCGGCCTGGGTCTTCTTCCCCTTGCGTCTTTCACCGAGGGAGCCGAGCACGCGGTCGACCATGCCGCCCAGCGACTCGTCCGCCGGAAAGGGCCGCTTGACGGTGATCAGCACGGAGCCTTTCTGCAGCTCGCGCATGGCGCTGAAGGTCAGCTGGACGCCCTTCTGCTGCCAGATCTTCCCGCCCGCAACGAAGCGATTTATCTCGGGATTCTCGTGCAGGCCCACGGCCACCGAACGCAGGTAGAGGTGGAACAGCGTGATCTGGCGATCGGCCGGCCGGCCCTTGTTCTGCGCCTCGAGGAAGGCCAGCGCGGCGTCGACGTCGATCTCGTGGGCGTAATAGAAGAGGGAGTCGTTCCGACGGGGAGACACGAACGGCATGAACAGCCGCAGCTTCGGCAGATTGCGGACGAGCGTTGCGTCCGAACGGCGGCCGAACATTCAGGTCTCCCGGCGAGGGTCGTCGCGGAGAGGGAGCCGCGGCGCGCGTCCGGGCAGCTTAACCCCAGGTTGGGTCGGCCGTCACCGGCTGGGTCCACGGTCACCGGCGCAGCTGCAGAGAGAAGGTGGCGAGGGCCACGAGGCCCGTCGGAAGCCAGCCGGCGGCCACGGCCGGGATCGTGCCGCCGTACCCGAGCGCCGAGGAGACGCCCGTCAGCAGGATGAAGCCGACACCGAGGCCAATTGCCCACAGCAAGCTCGGAGCTGGCTTGCGGACGCCGAGCGCGATCAGGAGGCCGAGCCACGGGAGCAAGAGGCACTGGAACGGCTGCGCGAGGCGGTTCTGGAGGTCCACCTCGAAGGCGGTCGAGCTGTAGCCGCCCTGCTGGGCGTCGGTGATGTGCTTCTGGAGCTGGGCGATGTCGAAATGCATCGGATCGCTGACCGACGACTCGATCTCCGGAATGGGCCGGACGTCGCCCGCGATCGCCTCGATCAAGCCGGCCCGCGAGATGAGCGTGAGCTTGGCGTCCACGAGCTTCCAGGCGCCGTAGCCGAGCGCCGAGGCCACGCGCACGTCGAGCCGGCGCTCGGGCAGGCCCGTCGGGCCGAGCTCGTAGAGCGTGAGGTCCCGCGCCAGGCCCGCGCGGGAGTTGAGCGCCCCCACGTGGAGCGCGGCGCGCGAGGTGTGCGACCACACCTCTTCCCAGCCGCCCGGAGCCTTGCCCTTGATCTCGGTGTCCTTGAGCCGGTCGGCGCGCGCGTTCGACTGCGGCAGCACGCGATCGACGAGCAGGAAGTAGGCGGGCATCGCGAGGGCGGCGATCACGATCACCGGGACGAGGCCGCGGCCCGCGCGAATGCCGCAGGCCTCCATGCCGATCAGCTCGCCCTCGCTCGCGAGCGAGCTCACGAACATCGCGGCCGCCACGAGCAGGCCCATCGGCACGACGCGCGAGGCCAGCAGCGGCAGCCGGGCGGCGTAGTAGCGCGCCACCTCGGAGAACGCGGCGCCGTACTCCGCGAACTGCTCGAGCTTCTCGAGCACGTCCACGAGCAGGTACGCGAGCAGCAGCACGCCGACGCCGAGCAGCGCCGTCGTGAAGTAACGCCGTGCGACGTAGCGCGTCAGCGCCCAGCGCATGCCGCCGCGGATGCGCTGCGAGCGCACGTCGCGCGCGTCGGCGGCGCGGGCCTTCGGCTGCTGCTCTCGCAGCAGCACGAAGCGGCGGATCATCAGCACCGCCCCGCCGATCAGCGCGGCGATGTTCGGCAGCCACGCGGCGAGGGCGATCGGCACGTCGGGGAACTCGAGCAGGCCGTTCGAGGCCTGGATCAGCCCGTAGTAGACGACCGTCACCGCCAGGCCGACGATGCCGCCGCCGCCCCGCGAGCCGGCGCCGAGGGTGAGCGCCAGCGGCACCGCGAGCCAGGTGAGCGCGAGCGCAGCGAACGGCGTCGCGAAGCGGCGCGCCAGCTCGCTGCGGATCGCACGGTCGTCCTGCGGCGTCGCCGGCCGCGCCTCCCACAGCTCGCGCGTTGGCGTGCCCGAGAAGCGACCCTCGTCGCCCTTCGGTTGGCCGACGTTCTCCCGTCCCTGAAGCTCGGTGCGGAACAGCTTGAAGCGCACCAGCTGCGGCCGGTCGCCGGCGTTGGTGACGATCACGCCGTCCTTCAGGGTGACCACGATCTTGCCCGGCTCGGGCACCCGCAGCGTCGCAGTCTCGGCGAAGAACGTCTCGTCGAGATCGTCGGCGTGGAGCATCACGCCGCGCAGGTCGTCGCCGCGGCTCGAGGCTTCGAGCGCGGAGAGCCGCCGCTCCCCGAATTTCTGGACGGTCCCGGCGCGCAGGATCGAGCCGGGCTGCTCGACGGTGGTGCGGATCAGCAGCTGCTCGCGGGCGGCGAGGGTGGCGGGGACGACCTGCAGCGAAAGCGCCAGGCCGAGCAGGGTGCCGAGGCAGCCGACCGCGAGCACGGGCTCGATCAGGCGGCCAGGCGAGACGCCGCAGCTCTCGAGGGCGAGGAGCTCCTTGTCCGAGGCGAGCCGTCCGAGGGCGATCAGGGCGCCGAGCAGCACCGAGAACGGGAGGATGCGGGCCGCGAGCACGACGATCTCGAAGCCGATGAAGGCCGCCGTATCGGCGCCGCTGAGTCCCCGGTTCACGAGCAGGTCGGCCAGGCCGAGGAGACTCTTGGTCACGGCCGCGAGCGACAGGCCCAGGAGCGCGAGCAGGGTCGGCAGCAACGCCTCGCGCGCGATGTACCCGAACAGCGTCCAGCCGAGGGGCCGGTGGCCGCTCGTCAGCGCCTTGGCGGCTCGCTCGGCGTCTTTCTTCGATTCTTTCTGGGCCATCACGCGGGCGGCAGCTTACCCACCTTGTTGATTCGGGCCGGTAGAGGACAATGCCCACGGACGCGGGCGCTCGGGGCGCGAATTGGCGCCGCAGCAGCAGGCGGGCGGAGAGCAGCACGGTGCGAGCGATCATCCTGAGCGCGGGACAGGGGCGGCGCCTCTTCCCGGTGACGCGTGAGCTGCCCAAGTGCCTCGTGCCGGTGGACGGCGAACGCTCGGTGCTCGAGACGCAGCTGCGCGTGCTGGCCGCGCACGGCGTGCGCGAGGCCGTTGTGATGGGCGGCTACGGCATCGAAAAGGTGGAGCGCTTCGCAGCGTCCCATGGCGTCCCGAACCTGTCGGTGCGCGTGCGGTACAACCCGTTCTTCGACCAGGCCGACAACCTCATCACCGCCTGGCTCGCGAGCCGCGACTTCGACGGCGAGTGCATCCTGCTGAACGGCGACACGCTCTTCGAAGCCGAAGTCGTGCGGCGCCTGCTCGCGTCGCCGCCGAGCCCGGTCACGATCGTGGTCAACGTGAAGCCGAGCTACGACGACGACGACATGAAGGTGCAGATCTCCGGCGGCCTCGTGCGCGCCATCGGCAAGGACCTCGATCCCGCCGCCAGCCAAGGCGAGGCGATCGGCATGACGCTGCTGCGCGGCACCGGCGCCGCCGCAATGCGCGAGGCCTTCGAGCACCTCGTGCGCCGCTTCGGCCAGCAGCGCGCCTACTACACCACCGCGATCGGCGAGCTCGCGCGCCGCGAGCTCGTGCGCGCCTGCTCGATGGCGGGCCTTTGGTGGGGCGAGATCGATTCGCTCGAGGATCTCGAGACGGTGCGCAAGGGCATCGCCGAGCGAACGCGGGCGCGCTGAGCGAGCCCGCGCGGGCCGGGTCTTGCCGCGCAGCTGGGCCTGGTCCACTCGTCGCGCGCGGGTCTAGGCGGCGGCGCGCTTCGCTTGCCACGCCTGCATCACGCGGACGGCGTGGAAGACGAAGCAGGCCGCCTGCCACGCGACCACGAACACGATCGCGGCCGGCCCGAGCCCGAGCGGCAGTGCGACAGTGAAGACCGGCAGGTTCACGTTCCGCCGCGAGATGAACGTCCGCATCTTCACGTCGATCGGCGCGTAGCCGTGGATCGACTTGCCGGTGATGGCCTTGAAGATGGGCGCGAGCAGCCGGTCGAGCGCGTAGAGCCCGAACATCCAGAGCGTGAGCTCGTACGTCGAGCCGACGGGCCCGCCGGCCATGCCCCACGCCCAGGCCGCGTACCAGAACGGCGGGTGGATCAGGTCGGTCCCGTGATCCATCACGTTGCCGATCTCCGACGTGGTGTAGGTGAGGCGCGCGAGCTTGCCGTCCACGGAGTCGAGCACCGCCATCACGTAGGCGGCGGCGAAACCGAGCCCCCAGTGTCCAGCAGCCCAGAGCGGGATCGCCCCGAAACAGAGCACCACCGCGAGCCCGGTCACCCAGTTCGGATGGACGCCGAGCCGCGCGAGGGGCCGCACCGCGGCCCACACGAAGGGCGGAAACACCCAGCGCGTCAGGAAGTCGGTCGAGCCCTTGTAGTTGGACCAGAACAGCCAGCGCTCGGTCTTCGCGACTTCACCGGCGGCGAGTCGGAAGGCATACGCCGGTTCGTCGCGGCGCAGGTTCGTGATGTGCTGCGCGATCGCGCCCAGGCGCAGCTCGCGCAGCGCGCCCGCCTGCAGCTGCGCCTCGGCGTAGGCGCGCAGGTCGGTGGCGTGCGAGGGGGCCGGCACCGTGCCCGCCGCGAGGCGCACGAGCGCCGTGCGCTGCGCGCCTTCGCCCCCGAGCGCGGCGGCGCCGTCGGTGGCGCGCAGCGACTCGGCGAGTACGCGCGTGTCGAGGATCGCGTCGCCGGGTAGGGCGAGCAGCGTGGTCCCGGGGCTCGCCGCGGCGGCCGCGCGGGCGAGGCGCTCGCCGAGCGTGCCGCTGGCCGGCGCGAGCGCGACGCCGAAGCGGGCGACGAGATCGGCGCGCAGCGCGGGCGCGGCGCCCGGCGCGTGCTCGACGACGACGCTCGCGATCTCGAAGCCTGCCTTCTTCTCCGCCGCCAACTGGGCGAGGGCCGCGAGCTGGCGCTCGACGAGCGACAACCCGAACACGCGCAGCGCGCTCTCCGGCGGCGCGGCGTCGATCCATACGGCGAAACGAGCTTGCAACCCGGTCTCTCCTGCGGCGGCGCAGCATATCGTGTGACGAACGCGACCTCGCGTGTTAATCGAGGCGCGTGGCCACCGGGAAGGCGAAGCGGTTCGAGAAGATCCACGCGCTCGTGCTCGCGGGCCGGCGCGGGGGCGAGGATCCCGTAGCGGCCGCCGCGGGCGTCACGCACAAGGCGCTCGCGCCGCTGCTCGGGCGGCCGCTGCTCTCGTACGTGCTCGCCGCCCTGCGCGCGGTGCCCGCGATCGAGCGCATCACGATCAGCATCGACGACCCCGAGGCGCTGCGGCGCCATCCCGAGATCGGCCCCGAGCTCGCGGCGGGCCGGCTCGCCCTGCACGCGAGCGGCAGCTCGCCCGCCGACAGCGTGCGCGACTTCGTCGAGAGCTCCACGAGCGGCGCCGTGCTGGTCACCACCGCGGACCACCCGCTCTTGCGCGCGGAGACGGTGCGGGATTTCGTCGAGCGCGCCCTCGCGAGCGCGAATGATCTCAGCGTCGCGCTCGTCCCGGACGCCGCGCTGCTCGCGGTGGCGCCCCATAACAAGCGCACCTGGCTGAAGCTCGGCCGCGAGCGCTTCACCGGCGCAAACCTCTTCCTCGCGCGCTCGCCCGGCGCTGCGAAGGTGGCTGCCTTCTGGCGCCAGGCCGAGGGCTTCCGCAAGGAGCCGTGGCGGCTCGCGGCGGTCTTCGGCGCCGTGACGCTCGCGCGCTTCATGGCGGGCCGGCTGCCGCTCGACGCCGCGCTCGAGGCCGCCTCGAAGGCGATCGGTGCGCGGGTCGGCGCGATTCGGCTCGAAGACGGTCAGGCGGGCATCGACGTGGACAAGCTCGAGGACTTCGCGCTCGTGGAGCAACTCCTGCGCAAGCGCGGCTGAGGCGCTGCGCCGCGCCGGCGCAATTTCGATCCGACTTTTCCGCGTCGCGCGTCTGCCATTCCGGGCCACTCACGGGCGCGATCGATTGCTACTCCGTCGTCGGGGACATTCGTGCTGATCGACCTCGAAGAACCGGGCGAGCTCGCGCAGGGGCTGCTCGACGCGGATCTGTGCATCGTCGGCGGCGGCGCTGCGGGCATCACGCTCGCAAGGCGCCTCGCGTCGCCGACGCGCCGCGTCCTGCTGCTCGAAGCGGGCGGGCGCGACTACGAGCCCGCGATCGCGGCGCTCGGCGCGGGCGAGAACGTCGGCTTCCCGTACTACGACCTCGAGGACTCGCGCCTGCGCTTCTTCGGCGGCAGCACCGCCGTGTGGGGCGGGCGCTGCGCCGAGCTCGACGCGCTGGACTTCGAGCGCCGCGATTGGGTGCCGCACAGCGGCTGGCCCTTCGCGAAGGACGCGCTCGACGAGTACTACCGCGCGGCGCGCGCGATCGTGCAAGTGCAGCCGCGCCCGCTCGACGCGCGGCTCTGGCGCGCGGCGGGCCTCGCCCCGAGCCCCCTCGAGGGCGATCTGCTCGAGGCGGTGTTCTGGCAGTTCGACGACCGCTGGGATCGCTTCGGCCTCGCAGCCCACGCCGCGCTGGCGGCCCATCCGAACGTCGCCGTACTGCTGCACGCGACGGTCACGCGCCTCGCGCTCGCCGAGAACGGGACTTCCGTCGCCAGCGCCGACGTGCGCTCGCTCGGCGGGCGCCGCGCGACCGTGCGCGCGCGGGTGTTCGTGCTCGCGGCCGGCGGTCTCGACAATCCGCGGCTGTTGCTCGCGTCGCGCGATCGCGCGCCGAACGGCATCGGCAACGACGCCGATCTCGTCGGTCGCTTCTTCATGGAGCACCCCCACGCGCGCGGCGGCCGCCTCTTGCTGCACCGCCCGTGGGCGACGCTGCGCGCCTTCCAGCAATCCCTCTTCATCGACGGGGGCCGCTACGCGGCGACCCTCCGGCCGACGGACAAGGCACAGCGCGAGCGCGGCCTCCTGAACGGGTCGTTCACGCCGAAGGTCCGCCTGCACCCGGGGCGCCGCGAGAATCTCGCGAAGAAGGTCTACGACCACGTCCACCACCGCGTGAATCCGACGCGCGGCGGACGCGTGTTGTGGCGCGTCACGAAGGGCGGGGCGCGCTGGCTGCAGGCGCACACCGATCCGCTGCTCCCGTGGCTGCGCCTCGGCCTCGGCACCGCGGGCGTGTACCTCTCGGTGCGCGCGGAGCAGGCGCCGAATCCGTCGAGCCGCGTGTTCCTCGGCGAAGCGCGCGACGCGCTCGGCATGCCGAAGCTCGCGCTCGACTGGCGCTTCAGCGCGCTGGACAAGCGCACGCTCCGCCTCGTCGCGGCGAGCCTCGACGCGGAGCTGCGCCGTACGGGCGCGGGGCACGTCGTTCCCGAGGCCTGGCTGGACGACGCGTCCGCGCCGTGGGAGACGGACCCGCTGATCGGCAACCACCCGATCGGCGGCTTTCACCACATGGGCACGACGCGCATGGCCGACGATCGACGGGCCGGGGTCGTGGACGCTCACTGTCGCGTCCACGGTGTCGAGAACCTGTTCGTCGCGGGCAGCAGCGTCTTCCCGACGTCGGGATGGGCGAACCCGACGCTCACGATCCTCGCCCTCGCGCTGCGCCTCGGCGACCACTTGGACACGCGCGTGCTCGGGCGTTAGGCCGCCGCGCTCGACGTTCTAGAGGGATTCGCGCGCCGCGCTGCGCACACCTTCCCCGTGCGGGTCGACCTCGCGCAGCTCGCGCTCGAGCGTGAAGCCGCCGCCAGCACGCTCGTCGATCGAGAAGATCTGGTGCGCGCCGGGGCGCGAGCCCACGGCTGACGAGGTGGCGGGGACGCCGCGTACCGGGATCGCTCCGTCCGCACTCGGGATCGCGTCGATCGCGGCGCGGTGCGTGTGCCCGTGCAGGACGAGCTCGGCCCCCGCCCGCGCGAGGATCTCGCACAGCGCCGGTCCGTCCTCGAGGCAACGCCGCCAGGAGACGTGGGCGCGGGTCGGCGGGTGGTGCACGAGCACGACCCGGCACAGCCGGCGCGCCGCGAGGTCCCGGAGCAGATCGGCGAGCGGCGCGAGCTGCGCCTCGCCCACCCGCCCGGTCGCGAGGTGGACGGGCGTCGGCACCGCGGACGAGAGGCCCACCAGCGCCACGGGCCCGCGCACGCGCAGGCTCGGGAACGCCTCCGCGCCGCCCGCACCCGGGTCTGAATTCAGGTAGGGGCCCCAGGCGTCCATCACGGCATGCGCGACGTCGCCGCCGTACGCATCGTGGTTCCCGGGCACGAGCGTGACGCGCTCGGGCGGCCCGATCTGCGCGAGCCAGTCCGACGCCTCGGCGACCTCGGCGGTGAGGCCCATGTGGGTGAGGTCGCCGGTGACCGCGACGTGGTCGGGGGCGCAGGCGCGCAGGTCGTCCAGCACCCGCCGGGCGATCTCGGCCCGATAGCGCTGCTTGCGGCGCGCGTGATACGACAGCAGGCCGAAGGCGCGCTTCGCGTTCAGCTCGCCGAGCCCGAAGGACCGCACGCGCGTCGCGTGCAGATCCGAGACGTGGGCCAGACGAAACAGCGCGGCGACCTCCGGGTGCCTGCCTATGATACGCGCGCCTCGCGCGGAGTCGCGCGGGGGACGACGCCGAGCGGCCCAGTGGGAACCGAAGAGGAGCGCATGAGCGGACTCGCCGTTGGCGCGCGCCTCGTGCTCGTGACGAAGCCGCGAGTCGCCCCGCTGGCGCGACTGTTCTCGCAGCCCTGCGACGCGCGCATCGCGCGCACCTTCGCGCGCTCCGGCGCCGCGCTCGCCAGCGAGGCGCGCGCGGGGGAGCTCGCGCTCGTGGTGCGCGGCGACGCGGTCGTCGACGAGCGCGTGGCGAAGGCGCTGCTCGCGAGCGAGCCGCTGCTGCTCGTCGCGAGCGACGCGGGGCGCGCGGAGCCCGCGGCGGCGGTGATTGCGGGGGAGCGCGCGGAGGAGGCGGCCGCGTGGCTCGCGGGCGGACCGGCGCCCGCCGGCGTGCCGCTGCGCAGCGCCGAAGAGCTGGTGCCCGCCTACACGGCCGAGCTGCGCAAGCTGGCGCCGCCGTTCCTGCGCATCGCCTCGCCCGAGAATGCGGCCGCGATCGAGCGCGGGCTGTTCGACGCCTCGTACAAGGGCGTCACCGACTTCGTGACGAAATACGCGTGGCCGCCGCTCGCCTTCCGCGTGGTGAAGGCCTGCGCACGCTTCGGCGTCTCGCCCAACGCGGTGACGCTCGTCAGCTGGGCGCTCGTCGTCTACGCGACCTTCGCGTTCGCGCGCGGCGATTTCGGGCTCGGTCTCGCGGCCGCGTGGGGCATGACCTTCCTCGACACGGTGGACGGCAAGCTCGCGCGCGTGACGCAGAGCTCGTCGCCGTTCGGGCATTGGCTCGACCACGGCCTCGACCTCGCGCATCCGCCGGTGTGGTGGGGCGCGTGGGCGCTCGGCGTCGGCACAGCGCTCACCTCGCCGGCCGCGCTGATCGTGCTCGGCGGCTACCTCGCCGGCCGGCTGCTCGAGGGTGTGTTCATGCTCGCGTGCGGCTTCGAAACCCACTCGTGGCGAAGGCTCGACTCGTTCTTCCGCCTGATCACCGCGCGCCGCAATCCGAATCTCGTCCTGCTCAGCGTGTTCACACTGTTCGGCGCACCGGCGCGCGGCTTCCACGCGGTGGCCTGGTGGACCGCGCTCTCGATCGCCTTCCACGCCGTGCGGCTGCTGTACGCGCTCGCCCTGCGCGCGGCCGGCCGCACGCTGCGCCCGTGGGAAGAAGAGCTCGCCCTCGCCGGCGCCGCGCGGCGCTGAGGAGTCGCTCGATGCTGCGCGTCTGGCTCTCGCTGTTGCTCGCCCTCGCTGCGTCCGCGGCGCGCGCGAACACCACCGAATGGTGGGTGCTCGCCGCGCAGCTCGATTCGGGCGACCGCGTGCTCGTCGAGTTCACGCTCACCGACGTCGGCCCCGGCGAGCGCAACGCCGCCGCGATCGGCAACTGGGTGCAGAGCGGCGGCGCGCTCGTGCCGTTCTCGCGCGCCAAGCTCGGCGGCGACTGGCGAGAGAGCGCGGACGGCCGACGCATCGACCTCGAGAAGTTCGTGTTCGACCGCAGCGCGGCCCGCGCGCAGCTGCGCGTCGAGAAGGGCAGCCTGAGAATCGCGCTCGACTTCCCGCTCGCCGCCCAGCCGCTCGCGAGCCGCAAGCTCGCCGGCGGCAAGTGGGAGCAGCAGCTGTGGGCCGGCGACGCGGAGGTGAGCGCGTCGCTCTGGAAGAAGGGCATGGCGCAGCCGCTGCAGACGCGGGGCCGACTCGGGCTCTCGCGACGACTGATTACGGGCACCGAATCGAAGCTCGCGCAGCGGCGGCTCGAGGCCTTCTCGACGGGCCGCGACGCGCTGTACGTGTTCGAGCTGGCGAAGGGCGCGAGCGCGGAGCGCTGGACCGTCGCGCTCGGCGCCGACGGCAAGCTCCTCGGTCAGGACTACGCGGCGGGCGCGACGGCGGACAAGCTGGGCGCGCCGTCGCCGCGGCTCGCGCTGCCCGGCCCGCTCGCGCCCGGCACGCTCGCCGCAGGCGCCCGGCTCGCCGCCTACGACCCGCTGGCCGACCTGCCCGCGCCGATCCGCTTCGTGATGGGCCTGCGCTTGCGCTCGGCCTGGATGGCGTCACCGTTGGATGCCTCGGTTCGCGGCCAGGCGCGCAAGCGATCGGCGATCGCGAGCTACACGTTCTACGCGGGGTAGAGAGTGCGCATCGGCCTGATCAACAACCTGCGCGCGGGCCGCAACAAGCGCCGGATGCAGGGGATCCTGGCCGAGATCGCGGGCGCGAAGGACATCGTCCACGCCGTCACCACCTCGGCCGCGATGGTGCCCGGGGCGCTCGCGCAGATGGCGCGCGAAGACGTGGAGCTGCTGATCGTGAACGGCGGCGACGGGACGCTCGAGCGCGTCCTGACCGGACTGTTCGCCGGAGGCCGCCCCGCCTGGTCGCCGGCCATCGCCCCGCTGCGCGGCGGGCGCACCAACATGACCGCCGCAGACCTCGGCGCCGTCGGCGACTCGGTGGCGGGCCTGCGCGCGCTGCTCGCGGACGCTCGGGCCGGGCGGCTCGCGGAGCGCGTCGTCGAGCGCGGCGTGATCCGCGTGACGCCGCACCACGGCGACGCGCCGCGCTGCGGGATGTTCGTCGGCGTCGGCATGCTCGGCCGCGCGGTTACCTGGACCTCGCGCAACCTTCCGAAGGGCCGCGCGCAGGAGACCTTCGGCCTCGCGGTCGTCACCGCGAAACTGCTCGCCGAAGTCGTGGCGGGAATCGGCGGCGAGTTGTTACGGCCGGAGAAGGTCCGCATCGCCTTCGACGGCACTCCGCTGCCCGACGAGGAGCGGCTGTTCACGCTCGTCACGACGCTCGAGCGGCTGATCTTCGGCTTCCACCCCTTTTGGGGCGAAGGCTCCGGCCCGCTGAAGGCCACCCTCGTGCGCGGGGACGCCGAGCGCATCGCGACCACCGTGCCGCGCATCCTGTTCGGGCGCGCGCCGGCTCGCGCGACGACGCCCGAGCGCGGCTACACGAGCGCGAACGTGACGCGCATCGAGCTCGCTGCGAGCTGCGAGGTCACGGTGGACGGCGAGCTCTTCCCCGTCGCGCCCGACGCGGCCTACACGATCGAGGCGGAGCCGCGCGTGCGCTTCGCGCGCGCGTAGGGGCGACGCGTGTCGCCGCCGCAGCGCGCGCTCGAGGCGATCTTCCGGGCGGAGCTCGGCGGGCCCGTGCTCGCCGGCGCGCAGCGCCTCGCCGCGGAGATTCGCGCGCGCCACGGCGACGCCGTGATCGCGGTGCTCTTCTACGGCTCGTGCCTGCGGCGCGGCACTCCCGAAGGCGTGCTCGACTTCTACGCGATCGTCTCCAGCTACCGCGCTGCCTACCCCGCCGCGCTGCCCGCCTGGCTCGGGCGCGCGCTGCCGCCCAACGTCCACTACGTCGAGCTGCGCGAGGAGGATCTGCGCGCGAAGTACGCGCTGATCTCGCTCGCCGACTTCGCGCGCAATGCCTCGCCCGCGAGCCTCGACTGCCGCGTCTGGTCGCGCTTCTGCCAGCCGGCGCGGATCGCCTGGGCGCGGGACGACGCGACGCGCGAGGCGCTGGTGCGCGCGACCGCGAGCGCGGCCACGACGATGGCGGAGCGCCTGCTCGCGTGGACCCCGGGCGAAGCCCGCGAGCGAGCCGTCGAGCCGCGCACGGCGTGGGCGCGCGCGTTCCACGAGACCTATCGCGCGGAGCTGCGCAGCGAGCAGCCGGCGTCGATCGACGCGATCGCCGAGGCGGATCCTGCGCGCTACGCCGCGGTTCTGCGCGCGGCTCTCGCTGCCCTCGAAGAGCGCGGCGCGTGCGAGCTGCTCGGCGAGGACGCGAGCGGCGCGGTACGCGTCAGGCAGGCGCCCGCGGCGCTCGCGCGGGCGCGGCGCAGCTGGCGCGTGCGGCGCGTGGTCGCGAAGTCGCTCGCGATCGCCGGGCTGCTCAAGACCGCGTTCACGTTCCAGGGCTGGCTCGCCTACGTCGTGTGGAAGGTCGAGCGCCACGGCGGCGTGAAGATCGAGTTGAGCGATCGGCAGCGACGCCGTCCCCTCGTCTACGCGTGGCCGGTGATCTTCCGCCTGATGCGCAGCGGCGTGTTGCGCTAGGGCAGGCGGCGCGCGAGCTCCGCGAGGGTCGTCACGAGCGCGGGCCGTTCCGTCGTTCGGTACACGGCGCCCGCCGGCAGCTCGCGCGTGAGCTTGCGATGCACCGCGCCGAGCGCGTGGTACGGCAGCGTCGGGAAGTAGTGATGCAGCGCATGGAAGCGCAGGCCGACCGGCGCGAGCAGCGCGGTGAACGGCCGCAGCCACGGCGGTCCCCACAGATTGATCGAGTCGCCGACCTGCTCGTCGAGGGTCATCGCGCCGCCCTCGTGCTCGTAGAGGTGCGCGCCGAGCGTGCGCAGGTGGTTCACCATCAGGAGCGACGCGAGCAGCGCGTACCAGAGGGCCGCCGCACGAAGCGGGAGCCAGCCCGCCGCGAGCGCTGCGGTGGCGAGCCAGACCACGCTCATGCAGGCGAGCTCTTCGCGCTGCCAACGCTTCTTGAGCACGCCCTTCGGCGCCTTGCGCACGTAGTCCGGATTGATCACCAGCGTCGAGAGGCGACCCACGGCGAAGCTGCGCACCGCGGGAACGAATGCGCCGATGGGCACGAGCAGCCCCCAGCGAATCACCAGCGCCGCCGGCACGAGCAACAGGCCGAGCGAGGCGAGCGTGAGGCGCAGCGGGGTCCAATGGGCGAGCGGCGCGTACTCGGGGTCGTCGATCGTGCCGAAGATCCTCGCCTTGTGGTGCTCGCCGTGGGAGCCGACGTACATGAGGCTCGGCGCGAGCAGCGGGAAGCCGGCGAGGAGGCTCCACCCGAAGTAGAAGCCGGGGATCGCGCCGCTCGCGAGGTGCGAGAGCTCGTGGATGAAGAGCGCGGCGCGGTAGAGCGCGAAGACCGCGACGACGAGGGCGAGGCCCGCGAGGCCGGTTCCCCAGTGCGCGACGGCGTAGGCGAATGCCGGCCAGCCGATCGCGACGGAAGCGACCAGATCCACCCAATAAATCGCCGGGCTCGGACGATGCGCGGCCACGAGCTCGCGCTCGAGCGCGTCGTGGGAGATCGGCAGCGGGTCGGAGACGGCGGCGGCCATGCGCTGCGCAAGATAAGCAACGCCTTCGCGTCGGGCAGGGCGGGCGGCAAGGAACTCCAGGCGACTGCGCGCCGGCGCGCGCGCGCGCGGGCGCGGGCGCGGGCGCGGGCGCGGGCGCGGGGAGGGAGCCGTGGCGGGGAACGCGCGCCGCGCGCCTCGGGCTTCGCGCCGGCCGCGCCTTGGGCCCCGCGCCTCGCGCCGAACGTGGCTTGCGCCACCGCGCGCCGCATTGCCGGGGCGGCGCGAACCCTCGCCCCGCGCGCGAGCCCGTGGCTCGGCTCGCAGCTCAGCTCGCGGCGAGGGCGCGCAACGTCGCCTCGCTCGCGGCGTCGGCGGGCATCAGCGATTCGATGTGCAGCTCCGCGGCCGTGACGTCCTGAGCGGCGCTCACCTGCGAGAGCATCGTGAAGAGGCGCACCTCGACGTCGCCTCGTTTCAGGTGCACCGGCATCACGGGGTCGAGCGCGACGGGCAGCTCGGTCGCCTCGGGCAGGCCGGGCAATGCGCGGAGGTCGCGCTCGACCGCGGCGAGCTCTGGGTCGTCGCCGTTCGTAGCCACGATGCGCTCGAGCCGCGCGAGCATCGAGGACGCGACCTCCGCGAAGTTCACGACGTACGGGCGCAGCCCGTCGGGGTGGAGCGTCACCCGTAACAAGTTGAGCGGCTGCTCGCGCCACACGGGCGCCCCGCTGGCGAAGCCGCCGAGCGTCTTCGCGGCCGCGCGGTTCGTCCGGAGCACGCGGAAACAGCGATCGAGCAGGAAGGCGGGGAAGGGGTCGAAGCGCTCGAGCGTGAACTCGATCACGCGCAGCAGCGAGCTCAGGCCCGGCGCGTCGAGCGCGCTCTCGCGGTAGATCGCGGCGAAGCCCGCGGCGCCGAGCAGCGCGTTGCGCTCGCGCAGCGGCACGTCGAGCGCGCTCGCGAGGCGCAGCACCATCTCGCGGCTCGGGTGCGCGCGCCCCGTCTCGAGGAACGAGAGGTGGCGCGTCGAGGTGCCCGCGGCCGTCGCCAGCGCGAGTTGACTCATGCCGCGCACGCCGCGCCACCGCCGCAGGACGCGGCCGAACGGAGAAAGGACGGGGTCGCTCATGACAGGCCTCCGCACACACAGAAGAACATGACCCGCGAGGGAATCAAAGCCATTCCGTGCCAGGGAACCGCGCGGCGCCAGCCGGGGACGTTGGTTCGAGAGCGGCCGGGGACGTTGGTTCACGCATCCGTTCAGCCGGATGCGCGACTGCTTGAACCAACGTCCCCGGCCTTTCGTGAACCAACGTCCCCGGTATCAAGGGCCGGGCTCGTACCAGATCGGGCTCGTCCAGGCGCGCTCCTGGATCGTGGGCTTCGCGAGGTCGCTGCAGCACCCGGCGAGGTTCGCGGGCAGCTTGGCTGGGTCGCGGCAATCGACCTGCGCGGCGCGGCAGATGCGCGTGCTCCAGCGGCAGGTGGGGTTCTCGAGCACCCGCGCGTAGTAGAAGGCGCCCTGGCGCGCGTCGAAGTCGGGGTCGCTCCACACCGCGCACAACTGCTTCGCGCCCTCGCCGCGCGGCTCGCAGGTGTCGAGGTCCACGCTCGCGCCGTTGTCGCCGCCCGCGACGTCCACCACGCGCTCGTGCACGGCGCCCTGCGCGTCCACCCAGCCCTTCACGAGCTGGATGCGCTGGAGCGGCGTTCCCGGCTTCGCCGCGGTGCCGGGATCCTGCAGTGCGAGCGCCGCGAACGTGGGCGCCTTCGCGCCGCGTGGCCGCTTCGGCAGGTCGCCGCCCATCGGCACGCCGCCCCGATACCCCTTCGCGACGAGCTGCGGGTCGCTGCACAGCTCGGCGCCGTAATTCCAGCCGCCGAAGAAGCGCACCGTCGGACGCGTCCCGCTGGTGCCGTAGGCCTCGCGGCGCTGCATCGCGGCGAACAGCGCGTCGCGCGAGTTCTCCTCCGCCCACAGCACGGCGAGCCCGCCTGGGTTGTACTCGATGTCGTCGGGCAGCCCCGCCGTCGCGCCCATCACGCCCGCGCCGCCGTGGCCGCGCGGTGCATCCTCGTCCGTCATGCCCGGCGTGCCGAGGTGCGTGTCGGTGCTGCCGACGATGCCCATCTTGAGCGGATTCACGCCGAGCTCGCGCTGCAGCGCGAGGCCCTTCTTCAGCGCCTCGCGCACCATCGACGAGCGGTTCGGCGTCTGGTCGCTCGCAGGATTCAGCGCGGCGAAGCGCGTCACGCCGCTGAAGCTGTTGTAGGGCAGCTTCTCGAAGCCGCAGGCCTCGTCGGTGGTGTCGCCGCCGAGCAGGCACTCGCTGTCGCCCTTGTGCTGCGAGATCTCGACGAGCGGCGACCAGCGCTGGCGTAGCTTCGCCTCCGCCAGATCCACGCGCGCGCCGGCCTCTTCGCGCCGCGTGATTCGCGCCGACTCGAACATCAAGCCGGGGCCCGAGAGGTTCGAGTTGTGCGGGATCGTCAGCGCCTCGCAGCCGGGCGTTTCCGACACGCAGTCGCGCTCGAGCCGTTCGAAGAGCGCGAGCGGCGACGCCGTCTCGACGTAGCTGATCGGCAGCGGCGGCACCTTGTCGTTCCGGAAGATCACGTTGTGGTGCATGTTCGCGCCGAGCGAGAACGACGCCGTCCACTCGTAGCCGACGAAGCTCGAGAACGAGCACGCGGCGCTGCGGTCGTAGGCCTCCTCGGCGGCGGCCTGGATGTCGCGCCAGGCGAGGCCGGCGGCGGCGATGCAGTCGCGGTCGCCCTCGCCGCACATCTGCGGGTAGCGCGAGCGCTGCGTCATGATGCGCATCGCAACCGGTCCGAGCGCGCCGGGCCCGAGGTTCCGATAGATCCAGCAGAGGTCGGAGTCGTAGCCGGGCAAGCCCTCGGTGCGGCAGATGCGCACCTCGCCGAGCGTCTCGCTGTGGTCCGTGACCACGGCGAAGTCGAGCGGCCGGCCGAGTTGTGCACTGCGCAGCGCCTTGCCGCTCGCGTCGTAGGGCTGAAGGCCGAGCGCGGCGCCCTTCGCGAAGCGGTAGGCGTCGCGGGGCGTGTTGCGCGTGCCGCCGAGGTTCGCGTCGAACGAGTAGGCGGTGTGCACGTGCGTGTCGCCGAAGAACGGGCGGCGCAGCGCGTCGTAGTGGCTGCACGCCGCGCGCTGCTCGGTCCGCGCGAAGGGCGGGTCGGCCGCGCGGGCAGGGGACGCGAGCGCCGCACAGAGGGCGAGCGAAGCGAGCACGGAGCGGAGCGCGATGCGCACGAGGCACCTCCCGGGTGGCGCGCACGCTACCGCGACGGTTCGGCGACGGAAGCGGCCGCGCCGCGACGCCGAAACCGCAGGAGTGAACCAGCCGTCGCCGTGGGACCGATCCCGGTGTCGATGCAGCCGAATGGAAGCGGACGCTTGGAGACGTCCCGGCGCGTTCACTTCCCGGGCGCGTACCAGATCGGGCTCGTCCAGGCGCGCTCCTGAATCGTCGGCACGTGCTCGGGCGAGCAGCACGCCGCGAGGCCCGGCGGGACCGACTTGGGGTCGGCGCAGTTCACGTGGCTCGCGACGCACACGTGCTGGCTCCAGCGGCAGGTCGGATTCTCGAGCACGCGCGCGTAGTAGAACGCGCGCTGCTTCGCGTCGAAGCTCGGGTCGCTCCACACGCTGCACAGCTGCTTGTGGCCCTCGCCGCGCGGTGCGCAGGTCGCGAGGTCGACGCTCGCGTCGTTCGGCCCGCCCGCGACGTCCACCACGCGCTCGTGCACCGCGCCCTTCGCATCCACCCAGCCCTTCACGATCTGCACGCGCTGGAGCGGAGTGCCGGGCTTTTCGGCGGTGCCCGCGTCTTGCAGCGCATGCACGACGAACGTGGGCGCCTTCGCGCCGCGCGGCTTCGCGGCGAGGTCGCCGCCCATCGGCACGCCGCCCTGATAACCCTTCGCGACGAGCTGCGCGTCACTGCACAGCTCCGCACCGTAGTTCCAGCCCCCGAAGAAGCGCACGATCGGCCGCGTGCCGCTGGTGCCGTAGGCCTCGCGACGCTGCATCGCCGAGAACAGCGCGTCGCGCGAGTTCTCCTCGGACCAGAGCACGGCGAGGCCTCCGGGGTTGAACTCGAGGTCGTCCGGGAAGCCGACGACTTGACCCATCACGCCGGCGCCGCCGTGACCGCGCGGCTGATCCTCCTCCGTCATGCCGGGCGTGCCGAGGTGCGTGTCGGTGCTGCCGATCAGGCCGTACTTCATCGGATTCACGCCGACTGCGCGCTCGGTCGCGACGCCCTTCTTCAGCGCCTCGCGCACCATCGCGCGCTGGGTCGGCCGCTGGTCGCTCGTCAGGTCGAGGCCGCGGAAGCGCCCGACGCCGGAGAAGCTGTTGTACGACAGCTTCTCGAAGCCGCACGCCTCGTCGGTGGTCTCCCCGCCGAGCAGGCACTCGCTCTCGCCCTTGTGCTGCGTGACCTCGATCAGCGGCGTCCAGCGCTGGCGCCAGCGCGCCTCCTCGGCGTCGATCGCCGTGCCGACTCCTTCGGGGCCGGTGATGCGCGCCGATTCGAACATGTAGCCGGGGCCCGAGAGGTTCGAGTTGTGCGGAATCGTCACGGCGTCGCAGCCTGGCGTGCCCTCGACGCACTCCTTCTGGAGCGCCTGCCAGAGGCCCAACGCCGAGCCCTGCTCTTGGAAGCTGATCGGCCTCGGCGGGACCTTCTCGTTCCGGAAGACCACGTTGTGGTGGAGATTGCCGCCGGCGCCGATCGTGCCCGTCCACTCGTAGCCAACGAAGCTCGAGAACTTGCAGGCGGCGCTGCGGTCGTACGCCTCTTCCGCCGCGGCCTGGATCTCGCGCCAGACGACGCCGCGCTGCGCGATGCAGTTGCGATCGCCTTCGCCGCACAGCTGATGGAACGGCTCGCGGCCGGGGATCAGGCGCACCAGGAAGAGCGGGGTCGCGAGCGCGCGAATCTGCGGGTTCCGGTAGACCCAGCACATGTCGGAGTCGTGGCCCGGCAGGCCCTCCTCCGTGCAGATGCGCACCTCGGCGAGCGTCTCCGCGTGATCCGAAACGACGGTCCAGTCGAGCGGCCGGCGTAGCTGCGCCGTGCGCAGCGGCTTGCCGCTCGGGTCGTAGGGCTGGAGCCCGACCTGTTCGCCCTTCGCGAACCGGTAGGCGTCGCGCGGCGTGTTGCGCGTGCCGCCGAGGTTCGCGTCGAGCGAGAAGGCCGTGTGCACGTGGGTGTCGCCGAAGAAGGGGCGGCGTAGCGCGTCGTGAGCCGCGCAGTCGGCGCGCTGCTCGGTGCGCGCGAAGGGCAGATCGCCGGCGAGCGCCGGCGCAGCGAGCGCGGCAGCGAGTGCGAGCGGTGCGAGCCAGGAGCGAGGACCTGTGTGCATGGACGCCTCCGGGGACGTTCCTTGACTAACTAAACCTTTGCCCGCCGGGGATTTGGTTCAGTTAGTCAAGGAACGTCCCCGAATCGGTAGCGCACGCGCATGCGCTTTACGCCGCCGATGAAGCTCGACCGCATGCGCGCGGGCTCGCCCGCGAGCTCGAGCTCCGCGAAGCGGCGCGCGACCTCGGCGAAGATCACGCGCAGCTCGAGGCGCGCGAGGTTCGCGCCGAGGCAGAAGTGCTCGCCGATGCCGAAGCCGAGGTGCGGGTTCGGGTGCCGGTCGATGCGGAACGTCTCGGGGTCCGCGAACGCTTCCTCGTCGCGGTTGGCGCTGGCGTAGAAGAGGCACATCGACTCGCCCGCGCGGATCGTCTGGCCGCGCAGCGTGAAGTCCTCCACCGGGGTGCGGCAGAACTGGAGCACGGGCGTCACCCAGCGCACGATCTCCTCGACCGCCGGGCTCAGCAGCTTCGGGTTCGCGCGCAGCTTCGCGAGCTCGCCGGGGTTCTCGATCAGCGCCATCAGGCCGCCGCTCGCGGCGTTGCGCGTCGTCTCGTTGCCCGCGACGACGAGCAGCTGGTAGTAGGAGAGCAGATCGTTCGTCGGCAGGGGCGCGCCGGCGAGGCGCGCGTTCACGAGCACGCTCGTGAGGTCGCGCGTCGGGCGCGCGGCGCGCTCGGCGGCGAGTTGCTCGAAGTACGCGAACAGCTCGCGGCTCGCGCGCTCATCCGAGAGCTTCGCGTCGCCGCCCTGGAACTCGGGGTCGCTCGATCCCACGAGGCGATTCGTCCAGTCGAACAGGCGCGGCCAGTCCTCGCGCGGCACGCCGAGCATGTCCGCGAGCACCGAGAGCGTGAGCGGCGCCGCGAAGTCCTGCACGAAGTCGAACTCGCCCGCGGCCGGCAGTCGATCGAGCAGGTCGCTCGCGAGCTTCGCGATCTCCGGGCGCCGCGTCTCGATCGCGCGCGGCGTGAACCACGCGCTCGCGAGCTTGCGGTAGGCCGCGTGGTCGGGCGGGTCCATCGTCAGCAGGTGGCGCGTCTGGATCGTGCGCTCGCGCGAGGGCGGGCTCTCGGCGAACACGGCGGTGCGCGGCCCGATCCGGAAGCGCTCGGGCTCCTTCGAGATCGCGACGATGTCGGCGCGCTTCGTGATGGCCCAGAAACCGGGGCGTCTGCCCTCGAACGCGAACCACTTCACCGGCGCCTCGCGCCGCAGCGCCGCCCACGCGTCGTGCGGATAGCCCCGCGCGACGAAGCGGTCGGGATCCATCAGGTGCGCGGTGGTCACGTCGGCGGCGTTGAGCATGGCAGGTCCTCGCGTCGGGCGAGCGTAAGCCGACGCGCACCCGCGCCGCACGCGCGACCCCTGCGACCCCGCGCGCGGCCTACTCGAACTGCCGCTCGCCCTTCGCGAACGCGAGGAAGAAGAGCAGCCCGAAGATCTTGATGCCCGCGGCGACGAAGAACACGACCGACCACGAGCCCGTCTGGTCCACGAGCCAGCCGCTCAGCGTCACGCCGATCACGCCGGGGAGGGTGCCCGCGGTGTTCGAGAGCCCCATCAGCGCGCCCGCGTGGCGCGGCGCGACGTCGAGGTGGTTGCTGCCGAAGCCCGCGGAGACGGCGCCGCCGAAGAAGTTGCCGAGGCACATGACCGCGACGGCGGCCTCCGCGCTCTGCACCTGGGTGAGGCTGAGCAGCGCCGTCGCGATGCCGCCGAAGCCGATGCTCTGCATCAGCTTGCGCACGGTGCCGATCGCGACGCCGCGCGCGATCAGCGCGTCGCCGACGCGTCCGCCGAGGTTCAGGCACGCGAACGAGACGAACGACGGCAGGGCGACGTAGAGGAAGATCGCGTGGAGGTCGATGCCGAAGCGCTCGCGGAAGTAGGTCGGCGCCCAGGACAGCATCACGTAGCTGCCCCAGTTGTTGCAGAAGTGGCAGATCACGATCGCCCACACGGCGGAGCTGCCGAGCAGCGCGCGCAGCGGAGGCGCGGCGGCCGTCGAGACGGGCCCCTCTTCGGCGCGCAGCGCGCGCAGGGCCTCGGCGCCGACGCGCGGGTGCTGCTCCGGCGACGACGCCGTGAGCGGCTGCCAGAACGCCCACCACACGAGCCCGAGCACCGCGAAGCCGTAGAACGCCCACGGCCAGCCGTGCCCCTGCACGAGCACGGGGGTCGCCCACTGCGCGAACACGGTGCCGAGCGGGATCGCGCTGAACACGAGGCCGACTGCGCGCGAGCGCTGCGTCGCGGGCACCCAGCGCGCGAACAGCGCGTAGATCGAAGGGAACGTCACGCCCTCGCCGAAGCCCATCACGACGCGCGCCACGATCAGCGTGCCGAATCCGACGAATGCGGCCGGGGGCGTCAGCGCGGTGAACAGCGACCAGAGCAGCACGCCGGCCGCGAGCACCGGCTTGCCGCCGATGCGCCCCGCGAGCCAGCCGCCGGGGATCTGCGTGACGAGGTAGCCGAGGAAGAACGACGACATCACGAAGCCGCTCGTCGTCTTGTTCCAACCGAAGTCGCTCGACATCGAGCCGATCGCGAGCGAGATGTTCACGCGGTCGACGTAACAGATGAACACCGCCGCGAAGCACAGCGCGATCAAGGTCGCGCGCTGCGGGAGAGGCGGGGCGGGCGCGACGGCGGGGGCGCTCATGCGGCGGCAACTCCTGGTGCGCGCGCCGCGGCGCCCGCTCGGCAATGGGGCAAGAGAGAGGGAAGCGAGAGTCTATGCCGGGCGCGTCCGAAATCGCCCGAAAGTGCGCGTACTTGCGCGCCCCGCTGCGGCGTCTCGAACCGTTGCGTCCGGCACGACGTTCGCCCCTGCGGGGGTGCAGGCGGGGTGGCCGCGGTTAGTTAACGCTCGCTAACTTCGACGCCGCATGGCCACCCGCCGCAAGCCCCCGATCCGCCCCGCGCGCATGCCCGCCGACGTGCGCCGCGCGGACATCCTCGCGATCGCGGCGCGCGTCTTCTCCACCCACGGCTTCGTCGGCGCCACGACGCGCGACATCGCGCGCGAGATCGGCATCACCGAGGCCGCGCTCTACCGCTACTTCCCGAGCAAGGAAGCGATCTACACGGCGATCCTCGACGAGCGGCTCGCCTCCGGCGATCTCGTCGCGCCCTACGAAGAGGCCGCCCGCGCGGGCGACGACATCGCGGTCTTCGGCGGTCTCGCTCGCGGGTTGCTCGAGATGATCGAGCGCGACCCGACGTTTCTGCGGCTGATGCTGTTCTCCGCGCTCGAGGGCCACCAGCTCGCGCGCCCGTATCAGGAGAAGCGCGTGCGGCGGCTGCGCGAGTTCCTCGCCGGCTACGTCGAGGAACGCACCAAGGCGGGCGCGTTCCGCGAGCTCGACCCCGAGCTCGCCGCGCGCGCCTTCGTGGGCATGGTGATCGACCATCTGATCGTGCGCGAAGTGTTCGGGCAGCACGCCGAGTACCCGCAGACGAACGCCGAGGTGGCCGAGACGTTCGTGTCGATCTTTCTGCGCGGCGTGCGCCGCGAGGACCGCGAGAAAGCGGGCGCGACCGCCACCCGGCGGCGCGCACCCCGGAGATTCAAATAATGGCCGAGGCGACGGTGGAATCGATGGAAGCGCAGACGGGCTCGCGCTGGGGCGCCGCCCGCATCGCGCGCGTGGCGCTGTTGGTGGCGCTGGTGGGCGCGGGCCTCGCGTACGGCGCGAGTGCGCTGCGTGCGATCTGGGGCAGCGAGGCGACCGACGACGCGTTCGTCGAGGGGCACCTCGTGTACGTCTCGCCGCGCGTGAGCGGGCAGGTGCGCGAGGTGCTCGTCTCGGAGAACCAGCTCGTGCAGGCGGGCGACGTGCTCGTGCGCATCGACACCGCCGACTACGAGGCGCGCGTCGCGCTCGCGCAGGCGAGCCTCGAGATCGCGCGCAACTCGATCGCGCAGACGGGCGCATCGTCCGACGCCGCGGCCGCACAGGTGCGCAGCGCGCGGGCGCGCTTGCAGCACACCGAGCAGGATCTCTCTCGCGCGCGCGGGCTCTTCGCCCAGGGCGCTGGCAGCAAGACCACGCTCGACGCGGCGGAGACGTCGCACGACGCTGCAGTCGCCGACCTGCGCGCCGCGCAGCGCCGCGAGGACGCGGAGCGTGCGATGCTCGGCAGCGCCGCGCCCGTGAAGCAGGCCGAGGCGGCGCTGCGCGAGGCGGAGCTCGCACTCTCGTATGCGACGATCACGGCGCCGTTCGCGGGGCGCGTCGGCAAGAAGAACGTCGAGGTCGGCGCGACCGTTCAGCCCGGCCAACCGCTGCTCACGATCGTGGCGACCCACGGCAACTGGGTCGTCGCCAACTTCAAGGAAACGCAGATCGGCGCGATGAAGCCGGGAGATCCCGTGGAGATCACCGTCGACGCGTATCCCGATCGCGCGTGGCGCGGGCACGTGGAGTCGATCTCGCCGGCGACCGGCGCCAAGTATGCGCTGCTGCCGCCCGACAACGCGACGGGCAACTTCACGAAGGTGGTGCAGCGCGTGCCCGTGAAGGTGGCGCTCGACGCCGTCACGGGCGAAGGCGCGGCGGGCGAGGACCCCACCGCGCTGCCGGTCGGCCTCTCGGTCGTCGCGCGCGTCCGCCCCCAATAAGCGATGTCGGCGGGCACTCCGGCCGCGCAGGAATCCGCGCGCTCGCGGGGCGACGCCGCACTCGCCGCGGCGCACGCCGGGAAGCTCAACTTCGCCGCGCTCGCGCTGATCTTCGGCGTGATGCTCGCGGTGCTGCTCGAGCTGATCGACACGAGCATCGTCAACGTCGCGCTGCCCGACATGATGTCGAACCTCGGCGCCACCGTGGACGAGGCGAGCTGGATCGTCACCTCGTACATCATCGCCAACGTCACGATCATCCCGATGACGAGCTGGCTCGCGAGCCGCTTCGGGCGCCGGCGCTACCTCACGTTCTCGATCCTGCTGTTCACCGCCGCGTCGGCGCTGTGCGGGCTCTCGACGTCGCTGTGGGAGCTCGTGCTGTTCCGCATCCTGCAGGGCCTCGGCGGCGGGGCGCTGCTCTCGTCGGGGCAAGCGCTCATGGTCGAGATCTTCCCGCCGCAGCGGCAGGGCACGGGGCAGGCGATCTTCGGCGTCGGCGCGACGCTCGGCCCGAGCCTCGGCCCGACGCTCGGCGGCTGGCTCACCGACAACTTCTCCTGGCCGTGGATCTTCTACGTCAACCTGCCGCTCGGCCTGCTCGCCGCGTTCCTGATCTACAACTACCTGCCGACCTACAAGCACGCGCGCAAACCCGAGGGCATCGACTGGATCGGGATCGCGCTGCTGATCGTCACGATCGGCACGCTCCAGTACACGATCGAGCGCGGCAACCACCTCGACTGGCTGGCGAGCACGACGATCCGCATCACCGGCGCCGTCGCGATCGCCTCGGGCATCGGCTTCGTGTGGCACGAGCTGCGCACGCCGCACCCGGTGGTGGACCTGCGCATCCTGCGCAATCGGCCACTGGTGATCGGCTGCGTGTACGGCGCGGCGTTCGGAGTCGGCCTGTACGGATCGATCTTCCTGTTCCCGATCTTCACCCAGGGCGTCTTGCATTGGACCTCGTGGAAGAGCGGCCTCTGGGTCCTGCCGTCCACGATCACGACCGCAGCGATCATGCCCTTCGCGGGGCGCGCGGTGATGCGCACCGGCCCCTTCCCACTGATCCTCGCCGGCATGCTCGTGTTCCTGCCGGCGCTGTACGGCATGAGCCAATGGGACCTCCAGTCGCACGGCTGGGACTTGATCTGGCCGCAGATGGGGCGCGGCATCGGGCTCGGCCTCTTGTTCGCGCCGCTCTCGCTCGTGGCGATGCGGTACCTGCACCCGAAGGACGTGCTGCAGGGCGCGGCGCTCTACAACCTCTCGCGCCAGACGGGCGGCTCCCTCGGCATCGCAATCCTCGCGACACTGCTCGACCACCGCGCGGACGTGCACGCCGCCTATCTCACCGAGAACGTGACGACGCTGTCGCCCGCGACCTGGCAGCGGCTCGAGATGATGCGCGCCGGCCTCGAAGCGCGCGGCATGGACCCCGCCGCTGCGCTGAACGGCGCGTACCAATTGATGCAGGGCGTGATCGAGCGGCAGGCCTCCGTGCTGGCGTTCCGCGACTCGTACTTCTTCGTGATCCTCGTGATCGGCTCGCTACTGCCGTTCGTGTGGATCTTCAAGGCCAAGGTGTTCGACCTGAAGAATCTCGGCGGCGGCGCGGCCTACACGAGCGCCGCGACGGCGAGCGGGAAGGCGGAGACCGAGCGTGCGGCGGGGGCGCTGGCGCACTGAAGAGCCGCGACCCGGCGCCGTCGCCGCGGTAGCGTGCGCTGCATGGCCGGCGCCCTCGACGATCTGCTCGCGCATCGCGAAATCTCCGACCTGCTCTTGCGCTACTGCCGCGGCATCGACCGGCTCGATCTCGAGCTCGTGCGCAGCTGTTATTGGCCCGACGCGACCGACTCTCACGGAGGCTTCCACGGCACCCGTGACGAGTTCGTGGCGTGGGTGGCGAACCTGCTCCCGCGCTTCGCGTCCACGCTGCACTTCGTCGGGAACTCGCTCGTCGAGATCGAAGGCGACGCCGCGGTCGCGGAGACCTACGCGATCGCGTTCCATCGGGGCCCCGAGGAGACGCCGAGCCTCAACCTGATCGTGGGCGTGCGCTACGTGGACCGCTTCGAGCGCCGCGCAGGCGCGTGGCGCATCGCGGAGCGCGTGTGCGTGACGGAATGGTCGCGCGTGGACGACGCCGCGGGCCGCTTCCCGATCGCGCCGGGGCACGTCACCGGCAAGCGCGATCGCGGCGACGTGCTGTACGAGATGCTGCGCGGGATCGGGAGAGGCTGAACCGCTCCGCAGACCGGGGCGCGATCGCCTACGCACCGATCGTGCGCAACGCGCGCTTCACGACGTACGCGGTCTCCGCGACGGGCGACTCTCGCCTCCAGCGCGCGCAGGTCGCGCGCACCCAGTCGGGGCGGTCCTTCGCGGCGTCGTTGAGCCAGTTGCCGACCGAGTCGCGCACGTACTTCTCAGGGTCGGCGCGCAGCGGCTCGAGCAGCGGGGCGGCGAGGGCGGGCTCGCGCTTCAGCCGGGGGATGTGCGCGCACCACACGCCGCGCGGGCGCGTCGCCTCGCTCGCGAAGCGACGCAGACCGGCGTCGCGCTCGGCGCACCAGGGCGCGAGCAGCGCGATGGCGCGTTCGAGCTCGGCGGCGAGGGCGGGGCGCACGGCCATCCAGGCCAGCTCGCGCACGCCGAAGTGCGCGTCGGCGGCGTAGGGGCGCACGCGCGCGAGGCGTTCCTCGAGCGGCACGCCGTCGGCCGCGGCCACCGCGAACGCGCACCAGCCGCGCACGGTGTCGGAGGGGTGTGCGCCGAGCGAGTCGACGCGGCGCGCTCGCTCGCGCCCCGCACCCAGCTCCGCCGCGAGCGCGGCCCCGGCGACGCGCGTGCGTTCCGCGATGCCGTGCTTCGCGGCGGCAGACGCGCGCGCCGCGGCGGCCACGCGTGCCGCAGCCGCGCGCCCGAGGATCTCCGGCAGCGCATTCTCGGCGAGCCGCGCGAGGTCGAGGGCGAGCCACTCGACGAGGCTGCGCGTCTCGGCGCGCCCCGCATGCAGCTCGCGCAGCACTTGCGCCGGAATTGCCGCTCGCGAGGCCGCGCCTCGGCGCTCGGTCGCCTGCGTCGTCTTCCGCTTCGCCGCCAATCCTGCGCTCCTCGCGAATGCGCATGGTTCCGCAGACTTCGAAGCTCGCCCATGCGCAGCTCGCGCCGCGGAGGCGACGCCCGTCACACGAATCCCGGTGAACCGGGTCACGCGGCGCGCGCGTGGACGCGCCGATGACTCCCTCGACTCTCGCCGGAGGACCCCCATGGCCCTGTTTCGCGACGAATCCTACGACCGCGCCCGCTTGCTCGACGCCGCCGCCCGCGCCCGCCGGCGCGGCAAGCTGCACGAGGCGATCACCTGCTACGAGCGCGTGCTCGCGGCCGAGCCGAAGAACCCCGAGCTGTTACGGCGCATCGCGCCGCTGTTCGCGCAGGTCGCCGAGCCCGACCGCGCCTGGCAGGCGTATCGCGGCGCGGCCGACGAGTTCGCGCGCGCGGGCTACGCCGACAAGGCCGTCGGGGTCTACCGGGAGGCTGCGGTGCAGATGCCGCGCACGGCGGTGGCGTGGCTGTCGATCTCGGAGCTCGAGCGGGCGCGGGGCCGCATCGTCGACGCGAAGCTCGCGCTGCTGACCGGCCGCGCGCACTACAAGCAGCGCGGGGACGCGTGCGTCGCCGCCGACCTCTTGCGCCGCGCGCTCGCGCTCGACCCGAGCGACTTCGACGCGCGCCTCGACCTCGCGCGCTGCGAGGCGCGCGCGGGCGAGACGGCCCTCGCGCTCGAGGCGCTTGCTGCCGCGCTGGCGGTGCGCCCGGACGCGGTGCGGCGGATTCGCTGGCAGGAGCTGCGCGTGGCGCCGAGCGTCGAGCGGGCGTGGGCCTGGCTGCGCGCGCTCGTGGTCGAACGGCCGCCCGCTCCGAACGCGCCGCACGTACGGACGGCGCGCGCGAATTCCGCGCCCGCGCGGCGTGGCGTGGTGCTCGCGCTCAAGCCCGCGTCGGCGCGCCGCGAGCCCACGCCCGCCTTCGGCGAAAGCTGGCGCGTGGTGGCGGCGTCGTAGGGCCGGCGCGACTCAGAGCATGAAGTCGTACTGGCGGAACTTCTCGTCGCGCTTCCAGCCGTTGCGCTCGTAGACGCCCTGGGCGCGCAGGTTGCCGTGCGCCGTGCGCAGCGAGAGCCGCAGCGCGCCGGCCGCCCGCGCGTGCGCCTTCGCCGCCTCGAGCAGCGCCACGCTCGCGCGCGTGCCGCGCGCCGCCGGCGCGACGAACAGGTCGTTGAGGATGAAGATGCGCCCGAGCCCGACGGAGGTGAAGGTCGGATACAGCAGCGTGAACCCGACGATCGTGCCGGCCGCGCCGAGCGCCACGTACACGACGCACTCGCCGCGCCCCATGCGCTCCCCGAGATACGCCCGCGCCCGCGCAAGATCCGGCGCCTGTTCGTAGAACTGACGATACGCGTCCATCAGCGGCGCGAGCGCATCCAGATCCGCGAGCGACGCGAGCCGCGTGTTCGGCAACGATTCAGACACGAGCCGCTCGAGAGACACAACCCGCACGAGCACTCGGGTTGACGCGCAGAGACGACATCCGATCGACCTCGCTGACGAACGCTACTCGGTGCAGGTCTGCACAGGCCGCAAGCGAAGCGCGCAGCAGCGGCCGAGTCTTCGAGGCCGATGCGAAGTCAACCAGGAGAAAAGCGCACCTCGATGCCTCAAGACATCACCAAGCCGCCGTTCGGCGACAACCACTGCCCCGTCACGAACGAAGACTCGTCGCACGCGAGATAGACCGCGGCGTTCGCGATGTCCTCGGGCTTTCCGATGCGGCGCAGCGGCGTCGCGCCGAGGAGGGGCTTCAGCGCGGCCTCGGGCACGGCGGCGGCCATCGGCGTGTCGATCACGCCGGGGCAGATCGCGTTCACGCGGATGCCGCGCGGGCCGAGCTCGCGCGCGGTGGCGCGGGTGAGCCCGAGCACGGCGGCCTTCGACGCCGCGTAGTGCGCGGTGCCCTGCGACGAGATGGCCGCGATGCTCGACATGTTCACGATCGCGCCGCCGCGTCCGTCGCGCAGCATGCGCTTCACGCCCTCGCGCGTGCAGGCGAACACGCCGAACACGTTGATCGCCATCATGCGCTGGAACGCGTCGTCGCTCATGAACGGCGTCACGAGCCCGCGGTTCTCGACGAGCTTGTCCATGCCGTCGCCGGGCGTCTTGTCGACGCCCGCGTTGTTCACGACCACGTCGATGCGCCCGAAGGCCGCGTCGATCGCGTCGAACGCGCGCACGACGGCGGCGCCGTCGGCGACGTCGCAGACGAAGGCGCGGTGGGCGCCGCCGCCCAGTCCCGCGACGGTTTCCTGCGCCGCAGCCTCGCGCACGTCCACGACGGCCACGCTCGCGCCCTCGCGCGCGAAGGCCTGCGCGATCGCGCGCCCGATGCCCGAGCCTGCGCCGGTGACGACGGCGACGCGCTCCGCGAGGCGCATGGCGCTACCAGCCGCGCGCTTGCAAGGCGTGCTCGACCTGGGCGCGCGTCGAGCCGTAGAACTGCTCGAGCGTCTTCGCGCGCTTCAAGAACACGTGGGGGTCGTACTCCCAGGTGAAGCCGACGCCGCCGTGCATCTGGACCGCCTCGCCGCACACGAGGCGCGCCGCCGGTCCGGCCCACGCCTTCGCGACGGCGATCAGGTAGGCGGCGTCGCTCGCGCCGCTCTCGGCCGCGAACGCCGCCCGATACACCGAAGCGCGCGTGCTCTCGACCTGCAGCACCATGTCCGCGGCGCGGTGCTGGAGCGCCTGGTTGATCGCGATCGGCGCGCCGAAGGCCTGGCGCTCCATCGTGTACTGCACCGTGATCTCGAGCGCGCGCTCCATGATGCCGAGCAGCAGCGCAGAGGCGCCGAGCGCGCCGAGGCGGTCGACCTCGCCCATCGCCTGGCACGCGGCCTGGCCGTCGCACAGCAGCACGCCGGGCGCGTCGAGCGCGAGCTCGGCGAAGCGCTGCGCATGGTCGATGGTCGGCATCGGCTTCGCGTTCCAGCCGCCCGCGGGCTTCGCCACGAGCGCGAGGCCCGCGTTCGTTTCGACGATCAGCGCGTCGGCTTGCGCACCCCACGGCACGAAGCGCTTCACGCCCTTCACGCTGCCGCTCTGGAACGTCGCGGTGGGCGCGCCGACGTCGCCGCTGATCAGCGACTCGCCGCGCGCGAGCACGACGAGCGCCTCGCCGGCCGAGGCCTTCTCGAGGCACTTCTTCGCGGCGTCGCTCGCGCTGCCCGCGAGCACGCGGATCGCGAGCGCGAGGTCGAGGAACGGCCCGGGCAGCGCGACGCGCCCCATCTCGTGGAGCACGGCCGCGAACGCGATAGGCCCGAGGCCGCCCTGCGCCTCGCTCAGCAGGAGGCTCGGGTAGCCGAGCTCGCCGAGCTGCTTGAAGAGCGGCTTCGCGTAGCCGGCGGCGTCGCTCTCCATGATCTGCCGATTCGTCGCGAGCGGCGCCTCCTTTTCGAGGAGCTCGCGGGTCGAGCGGGCGAGGAGGGCGCGGTCTTCGTCGAGGGCGAACTGCATCTTCATCTCTTTCGTCGTCGTGGGAGGATCCCGCGGCCTCGAGCGACCGGAGGTCGCGCGCAGTGAGCCGCAGGCGAACGAAGCCTCAGCGAGTCGGCATGCGGAGCACGCGCTTCGCGATGATGTTCCGCTGGATCTCGCTCGAGCCGGAGTAGATCGTGCCCGCGCGCGTCCACAGGTACTCGTAGGCCCAGTTCACGTCGGGCCGCGCGCTCGGGTGATGGTCGAGCAGCTGCGCCTGAGGGCCGAGCAGGTCGAGCGCGCCGTCGGTGAGGCGCTTCGCGTACTCGCTCCAGAAGATCTTCTCGATCGAGGACTCCGGACCGGGCGCGTTGCCCGAGGCGATGTTCGCGAGGTTGCGCAGGCCGTTGCTGCGCATGACCTCGTTCTCGACGACGAGCCGGCCGAGCTTCTCGCGCACGTCAGCGCGGCCGAGCTGGCCGTTCTGCTTCAGGCCCGCGGCGAGGCCGGCGAGGTGGCCGTCGTACTCGGCCGGGTTCGAGAGCGTCGCGCCGCCGCGCTCGTAGCCGAGCAGCGTCATCGCCACCTTCCAGCCCTCGCCGATCTTTCCGACGATGTGCTCGCGGCGCGCGAGGCCGCCGTCGAAGAACACCTCGCCGAATTCCGACTCGCCGGTGATCTGGCGGATGCCGCGCATCTCGACGCCCTTCTGCGCGATCGGCATCAGGAAGAACGTGATGCCGCCGTAGCGATCGTCCATGTCGGTGCGCGCGAGCACGAAGATCCAGTCCGCCCACGGGCCGAACGTGGTCCACACCTTCTGGCCGTAGATGCGATAGTGCTCGCCCTCGGGCACCGCGCGCGTGCGCAGCGACGCGAGGTCCGAGCCCGAACCGGGCTCGCTGAAGCCCTGGCACCAGATCTCGCTGGCGTCGAGCATCTTCGGGATGAAGCGGCGGCGCTGCTCCTCGCTGCCGTGATGGATCAGCGCGGGGCCGAGCAGCGAGATGCCGAGGAAGTTCGGGATCTGCGGCGTGTCCGCGCGCGCGAGCTCTTCCTGGAGGATCGCTTCCTCGACCTCGCTCGCCCCGCGCCCGCCCCACTCCGGCGCCCAGCCCATGCCGAGGTAGCCCGCGGCGTGGAGCTTCTTCTGCCACGCGCGGCGCACCTCGACGAGCGAGTTCGCGTCGTGCTTCGGGTCGCGCACCTCCTGGCTCCAGGGCCGCGCGAGGTTCGCGGCGAGCCAGGCGCGCACGTCGGCGCGAAACTTCTCCTGAGCGGGCGTGAAGCTGAGATCCATGCGGTGGCCTCCGTCGAGGGCCGGCAGGATATCCGGACGGACGAGGTAGGGCAGCAGCCGGGGACGTTGGTTCATGAGAAGCCGGGGACGTTGGTTCACGAGCGCGGCCGCGGCGCTCGTGAACCAACGTCCCCGGCCTTTGCCGAACTAGGGCGCCACGAACACGCGCTGCCCGTCCATCCAGGTTTCGAGCACGCGCAGCTCCGAGATCTCGCTCGGCTTCACGGCGAACGGGCTCGCGTCCAGCACCACGAAGTCCGCGAGCAGGCCCGGCGCGAGCGCGCCGATCTCCGACTCGCGGTGGAGCTGGTAGGCGGCCGTCGCGGTGTAGGCGCGCAGCGCCTCGGCCACCGTCACGCGCTGGTTCTCGCCGAGCGTGCCCGGGAGCGCGCCCGGCTCGACCTTTGCGCGCTCGCGCGTCACGGCGGTCTCGATCGCGTCGAGGCGGTCGTCGGGGTCGACCGGCCAATCGCTGCCGAAGGACACGCGCGCACCGGCGGCGAGCAGGTCTCGAACTGGGTAGAGCCGCGCGTGGCGTTCGCTGCCGATGTACGGCTCGAGCGTGTCCACCGAGTACGCGTCGCGCTGCGCCCACTGCGGCGAGAAGTTCGCGACGGCGCCGAGCGCGGCGAAGCGCGGCACGTCGGCGGGAGCGACCAGCTCGAGATGGGTGAGCGTGTGGCGCGCGTCGCGCGGACCGTTCGCGGCCCGCGCGGCCTCGATGGCGTCGAGCGCGGTTCGCACCGCGCGGTCGCCCATCGCGTGGAAATGGAGCTGCCAGCCGTCGGCCTCGAGCTTCGTCGCGAGGCGCGCGAGCACGCCGGGGTCGGTGTAGAGCTCGCCGTCGTCGCCGCCGAGATAGGGCGAGAGCAGCGCCGCCGTCTGCGCGGGGTGTTCCATCACGCCGTCGAGGAAGAACTTGATCGTGTCCACGCGCAGGTTCGGCTGACGCATGCCCTCGCGCACGGCGCGCACGCGGGCGGCCACGGGGATCGGCTCGCGTTCGACGGCGGGATCCACCAGGATCGCGAGGTGCGCGCGCGGGCCCGGCGGCACCGGCACCCACGCCGCGAGCTGATCGGGCGTCGCGGACGCCGCCAGGTAGGCGGTCACGCCGATCGAGAGCATGTGCGCGTGGGCGGCGGCGAGGTAGCGGCGCAGTCGCTCGGGCGAGAGCGGCGGGATCGCCGAGCCCACCATCGCGATCGCGCCGTCGATCAGATAGCCGTTCGGCGCGCCGCTCGCGTCGCGCAGCAGCTTGCCCGCCGGAGGGTCGAGCGTGTCTGCGGTGATGCCCGCCAGCTCGAGCGCGCGCGAGCTCGCGAGCGCGGTGTGGCCGTCGGCGCCGCGCACGAGGATCGGCCGGCGCGTGTCGATGCGGTCGAGCGTCTTCTTCGTGATGCGGGCGCCGACGGGCACGATCGCCTGCGCCTGCCACGTCCACACCTCGAGCCAGTCGTTCGGGCCCGCGTCGGGCTCGGCCGCGACGCACGCGGCGACGCGATCGCGCAGCTGGGTGCGCGTCAAGGCTTCGTAGTCGAGCGAGCACGAGGCGATGATCTGCCCGCCCTTCAGCGGATGCGCGTGGCCGTCGACGATGCCGGGCATCACGAACCTGCCCGCCAGCTCGACGACGCGCGTGGTCGCGCCGATGTGCCGCGCGATCTCGGCGTCGCTGCCGACCGCCGCGATGCGCCCGCCGCGCACCGCCAGCGCCGAGACGAGCGCGTCGCTCGCGCCGGCCGTGAACACCTGGCCGCCGCGCAAGACGAGATCCGCGGCGGGCGGCGTCGGCGCCTTCGGCACGGCGGCGGGGCACGCCGTGAGCGCGAGCGCGAGCCCCGCGGCGAGCGGCGAGAGATTCCTGAAGAACGGGCGCATGCGACCTCCGGTCGCGCGCATACTAAGCGCTCGCGGAGGAGGCAGAAATGCGCGGCAAGCGTGCGTGGCGCGCGATCGGGGCCGGGCTTGCGCTGGCACTCGGGCTCGCGCTCGCGCGCGGTGAAGCGCGCGAACCGGAGCGCGCGGGTGCACCGCCCCCCGCCGCTTCTTCGCCCGCCGCATCGCAGCCGAGCCCGCCGCGGGCGCCGGCTGCGAGCGGGGCACCCGCGCGGCGCGGGCTCACGAAGCGCAGCGCCGACGTGTCGCCCGGCTACGTGCTCTTCAGCCCATTGCTCTCGAACGTCACCTACCTGATCGACAACGACGGCCGCGTCGTTCACACCTGGAAGTCGCTCACCTCGCCCGGGGGCGATCAGGTGCTGCTCGCGGACGGGTCGCTGCTGCGGCTCGGGCGCGATCTCGACTTCCTGCACTTCCGCACGGGGGGCGTTGCGGGATGGCTCGAACGCATCGCGTGGGACGGGGAGGAGCTGTGGGCGTGGCGGCTCGCGAGCGAGCGCGCGGTGATGCACCACGACCTCGAGCCGCTGCCGAACGGCAACGTGCTTGCGCTCGCGTGGGAGGTGAAGACGCCGGAGGAGGCGCGCCTCGCCGGGCGGCGCGCGGACCGCATCCCGAAGCAGGGGCTGTGGCCCGACTTCGTGATCGAGGTGAAGCCCGAGCCGCCGCGCGGCGGGACGATCGTGTGGGAGTGGCACGTGTGGGACCACCTCGTGCAGCAGCTCGACGCGACGGGCGAGCGCTACGGCCTCGCGCGCGAGCAGCCAGGCAAGCTCGACATCAACGCGGGCATGCCGCAGGCGACCGTCAGCGCCGAGGAGCTCGCCCAGCTGAAGGCGCTCGGCTACGTGCCGGAGGACGCGAAGCCGGCGGATCACGACGCCGACTTCCTGCACGTGAACGCGGTCGACTATCACGCGGGGCTCGACCAGATCGCGCTGAGCGTGCCCGAGCTCGGCGAGGTGTGGATCCTCGACCACGGGACCACGACCGCCGAGGCCGCGACGTCGCGCGGCGGGAGGCGCGGTCGCGGGGGCGAGATCCTGTACCGCTGGGGCAACCCCGCCGCGTGGGGGCGGGGCGCGCCGAGCGATCGCGTGCTCGGCTACCAGCACGACGTGCGCTGGGTGCCGCGCGGCCATCCCGGTGCGGGCCATCTCACGATCTTCAACAACCGCGTGGGCGGACGGGAAGGGGCTGGCTCCGCGATCGAGGAGATCGCGCCGCCGCTGCTCGCGAGCGGGCTCTACGCGCTGCGCGACGGCGAGCCCTACGCGCCGCGCGCGCCGGTGTGGCGCTACGCGGCGCAGCCGCCCGAGGCGTTCGCGGCGGACTTCATCTCGGGGGCGCACCGCACCGAGAACGGCAACACGCTGATCTGCGCCGGGCCCGAGGGGCGCCTCTTCGAGGTGACGCCGCGCGGCGAGATCGTGTGGGAATACTGGAACCCGTTCGCGGGCAGCGTGCGCCTCACCGACGGCAGCGCGCCCCAGCCCGGCCTCGACGCGCAGCCCTACGCCGTCTTCCGCGCCACCCGCATCCCGCCCGACCACCCCGCGCTGCGCGGCCGCACCCTCGCCCTCCCCGAACGCAACCGCACGCAAAACGCGCGTTGAACCCGAATGGGGTCAGACCCCATTCGGGTTCGCGTCAGCGCGGGTCGAGCACGACGACGGGGATGTCGCGGTCGGTGCGCGCCTGGTAGTCGGCGTAGTCGGGGTACACGGCGCACAGGCGCGGCCACAGCGCGGCCTTCTCCTCGGCGCTCGCGCGGCGCGCGCGGTAGGTGCGGAGGCCGGTCTCGCGCGTCTCGAAGGTCACGTCGGGGTGCGCCTCGAGGTTCAGGTACCAGACGGGGTGCTTCGGCATGCCCCCCTGCGAGGCGACGAGCACGATCCGGGGCCCGTCCTGCAGGTAGATGAGCGGCGCCACGCGGGTCGCGCCGGATTTGCGCCCGGTCGTCGTGAGCAGGCCCACCGGCGACCCGTGCCGCGGGAACTTCGCGCCCCAGCGCCCGCCGGAGATGCGGAACACGAACACGTTCGCGGCGGTCATCGCCTTCATGAACGGCTTCGCGCGCCGCAGGTCCGCCTCGGTCGACTGCGCCTTTCGCTCAGCCATGTCGCTTCCTTTCGCCGCGCCCGTCGCGCCAGCGTTGCTTCGGGTCGAACGGCATTGCGTCCGCAGGGGCGCGGTAGCGCAGCACCGCCTCGAGCGCCGCGTCGCGCCCCGTGCGCCAATCCTCGAACTTCTGCCACGCCGGCAGATCGGGCGGCAGCTGGAAGCGCGCGTCCGCGGGATCCGAGTCCTGCCAATGCTTCGTGGCGACGATCGCGGTCAGCCGCGAGCCCGGCAGCGTGAACGACTTCGCGTCGCCCCAGTGGTTCGGTGCGGAGCCGGTGGGCTCGCCCACGAACAGCGCCTGCGTGTGGCGCTCGGCGCGCGTCGCGAAGTTCTGGGCCGCGGAGAACGTGCGCCGCCCGATCAGCACGAACAGCGCGCCGCGCCGATTCAGCGGGCTGCGCTCCATTCGCGCGAGCAGCGCCGCGTTCTTCGCCTCGTCGCCGCCGCCATTCTCGCGCACGTCGATCGCGAGCTTCTCCACGCCGTTCGCCTCCGCGAACGCGAACAGCCGCTCCGCGAACGCGGCGACCGTCTCGCCCGCGGCGTCCTCGCACTGGCGGTAGACGGCGTACACCGTGTGCGCTTCGGCGAGATGCACGAACCCGAACGGCGCATCGCTCGCGTGCAGCGGCGTGGCGGGAACCGCGCCGGCGTTCGCGCGCAGCCAGCGCGGCTGCGCCCGCTCGTCCTCGGCGGCGGGCACCGGCGCGGCGGCGATCGTGCGCTCTTCGCCGCTCGCGAGGCGCACCGTGAAGGCGATCGGCGCCGCGACGTCGCGGCCGCGGGCGATGCCCGCTCCCACCAGGAAGCCCGGTCTCCGTAACAACATCGGCGCCCAGCGCTTCACCCACATGCGGTTCTCGTGTGGCCAGAACGAGGCGAGCTCCTCGAGCACGGCGTCGATCGGCTTGCCCTCGATCGCCACCAGGCGCGCGCCCACCGCCGCGCGATGTCGCGCGTCGCCGGCGACCACGAACCAGCCGTCGCCGAAGGCGTCGACCTCGAGCGGCAGGCGCGTGTCGAAGCCCGGCCCGGCGTCCGGGAACGGGAACACGGAGGTGTGGCCGTCGCCGACGAGCTTCAGCACGCGGTGCACGCCCACGACCCACTCGGGCCACGAGAGCGCCGGCGCGCGGGCGCGCAGCCGCTCCACCTCCGCCTCGATCGTCGCCCGCGTGTTGTGGTGGAACAGGGCGGGATGCGTCTTGCGCATGAAGCCGTAGAGCGCGTCCACCTCGCCCTGGCGCGCGCTCGCGGCGCTCGCCTCGGCGCGCGCCACCGCGGCCTCGAGCCCGGCGTCCGCGCAGCCCGAGAGCGCGAGCGCGCACGCGAGGAGCGCAGCGGCGGCCGCCCGCGTCATCGCGTCGTCGCGATGCCGCCGTCGACCGGGATCGTCGCGCCCGTCACGTACGCGCCGGCGCGCGACGCGAGATAGACGGCGACGCCGGCCATGTCTTCGGGCTCGCCGATGCGGCGCAGCGGCGCGCTCTTCTTGATGCCCTCGCCGAACTTCTCGAGCGTCTCGTGCATCATCTTGCTCTCGAACGGCCCGGGCGCGATCGCATTCACGGTGATCTTCGGCGCGAGCTTCTTCGCGAGCACCGCCGTCATGTGGTGCACCGCGGCCTTGCTGGCGGAGTAGGCGTACGTCTCGAGCGCGGGCACCTGGATGCCGTCGATCGATCCGACGTTGATCACGCGCGCGGGGTCGCCCGGCGCGCAGGCCGCCTCGAGCTGCGGAATCAGGAAGCGCGTCAGGTCGAAGACCGCCTTCACGTTCAGGTCCATCACCTTGTCCCAGCCAGACTCGGGGAACTCGCGCAGCGGCGCGCCCCAGTTCGCGCCCGCGTTGTTCACCAGCACGTGCAGCTTCGGCTCGCGCGCGGCGATCGCGTCCGCGAGGGCGCGCGTGCCCGCCTGCGTCCCGAGGTCGGCGACGATCGCGTGCGCGTTCGGGCCGAGCCGCGCGAGCGCTTCGTCGCACTCGCCCCGCTTGCGCGCCGCGATGTAGACCTTGGCGCCGGCGCCGACCAACCCGGTCGCGATCATTTCGCCGATGCCGCGCGAGCCGCCGGTCACGAGGGCGACCTTGCCGCGCAGAGAGAACAGGGACTCGAGCGTCATCGCCACCGCAGATCCTCCGAAGGGGACGCACGATAACGGGTGCGCGCGCGCGGGCGCCCTCCGTGCTCCGCGACCGAGATCGAATCCCGCGCGCGCTCGGAGAGCGCGACGCCCTCCGCATGGGCGGTTGCGAAGGCGGCTTCCCTGCGCGGCGCGCGCTTCACCGCGCCGGTGGGGAGATCGCTGCGCATGCGGAGAGAATGCGCGACCGGCGGCACCCTTTCCTGTGCGAGGATGCGCGCCGCCGAGCTAGGAGGAAGCATGCGAGTTCGATCCGTCCCGTGCGCGTGGGTCGCCCTGTTCTTCGTCGCCTTCGTCGCGAGCTGCGGCGGCGAGCCGGAGGCTCCCGCCGCGCCGTCTGCGCCCGCGAGCGCGGCCGCCGACGCGCACGGCTTCACGGCGCCGAGCGCGCACACCGCGAAGGCCAACGCCGCGTTCGGTGCGGCGCTCGCGCTCGGCGACCCGGTCGACTTCGCCGAGGCGCAGCGCGGACTGATCGCGCGCGACCCGGAGCAGTCCATCACGTCCGCGTCGGGCCGCACCTTCAGCCAGAAGCTGTTCGCGTTCGTCTCGGGCGACGCGCCGCCGAGCGTGAACCCGAGCCTCTGGCGCCAGGCGAAGCTCAACGGGGAGCATGGGCTCTATCAGGTCGCGGACGGCATCTATCAGGTGCGCGGCTACGACGTCTCCAACGTCTCGTGGATCCGCGGCAAGACGGGCTGGATCGTGGTGGATCCGCTCTCGAGCCAGGAGTCGGCGGCCGCGGCGACGAAGCTCGCGCGCAAGCACCTCGGCGACGACCCCGTCGTGGCGGTGATCTTCACGCACAGCCACGTCGACCACTTCGCGGGCGTGGCGAGCGTGCTGCCCGAGCGCGGCGCCGAGGGGGTGCGCGTGATCGCGCCGAAGAACTTCGTCGAAGAGGTGACCAGCGAGAACGTGCTGGCCGGCACCGCCATGGGCCGCCGCGCGACCTACCAGTTCGGCTTCTCGCTGCCGTACGGCGAGCGCGGCTACGTGGACACCGGCCTCGGCAAGCAGCCGCTCACGGGCACCTCGAGCTTCGCGATACCCACCGACGAGGTGGACCGCACGCCGCAGCCGATGACGATCGACGGCGTCGAGTTCGTGTTTCAACACGCCCCGGACTCGGAGGCCGTCGCGGAGCTCGCCTTCTATCTCCCCGCGCAAAAGGCCTACTGCGGCGCCGAGATCGTCAGCCGGAACATGCACAACCTGTACACGCTGCGCGGGACCAAGGCGCGAGACGCGCGCAAGTGGAGCGGGTACATCGACGACGCGCTCCAGCGCTTCGGCGAGGCGGAGGTCGCCTTCCAAAGCCACCACTGGCCCGTCTTCGGCAACGCGCGCGTCGTCGCGTTCCTGAAGGGCCAGCGCGACACGTACCGGTACATCCACGACCAGACGCTGCGGCTCGCGAACCAAGGCGCGACGCCGCGCGAGATCGCGGAGCAGCTCGAGCTTCCGCCCCCGCTGGCCGCGAGCTTCGCGAACCGCGGGTACTACGGAACGATGCGCCACAACATCAAGGCGGTGTACGACTTCTACCTCGGCTGGTACGACGCGAACCCCGCGAACCTCGACCCGCTGCCGCCCGTGGAGCTCGGCAAGAAGTACGTCGAGGTGGTGGGCGGCGCGGCGGCGCTGAAGGAGAAGGCGCGCGCGGCGATCGCGGCTGGCGAGTACCGCTGGGCCGCGACGCTGCTCGACCATCTCGTGTTCGCGGACGAAGGCGACGCGGAGGCGAAGGAGCTGCTCGCGAGCGCCTACGACCAGCTCGGTTATCAGGCCGAGAGCGGCGTGTGGCGGAGCGTGTACCTGAGCGGCGCGAACGAGCTGCGCCACGGCGTCGCGAAGATGGAGATCACCGCGGCCTCGGCGGCGGCGATCCTCGGCCGCATTCCGCTCGACCTCTTCTTCACCGCGATGGCCACGCGCCTGAACGGCCCGAAGGCGGCGGAGCGCGAGCCGCTCACGCTGAACTTCGTGTTCACCGACGTCGGCGAGACCCACGTGCTGAACGTCGAAAACGGCGTGCTGCACCACTGGCAGCGCGCCGCCGACCCGGGCGCCGCCGCCACGGTGAAGCTCACCCGCGCGCTGTTCCTGAAGCTGGCGACCGGCCAGGTGGGCGTGAAGGACCTCGTGCTCTCCGACGAGCTCGACGTGGACGGCAGCCGCACCGAGCTGCTCTCGTTCTTCGGGCTGATCGATCCCGTCGACGGGGACTTCGCGATCGTGACCCCGTAGGCCCCACTCCGAGTTGCCGGCGCGCTGCGCATTCGAGGAATTCTTTCGGCCCGCCTGAATATTCCGGCCGCCGCCAGCAACCAAGCCCTCGCTCGCTGGTTTCCAGACGCGAGGAGCCGACCCATGCGGAACATCCTTGCAGCGTTCGTTGCGGTCGCGGCGCTGGTCGCGCCCGCCGGCGCATCCGCCGATCGCGGCTGGCGCGACGGCTGGAACCGCGCCCACTCCGGTTCCCACGGCTACCACCGCGGGCACCGCTGGCATCGCTGGCACCACGGCCCGCGCTTCGCGGTCGGGTACGGCGCCCCGTTCTGGTGGGGGCCGCCCGTCTACGGGCTCGGTTACGGCTACGGCTGGGGGTGGGGATGGGGCCCGCCCGTGGTGGTGCGCGAGCGCGTGATCGAGCGCGAGCCGCCCGTGTACGTGGAGCGCGAGGCCGACCCGTCCGACGAGCGCGCGCCCGAGCCCGAAGCGAACGCGGGCACCTGGTACTTCTGCCGCAGCGAGAACGCGTACTACCCGGACGTCGAGAAATGTCCGGAGGCCTGGATCCCCGTACCCCCGAGGTCCGAATGACGACGCCCATCGCCAAGCTCTCGGTCGCGGCGCTCGCCGCGGCCTCGCTCACCGCGTGCGTGAGCGCGCCCGTCGGCCCGAGCGTGCTCGTGCTGCCCGGCAGCCGCAGCAGCTTCGAGGCCTTCCAGGACGACGACGACGCCTGCCGCGAGTTCGCGTCGCATCGCTCCGGCTCGCCCGGCAAGGCCGAGGACGACGCCGTGCGCGACGCCGCGGTGGCAACCGCCGTCGGCGCGGCCGCCGGTGCCGTGATCGGCGCCGCCGCGGGCGACGCCGGCGACGGCGCCGCGATCGGCGCGGGCGCAGGATTGTTGTTAGGCGCGACCCACGGCGCCGAGGGCGCGGGCTATGCCGGCGAGGGCCTCCAGCGCCGCTACGACCACGCCTACCTCCAGTGCATGTACGCGAAGGGCCATCAGGTGCCGATGCCGCGCGGCGTCGCGCGCAACGACGGGCGCTGGCGGGACGACCGCTGGGACCGGCGCAGCGAGCTGCGCGAGCGCGCGCGCGAGCGCCACGGCCTGCCGCCGCGCGAGCCGCTGGAGCGCGACGAGCCCGACGACCTCGGCGACGACTGGGCGCCGCCTCCGCCGCCCGAGGGCGAGCCGCCGCCTCCGCCGCCCGACTTCGAGTAGCGGCGGACGGCCGGAGCGAAACGCAAGAGGCCGCCGTGCGGGATGCGCACGCCGGCCTCGGCTCTTCGGAGCGGCGCTGCGGCACGCGGCCGCGCGCGCCTCAGCCCATGAAGAACGCGTTCAGCTTGTTGCCGTCGAGGTCGCGGAAGTAGCCGGCGTAGAAGCCGTCGCCGCGCGGGCCCGCGGGGCCCTCGTCCTTGCCGCCGAGCTCGAGCGCCTTCTTGTAGATCGCGTCCACCTGCGCCTTGCTGTCGACGCGCAGGGCGACCATCACGCCGTTGCCGACCGTGGCCGCCTTCTTGTCGTACGGCTGCGTCACGGCGAGGCAGCCCTTGTCCATCGACGTGCCCCACATGACGAAGCCGCCGAAGTCCATCAGGCGCTTGGCGCCGATCAGGCCGAGCAGCTCGTCGTAGAACTTGGCCGCGCGGGCCGCATCGTTCGTGCCGATCGTGACGTAGCCGACCATCGGGATCTCCTGGGTTGGACGGCCGCGGGCGACGGCCGGGGGGAAAGTGTGGGGTGAGTGACGGGCTTCGAACCCGCGACCTCCAGAGTCACAATCTGGCGCTCTAACCAGCTGAGCTACACCCACCGCGGAAGGCGCGGCAGGCTACGCAGGCCGGGCGCGGGTGTCAAAGCGCGGCCGTCGGCGCGGGCTTCAGAGCGCAGCGCCGCCCTTGCGGGGCACGCACGCGGTGAGGGCGCTCCGCAGCGCCGCGGCGCACTCGGGCGATGGGTCCGCGCCGCCCACGGTCTTCAGCACGAAGGCGTCCTCGGCGCGGTCGCCGACGCTCGCGAGCACGAAGCGCTCCGGGTGCAGGCCGAAGAGCGCGAAGCGCTGGAGCACCGCCGCGAGGAAGCCCGGCTGGTCCGGGCCGCGCACCGCCGCCGCGAGGCCGCGGCCCGCCTGCCGCGACAGCTCGAACGCGTCGAGCCTCGGCAGGCCGGGGCGCGGCAGGCCGGCCTCCGTGCCGCGCGCCATTCGCAGGAAGTCGAACGCGTGCACGTCGACGGGCCCATCCGAGGACAGCTCGAACCGCGCCGCCCACTGCGAGGGCGAGATCCGGCAGCCCATGCCGCCGTCGACGTTCAGCCCGATCCCGGCGCAGTGGAGCGCGAGGTTCCCCGACCACGCCGCCGGCAGCGTCCCCCAGATCTCGAGCCGCACGCCGTTCGCCGAGCGCGCGCACACCGCGGAGGGCTCCTTGGCGTCGCGCGCCTGCGCGATCACCCCCGCCAGTGCCCGCTCGACCTCGAGATTCGCCCCGCTCCACATCGCCCGCGCCGCCTCCGCCCCAGCCAGCCCCAAGCAGGAATCAGGCCCCGCTCGAAAGCGGGCGCGATGCAGCGCCGACGGGCGCGAACGCGCGCAACCGCGCGCTCGCGCTGCGCAGCGGGGCGGCAGCGAACGCGACCGAACCGGGCACGCGACGGCCGCGACCCGGGCGCGCGACCGAAGCGGGGCGTGCGACGCGGTGCCGCTACCGTGTCGCGCGGTCGCCCCGGTAGCTCAGGGGATAGAGCGCCTGCCTTCTAAGCAGGTGGTCGTAGGTTCGAGTCCTACCCGGGGCGCCACGTAACTGCGCGAAGACGCTGAGAGATTCAACACGCGCCGGACGAGCGCGAGCGTGGGAACCCTGCAAAGTGCTGCATCAGTGCTGCACCACGGGGCCTCGCCCGAGGGCGCGCTCGGCCTGCGGTGGTTCCGGGAGTCGCTCGACATTGCCGGCGGGTTCCTGACGCCTCACGCGCACGTCTCCGGTGGCTGTGTTGAAATTCTACATTTGGGGTGTTCCATCGCTGGGCGGCATGCTCCGTCGTCATAGACAGACCTCCCAGCATGCGGCGTTCGCGCGAGTGCGCTCGGGCCGAAGGCTCATGCGAGTCTTCCCTGAACACCAGATCGTAGGTTGACTGTGCAGTTCGTTGCCGACGGCCCGGACATTCCCGCCGAGTTGCTGCGCGCTCAAGAGGATGGGCGCCTCGTCTGGTTTTGCGGCGCTGGTGTCTCGAAACGAGCAGGGCTGCCGTTGTTCGGGGACCTGGTCGACGACGTTTGCCGAGCGCTCACCTGGACGCGCGACGCGATCGAGCAGGGCGAGTTCGCGCTGCGCAACTATGACCGAGTCGTGACCCTCCTCGAACAGAGGTTCGAGTCTCGCGACGTACGCAAGCACGTGCGTCGCTTGCTGGCGGTACCTCCGAATCCTCGGCTGGACACCCACTCGGCGCTGATCAAGCTCGCCACCCATCGCGACCAAAAGGTCAGGCTCGTAACCACGAACTTCGATCGTCTCTTTGAGGAAGCACGGTCGGACATTCCCGTGACCGCGGCGCCACTGCTCCCGGTTCCGAAGCCGAACAAGTGGAATCAACTTGTTCACTTGCACGGCGCGCTGGACCCAGAGAACCCAGATCGCGAGCAGCTGGTCTTGAGTTCCGCGGATTTTGGAGTCGCGTACCTGACCGAGCGTTGGGCGAGCCGGTTCGTCGGCGAGCTGTTCAACCACTTCACCGTGTTGTTCGTCGGCTACGCGGTCGACGATCCGGTGATGCGGTACCTGGTAGACGCGATCGCCGCGGAGCGTCGCGCCGACGGCCGGATCGGCGGGGCGTTTGCGATCGCGCCGCTAGACGACGGCTCGACGGCGAGCACGGAAGGCAAGTGGAAGGCGAAGGGGATCGTCCCGGTCCTCTACCGCCCCGCGGACGAGCACTCCCTTCTTCACGCGACGCTCCACTCGTGGTCAGAGCATTGGGTGGGCGGTCTCGGGTCCAAGATCAACGTCGTAAGTCGGCTTGCTCTGTCTGATCCCTCGTCGCTCCGCGCTGAGGAAGTGTCGCAGTTCCTCTGGGCTATCGCTGATCCATCAGGGATCCCGGCAAGGCAGCTCTCCAGAGATCGAGCCAACCTCGCCTGGCTCGAGGTGATCCGGCGCGAGGGCCTGCTCGGTGCCAGTATCGAGGAAGCAGCGTCGGGCGAAGACCGATCAGCTGACGTGAAACAGCCCTCCGCTCGGAAAGTCGCCCTTGTCGACCACGGGCAGACAACACGCGAAGTCCCACAGTTGGATCCCGTCCGCTGGTTTCTCGCCGCTTGGCTGACGGAATGTCTGGACGATCCCCTCGTCGCACGATGGGCCGTCAAGTCGGGAGTGCGGCTCCATCCTCAATTCATGGATCGCATCCGCTGGAAGCTGAAGGAGCCTTCTCCACTCCGGACGGGGCTGCGAGCGGTGTGGCAAGCGCTCAGCGGGTCGATCCCGCTCAAGGGCTCACTCGATGGCGCGCGCTGGCATCACTTCTATCGCCGAATCGAGGCCGAGCCGTGGTCTCCGATGCTTCGAAGCGAATTGCTTAGGTTTCTCGCGCCCTGTCTAGAGCTCCACGAATCCTGGCGATCCCTCGAGGAACTTGATGCAGCGGGTTATCAGGTTCCGAGGGATTCCGTTGATGCGATCCTGACCTTCGACTGCGAACTGCAGCTCGATCAGGGCCACCTTCAGCTCACGATCGACGCCCTTCGTGCTCGTGCTGATCGCCACGAAATTCTGCGGGACATCGCCTTCGAGGTCGGCGCGCTGCTTCGTCGTGCCCTCGATATTCAGGCGTCGCTTGGTGGTGCGTCGCGCGACTACGACCGAAGCAGTATCGAGCATCCATCAATCGAAGCCCACGAGCAGAATCACCACTTTCACGGATGGACGACGCTCATCGACTTGGCGCGCGATTCGTTCCTCGCGCTCGTGGAGTACGCGCCCGAAGCTGCGCGAGCGCTCGTGACGACGTGGAGGCTCGTGCCGTATCCCCTTTTCCAAAGGCTCTCCCTGTTCGCGGCGCGCCGCGGAGGTGTCAACGATCCGGACGGATTCCTCGGGAGGATGTTGGCGGATCCAGTGCGTTGGGTGTGGTCGTCCGAAGTGCGACTGGAGTTCTTCCGAAGCCTGCCTTGGCTGTGGAACAGCCTGAGCGATGCAGGAAGGAGATCCCTCCTTGAGACGTTTCTTGCCGGCCCGCCGCGCGAGATGTTCGTCAGCGACCTCACAGAGGTTGAATGGGCCGATGTCCGGGACCGATGGACGTGGCAGCGCCTCGCCCGCTTGAGGCACGCCGGCGCTTCTTTGGGCGATAGCGCTTCCGCTCGACTGGCTGCTCTCGAAGCGAGCCACCGAGACTGGAGGTACAACGGGACTGATCGCGAGGACTTCCCGAGTTGGAGTGAGAGCCACGTAGGGCTCCGAACTGACTTCACGGCCGATCAACTGCTGGCTCTTGCCGACGACGAGTTGATTCGCGTCCTGACAGAGCACGAGCCGAACCGCGAGGGGCTGCTCGATGCGTGGACGGGGGCAGTTCGGCTCGCCCGCCGTCGCGGGATCAAGATCCTCGATCGGCTCGGCGCAGCGAGGCGACTCGATCCTGAGGTCTGGTCGCACGGGATCGCCGCGTTTCGCAGCGAGGTGTCTGACCGAGCGGCCGCGGAAGAATCCACTGCGTTCCTGCTGAGGGTGCCGCCGGAACTCTTGCCCGACCACCGCGTGGCCCGCGCGTTAGCCGACTCCACGCGAACGCTCTCCAAGGATGTCCCGGGTTCTAGGCGATCCTCGGTCCTCGCTCTCTGGGACCTCGTGTTCTCATCGACACTCCGAGTCCAATCGATGGACGCCGGATCGCTCGTCACGGCGGCGATCAATCATCCAGTTGGTGTCCTCGCAGAGGGATTGCTCGAGATCCTTCGGGCGGGTAGCCCCGCCAGGCAGAGCGAGATTCCGTCGGACATCAAGATGCGGCTCGAGCGGATCCTCGACGAACCGGGAACGCCAGCGAGCCTCGGACGAGTGATCATCGCGTCGCGACTTGCGTGGCTCTTCGACATCGATCGCGTGTGGGCGAGTGCGCGTGTCGTGCCGCTCTTGGATTGGGGCGATCCGACGGAGGCGCGCGGCGCTTGGCAAGGGTTCCTCTGGTCTCCGTGGCTGGGACAACCGCTCTGGAGCGACCTCAAGCGGTACTTCCTCCAGACGTTCGATCACCTAGGCGAACTCGGGGAACGTTCGCGGACACTCGGTGGTGCCGTCGCGGCGGTCTCGATCGAGGGGGAGGGGTTCCTCACGGCGAGCGAGGCGGCGGATTGCCTCCGAAAGCTCGGCAACGCCGGACGTGAGGCCGCCGCGGGGTGGCTCGACCGGGCTCTGGAAGGCGCAGGCGAACAGTCGGCGCAGTTGTGGCGAAGCCGCATCCACCCCTGGCTTGCGGAGGCGTGGCCGAGGGAATCGAGTCACCGAGGTTCGGGATCCTCATCGCGTCTCGCCGTGGCGGCGGCGCGAACAGGCGACGCGTTCCCCGAAGCTGCCGCTCTCGTCGCGGAACTCATCGGCCCGAGCACACAGCCGGGCTTCGCGCTCAGTGAGATCTCAAGGAGACAAGTGGCCGCGACGGCGCCGAGAGAGTGCCTTCTTCTCATCAATTCGCTCGTGCCCGAGGACCCGGCGAGTTGGCAGGTGGAACTCCGTCCGCTCTTGAGTCAGATTGTCGCCGCGGACGATCGGATCGCGAACGATCCCATGTACCAGCGCTTGCACGCGATCGCGCTCCGCATCGGACAATGAAGGCGAGCCGCGTACTCCTCCGATGTGAGCGGCCTGGCTCACACCTGCGGGCGCGAAGATCATCGCCCCGGCCGGCGCTGCAAGGCACCACAGGGACGCGTGAGCGATTGTGAATCGCTACCCCAATGTGCCCTTCGTCCGCGGGCGAGACCTCGCGCGCCTCTTTCGCTCGGCACATTTGGCGCGCGCGTCTGACACGGACGATTCTGTGAGCGTCTTGCGCGACGAGCCGTGGAATGTCACCGACTCGGCGAAGTTCGATCGAAGCCAGGCCTGCCGAAATGCTGGGGCTTCTTCCGTCCATTGCTTCAAAAGTTTGAGGCCCGCCCCTTTCCGAGCAGCTGTCATGAGATCTGGCTCGTACATGTCGATCAGCATCCGAAGGGACTGGTTGGTTACTAGAAATCGTTCTTGCTGTTCGAAGAGCGTTCTGAACAGATTTGTCACCGCCGCAATCAATTTTTCTTCCGAGGACTCGCTGGGCATTGATTTCCCTTCCTGGTTCCTCTGGGCCCAAACTCCACGCTGACGACGTCACGTCCGGCGAGTGCGCTGGGCGAAGGATGCCCGAAAGTGTGAATAACATGACCCGCGCTGCCGCGGTGTAAGATATGGTTTCGAATGGCCGAGATCAGCCTGATCCTGACTGCGTCGGTCGCCGGCGCGCCCGCCACGGCGGTGGCGATGGCCGACGTAGGCACCGGCGTGTCGTTGATACCGCCGGCGGCGATAGAGTCGCTGCTCGTTGCGCGCGATCAGATTATCCAGATGATGAACGGCGCGCCGCGGATGAGCTCGGACGATCTGCGCCGCTTCGGTCAGGCAATGGGCAAGGCGCTCTTCAGCGACGATGTCGGCGCGACATGGACCAACGCCAGCGCCGCCGCCGCCGTGCCGCTGATTACGAAGATCCTGGCGACAAGTCCCCAGCTCAAGGCGATCCCGTGGGAATACGTGGCCTGGCCAAGCGGACAGGACGGTCCGCAGATGGCGACGTCGGTTGTTCGACTCGTTCCGCAGGCACGCGCAGTCCAGCTGGCGCCGATTCCGAGAGGCGAGCTGCGCATCCTGCTGCTGAGCGCCAGCCCGCTCAGTCTCAACGCCATCCCCTGGAACGACGTGCGCGACGGGCTGATCCGCGCGTTTCGGCTCGCGCTTCCCGCGACCGAGATCATCGGCGACGACCAGACGCCGCAGACGAGGACCTTCATTCGCATCGTCGAGGCGGCGACGCGCAGGAGCGTCGATCACTGGATCGGCAACGACGATCCGCACGTCGTGCACTTCGTTGGACACGGCACTGATCGCGGCCTAGCGTTGATCAACAGCAAGAAGAACGATCCGACCCTGATGACCGCGGCCGCGTTCCAGGCGGCGCTCCAGCAGGGGCAGTCCTGCCGCCTGGTCATCCTCAGCGCCTGCGATGCCGCGAATCAGGCCACGGTCGACCCAGTTGACGCCAGCATCGGTACGTTCGCCGAACAGCTCGTGCGCAACGCCGTGCCGGCCGTCATCGCCAGTCAGACAGTGATCGACAAGCGCACGGTCGCCGCGTTCTGCGAGGGCCTCTATCTCGAGCTCCCGAAGTCGGGGTCGATCGACATCGCGGTCGCCGCGGGGCGGTGTGCGGTCGCGACCGAGCTGGACAACGTGGACAGCGCGGCGATCGAGTGGGGCATCCCGGTGCTTTACCGCCGCCTCGGCGCAGGTCAGTTGTTCACTTAGGACCGTTGATGAACTGGAATCCTGAACGCGTGCTCGTGTATCGCAAGAGCGCCCCAGCGACGGCGGCCGTCGCCGCGGGTCCCAAGCGCCCGGCGCGCATCGGCATCTGGGACCTCAACGCCAGCGCGGGGTCGCTGCCGCATTTGCTCGATGCGATCGAAGATGCGCAGAGTTACTTCTCGTTCTATTGCGTCGAGGCGGCGTTTCAGATCGGCCTAACTACGCCGGGTGATCACGTGGCCGTCGAATGGAACCGGCGAACCGGTGGATCGATGTCAATCGCAGAGGCCGCGGTGAACGTCTGCGCGAGCCCAATCTTCGCGGCCGCGCAGCCGGTCCTCGAAGCGCTTCCAATCGAGTGGCTGGTCATTGTCGTCAGGTCGATGATCGCCGACGAGAGCGATCCGGCGGATGCGTGGTACAACCTCTTCGCCACTACGCATGAGCGCATGGTCCTGCTTTCGACGCTCGACTTGCGGGAGTACGCCGCCGAAGCCGACCGGCCGTTCGAATCGGCCGTCGCCGGAACGGCGTTGTCCATGGTGATCCAGTCGCTGGTGCCGAATCTCGAACCCACACCGGGCACCATCTTCGACTTCTGCGAGAACCGCCACGACATCGTCAGGCTCATACGCACGCCGCAAATTGACGCTGGGAATCGCACGAAGATCCCGCCGTTGATTCTCGAGCCGACAGAGAAGATCCTTAGAGTGCTGACGGAATACACGGGCAGCACCACTCGAGCACAGATGCGGCGGCAGCGCAGAGTGCTGGCCCGGACCTCGAAGATGCCGGCGCAGAGGAAGCTCGGCGCAACGACGGCGTCGACGGTGTCGTTCAAGAACCTCCTCAAGACCTTGGCCGCATCCCTCCCGAAACCAGCGACGAAGAAGCGGTCGGCCCCAGAGACGCAGGCCAGTAAGAAGACCCCCAAGCGCGGCAAGTGAGAATCTCATGGGCACAGAGATCCTGGTCTTCATTCCGGGAACCCTCGGTTCCGAGCTGTGGGACGGCGCCAACAGGGTCTGGCCGGGCACGACCTGGGAAGCGATCAAGGGATTTAGCGACGCACGATTCGAGCAGCTGCTGAGGCCGGGCCTGACACCCCGCGACATCGTGCGCACGGCCGCCGGCGGATTCATCGGGATCTACCGCAACTGGCTCGAAGCCTTCCAGGCCATCACGCGCGACGGTCAACGGCTCTTTCGTGAGAACCCCGATCCGGGCAAAACCAAGACGCTCTATGTTTTCCCGTACGACTGGCGCGTCGATCTAACGATCACCGCAAAGCTGCTCGCCGATCTGCTTGACAACATCCTCGCCGCGATCCCCGACGCCGACATCAAGCTCGTGTGTCACAGCATGGGTGGCCTGGTGGCACGCTGCTACCTCGAGTCAGGTGCGTTCACGGACCGGCCTGCCCTCCCGCACATATCGCTGCTCGCCACGCTCGGCACGCCGCACAATGGCGCGGTCGCGGCGTATGCCGCCGCCGCCGGGTTGGACAAGACGACGTTCCTGTCGGTGGAGCAGACCAGGACCCTCGCCAACGACACGCGATACGTGTCCCTCTACCAGCTGTTCCCGGCGAGGACGCACTCGTTCATCTGGTCCCTCGACTCGAAGTCGCCATACATGGACTACTCGGCGGACGATCCCCCGATCGTCAAGAAGTTCGGCCTCACCGCTGCCGGCCTCACGGCGTGGAACACATTCCGTGCGGCATTGACCGGCAATCGGCCGAAGCACGTCCGCTACTTCTTCATCGTCGGGTCCCGTCAGGAGACGCTGGTCCGGCTGCTCTGGGATGGCACGACGCTGCAGCGGATCGAGCTGGAGGATTCCGGCGACGGCACGGTCTCGCTGCCTGGAGCGATGGATGTCGCCACCCAATCGGAGTTCGTCGGGAAGTCTCACGTGTCGCTGATCCAGACGCAGCCGGCTAGGCAGACGCTCGCGCGCCTGTTTGGCGCGGAGACGCTCTTCGCCGCGGATGAACTGACGGCACACGTAACGCTCGCAGTGCGCGACCTAGCGGTGTCCACCGAGGATGAGATCCACGTGCAACTCGAGTTTGTTCCCCAGGTCGATCGGTTCAAAGGGGAGCTGAGGTTCGAGCGAGCCGTTGTGCCCGCCTCCGGTGAGCCGACGGAACCGCTGGCGTTCACCGCCTTCACGGGCCTCAGGGCAGCGCCGATCGAACTGATTGGCACGGCGTTCACCTACGTCACGCTTAAGGCCGGCCCGCTGGAATTTGCGGGGATCTATCGGCCAGTCCTGACGCAAGAGGGGAAGGCGGACACAGTCAAGGGCCCGGCCTTCGCCGTCCAGCCTGTTGACTGAGCGATGCTGTCAAGGCGGCGGGCTCAGATCCGGCGGACTAGGACTTCCGTCGAGAGAGGAGCGGCCGCGGACAGTGCAGGCGGTCGGGCCGACTGTTGGACAGAAGTCCGACGACATCCGTGCCACGTTCTCGGCGCCCCCCGACCTGACACGCCACCCAGCGCCGCGCGCTCCGCAGCGCACCTTTCCTTGTGGTCCGCCTACCTCCGACGCAATCTGGGCGGAGCGCGTCGGGCTGATCACCGGCGGGCTCCCGGGCATCCGGCTCGCAACGCCGGGAGCGCACCCGTCGTAGTGAAATCGTTCACAGCCGATCGTGCTGCGGCCGAGGTTCAATACCGACGAGGATAGCCCTGCAGGCTAGTAAAGGAGCGCGGTGGCGAAGGCGACTACCAAAAATTCAGTCGGCGGTGCCAACGCTGCTGTTCTCCTCACCTCTGAGGACGAGAGAGCGTGGGACTTCAAAGCCGCGCGGGACGCCGGGATTCGCGCGGTGATGCACCGCGCGACCGCGGGAACTTCAGGTCCGCTCGACACGAAGTACACGGCCCGCAAGCAAGCGACGACGGGGCATGTTCTCTGGGGCGCCTTTCACGTCGGTGAGAACGCGGACGGGGCCGCGCAAGCAGATCACTTTCTAGAGCAAGCGGCGCTCGACGATTCGATGGGCGCCGCACTCCTGATCAAGGGGACATCGATCACCCTCGAACAGGTCCGGCAATTCGTCGGGCGCGTTCAGACAAGGCTCACAAGACCACCGATCTTGATCAGCGACGGAACTCTCCGGAAACTGATCGACAAACTTGTCGATCCAGAACTCAGGAAGTGTTTCCTGTGGATCGATCAGGTCGGGGGCGACCCGGCCGCTCTGCTTCCGACCGGCTGGAAGCGCTGGCGCTTCTGGACGTACACGGACGGAACGCAAGGTCCTGAACCTCACCGGATCCAAGGCATCGGCCGCGCCAAACGGACCACCGTGAACCTCGCGGGCAGCGCCCTCGCATCGCTGTGGTCGCGCGCCAGGCTGAAGAAGATCGAGGCCCCGGAGACGCTCACGATTCGTTCCGGGAGTGCGCCGCGGTTTACGGTCGCCACGGAGGGCTTCAACGCCGCGGATCAAGCGAGGATCAAATGGCTCCTCACGTGGAGTGAGAACGGCGTCGCCCGTTCGTTCACCCTCGGCCAGCGAGGCACGGATGTCAGCTGGACGATTCCGGCGCCGCCCGGAAGCGCGACGCTAACCGCGCTCGGCAAGGGGGTGAGCTCGCCGTCCGAGACGCTGACCGTGGAGGTACACACTCCGATCATCCCGACAGGGAGCCGCATCGAGTTCCGACACGATCCCGAACGAGTCTCGGGTCATCCAGTCGTCGCCAGGTTCGCTGGCGCCAAGACGAGTGAGTGGTTCGTCGTCGGGAAGCGGCAACCCTGGAGTTACGTGCCCAAGGGCGAGACGACGCGGAAGCACTTCTTGGGGCTCTTCCTCACAGGTGATGGCGCGCCGGAGCACTATGACCCGAGCGTGTACGTCGGAAGCCTTGGGCACTGGGCTCACATCATCGGGCCGACGGCAACGGCGGAAGGGCTGGGCTCCTTCGCGGCCCTCAACACGTACGACAACGCGAGCTTCTCATTCGGGTTCGTGCAGTTCGGCGGTCACACGCACGCCGCCAACCTCCACACGCTGCTCGTTAACCTCATCCGCAATCACGCAGCGAATGCCGCTGTTTTCTTACCGGGTTTCGCGGAGCGCGCGGGCGAGCTGCTCGCAGAAGCAGTTGCTCTCACGAGCGAGACGGACAAAGAGAACGTCGCGCTGCGCCGACACATCAAGCCAGACGATCTGGTCGTCACGCGGCGAGAGGCGGAGTTCGGCGCGCGGCTCGTCTACTGGGCGCGCTTCTTCCCCGAACTGAAGGCAGAACAAGTCGCACTCGCTGTTGCGCAGGCTCGCAAGGGCATCTTCGAGAAGGTCAAAGGCAAGGCGAGAATTGTGGAGCCGGCCGAGATCCACGGGGCCTCGGACCGCGTGTTCGCCTGGGTCTTCGACATCCTCAACCACGGGGTTGCGGGCATTTCGCTCTCGGAGATTCGCGAGGCAATGCTCGATCCGAAGCCCGAAGAGAAGCTGTCGAAGCTGTACGAGTTGAAGAAGAAGACTGAGGACAGGTACGCGGAGAAGCGGAAGCGACCGAAGCCCGCCAAAGGCCACTACCGAGCCGACCACCTCAAAGGTCAAATCGACGGGTCAGCGGCGTTCGGGAAGTTCTTCGACTCGACCAAACCGGAGGGACAGGAGTTCGTCCCCGACCCGCCGGCTCCGCCGCCGGAGCCCGGCGAGGGACCGCCGCCATGAGTGTGGTCGTTCGCGCGTTTCTCGCTTCCGGCGCGGTGGTGGATTTCACGGAGGACGACCTCGCCATCGGGTCTAGCAAGCTACAGAAGAAAGTCCTCCGCGTGGAGTTCTTCCGAAAGCCCGAGAAGGACTGCAGAAAGCTCGAAACTTGCCTCGCGATTGACTCTCCCCGCGCGAAGCCGGCGAGCATCGACCTGAAGAGCGGAAAGCTCACTGTCGACGCGCCGATCGTTTGCTGGATCTGGGAACGAGACGGGGTCGCAGCGCGAACGAACGAGATCGCCTTCGAGCTGTCAGGGCAGGCCTTGTATGACGGGCGAGACCTGCTGTTTGCCTCGATCCGACGAGGTCCTGACGAGACGCCTCCGGCACCGCCCAATCCGCCCGAAGCTCCGAAGAATCTCGAGTGGTGGCGGGAGCGCCTCAGCGGCGAGCGTGAAATCGTTTTTTCTGAGGGGGCGAAGAACCGCAAACCCATCTCTCCGCCGCAATGCAAGGTCAAGTACGGGAACAAAGGGGTTCGCTTCAGGTTGTGGGAGTCCGAGGAGCCCGGCCGATTCTGCATGGGGTGGCGCGTCGGACTGGCCTCCCTCGAAGAGATAGAGACGCCAGTCGGAAGACAGGAGGTCAAGTCCGCGGACGACCCGCGAATCCTGTGGACTCAGTTCTTGGAGGACCTCGATCCCTGCCAGTCCGTGTCGGGGAGGAGCGCTGCCGACCTTCCGTGGCTCTTGACCGTCACAGGTCTCGCGACGGGTTTTGCGTTCAGCTTGTGGAACTACGTCGTGAGCGGGCACGCCGGCGGACTCGCACTCGCATCTGGCGCGTCGGATCTGAGCGTGATTCCTCAGCTCGCGCCGCCGGCAGATTCCACGTTGACGGGGCAAGAGGCAGAGGAGCTGCCGCAGCCGGGCATGCTGCGCATGATCGTCGATCCCACGGCTTGGGAGAAGGCACCGCCAGTTCACAGCCTCTCGCTACGTCGCGCGGTGAAGGCTTCGTTGCGATTCGTCGGGCTCCACGATCGCGACATGGAGGATCGGGTCCACGAGGTCGGCGCCGTGGTGACGAGCGTGCCGCGCTACAAGCGGACGGCGGCACTCCTGGAATTGGTTGCGTCGCCCGCCGTAGACGGCTCTCGGGATTCCTGGCTTCGAATCGGTGCGCTCGACATCCAGCTGTCTCCCCGCCTGGATGCGGAAGCAACGTTCAAACTCTGGGTAGAGGGATTCGCACTCCGCGTTCCTGAGCTTCCGGTTCAGATCACGGCGACCTCTGCGCACACCGCGTTCCCTGTGTTGCGGGTCGTCGCCGGCGGCGAAGACGCAGTGCCGGACTCCCAGCGGGCAGATCGCTCCGAAGCTCGCAGCGAAGCCCTGGTGTTCGCACCGGTAGAAGGCGCGAATCAACTGCCTCTGGTTCTCGACGCTCTGGAGGAAGCGAAGCCGGAACGAGACCGCTCCCTGCGACTCACCCTCAAGCGAGCCGCGGCGGCGCAACCCATTGCGGCGAAACCCGAGCCACTCGTCTACCTGAACCGCGAGCCATTCTTGGTGGCTCAGGTGACGCCCGACCTGCCGATTGCCGAGGCGGATGCCGACTTCGATGAGGTCGGTAACTGGTCGCTGTCGGAGTTGGAAGGCAACCGCTGGGAGCTTGCCGCGGCAGGGCGCCCGTTCCACTTGACGCTGCCTCCGCAGGCGATCGGCGAAGCGATGGAGAAGAACACGGAGGCAAGCAGCTCGATCGCCGCGGATGAGCCGATCGACTACCGCTTTGGCTCGGTCGCTACCGCGAAGCTTCGTTCCTCCTACTTCCAGCAGCGCTTTGCCGAAGCGCCGTGGAACCTGCAGCGGGTGCTCGGTTACCCGGGGCAGCGCGCGCCCGGCGCCCGTGTCGACACGCTCGATTTCGAGCTCGTGTACGGCTTGAACGGAAGCCTCTCCTCGGACGGAGCGGAGGAAGCCCTGCACCTCGCCGAGATCGGCGCGCGGCTCGGCGCACTCGCAGATTCAATCGAGACCTCGCGGCGCTCCGCCGGCGGGAAGACCGCTGCCGATCGCGTGCTCGACGATTACGCCGCTCTCTGGGACGAGCTGCGCGGTGCGTATCGGAGCCGTCTCGCGGTGCTCGAGCTGTACGCACCGGGCCGGCTGCTCACGCGCGAAGAGCGCGAACGCGGCGTCGCTACGACGGACCTCGTGCTCACGAAGGGCGTCTCATTCAGGCGGCGCAAAGGCGCGAATCTCGCGGATCCGATCAACCCGAGCAGCACGCCCGACCTGCTGCAGGGCGGCGTCACGTGGCCATTCGAGAGCAGGAACGTTCTCGACACGGTGAAGGGCGTCAGCTCGAGCGGGCGCGTCTCGCGCCTCTACCTGAGCTCGCTCGGCGGCTGGGGCGAGCAGCGCGCGGGCTTCGACAACAACCGCACGCTGATCACGTCCACCACCCTGATGGGTCGTTTGAGCCGCATGACCGTGGAGCGCGTGGGCCGCATCGGCGTGCTTTGGCACCGCGCGAAGCACGTGATCGTGTACGAGCGCACGACGCTGCCTTCGGAGCAGTTCGAGTCTTCGCAGCATACGCTTCGCGGCCGGCCCATCGTCCGGAAGGTCGCGGAGTACGTCGAGCTGCTGCAGCCGACGCGCAGCTATCCCGACTTCGGCAACGCCACACTTCCGCGTGGCTGCGTCGAACGCGCGCAGTTCACGAGCGTGCGCATTCCCGTCGATGGCGCTTGGGGTCGCGACGTTCCGGGCGGCTTCGAGATTCCTCTCTGGCGCGAAGATGCGGACCCGCGCATCTATCCGAAGCCGCAGGTGCAAGTTGTCACGGCGGGCGACAAGCAGGGCGTGAGCGAGCAGGTCGGCACACCGATCGAGCGGCCCGAGCGGCTCTACTTCTACTCCGCGACCGATCCCAGCCTCGACGATCGGTCTGACGCCTGGCCAGCCGTGGCCGGCGTCGACTTCGCGGACGAGCCACCGCCGCAGCCAGAGCGCGAAGATCCGATCGACGCCGCGGCGCCCGACGCCCTACTGCCCGACGCCCTCGTCGACGAGCCGGGCTTCGAGCGCTTCAGCTGGCCGCTCAGCGAGCCTGCGCATGCCTCGAACCTCGTAGCGGAGCGCAGCGCTGAGCCGATGAGCGCCCGGCTCTTCGCGGTCTCGATGATGCGCGGTGACGCACGGCCGGCATCCTCGAGCCCGCTCGCGAGTGGCCTCGAGGCGGTCGCCGAGGTGCGCCAGACCCTAGAGCGCGCACGGAGCTCGCTCGCGGGTGCGATGGCCGATGCGGCGAGCTTCGACGCGCAAGCGAAGCAGCGGCTCGCGCGCGAGGCCGAGCGCGTCGCGAAGCGCGTGGAGAAGATCGCGGCTCCGCTGCGCGACGCGCGGAATCTGGTGAGCAGCGCCGGCGCCGACCTCGCAGCATGGAATCCGTGCGACCGGCTCTTCGATCACGCCGAAGCCTCGATTACCGCGCAGGTCGGGCAGAAGCAGCGTCTACTCCGTGAGTGGAAGCAAACGATCGACGCCGAGTTCGGGCGCTACGGAGATCAGATATCCGAGGCGGTGCTGCGCGAGCGCATCGGAGACTGGACCTCGCAGCTGAATGTGCTGATCACGCCGCTGCGCGTGGGCATCGAGGACGCGATCGAAGCGGTCGGCGCCGTCGCAGATCGAGCGGAGCGCCGGTACGAGGACTCGCTCGCGGAGTTCGATGCGATCTCGGCGCCAATCACGAGCGGCCTGATCCGTCAGGATCTCGCGGTCGCCCTATTGACCGACCTCGCGGAGTCCGTCGCAGCCGGTGTTACGCGCTTTCTGGAGACGCTGCCGAGCCGATTGCCCGCCCCAGCGCAGGCGGTGGTGGAGAAAGCGCGCGCGGCGCTTCTCCGAAGCCTCACGAGCGGTGGATTCGCCGATGCGGTCGGTGAGAAGGCTGCGAGTCTCATCCGAGAAGTCGGCGAGGGCCCGTATTGGATTGAAGATCTCTCCGACGGGGTCGAGGAGTTCCGAGCCGCGGTCTTCGGCGACCCGGAAGCCGACGAGCCGGCGGGTCTCGCGGGCCCCGTGCAGTTGCTGCGCGATGCGCACGAATCGCTCGCGATCACTGCGGGTGCGATCGCTCCTGCGGAGCTCGACGGCTGGGCGAGCACCGTTCACGGAATTCTCGAGGACGCGATCCAAGCGGGTCAGACGCCCCGGCACGTGGTGAAGGCCGCGCTGGACTCCGCATTCGCCGAGGTCGACGCGCTCGCAGCGAAGGCTCTTGCGGCCGCCTCGCAACAAGGCCTGGCTCCCTTGCGCGCGCACTTCTGTGGGGACGGTGCATTCGCATGGGCGAAGACGACTCAGGCGAAACTCGAAGAGGGACTGAAGGGTCTCGAGGCGAACGCGCAAGGGCTGTCCAAAGGAATTCGCGAGATCGTTGAAGACGGCGCGCAGGGCGTGGCCAAGGCGCGCGCGCAGATCGAGGCGGCGCTCGGGCCGGCTCTGGAAGCAGCGGAGCAAGCGCAGTCGCAGGTTCGTTCCGCGCTCGCGGATCTGGGCAAGAGCCCGACCTTCCGTGATCCGTCATCGACGCTGCGGCTCGTGCGCGCGGTGGGCGAAGGGCCGCTGCTCCCGCAGCTGAAGTTCAACCGCAATCGCATCGCGTATTTCTTCGACGATTACGCGGCCGCGGTGCGCACCTCGCCGATGGCTGCGCTCGTCGATCGCGTGGGCGACGACCTGAAGGCGTTCGGGCTGCGCGTCCCCACGCAATCGCTGCTCGACCGCATCGTCCCCGCCAGCCTGCAGAACTTCGACCTCGGCACGGTGCTTCCCGACTTTGCCGGTCTCCGTAACTCGGCGCTGTTCAAGGGCGTGAAGCTGCCCGCGGTCGCGAACGATCAGGTCAAGGTCAACCACGGCATCGACAAGGCGAATCAGACCGCTTGGCTACGCGCGCGTGTCGACGTGCCGCTCGCGGGCGCGACGAAGGTGTTCTCGCTGGGCCCGCTCGCGCTCGATCTGCTCGGGGCACGCTTCGAAGCGCACAGCGAGTTGATCGCGGCGCCGGGCAAGGGCCTCCGCAAGCGCGCCGAGGGCAGCATCGTCGGCGATTGGCGCGTTCGCGTCGGCGGAGCACCGATCGTCACGTTCGCCGAGACGCGGCTGCGCTTCGACGATGCCGGCCGGCTCGACTTCGACATCCGAGCGGACCGCGTCGTACTCGACCGCGCGCTGAAGTGGCTCGCGGATCTGATCAAGAAATACAAGACGCTGTCGGGCGACGAGAACAGCGGCTTCACGCTCGAGCTGATGGAGTGGAACGGGCTCCCGATCGGCGTGCGCTGCACGCTCGACCTTCCGCTTCCGCCCATCACGGGCGGCGCTTTCTCGATCACGGGCCTGCAGCTCGGCGCGGCGCTCGAGGTCGGGATCGACCCGTTCACGCGCGACTTCGGCATCACGCTCGCCTTCAACCTCGGCCGCCGCAGCGAGCCGTTCACGCTGACGATCGCATTCCTCGGCGGTGGCGGCTGGCTTGAGACGCGCGCGCGTTACATCCCCTCGCGCGACACGCTCTCGACGGATCTCAGCATTGGCGTCGTCGCCGGCGCAGGCGCGGAGCTCGCACTGGGGCCGATTCGCGGCGGCATCTACCTGCAGTTCGGGATCTTCGTCGAGCTGCACAAGCAGGGCGACCGTCCGACTTCGCTCGCGATCGGCATCATGTTGCTGCTGCGCGGCCATGTCGTCGTGCTCGGCTTCGTGCACGTTTCGCTCGTCCTGATGCTGCTCGCCGTCTATCAGGCAGGCAGGCTCACGGGCACCGGAACGCTGTGCATCAAGGTGCGCATTAGCCGATTCTTCAAGGTGACCGTGAAGAAGCAGGTGAAATACCGGCTCGCGGGGAGTGGCGCGAAGACCGCGGTCGCAGCGCCGAACGACAACGCTGTACTGGCGCTGAGGGCCGCGGAAAAGCGCGCGGCGGCGGTGGAGTAGCCATGAGCTTGTTCACGCTGCGACTCGAGCTGACGCCGGTACCGGAGGAGAGAGGGTCGGACTCCCTCACGTTCGGCCTCTCGCTGTTGCCGGCGATCTCGGCGACTCGCGAGGATCAAACGGACGAGCGCGCGCTACTGGACAGAATTCGTGCTCTCCGGGGCGATCTCACGAATGGGATCCCCGATTCACCGACAGATGTGCGCTGGACGAAAATCGAGCAGGCGTTTCAGGCGCACCTTCCGGAGCTGTTTCCTTGGGGATTCCTTTCCGGGTTCGCGAGTTGGAGTTGGTCGGGCGTCGAGATCGCGTTGACGCAGGTGAGCGGCGGGAAGCTGTCGCCGAAGCTCGTCTTCGCAGCCCAGCCAACGAACGCGGACGACCCCCGTCTGTTGGGCACGAGCGAAAGCGCACTCTACGGCGATTCGGTGTACTCCGTGCGGCGCGCGATACTGCTTGCCTTGATGAACGGGCCGCTACGTTCAGCCACGCCGGAAGCGGCCCTCGCTGGGATGCGACTCCCGACTGCGAGCGACGAGGTCGCGGATCGTCGCTTGGTCGGCCTCACGTTTCCGGCGCTGATGTCGCAGGCGGCTCAGTGGCCGGCTCCGATTCCTCATCGCGCGCTAGACGCGGCACTCTTGCTGCGCGCCAAGAAGGACGCGTTCGCGCAAGCTGGCTTCGCGCCCGCGGAGCGCGTCTATGCGGTAGCGACATTCACAGTGGGAGCCACCTCGTTCGCTCTCCCCGAGGACGTTCTGCCGCCGGCAGACCCTTCGCACCCGCTCAGCTTCGCCTACAGCCAGCACGCACCTTCCCCAGTCGTGTTCGCATGCGAGAGCTCGGGCTTCGTCCTGGGCAAGCTCCTCACGCCCGGTCCGCGAGCAGACACTTCGTTCGTGGACCCCTTCACCAGCCTGTGGCTTGCGGGAGCCGCGTCTGGCGAGGCGGCGACTGCGTTCGGCGCGAACGACTGGCAGCAGAAGCTGCCGAGTGCTCTCGCGTCGGCTGCGGATTTCTCGGAGCGAATTCTCGAAGCGTTGAGAATCGCGCTCGACAACGGCGACGGTCATCTTGTCGACGAAGTCGCGCTGAGGATGTTGTGTGCATCGCTGCGCGACCTCGTTGGCTACACGCTCATGGCGGACCCCGCTGCCGGCGCAGCCCACTACTGGCACCGCATCGGGCGGCCCGGAACCGCGGTCGACGCACCCGCCGCAGTCCAGCTGGTCTCGGAAAGTTGGGCGGTAGATGCTAGGCCGGACCTGTGGTCTCTACTCGAGGACGGCAGCGGCGCATCGAATGATGATGACGAGCGGCAGCGGCTCGCGTTGCTGACCGCGTTGATCCACGACGACTCACGGTTTGTGGACGACGCCGGCGCCGTCCGCTGGATCGAGTCGCTGCGTGCGTTCGTTCCCGGGCTCGCGACGCTGCTGCCAAGCGTGAGCGACATGAACACCGTGCTTTCGGCCGAGGAGCCGAGCGCCCGGCTCGAGCGATTCGAGGCCATTCACCGCGCTGCCACGGCGCCCGAGTCGCAGTTCGCACTGCTACTCGGTCTTTGGCGGCGCGCGGCCGATCAGGCGCCCGAGTCGCTGAGGGCGGACGCGCGAGCGTTTCTCGCGGATTGGGCGGAGCGCGACGTGGGGCCGTCGCTGAAGGCCTCCCTCGCCGAGGGCGACTGGATCGCGGCGAACCGCAAGAGCGCTGCGCTCGACTTGGTGGCGCGATTCTCCAGGTGGCGAGCGCCGACCAAGGACGATCCCGCCCCCTACCTATCAAGGGCGACGGCTGCGCTGAAGACGCAGGCGGATCTGCGCTGGAACGCGACCAGCGTGGCGCGGCCCACGATGCCCAGCGCGGCGCGCCCGCCGTGGCTCGATCCTGCGCTCGAGCGCGCGGCGCTCGATCTCGTAGTGGCGCTGGGGATCGCGGAAGCGAATGCCGAGACACCGCAGCTCGAGACGCATCCGTCTCCGCTCGTGCTGCAGCTCGACACACTCTCGGACGACGGCGACGCGCAAGGGAACGATGAGGACGTGAACGGGCAGCTGCGCGGCTACAGCGCGCTGATCCGTCGCGTTGGAGCTGACTGGTCAGCGCCGCATCAAGGCACCGCGGTGCTGCACTGTTGGAAGGACGACAATCACAACCGACTCGCTGACGGCTCCGGCGAAGAAGTCCTCGTGCTCGGCGCCAACGTGGTCGCGGCGACGCATGGCATGCGGCAGGTCACGTTGCGCGTCGACGAGCGCAGCTGGCTCGACCAGCGCGGCGTCGAGCCGTTCGCGCCCGAAGCGCCGATCGCCGAGCCGGAGTCTGAACAGCTGCTGTCAGTCGTTCCGCGCGCGCGCGCAACGCGGTGGTCCGCGAGGCTGCCCGCCCTCGGCTTCGGTCTTGAGTACGAAGCTGCGCCGTTCGCAATCACCGCGTCCGGCGCCCTCCCTCCGTCGCTTCGCGAGAGTGCGGACGCGCCGCACGTCTTCCTCGCCGCCACCGATAAACCGGAGCCAGACGCCGCGGCCGTCCGGCGCGTCGAGTACAAGCGCCGCGTCGGCGTGAACCCGGTCCGCATTCGGCTGAAGCCCGCTGCCGAGAAATCCGAGATTCCCGCACCCTTCCGCGTGCCGCCCGAGATTCCCGTGGCCGCGCGCGAGATCGACTCGCAGCCGAGCGCTAGCCTCGCCGATCGCACAGCGGAGTCGGCACCGCCGCTGCTTGTGCTGCTCGCGGGGGACAAGGTTCCCGCCGACTGGCAGGCGCAGTCCTTCGAGGTCCACGCACCCGACTGCACGCGTGAGGTGTATGCCCGCTGGTGCACGAGGGATCGCTTCGAGAGCGCGAACCCTGAGCCCTGGCGGAAGTGGATTCAGCGCATCGACGCCGCAGATACGCTTCGGCGCATGCTCGTGGCGGACAGCGGCGATAAGGCAGAGCTGAACGGATTCGCGCTGCACGATCCTGCCGCCACGAGCATACGAGTGAGTTGGCGGTCGCTCCGTGGCGCGGCCGTTCCGCCTCTGGATCTCGAGTGGACTCGAGCAGACGAGCGCCAACCCCCTCCGATCCTCCAAGAGGACGGGCTGAGTGACGAAGACTTGCTGCGAGAGCTCGGCCGCGCTGGCTTCGAGCCGATCAAGGTCGTCGTGAGGCGAAGCACGCAGCTGACGTTGCGCTACGACGGCGCTACGAAAATCCTCACCGTCTCCGTGCCTCCTGGCTACATCGGCGACCTCGTTTTCGAGCCCCTCGTTCCGGACTCGTCGTTCGTCCGTTTCGATCAGCGCGTGGCTGAGTTCGCAGCGCTTCCCAAGCACGGTGCTGCGCGCGTGTTCGGCGCGAGCCGACTGCGCATCGAAGTCGCGACGATGGACACGCCTTCATCTAGTGAGCTGGCCGACTGCATCGCGCTGCGCGCGGAGGCAGATGGCGAGATCGCGATGTACTGGGATCGCGGGGCCTCAGCGCACGGCCCCACGGACGCGGCGTCACTCGGGCTCGACAACGTCTGCGCGCTCGAGGTGCGCTGGCAGGGCTGGCGCCTGCCCGGTCGGCCGCAGTCTCCATTTCCGACCGCGCAGGTCGCGCTCGACGCACAGGCGCTGACGAATCCGCCGTCGTTGCACCCACTCACGCACGCGATTCTGTGGGACAGCGAGGGGTTCGCCGAACGCGACCCTGACACCGGCGTGCGCGAGCCCAAGCGCGCGCTGCGCGTGCGCGAGAACGCCGTGCGGGTGTGGCGCCAGCCGCGTGATCGCGATGTGCCCCGCTACGTGCGTGCGCGCGTCACCGCACTCCATCGCAACGCCGCGTTGTTCCGGCTCGCCGGCCTCGAGGTCGAATCGGAGTTAGAAGCCGTGCTGGCCGCGCCCTCAAACCTCCCGGCCGCTTGGCGCCGCGCGCTCCGGCCAGGTCGGCGCACGCAGCCCGTCGACCCGCCGCTCGTCAAGCTTACGCTTCCCCTAACGCGTGCCGTGAGCAAAGCGTCAAACACGGCCGACTTGTTGGTGGTCCTGAACGAGCAGTGGGGTCTGCGCGGCGGTATGGCGGAGACGCTCGAATGCGTCGTCGAGCCCGTCACGAGGAAGCTCGCGGCTGGCCAGGAGACGCGCAGCGAGTTCGGTCACGATCCAATCGTTTCTGGTGTTTCAGCCGACAACCTGGATTCGTTGCCGACCCTCGGGCCACTCGGCCACACCTTCGATACGGACACGCGCGAGCCGCTCTTCGCGGCGACATCATTCGTCGTGCGCGCATCGAGCGCGCTCGCGCCTTGGGACTTTGCAAAGCTCTCGTTCCGCCGCGTGCTGCTGCCGGAGCTGATGGACGGCTACTACGACGTGCCGGCTCCCCGCACGTCGGGGCCCGGCAAGGACCGCTATCCGCGAATCGCGCTGAACCCAGCGCGGCATGCCGCGCTAGCCGGCGGCGATCTCGCGCATGTGGGCGAGGGCTTCGTTTCGCTCGACGACGTGTCCGTCTCGAGCGGCGTGTGGGAGATTCACTTTGGCGCGCTGACGTGGAAGTTCGCGGTGGACCGGGAGGGCAGCTTCAAGGTCAAGCTGCACCACCTTCCAGCCGGCACGATCGCTCGCGATTTCGATAGCCAACGAGACAAGCCAGAACTCCAGCTTCTCTCGCTCCGCGTGGTCGCGAAACGAATCGAGGAGGCCTTCGCCAGCGCGCTGGGCGAGACGCGACCCGCTCGTTGGGAGGTGGCGTTTTACGTGCGTGCGACCCGTGCGCGGAAGAGAGCCGAGCACGGGTTCGAAGAAGCGCTGGAGTGGGAGCGCGTCGGCGCTTGGCGTGGCGATGAGCCCGAGAATCTCGCCGGCGGAGCGCTCGAGGTGACGCATGCGTCGATCGTACCCGCGCACATCGCGGCACAGTGCGCGCCACGCTTCAGCCACTACGTACCCGCGGAGTGGGTGCAGGCGCTTGCCGATGCTCGCAGCGCGGCAATCGGCGGGCAGCCGTGGCACGGGGCGCTCGACCCCTCCGATCTCCGCATTCAGAGGCAAGGTCAGCATGTCGTGATTCAGAAGTCGGATGGGAGGCTGCCGCCGCTGACGGAGTGGCGGGACTTCGCGGCGCCAGCGGGCCAGTCAGATCAGGGCCTCTTCCATCTGCTCCTGGTCGCGCGCGACGTCACCACGAGTGACGGCGGGGCGAGCGAGATGTTCGTGGGTCTATTCCGCAAGGACGGCGACGCGTTCGTCCCGATCGAAACGACCAGTCCGTGGAGCCAGCTCGCGGACACTGCTTCCGTTCACGCGTACGTGCTTTTGGTTCAGATCGATCCACATCAGATCAGGAACCCATCGGATCTCGCGGCATTCTGGAGCAGCGCGTTCCCTGCGGAGTGGAAGGATGCGGGCGTGAGGATTCTCTCAATCTCGGATCGCATCTCGGCGCGCGGCTAGGCGCCTGGAGCTCGAGGGCTGAGGAGCCAACAACAAGCCGAGAACTAGCTCTCAACCTGGTCCGGAGAACGCGAGCGCTTCAAACAAGCCGAGAACAAGCTCCCGGAGAACGCAAGCTGTTCACGTCCGTTCCACCCGATTCCGTTCATTTCTGCCAGACGATTCGGCTAAACCGCTGCTCTTGGGGGACCGGCCGAGCCAAGAAGCGCATGCCGGAACAGTGCTGCATGAGTGCTGCATTCGCGATGGACGGCGATGGACGCCCGTGAACAACAGCGTTCCGCTAGCGCTTGAGACTGCTCGGGAATTTTGCCAGCAGTGCACTTAGGTGAACTGCGCTGTACACCGCCCCGATCCACCTTCTAAGCAGGTGGTCGCAGGTTCGAGTCCTGCCCGGGGTGCCATGGAACTGCTCTAGGTCGTCCCGGGATGGCCCAGCGGAAGGGACCGGACCGCCCTTCGACAAGCGGGGCGCTCCTTGCCAACCGCTCCGGACCACCGTTCCGCGCGCGCCGGCCACATTCCAGCGGCACTCCTCAAGTGCCTCCGCAGGGGAGCCGCGCTCGGCCGAAATTTCCGCGGCGAGTGGCAGACTTCACAGGCGATGTCGCCCTCGAAGCATAGGCTTCGACAGGAACTCTGAACGGAGGCAGCGATGCGAACGGTGAAGTGGCTGCGAGCGACTACGCGCGGGGCTGCGCGCTGGATTCTCGGTGCGTGCGGGCTCGCACTCGCGGCGGCGCCGCGAGTGAGCGCGGCGCCGCCCGGTGGGGGGACGACGCAGCCGCCACCGCCGCCGTGGAGCGTGGTACACGACACCACGTATTTTGGCGACAACGACTACGGCCGATTCAGCGCGGTCGCGACCGGAGCGCTTCCCTGCTCGATCTTTGTCAATTCGCCTTGTGAGGTGATCGGCGTTGCGACCACGAACTTTGGCGACGAACGGTATGTCGAGTCCAAGGATGGCGGCACGACATGGGTGACGGAAAATTTCCTCTTCGCTGGTGCGCCTGTGTCTCACCTCGACATCGTGATCCACGCGGGCAATCCATTCATCGCCCTTCGCAACGAGGCGACAGACAGGATGTGGCTCGCCTGGAAGGGCGGGCCGTTCGAAGGAAGCGTCACATGCGACGGCGCGGTCTCGCCGGGATGGAGCTGCACGAAGATCGTCGGAGTTAGCGGCGGTTATTACTCGTCGATCGCAATCAATGACTCCGGCATAGTCTACATCGCCCACATGCGGACCAACGGTGCCATCCAGTTCGTGCGCGTCGATCCGCCCTACAATACCTTTTCGATCGTTGCCGAGATCGGATGCGCTACGTCGCCCTGCAGTAGCGAAGACTTGCCGAGGTCGATTCGGCTCGTCATCGACGACATCTCGCGGATTCATCTCGCCTGGGCGACCGGGACGAAGCTGAAGTACGCGTACGCGGATCCCAGTTTCGCGTCGGACATCGGAGACCTCGACGAAGTCGTCGAGACTTACCCGCTGGGCGGACCAGACGACGGCCAGGTTGGCCTCGTTGTGGACGAGTTCGAGTTGCCACACATCGCCTACACGGCGCGCTCGTCTTCGGGACAGACGATTGTCCGCCACGTGCGAAAGACGGACTATCGCACCGGCGCGTGGGTGGGGGAACTCGTGAGCACGCTGCTCGGAGGCGTAGAGGAAGAGGACGGCGTCGGTCCCTTGAATCGCGTCGATCTCGTGCTCACTTCAAGCCGCCAGGACACCGCTGCGATCACGTTCGGTCGATCGGGCACGGGGGGGCCGCCGGGCAGCTTCGTGATCTCGCGTCCCTCTACGTCGCGGTCTGGCTGGTCGACCTCGGGGATCGACGGCGGCGGCGAGTTCGGAGGAATCGTGCGCTTGCAGAGCGGAAAATTCCTCGTCGTTCATCGCTCGAATGAGTACCCCCCGCACCTGCGGATTCTGCGACAAAACTAGGGAACTGCATAACAACATCATTCCGCGGACTCGCGCTCCCCCAGCTCGGCGAAGCGCACACAGTGGCGTCGCACTTCATCAGTTCCGATCCGCGAGGCGCCGTGCACCTCAGAACGCCGAATCGGGGCGTGCGCCGCCTGCGCGCCCGCGCAATTGCTTCCGCGCCATGCCCGCTCCCTCGCTGACCGCGCTGCTCGGCCACGCCATCGCCCGCACCTTCTTCACTCCCACCACGCTGGCGCACCGCGCCGATCGCGCCTGCGAAAAGCCGAGCCTCTCGCCTCTGCGTTCGCACGCGCGCGCTGCCGGAAGACCTCGCGCTCCGTTCATTGCGGGAACAGTGGGTTGAGCACTGCAGCCCTGCGGTTGGGACGGGACTCGAACCCGTTCGGCCGCTTGCGCGGCCTTACCATGGAGCGCGGGAGCTGTGCCGCAGGTACGCGCAGAGGCGATTCTCAGCCTCGGCGCGCCAGGCCGACATACTGAGCCGGCTCCGCGAGCAGCACAGCTCGTTCGCGATCCTCGTCGAGGCGTCGCTTTCATCGCGCGTGAACCTCCACGCGCACGGCGGCGCCGGTCTCCTCCTTGCGGCAGCGCACCTCCACCGGGAGGAAGCGCTGCACGATGTCGATGTTCGTTTCGCTGTGCGGAGTGAGCGGCAGGGTGCGGAACACTCCGCCGCCTGCGAGCGCGAGCGGAACCAAGAGTTGGTCCGCGAGGTGGATGCCCACGGGCGCGTCGGAGAGCAGGTAGCGCCGCACGTCCGTCGCGAGGCGCTGCGCGACGATCTCCGCGCGCACGCCGCGCTCGCCGAAAGAGGTCAGTACCTCCGTCACGTGCGCGTACTCGAGCTCGACGCTCAAGGCGTTGCCAGGCCCCGGCGAAGCCTTCGCTTCGACGAGCTCGGAGTCCGCGAGCCCGCTCAAGTTGGCGCGCAGCACGGCGAGCTCGCGCTCGCCCACGCCCGGGCGCAAGTTCGCGACGAGGGCGCGCGCGCGCATCGCGCGCTGCTCGCCCCGCACGACGAGCTCGAGCGGCGCCAGGTGCGCCGCGGGTGCGAGCGACACCGAGAAGTGTCCCCCGCCCGCCGGATAGAAGCCGTGGCCCCCGAAATGCGTCTCCACCGGAGCTCCCATGCGCGCGAGCAGCGGGAAGAAGACGCGCGCGAGGTAGTCCCAAGTGGGCGCCGCGGGATTGTGGGTGCCGCCCTCGAGCGCGAGCACGGACGGATCGCTCGCGCGCAGCAACGGGAACAGCACCGTCTGTACGACGAGGCACGCGCTGCCTGCGCTTCCCACCGCGAAGCGGTACTCGCCGCCGCGCACGGTGCCCGGGCGGAACGTCAGCTCGCTGGAGCCGAGCGCGTCGCCCGTCACTTCGGCGCCCCCGACTTCGGCCGCCGCGCGCACCGCCGCGAGGTGTTGACGCAGCAGCCCCGGCCGCTCGCGGCCCGCGCGCACGTTCTCGATGCGGAACGCCGTGCCCGTGATCAGCGACAAGGCGAGCGCGCTGCGAAGGATCTGTCCTCCGCCTTCCCCTCGTGATCCGTCGATCGTCAGCATGGTTCGCCTCGGTTCGGCGCGATTCCCGCGCGCCCACTCATTCCTCGGATCAACCCTTTACGCACACCACCTGGCTCAGCTCGTGCACCACGTCGACGAGGTCGCGCTGCGCTTCCATCACCGCGTCGATCGGCTTGTAGGCGGCGGGCGTCTCGTCGATCACGTCCTCGTCCTTGCGGCACTCGACGCCCGCGGTGGCGGCGACGTGATCCTCCACCGTGAAGCGCCGCTTCGCCTCGGCGCGCGACATCGCGCGGCCCGCACCGTGCGAGCAGCTCTCGAAGCTCTCGGGATTGCCCTTGCCGCGCACGATGTACGAGCGCGCTCCCATGGAGCCCGGGATGATCCCGAGGTCGCCCACACCCGCGCGGACGGCGCCCTTGCGCGTGACCAGCACGTTCGCGCCGTAGTGACACTCGCGCGCGACGTAGTTGTGGTGGCAGTTCACCGCGACGTCCGTCGCGCGGAAGGCGGGCAGTCCTTCGGTGCGGGCGATTGCGTCGAGCACCTGATTCATCATCAGGCGCCGGTTCGTCATCGCGAATTCCTGGGCCCAGCTCACCGCGGCGACGTAGTCGGCGAAGTGCTCCGTGCCTTCCGGGAAGTACGCGAGATCGCGGTCGGGCAGGTTGATGAACCAGTGCGCCATGTCCGTGCGCGCGAGCTCGATGAAATAGGAGCCGATGCGATTTCCCACGCCGCGCGAGCCGGAGTGCAGCATCACCCACACGCGCTGCGCCTCGTCGAGGCATACCTCGATGAAGTGGTTGCCGGTGCCGAGCGTTCCCAGATGCACACGGTGATTGGACTTCGCGATCTTGGAGTGCTTCTCCGCGAGCGCCTCGAAGCGCGGCGCGAGCAGCGCCCACGCGGCGTCCACCGACTCCGGCGGGTCGCCCCACGAGCCCTTGTCACGGCCGCCGCGCGAGCGCGAGAGCCCGTGCGGCACCGCGCGCTCGATCGCGTCGCGAACGCCGAACAGGTGGTCGGGGAGGTCGCTTGCGGTGAGCGTCGTCTGCACCGCCATCATCCCGCAGCCGATGTCGACCCCGACCGCGGCGGGGATGATGGCTCCCTGCGTCGGAATCACGGAGCCGACGGTCGCGCCGATTCCCCAATGGACGTCCGGCATCGCCGCGACCCAGCCGTGGATGAACGGCAGCGAGGCGACGTTCTCGAGCTGCTTGCGGGCCTCGGCTTCGAACGGCACGCCGCGCGTCCAAGACTTGATGGGCACGCCGCTCGTCGTCTCGATCACGTCGTAGTTGCGCTCGGTCGTCATCACCGTCCTCCAAACGTCGGGCTCGTGGAGTGGCCGGCCGGTTCGCGAGTTCAGGTGCGCCCCGGCCGGCGTTCTCTTTCTCCACCTTGCCATGTTTGCCCCTCGCCAAAGCACGCGGCATGCCAGCGACGACGCAAGCTCGACCCTGATCGTGAATCGCCAATGACTTCAGATGGTTCGGCGCGATTCGGCGCCCCCGGCGGCCGATCTCCATCCGCCGGGAACGAGCGCAATCGCTAGGTAACTAGCTAATATGCGCGCAATGCGTCCCCTGGTCGTCATCGGGTTCCTGGGCACCACGCTCGACCGCGCGCGAGGTGCTTCGCGTTGGGAGAACTGGCGTCCCACGGTCGATCTGTGTCGCCACGACGACCTCGAAGTCGCGCGCTTCGAGCTCCTGACGCAGCGGCGCTTCGCCAGCCTCACGCAGCAGGTGAGCGACGACATCCGCAGCGTCTCGCCGGACACGGTCGTTCGCGATCACGCGATCGAGCTCGCGGATCCGTGGGACTTCGAGGCGGTGTACGGCGCGCTGCACGACTTCGCACGGGAGTACCCGTTCCGGGACGGCGAGGACTATCTCGTCCACATGACGACGGGCACGCACGTCGCTCAGATCTGCCTCTTCTTGCTAACGGAGACGCGTCACTTCCCCGCGCGGCTCGTGCAGACCAGCCCGCCGCGCAAGCAGGCCGCGGGTCCAGGCACCTACAGCATCATCGATCTCGATCTCTCGAAGTACGACCGGCTCGCTTCGCGGTTTCGGAAGGAACAGCAGGAGAGCCTCTCGTTCCTCAAGTCCGGCATCGCCACGCGAAACGACGCGTTCAACGCGTTGATCGAGCGAATCGAACGCGTCGCGATCGCCTCGGACGCGCCGATTCTCTTGATGGGCCCCACAGGCGCCGGAAAGTCGCAGCTCGCGCAGCGCATCCACGCATTGAAGAAGCAGCGTCGCGCTCTCTCCGGCCGCTTCGTGGAGGTGAACTGCGCGACGCTGCGCGGTGACGCCGCGATGTCCGCGCTGTTCGGCCACGTGAAGGGCGCCTTCACCGGCGCGCTGCAGGAGCGGCCCGGGCTGTTACGGGCGGCCGACGGCGGCGTGCTCTTCCTGGACGAGATCGGCGAGCTCGGCCCCGACGAACAGGCGATGCTGCTGCGCGCGATCGAAGAGAAGCGCTTCCTGCCGCTCGGCAGCGAACGTGAAGTCGAGAGCGACTTTCAGCTGATCGTGGGGACGAATCGCGACCTCCGCGTCGCCGCGCGCGAGGGCCGATTCCGCGACGACTTGCTCTCGCGCATCGATCTCTGGGCCTTCACGCTGCCCGGGCTCTCGGCGCGTCGCGAGGACATCGAGCCGAACCTCGACTACGAGCTCGAGCGCTGGGCCGAGAAGACGGGAACGCGCGTCGCGTTCAACAAGGAAGCGCGCGAGCGATTCCTCGAGTTCGCGATGGCCGCCGAGACCCACTGGCCGGGAAACTTCCGCGACTTCAACGCGGCGCTCGTGCGAATGGCCACGCTCGCGGCTGGCGGGCGAATCGGCGTCGCGCTGGTGGACGAGGAGATCGGGCGGTTGCGCGACGCGTGGCGCCGGGCGCCGGCCGCTGGGAATGCCCAAGGCGCCGATCTGCTCGAGCGCGCGCTCGGCCCCGACGCGCTGCGACGACTCGATCGCTTCGACGCGATTCAGCTCGGCGGAGTGCTCGCGGTGTGCGGCTCGTCGAGCACCCTCAGCGAGGCGGGGCGCGCGTTGTTCGGCGTGTCGCGCGAGCGCCGCAGCGTGACGAACGACGCCGACCGACTCCGAAAATATCTCGCGCGCTTCGGGCTCACGTGGGCGGAAGTCGAGCAGCGGGTGAAGTAACGCCGCGACCGGGCACTGCTCCCGCGCCGCCGCCTCGCTCGACGCCTTCTCTCGCGCGATCGCCGCGGTCGCGGAGTGCGCGAAGCGGCGCTCGACCGAGTCATGTGGAAGCGCTCGATCACGCTCGCACCCCGCGGTGAACATCTGGTCAGGCCACGAGCGGGCAGGCGTCCTCGGGCACGAGGAAGCCGGGGTTGAACGCTCGGCACGCCCGAGCGTCGCACGCTCGCGCTCCATGCGCAGAACCTGCGCGCCGACGGTCGAGCACGGTGTGCGATGTTGAGCGGAAAGCACGGGGAGCATCGACGCCCATGAAGTACGCGAACCTCGGCGGCACCGGCCTCAGCGTGTCGCGGCTCTGCCTCGGCATGATGACGTACGGCTCGAAGCGATGGCGCGACTGGGTGCTCGAGTACGACGAGGCGAAGCCGTTCGTCGCGCGCGCGCTCGAGGCCGGCATCAACTTCTTCGACTCCGCCGACGTGTACTCGAACGGCGCGTCGGAGGAGGTGCTCGGCCGTGCATTCCGAGAGCTGGGCGTCGACCGACACGACGTCGTGATCGCGACCAAGTGCCACGGCGGGACGCACGACCAGGCGCGCAACCGCCACGGGCTCTCGCGCAAGAACGTGCTCGAGTCCTGCGACGCCTCGCTGAAGCGGCTCGGCACGGACTTCATCGATCTCTACCAGATCCACCGTTTCGACCGCAGCACGCCGATCGAGGAGACGATCGACGCGCTGAACGATCTCGTGCGCGCCGGCAAGGTCCGTTACCTCGGCGCGTCCAGCATGTTCGCGTGGCAGATGGCGAAGTACCTGTTCACGCAGGATGCACGCCACGCGGCGCGCTTCGTGAGCATGCAGAACCACTACAACCTCTTGTACCGCGAAGAGGAGCGCGAGATGAACCCGCTCTGCGCGGATCAGCGCGTCGGGCTCATCCCGTGGAGCCCCCTCGCGCGCGGCTACCTGGCGCGCGACCGCGAGACGCTGCGCTCGACCACGCGCGCGGGCTCCGACGAGTTCGCGAAGCTGCTCTATCGGCGCGAATCCGACCTCGACATCGTGCAGCGCAACGCGGAGACGGCGAAGCGGCTCGGCGTGAAGCCGGCGCAGACGGCGCTCGCGTGGCTGCTCGGCAAGCCCGGCGTCGTCTCGCCGATCGTCGGCGCCTCGAAGCTCGCGCAGCTCGACGACGCGATCGCAGCGGTGGACCTCGCGCTGTCGGCGGACGAGGTGAAGCAGCTCGAGGAGCTCTACGAGCCGCACGCGATCGCAGGCCACGCTTGAGCCGGGCCGGGCGGCGCGCGCGCCGCCCTCGTCGCGGCGCGGCAAGACCCCACCCCACCCCGAATCGCGCCATCCTCGCGCCATGCCCGTTCTCTCGCTGACCGCGCTGCGCCGCCACGCCATCGCCCGCACCTTCTTCACTCCCACCACGCTGGCGCGCGCGATCGCGAAGCTCGGCTTCGTGCAGGCCGACCCGATCCGGGCTCCCGCGCGGGCGCAGGATCTGACGCTGCGCCACCGCGTCGCCGACTACCGCGCCGGCGACTTGGAGCGGCGCTACGCGCGGCTGCCGATCGAGGAGGACTTCTTCGTCAACTACGGCTTCGTGCCGCGCGCGACGCACCACGCGATGCACCCGCGCACGCCGCGCAGCGCGTGGACGAAGGCGCGCTGGAAGCAGGCGCACGCCGTGCTCGACTTCGTGCGCGCGCGCGGCGTGGTGCACCCGAGCGAGGTCGACGCGGAGTTCGCGCACGGCAAGACCGTCAACTGGTTCGGCGGCTCGTCCAACGCCAGCACGCAGCTGCTCGACGGCATGCACTACCGCGGGCTGCTGCGCGTCGCGCGCCGCGAGGGCGGCGTCCGGCTCTACGCCGCTCGCGAGCCCGGGCCGCCGCCGGCCGATGCGCGCGCGGCGCACGATGCGCTGATCGACGCCGCGATCGCGAAGTACGCGCCGCTGCCGGCGGCCACGCTCGGCATGCTGGCGAGCCGACTGAGCGTCGGCGTGCCGCAGTGGCGAACGGAGCGGGCCGCGGTGCTCAAGCGCGCGAAGGCGCGGCTCTCACACGCGCGCATCGACGGCGTCGACTGGTACTGGCCCGCCGGCGAACGCCTGCGCCGCGCGGAGTCCGAAGAGCGCGTGCGCCTGCTCGCGCCTTTCGATCCGCTGGTATGGGACCGCCGCCGCTTCGAAATCTTCTGGGGCTGGGCCTACCGCTTCGAGGCGTACACGCCCGCTGCGAAACGGAAGCTCGGGTACTACGCGCTGCCGCTCTCGTGGCGCGACGAAGTGATCGGCTGGGCGAATGCGAGCGTGGCCGACGGCCGGCTCGGCGTGCAGCTCGGCTACGTCAGCGGCCGCGCGCCGCAGGAGGCGGCGTTTCGCAACGCGTTGGACGAAGAGGTGGAGCGCCTGCGTGTGTTCGTGCAGCCGCGTCGAGGACGCCTCGCGCGGGGAAGCGTGCGCGCCCTGCGCCGAGACATCCGTCAGCTAGGCGTCGATCCGCGCGCGGCTCGAGGGCCGTCGGGCCATCCTGCACGGTGATGCGCCCGCCCGCGCGAAACGTCACACGCCGTCGCGAGCGGCGAGCGAGAGCAGGGCACGGGAGGGGCCTTTGAGCCCAGGAGCGCGGGGCACATGCGGTCGGGCCCTCCCGACCCGTACCCTCGCGCGGCGCGGCGCTCCCCGCCGCGCCGGCCCGGAGTCCGCCATGGCAGCGCCCGATTCCAGCGACCCCCAAGTGGCTTGGCAGCGCCTCGTCGACGCGCTCGCGGCCGCCGGGCGCCGCATGGACGAGGCGACGCGCGCGCTCTCGGCCGCCGAGCGCGCCGACGGCTTTCGCGCCCTCTCGCGCGCCCTCGCGAACCAGCTTGGCCGACTCGAAGTCGACGACGCGAACCCGGAGCTCGCACCGTTCAACCTCTGGCGCCAGAAGTTCTACATGGACAACCCCGACTGCCTCTACTGGGTGGCAGAGATCGCGCCCGGCGGGCGCTATCGCATCGACGGCGTGGCGCGCGGCGCCGTGTTCAGCTCGGTGAACGTCTACGCGGGGGCCGGCCTCGAGGCGCAGACGGTCGCGCGCGTGACGTCGGACGATCTCGCGTGCGACGCCGACGGGCGCTTCACCTTGACGCTGGGCGGCGCCGAGGCCGACGCGGTCGGGCAATGGGCGCCGATTCCGCCGGGCGCGAACCTGGTGTGGGTGCGCCAGTTCTACGACGACCCCGCCGCCATGGACGGCCGCTGCACCATTGCGCGGCTCGACGCGGTGCCGGCCCCGCCGCCGATCGAGCCGGAACGTTTCTCCCGCCGGCTCGCGAACCTCGGCGGCACGCTCGACGCCGCTTCGAAGGTGCTCGCTCGTGGAGGCCGCGGGGACGCCGATGCGCGCAACTCCGTCCGCGAGTGGTCCGAGATGCAGGGCGGCGCCGTCTACACGGAGCCCGGCATTCACTACCAGCGCGGCGCATGGGAGCTCGCGCCCGGCGAAGCGCTCGTCATCGAGGGCCGCGTCGCGCCGGCGCGTCACTGGAGCATCCTGCTCTACAGCCGCTTCCTGAACTCGCTCGACGCGCGCAATCGAACGGTCTCGCGCACGGGCGCGCGCGTTCGACTGGACGACGAAGGCCGCTTCGCGCTCGTGCTCGCGGGCGAAGACCCAGGCGTGCCGAACTGGCTCGACACGGAAGGGCGCCCGAACGGCATCTTCGTGATCCGCTGGCTTCAGCCCGCCTCGCATCCCGAGCTGCCGACCGCTCGCGTCGTGCCGATCTCCTCGCTGCGGCCCGCGCGATGAGTGCGCGCTGGAGGCCGGCGCCGCGCAGCGCAGAAGCGCAGGCGCTCCATCGTGCGGCCGAGGCGGACTGCGCCGCGCATCCCGCGCGCTACGCGCTCGACGCCGACGCGCTCGCGGCCGCTGCGCTCGCGAAGTCGCCACTTCCCGCAGGCGACGACGACGACTGGCGGGAGGGGTTTCGCGTCTACGTCGACGCGGCGCGCGAGGAGGGCCGGCTGAACGCGCTCGGGAAGCGCACGATGGCGGGGACCGCGACGGCGAAGCTGGCAGCGCGCGGCGCGATCGCGGCGGCGCTCGCGGCATCGCCGGAGCGGCGTGCGCGAGCGATCGATCGGCCGCTCTTCGTAATCGGAGGGTGGCGCACCGGAACGACGCTGCTGCAGCGCCTGCTCGCGGCGGTTCCCGGCTTGCGCGGGCTGCATCCCGCGGAGCTGACGGCGCCGTGGCGTTTCGTGGGGCTCGACGCGAGCGCACGCCGAGCGCGCAACGAGGCCGGCGCGGCAGCGCACGAGCTCCTGCACACGCTGAACCCGGCGATGCGAGCGATCCACCCATCCGGCGCGCACCTCCCCGAGGAGTGCGTGCTCGCGATGGGGACGGACTTTCGCAACTGGGGCTTCCCTTCGACGCTGCGCTGTCCGAGCTACGTCCGCTGGCTCGCCGCGCAGGACTTTCGAGGCGCCTATCGCCGCTTCGCCGATGTCCTGCGCTTGCTTCAGGACTCGAGCGGCGCGCGCTTCGTGCTGAAGGCTCCCGCGCACACGGCCGAGCTGCCCAGCCTGCTCGCGGAGTTTCCGGACGCGTGCATCATCCACCTGCATCGCGACGTCGTCGAGACGATCACGTCCGGGGCGAGCCTGTTCGCCGTCTTCCGATCCACCTACAGCGACGACGTCGATGCGGGCGAGGCCGGCCGCGCGCAGCTCGAGACGACGGCGCTCTGGTTCGGGCGCGCGATGGCGGCGCGCGACGCGTACCCCCGCGCAGCCGTGCTCGACCTCGCGTTCGCCGAGCTCGTGCGGGATCCCATCGCGTGTGCGGAGACGATCTGCCGCAAGTTCGGCATCTCGTGGGACGACTCCTCCCGCGCAGCCGCCCAGGAGCGGCTCGCGGAGCTGAGGACGCAGCACGGCGGCCATCGGTACACGCCGGAGGAGTTCGGCCTCGACCCTGACGAGATTCGGGAGCGGCTTGCGCGCTACCGGGCGCGCTTCGGCCTTCCGTGAGCGCCGCTCCGCGCGGCGGCGGGGCGGGGCGCTCGCGAATCAGCCTTCGGCTTCGAGCCGCGTGAGTTCCTCGGGCGAGAGCCGGGTCGGCGCGGCGATCGGCGTCGTGAGGTCGGATGCGAAGAACGGATTCGCACGCGCACTGCCGTCGAGACGCGCGGCGAGCGTCGTCGCGAGGTAGCGGATCCCCGCCCTGAGGCCGCCGAGTCCCATCTTCGGCGCCTCGCCGAGCGCGCTGGCGCGAAACACGCGCAGGCGAACGGGGCCGAAGGCCTCGGCGGCGCCGTCGAGCGACGCGAGGAGGCACGTCGGGATGAGCCCGAGGTGCGGGACGGAACCATCGCGGGGCGTGTTGCCGATGGGGGACCGGCAGCAGCGCGCATGCCAGCGCAGCGGCCCCGTCGCAGAGAGCGACATGCACGCCACGTGCTCGCGCCCGCGGACGAAGCGAATGCGGCTCGGCAGGACGGCGACGACTTCGGTGCCGCCCCATGCGTCCAGCAACTCGGCGCTGCGGCCGAGCCAGCGCGTGTACGCGCGGCAGTCCGCGCAGTAGCAAACGCCGCGCACGGCGCGCGCCGGCCGCTGGAGTGCGAGCTCGACCGCGCCGCAGCGGCACACGAGAGGAAGCTCGCCGGCCGCGGCTCCGACCGGCGTGTCGCGTTCGCTGCGGCTTCGCATGCAACAAACCCTAACCCGCGTCACGCGCCCGAAGCTGGTTGGCTCAGGGACGGCGGAGGCGCGCAGGCCCGCGCCGCACGTCGGCCGCGAGCGCTCGCGCGCGATATCGTGCGGCGCGCGCGATCGGACACGGCGGCAGTGGCGAGGAGTGGTGCGGAGACGCAGTGGGCCGGCGGCAAGCGCCCGCACATCGACCTGCTCGATCCGGCCACATTCGCCGCCAGCCACCCGCATGCAGCCTACGATGCCGTACGCCTGACGCACCGCTGCGGCGGCGAGGCGCTTTCGATTGCCGCGTTGTACTCGAACCGAACGGAGCCGAACGTGCCGACCTCCCCGATGGACCCCGCGGCGCTGATCGCCGCCGCCGACGCGCTCGCGCCGCTCCTGCGCGCGAAGGCGCACGAGGCGGAGCGGGCGCGACGCCCGCTCGACGGTGTGATCGACGCCGTGCGCGAGAGCGGGCTCTTCTCGCTCATGGTCCCGAGGTGCTACGGGGGCCACGAGGCCGACCTCGACACGTTCTTCGAGGTCGCGCTGCGGCTCTCCCGCGCCGACGCGTCGATGGGCTGGCTGATCGCGTTCTACATCGAGCACAACTTCTGGTTGTGCGGCTTCCCCGACGACTTCCAGAAGGAGCTCTACGCGCAGCGCAGCTACGTACTGGCCCCGGCCACGCTGAACGCGGCGGCCGGGTCCGCGACGCGCGTCGACGGTGGCCATCGCCTGAGCGGCCTGTGGCAGTGGGGAACCGGGATCGTCCACGCGGACTGGGTGATGGTCGGTGCGCTGGTGGCGACCGCGGCCGAGTCGCCCGCCCCCGTATTCTTCGCGCTGCCGCGCGAGCGCGCCGAGGCGGTGGATACCTGGCACGTCTCGGGGATGTGCGGCACGGGCTCGTGGGACATCCGCATCGACGACGTGTTCGTGCCCGAGAGCCGCTCCGTCCCGATGCGCGAGTTGGTGAACGCCACCGCCACCGCGCGGCGACACCCCGGAGCGCTATTCCGGACGCCGCTCGCGCCGATCCTCGGACTGACGGCGGGCGCGCCGCTGCTCGGCGCCGCCCAGATGGCGCTCGCCGAATACGTGGCGCAGACGCGCGCGAAGCTCGCGGCGAATCCCCGCGCCGGCGGCGCGCGCGAAGAGGGCAAGGCGGTCGTCGCCGCCCGCGCGGCGCTCGCGATCGACGCCGCGGAGCTCACGTTCCGCCACGTGGTCGCAGACGTGATGGCGCAGCGGAACGCCGCGTCGATCGAGACGCGCAGCACGTGGATGGCGCGCCTCTCGCACGCGGTCTTCAGCTGCCGGGAAGCCGTGCAGGACATCGCCTCCGTCACGGGCGCGAGCGGCAGCCGGCTCGACAACCCGATCCAGCGCGCGCTGCGCGACGTCGTCGCAGCCTCGAACCACGTCGTGTTCGATCGCGAGTCGCGCTACGCGAACCACGGCCGGCTCTTGCTCGGCCAGCCGCTCGAGGCCCTGCTGATCTGATCCGTGGCGCGCCCCGCGCGCCGCTCACTTCCTCGGCAATCGCCCCGCGACGTAGTCGTCGATCAGCTCGTGGTAGCGCCGGATGCGCGTCTCCTGGGTCGACAGGTAGACGCCGCCGAACCCGCGCGAGCGGAAGCCGCGCTGCTGGGTGACGAACACGCGCACGTCGTCCTCGATCGCCGGGCCGATCGACTCCTTGGCGCTGTCCACCCAGGTCACCTCGACCTCGTCGCTGCTCTTGTTCGGCGTGCTGTGGGCGCCGCCGACGCCGGCCTTCAGCGAGGCCGGGCTCGAGTACCACCAGTTGTCGAACAGGCACTGCTCCGGGTCCTTGTAGTGGGGCCGGGCGCGCAGGAAGTGGAAGCCGTCGGACCACACGGACACCGCGAAGTTCGGGAACAGCGTGTAGTGGAACGCGTCCGTGAGCTGCTCGTCGGGCACCTTCGCGTAGTGCGAGAAGCCGCGCGCCGGGCCGAGCCGGCGCTTGGCCGCCTGCAGCGCCGCGCGCGTGCCTTCGGGGTTGCCCTTGTACTGCGCGGGATCGATCTCCCACGTGCGCAGCTGCGAGGCGAGCGGCTCGGCGATGTTGCCGTCGTCGTCCGTCTGCCCGACGCCGTAGCCGCCCTGCATCACCATGCGGTTGTGGCCCTCGTCGGAGAGGTCGAACTTCGTTTCCTTGTAATAGGTGTTGATGTTGCCGCGGACCTTGGTGCGGTCCGTCTCCGGCGTCGCGGCCATGTGCACCGTCGGCACGTGGTAGGACTCGTTGAAGTTGTCGAGCACCACCTTCCAGTTGCACGGCAGCCAGGTCGAGCGCGCCTGCACGCGCTTCCAGTCGTGGAGGTCGAGCGCGCTCCAGGCGTCCCAGATGGGCCCGAGGTAGGTCTTCAGGGGCACGCAGTCAGGATCCATGTTGACCCAGACGAAGCCGGCGAACGTCTCGCAGCGCACTTCCTTCAGGTTCACCTTCCCGCACGGATTGCCCTCGGCGAAGTCCTCGCGGTCGGGCGCGAAGGTGAGCCGCCCGTCCGGCGCGAACACCCAGCTGTGGTACTTGCACACGAAGCGGCGCGTGTGGCCCTTGGGCGCGTCCACCAGCGGGTTCCCACGGTGCTGGCAGACGTTGTAGAACGCCTTCACGCCGCCGTCGGCCTGGCGGATCATCAGGATCTCTTCCGGGCCCACGGGCTCCATCTGCCAGCTGCCCGGGGTGGGCAGCTCGGACTCGCGCCCGAGCAGCAGCCACACCTTCGTCCACATCTTCTCCCACTCCTCGCGGAAGAACTCGGCCGACGTGTAGCGGTCTCCGGGGATCCGATGGCCGCGCGTTCGCTGCTCCGGCCAGGTATCGAGCTTCAGAGCCGATTCGCTCATGGGGCTTTCCTTCGTGAAGGTGTCGAGGCCGAGCGGGCGCAAGGGGCCGCCGCCTCGAGGAGAGTTTGTCGCATCGGCGCCGGGAGAGGTAGAGCGGCCGGAGCGGGCCGTATTCACCCGCGCTCGGCGAGCGCCTTCAGCGTGAGGAGCTGCTTGCGCATCATGACGAGGTCGCCCCAGGGTAGGAGCCACGCCGTGAAGGCGCCGAACGGTCCGCGCGGATAGCGCACCGAGAGCTTCGCGAGCAGCCGGCAGGATTCGTTCGAGACCCGCACCACGACGTACGAAACCGCGAGCTCGCCAAAGAGCCCGCGACCCGAGGCGCTGCGCAAGAGCAGGGTCAGGTGCCGGCCGACCTCGAAGTCCGCGAGCGCGAAGATCGTCATCACGCGCTGCCCGCGCGCGAGCTGCTCGAGGCCGGGCGTCAGCGTGCGGGGGCTGCGGCGGCCGAGGTTGTCGATCCAGTCGTAGCTGTAGGGCGCGGTCTTCAGCTGGCAGAGCCAGCGGAACGTGCGCGCCGCGGGCGCCGCGACGTCGACGCCGCGGAACAAGGCCTCGTCGGCGTCGGGCACGAGCGCATCGCAGGGGTACGCGGCGGCGCGCTCCGCCTCGGTGCACCCCCAGCTCTGCGCGACGGACGGCTTCCGCATCGCCGAGGGGTAGCAGGCGCCGCGGGGCTCACCGGAGAGCGGAGGGCACTCGGCGCGCTCTCAGGGCTTCGGCGCGTACCCGTGCAGCTCCGCCAGCGACTGGATCGTCGCGCGGATCGTCTGCTGGCCGCGGCTGCGCAGGCTCGCGTCGATCGCGATCGCGCGGTCGTGTGCGTCGCCCGCGAGCGCGTAGCCGTACTCGCGCACGTTCACGGTGTCGACGATGTAGAGGCGGCGCGCTTCGTCGAGCAGCGCGCCGTACACGGCGCCGTAGCTCGAGGCGACCATCGTGTCGCCGCGCGGTGCCGGGGTTTCGCCAGGCGGCGCGAAGAGCGAGCGCCCGAACAGCGGCGTGGACGGTGCGAGCGTGTGGCCGAGCACGCGGTAGAGCGTGGGCGTCAGGTCGGTGTTGAACGCCGGCGCGCCCGCGTCCGCGACGAAACGCCCGCGCAGTCGCGCGGGCAGCGAGACGATCAGCGGGATGCGGATCACTTCGGGGAAGAGCCCGTAGGCGTGGCCGAGGCGGCCCTCTTCGCCGAGCGAGTCGCCGTGGTCGGAGGTGAGCACGATCAGGCTGTCGTCGAAGAGGCCGCGCTCGCGCAGCGTGGCGAGGAAGTGTCCGAAGCAGGCGTCGAAGCGTTTCACGCGCGAAGCGACGGCCGCGGAGAAGCCCGGGTAGGCGCCGTCGTCGACGCTGCGCCCGCCTTCGCGCGTCGTCACCGAGATGTGCACGTCCTGGGGCAGCGAGTACGCAAAAACCGGAGGATCGCCCGGCGCCCGCGCGGCGAGGCGCTGCTCGATCTCGCCGAGCGTCCGGCAGAAGCGGAAGTCCTTCACCATGACGTCCGCGTCGAGCGGCGCGCGCCGTTCGCTCGGCGGCAGGATCACGTCGAGGATGTTGTCCATGCCGATCCACTGCGCGTACTGCTCGTGGGCGAGCAGCTTCGCGAGCGTGTTCATCGGCGCGAACGGCGTCACGTACTGTTTGTGCAGCAGCGGGGTTCCGGCCCACAGCGCGGGCACCGAGAGGCCCGTCGCGCCATAGCGGGTGAAGGCGTGGCGGAAGACGGTCGCGCTCTCGGCGAAGCGCGCGATCTCGGGGGTGAAGCCGACCGCGGGGTTGTAGGGCGCGAGGTAGTCGCGGCGCAGGCTGTCGACGACGAACACGAACACGTGAGGCCGATCGGCCGAGGGCGGGCCCTCGAGCTTCGCGAGCGACAGCGGCACGGGCGCGATCGCGAGGCTGCGCGGGACGTTCGTGTGCGCGCGCAGGAAGGCGAAGAAGCGCTCGTCCGTGCGCGCCGGCGGCTCGAGCACGCCCGCGAGCAGTCGGAACGCGGGGTCTCGCGCGAGCGCGGCGCTGCGCGCGTCCGCGGCGTCGACGCCTGCGCGCGCGAGGGCGGCGGACGCGGCCTCGCTGCCGAGCGCGACGTGCAGCGCGAGCACGGCGCACGTCGCCAGGTAGAGCGCCGCCGGGCTGCGATCCACGCCCGGCCGCACCGCGCGC
>CAZCTH010000002.1:66025-121688 GCA_964501435.1 uncultured Spirochaetales bacterium | reverse complement strand
GCCGAGGCGCGCTGCGGTGGCGGCGCAGGATCATTGGTCGCTCGCAGGCTCGGGCCGCGTCTCCGTTTCGGAAGGCATCGGCGCGGCGGCGCGGCGCAGGCGCGGCCCGGCCGTGGCGGCCGGCGGCGCGGCCTCGGGGGCGGGCGGCGGTTCGGCGGGAGCGACCACCGCCGTCTCGGCAGCGTCGCCTTCGTCCAGCGGCGCCTGCGGATACGTCTTCATACGCAGGCCGTCCTCACTGAAGAACGACTGGGCGGCCAGCTCGGTCTCCTCGGTGTCCGCGTCGAGCAGCGCGTTCCACAGCCGCACGCGAGCGATCGCGCCGATGAACGGCGCCTGCTCGCCGTCGAGCGACCCCACGTGGAAGCCCAGGTTCGGGCGCTTCTTCACGCCGATTGCGAGCAGCACGGGCTCCTCGCCGTCCACCGCCACCTCGCTCGAGGATTCGCCCAGCGCGCGCACCATCACGTGGTGCATCGCGCCGTCGGAGAAGTCGAAGTCCGCGCGCGCGATCCGGTCGCCGGCGTACAGCACGAGCGAGCGCCGGTCGGCACCGAGATGGATGGCGTAGGCGACGCCGCCTTCGTCGATGGCCGCCAGCACGCAGGGGTCGTAGCCGGGAGACTCCGTCCAGCCGGCCGCGACCCACAGCTCGATCGTCGCAGGCGCCGCCAGCGCGAAGGACTCGCTCGGCGGATAGTCGAGACGCGCGGCGCCGTCGAAGACCGCGACCTCGTCCGGGTCGAACGTCTGCGCAGGCGCGGCGCCGGCAAGAGCGACGAGCGCGGCCGCCAGCGCAGCGTGTGCGAGCGCGCACGCGCGCCGTGTCATTACGAGCCGATCCATCGTGCTCTCCGATCGCGAGTGGCGACACGCTATCGCGCAACCGCTCGAATGGAGCGAATGCGAGCGCAGGAGGGCGATCGCCGGGTGCCCACCGCGCGCAATACTGCGGCTCCGTGGCGCTTGCGGCCGCAGGCAAAGGAGCCGGATCGTGAGGATCGTGAAGCAGGCAACGTTTCGCCTCGCGAGCGTCGGAGTCTGGGTGCTCGCGGCAGCACTGCTCGCCCCCGCTCTCGCAGCCCACGCGGACGACAAGCAGATCAGCGCGCCGCGAAATTTCCGGCGCGGCCCGGCCGTGGTGCCGGAGCCCATCGCGCAGGATCTCGCGGCCAAGGGCGCCGCGCTGCGAAACGCTCGGCGCGCCCTCGCGCAGACGCAGGCCCAGGTCGATGCGGCGCCGGCGGAGGGCAACAACAACGAGCTCTTCGCGCGCAAGCGATTGCTGAGGGCGAACCTCCAGCGCGCAGAGCGCGAGTTCGGCGCGGCCGCGAATGCGTACGCGAACACGCACACGACGAACCTGGCGCGGCGCGCGGCGCCGGGTGCTCCGCTCGGCGTGCAACCGGTCCAGCCGCAGGCCCATGCGGCGGTGGCGCCTCCGCCCCCCGTGCAGCCGCGCCTGCGACCCGTTCAGCGCGCGGCCGCCGCGCAGGCCGAAGCCGAGGGAGAGCAGCCGGACGCGTCCGCCGAGGGCGGTCTCTCCCCGCAGCAGCGCGCAGCTCAGCTCGCGGCCCAGGCGCGCCGGCAGCAGCTCGGCGCGCAGCAGAACGCCGCGCAGGCGGCCGACGCAGCGCCCTCGAGCGAAGCTCCCGTCGCGCAAGCCGAAGGGCCGCGTGGGCCCCAGCTGAGCCCGGTGCGGCGAGCCCAACAAGGCGCTGCGCAACCCGGCGCAGCGGCGGAGCCCGCGGCGAGCGACCCGGCGGCTGGCGCGATCCGGCTCTCGCCCGCGGAGCGCCAGGTGCAGCTCGCGGCACAGGCGCGGCAGTTTCAGCGCCTCCCCGGCCTCGCACCCGAGGTCGCGGGGGGCGAGCCGGCGCCGCAGCCCGCGGTCGCGGACGGCGTTCGCGCGGCGGGAATGCAGCGCGCGTTCGCGCGTGCGCTGGCGCCCGAGGGCATCGTGGCGGAAGCGGTCGAACCGCTACCGACCCCAGCAGAGCGCGCGCCGGTGCTCGCTTCGGCGGCCCAGGCGGGCAACGCTGCGGCCCGCGCCGGGCAGGCCCCGCAGGCGGGTCGCCGTGTCGCGATCGCCGAGGCCAGTCCGTCGGAACCCGGTGCGCCGCGCCTCGGCCCCCGACCCGTCGCGCGGCCGCGCCTGCGCGCGAAGGATCTGGTCGCGAGCGCCGACGGGATTCGCGCGACCGCCGCACACCCGTGGGCGGCGAGGCGCGGCGCCGTGGCGCTCGACGACATGTACCACGTCGAGCTCGAGACGGAGGGCCATCTCTACGGCCGCAGCGCCTACCAATACAAGCAGGTCTTCGATGCGCTCCCAACGGAGGGCAAGCCCGCTTCGTTCGAGGGCTGGTGCAAGCAGCTGCGCGAGGGCACACCGACGGTCGGCCAGGCCGAGGTCGCGAACCTGCGCGCGAATCACATCGACGTGCCCACCGAGGTCGAATACCTCTCGCCCGCGCAGCAGGCGCGCCGCGTCGTACGCACCGTCAACGGACGCATCCAGACCGACGCCGGCGCCGAAGCGGAGCCTGGCGCGAACATCGTGTTCGTGGTGCGCCCGAACGGCCAGGTGCTCGCCGGGAAGTACGTGCGCGGGCGCTTCCATCACTCAAGCCTCGTCGCCGGCGAGAACGTGATCGGCGCGGGCGAGATGGCCTTCGACGCGAGCGGACGCCTCACCCAGATCTCCGACAAGAGTGGCCACTACATGCCGGACCGCGTCCGCGTCCTCCAGGGCCTCGACGCGATCGCGAATACCGGCGTGGATCTCTCCAACGTGGATCTCAAGCTGGGCACCAGCGTGGTCGGCAAGGCCGGCCAGTTCCTCGCGCGCGAGGGCTGGCGCATTCACCCCAACAACTTCCAGCAGCTGGACACGAATTCGGCCAACACGGTCCTGCTGGGGAAGCCCGCGGGCACCTGGCTTCTCCGTCAGGACGGCAACTTCGAGGGCAAGATCAGCTACGTCGACCGACAGGGGCAGATTCAGCACGAGCTACTCGCAGTGCCGCGGGCCGTCCCGTCGGGCACGGCAGCGGCCACACAGCTCGGACTCGCGCAGGTTTCCCTCGGCCTCGACACGACGAAGATGGTCGCGCCGTCCGCGGTCGCGTTCGCACCGCTCCAGCAGAACCGCGCAGCGGCCGGCGTGCGCCGCTGAGCGCGCTATTGCGCGCGGGTCTTCTTCGGCGGCGCCCAGGCATCGCTCGCGACCATCCAGGTGGCCGCAAACGCGGACTGTGCGGCGACGCCGCGGCGTGAGCGTGCGGCCGTGCTCGGCCGCCTCACTCGCGGTTCGGCTTCGGCGGCGGGCGACGCGGTGCCGAAGGCTCCTCCGGCTCGTGCTCGGTTGGACGCGGCGGCGGGCGCCGGCGAACCGCAGGGGACTCGTCCTCCGGCTCCTCGGCTCCTGCCGCGCGGTTCGCGCGGAACCGCCGCGGCCCGGTCGAGTCTTCGTCGGCCGTCTCCTCGTCCGCCGTGCCGGTGCGCGGGCGCCGGAGCTTGGTCGGGCTCTCTTCCTCCGCCGCCTCGGCGGCAGCGGCCTGCGAGCTCGCCTGCTGATTCAGCGAGCGCACCTTCTGCAGCCCCATGCGCGCTCGATCGAACAGGTCGCGCGTGCGGAACGGCGCGCTGTGCGGGAGTGGCGCGTCGGCCATGTCCATCACGGGCTGCGCGCGATGCCGGCCGCGCGTGGCCTCGGGGCCGCGGAGGGCCTCCGGATTGTCCGGGCTGTCCGCGCTCTGCGCCTGGGCGAGAGCCGAGGGCACCAGCAGCATCGCCGCGAGCAAGCCCATTCGCACGTGTCGCACTGCGATCTCCTTCACCACGGCGCCGGCCCGACGCCAATCACGAGACCGTCTTGCGAGGTCTTGCCGCTGTCGTGGCACAGGATGTCGGACGTCGCCGCGTACGCGTTGGAGGCCGCTTGCCACGTGCCCTCCGTCTTGTCGCTGTCCACCTTGCACTGGAACACGGCGTTCTTCCAGCACACGCGATTGCATTCGTAGAGCCCGACCCAGCCGCCGCCCGCGCCGTCCCAGTGGTCGTTGGCGTAACAACCGTCGTCGAAGCGCTTCACGCCCGACGCGTCCGCGGCCTTGGCCGCCGGCAAGTGGATCTGGAACCACGCGCCGCCGCCGTCGTCGTTGTCGTCGTCCGTCGAATAGGCGAGCCGGAAGCTGTCGTTGGCGGGGCACGTCTTGTCGGGCGCGATCATCGGCCGCGCGATCCGCTTCGGCACGAAGCGCTCGGTGGTGTCGACGTCGCGCGCGTTCTTCGCGACGTAGTTCGCCATCTCCGCGCGGACGACCGGCGCGAAGCGATCGAACACGGCGGGCTCCGTGAAGAACGGCGGAGCCAGCAGCTCGCTGATCGGCCGCAGGTCGAGGTAGATCGGCACCATCGTCTCGTCGCGAACGTTCCAGTTGCCGCCGGAGCCGCCGCCCTCGCCGCCGCTGTACTCCCAGCTCTCCTCGGAGTTCTGCACCGCCGAGTTGAAGCGCTGCTCCTCGCTCCCCTCGACGGCGACCGCCGCGCCCGCCGATCCGCTCGGCCCGTCCTTCTTGCCGATGCGCGCCTCGACGGCCATGCCCACGCCGCCCCCGTACGTGCTGCCGAAGCCGAAGGTCTCCGCGTCGAGCTCGACGATCTCCACCATGCGCCCGCCGAGCCAGATCGCGTGGGCGTAGTGCGTCCCGTACTGCTCGACCAGCTGCCGCGCGCTCTCGTGCAGGTCGCCGCCGCGCACGGCCTCGAGGACGGCGTCGCGGAATTCCGGCGCGAGCCGCGCGTTCGCTTTGTCCACCACGAGGGCCACGCGGCGATTCACCGACTGGCCCATCGTGTAGGCCGTCGTGCCGGACTCGAGCTTGCTCGATTTCGCGTTGAACGACGCGTTTGCCGAGAAGCTGCCCGCCGCAACCATCCCCTCGACGCCGCCGCTCACGGACAGCATCGCGCCGAACTCTTGCTGCAGCTCGCTCGAGGTCGTCACTTCGGTGTGGTGTCGGCGGCCCTTCCCCGCGCTCTGGTCGATCAGCTGGAAGCCCTTCGGCACGATCATGCGCGCCGCCTCGCGGTAGCCGTACGGCGGAAACGTGAAGATCGCGTCCTTGTTCGCGCCGGAGGCATCCAGGTAGTCGAACGGATTCAGTTGGATCGGGTCCCACCCGTGCAGCGCGGCATCGCGATTGCGCACCGCATTGTTCGCCATGTAGGCGTCGTCGATCCGCGGCTGGCCTCGCACCACGCGATCGGGCTCGTCCGCCCGCTGCAGCTTGTTCTCGCCGATCTTGATCACGTTGCGGGAAGTGATCGAGATTTCGCGCCCGTCGCCGAGGCCATAACGATTCCGGCCCGCGGAGCGGAGCACGAACGCCTCGACGCGCTCGGGCTGGGTCATCGATTGGAACGGGTGGACCTCGAGCCACACCAGGACGGGCACCGACGCATCGGCCGCCGAGCCCGCCGGGCGCGCCGGCGCGAGTTGCCCGCGGCCCGGCTTCGCCAGCTCTGCGGGCGGCTCCTCGGCGCCGCGCTCGAAGCTGAAGGTGCCCGCGAGCCCTTTGCGCAGCGGGCCGTTCTTCTGGTTGAGCTCGCAGCGCTGCACGTCGGCGACGTAGTCGAAGCTCGCGCAGCCAGCGCCGGCGACGGTGTCGAGTGCGTTGCACATGTCGGCGCAGTCCTGGACGGTGATGCCCACGAGCGTCTGGGCAGGCGGCCCGGAGACGCCGGCGTCCTTCGTCATGCGAAAGCCGAACGGCGCCGCCAAGGGGCCCGCCGTAGCAGTGCCCGTCGTCGCGCTCGCGCTCAGCCTGCCGATCGCGAACTGCGCGAGATCCGAATCCGGCGCCGTCACCGTCAGGGAGACGTAGCGCTGCGGGAGGAAGTACCACTCGGCCCGCTCGCCCTCGAGGCCCAGCGACGGAAGGCGCCGCTGCCGCTCGGTCGGCTGCATCCACGTGCCGGCCGGGAGATAGAGGGACGGCAGGAAGCGCAGCGCGGGCTTCTGTGTGCTCCCCGCCGTGTTCTCGAGCTGCGCCACGAGATAGCTGTCCGCCCAGGGGACGCTCTTCAGCTCGCCGTCGCGCAGGAACGCGGCGCGGAACACGGCATCGCTCGGCAGCGGAGTCGCCCAGATGCGGATTCCGCCAATCCGGCCGCGAAACAGATGGCTGCGACCGTCCAGCGAACCGATCGCGAGCTGCAGGTTCGTCTTCGGTCCGTTCGCGTCTTCGGCTACGCCGTAGCCGACCGACGCGGTGCCGCGCATCTCACCGTCCACGACCACGTCCGAGCTCTCGTCGTCCGTCGTCACGATCACGTGGTGGATCGCTTCGTCCGTGAAGTCGAACGGGACGAGGTTGCTCGTCTCGTTCGTCCCGCCGTAGTCGTCGCGGCGTGAGTTGGCGACCACCAGCCCGTCGCCGCCGGGCGCCATTCCGATTTCGAAGACCGTGTCGTAGCCGTTCGAGAAGGCGACCAGCGTCCCGTGATCCTCGTTGCTCTGCCAAGCAGGGTCGTACTGCACCCAGAGATCGATCGTGCCGCGCCGAAAATCTGCGAGCGCGTCCGTCGGCATCGGCGGGAGCCGCCAGCCGTCGGTGACCTTGCGGATCGACCACATCTGCACGCCCGGATCCACCGGTGGCGCAGGCGGAGCGGCCGGAGCCTTCGCGCCCGCTTTGGCGGCCGGCGGCGTCGCTGCCGCCGCGACCGCGCTACCCGCGCCCGGCGGCGGCGGGTCGACCAGCACGAGCTCCTGGGTGGTCGCGGTGAAGTCCGAGTACACCCGCAATGCGGACGCGAGGGCCGAGCCGGCGGCGGGCTCGCCATCGAAGGTCGCGATCTCGAGCACCTGGGACGCGGTCAGTGCGACGCTCCACAGACGCACGCTGCGCAACTGGCCGACGAGGCCTTCCGCGTTGCCGTCGGAGGTTCCCACGTGGAACGGAAGGCCGCGCGCGTCGCCGTAACCGATCGCCTGCGTTCCGCGCAGCACGCCGTCCACGTAGAACTTCGACTCGTTGCCTTTCGTCGCGATCGCGACGTGGTGCGCTTCGCCGTCGAGGAAGTCGAAGGACGCGCCTGCGGACTTTGCACCGTCCCACAGCACGACGCCTTGACCGTCCGCGGTGAGGAAGGCGCCGTAACGACTGCTCTTCGCGTCGCCGTTCGAGACGACGCAGGCGTCGTGATCGAGCGGCGACGTCCAGCCCGCGGCCACCCAGAACTCGATCGTGCCGTCAGGCCCGAGGTCGTACGACGAGTCGGCCGGGTAGTTGAGGCTGGCCTGCCCGTCGAACTCGAGCGGGACCACCTCGGCAGACGCGGAAGCCGCGCACAGCGCGAGCGCGGCGAGAGCTGCGGCGGCAGCTCCTGCGAGACGAGTCATTCGATTCTCCGTTCGGTTTCGGAAGACACCGCGGCCGCGAGGGGGGCGCAGCATCAATTCTCGAGGCTCTTCTGTGCGCCAGCGCGGCGGAGCAGCAACGGGATCTTGACGCCGCTGGCGAGTGCGCGCGGCACGCGGCCTTGGCCGTCGGGCGCGTTCACGTCGACGCCGGCCTGGATCAGGCGGTCGACGCGATCGTCCGCCGAGCTGCCGCTGCGCACGACCGCCACGTGGATCGCGCGGTTCCCGCTCGCATCGGCGGCTTCCTTGTCCGCCCCGGCTTGCAACAGCACCGACAGCGTCGGCACGTCGGCGGATGCAGCGGCGATGACGATCAGCGGCCGGCCGCTCGCGTCCTTGGCGTTCGGGTTGCCGCCGGCCTTCAGCAACACGGCGAGGGCGGCGGCGCGCGACGTCTTCGTCGCATCCACCAGCAGCGTGGGATCGCTGACGTCCGCGCCGCCCGCGATCAACTGCGTGAGGACCGGCCCCGCATCGCTACTCACCGCGGTCGCGACCGCGGCCTGAGCGGGCGCGCCCGCCGCGAGCAGGTGAGCGACCGTGTCCACGTCGCCGTTGGCCGTCGCTTGCTGAATCAGCGCGGGAGCGGCCGCGTCGGCGCCGCCGTCGATCAGCAGCTTCACCAGCGCGGCCTTGCGCGCCGCGATGGCGGGTGCGAGCCCCGGCGTCGGATCGGCGCCTGCGTCGAGCGAGGCCTGCACGGCCGCCGAGTTCGCGGCCGCCAGCGACGACGCGAGTGCGAGACCGGCATCGACGTGATGCACTTGCACGAGTTGCTTCAGCAGCGCGACGTCGCCGTGAGCGACCGCGTAGTCGAGCGCCGCCTGGGGCTTGGCGCCAGCCTGCAAGAGGTCCGGCACGAGCTCGGCTCGATTGCGTGCGAGCGCGGAGCGCAGCGCGGCGTCTTCGTCGAACGCGTTGGATGCCGCGTAGGCGAGCACACTCCGCGCCAACTCTGCGTCGACGGTCGCCGCGTCGAACAGCGCGTTGTTCGCGAGCGCGGGCTGGGACGTGAGCACCTCTTCCAGCACCTCGACCCGGCGCGCCGCGATCGCCGCGCCTGCAATGGTGGCGCCCGACACTCCACCAGCGAGCAGCCTCCGGACCGCCGCGAGGTCGCCGGCCTTGACGGCGGCGTCGGCGACGGGCGCGAGATCCACGCCACCTCGCTGAAGGGCAGCAAGGCTGCGCGGGTTGGCAGCGCTCGCCGCGAGCTGGAGCGGCGTTTTGCCCGCGCCGTCCGCGAGCGTCGCCGAGGCGCCGGCGCGCAGCAGCGCGTCGATCATCGGCTCGTTCGCGGCTTCGACGGCGAGATGCAGCGCCGTACGCCCGCGGTTGTTGCGGGCGTTCACGTCGATGACGCCGGCCGCGAGCGTGTCCTGCAGCGCAGCGGCGTCGCCCGACGCCACCGCCTGATGGAGCAGCGTGTCCCCTTGCGCCGTCTTGCGGGCGAGACCCATCCGCTCGCTCGCCCCTGCGATCGCCACCGACGCCGGACTGCGCTCGAACTCTCCGCCGGCGCCATTGAACGAGATGCGCACGCGCTGAGCGCTGAGCACGACCAGGTCGTAGACCCCTCCGCGAAACGCCTGCGCTCCGGCCGGATTCATGGCGATGGGCGCCGCCATCACGAACGGGGCGCCGGGCTGCACGCCGATCAGCGCGATCCCGTCGCCCGCCGCGTAGATCTCGTAGGCTTCGGTTCCCGAGACCCAGACGCCGGCGAGGTCCTGCGCCAGCGTGGGGACGCCGCGCATCGGCGCCCGCACGAGATGCATCTCCTTGCGGAAGCCGGGCACGCCCATGGCGGGATCCGGGAAGACGGTCCAGCTGACGGTGAGATCGCTGCGCACCATCAACTGATAGGCGCTCAAGGCCTGCTCGGGGGTCGAGAGCGTCTTGTGGTACCAGCTCGTGCCGCCGGCGGGAGGCTCGAACCGCCCGTTGAAGAATCGGCCCGTCGGGATCTGGATCTCGGGCTCGTAGTTCGGGTGACGCGGCATCGTGGCCGCGCCAAGCCCTTCCGCGGTGACCAGCAGCCCCCCCGCGTCGCTCGTGATGCGAACGACGACCGACGGATCCGCGTCGAGCGAATAGCGGCCATCGACCGGAGAGCCCGCGCGCACCGCTGCGGGCGCGATCGCCAGGACGAGGGCCAACGCGGCGCCGAGCCGCCCGCGCGCGGAGACAAAGCGATTCATTCCAGCACCTCGCGGTGCAGTATTCCCCAGCCGTGCGAGCGCGGGACGGAATCTTCGAGATGCGAGCCGCGCGCGAGGCGACTGCGCGGCAGCGTCGAGCGAGGATCGGAAGAACGATCGAGCTTTCGGCGACCCCGAGCCGGAGCCGCGGTCAGCAGCTCGTCCCGTTGCAGAGATTGTCTCCGCCGCTCGTGCCGGCCCCGATCACCGCCGAGCCAGGATAGAGCGACATGATGTTGCGGCGATAGCCCGACTGTGGGCCCAAATTGAGCGGCTGCGAGCTATTGCGCACGACGTTCTCGGAGGCGTTGCAGCCGGCGACTGGCCGCATGCCGCGCGACGCGAACCCGCGGGCTGCTGTGGCTCGCCCCCCTGATGAATCGCTGATGACGTGCTCGGATTCGGCTCGCGATTCACTCGAGCCGGGCTGCCGAGCGCGGCTTCGCTGCGCCGCACGCGCTCGTCGGCGCGGAGCGAGCACGGACTGCCTGCTCGCGTCCGACCACGTCGTGCCGCGGAGCGAACGCGGTACGCGATAGCGGCCGTGCCTCCGCCTGCGGAGCCCGTCCCGGGCTTGGGCTACGGCTTCCGCCGTCGGCGCAGGCCTGCGCAGGCGAGGCCCGCCGCCGCGAGCAACACCGCCGCACGCGGCTCCGGCACCCCGTTCGCGACGCCGCCGCTCAGCTCGATGCTGTAGCCGGTCGAGTCGAAGCCAGGCATGAACGAGATCACGGGGTCGACCAGCGCTTCGAAGGCCGCAGCGAAAGCTTCTTGATTGTTCGCGACCGCCAGCAACGAGACGCGATTGTCGGCGCCGGTGAGTACGTCGAGCGTGAGCACGAAGGTCTTGGTCTGCTTCAGCGCCGAGCAGGTCGGGATCGGCAGCGGCACCGGAATCGGTCCGACGCTGTTCGGGTTGCAGCCGACGTCGGCCAGCGCACCATCGATTTGATTGATGCCGGGCCCGAGTTGCCCGTCGAACGCCTGCGCGGTGATCGAAGCCGTCACACCCCAGATCATGTTCTGCTGAAAGCTCGCGCCCGTCGCGTCGATCTCGACGAGGCCCGTGATCTGGATCGTGAGCGGCAGATTCGTGGCCGGGCCGTTCACGCGGAACCAGTACTCCATCTCGACGCGGCTCAGCCCCGACCCACTGACGTGCGCCGAAAGCAACGGAGCAGGGGAAGTCTGGATCTCACCCGTATCTCCGCTCCCGTACGCTCCGGGCACCGTCAGCGGCGCGGAATTGTTCAGCGTGATCGAGTAGGTGGCGGCGGGAACTGGAGCGGCCTGCGCCTGCGAGAACGGAAGGGCGGCGAATCCGAGGATGACGAGAAGACGCGCGCTCGCGCGCGCGATGAAAGGCCGACGATCGAAGGGCATGCGCGGGTACCTCACGGAGGATGTGGCTTCGAAAGGGCCAAGGTGTCAGGGAGGCTTCACCCTGGCGCCGCCGCGGCCCCTGAATCCGCCTGATTCCGGTCGAGCGCTACATCGATCCCGCCTTCATGAAGGTCGGCGCGTGGCTCCGGCCCGAGCAGATGAGAGACTGCGGGGCTGCATTTCCGACGCGCCGGTGCGTTGAGTGGCTCAGCGGCCGTACACGTCCCGTAGCGGCGCCAGATCCGCGGCGAAGTCCCAGCCGGCCGCCGGCTTGCTGGGCGGCATGGCGCGGCGCAGCAGCAGCGCGCCGAGATCCAGCGGGGGCTCGCCGAACGTTGCGGCGCGCAGGACGATCTCGTCTCTCGACGGAGCGCTCAGATCCGCGAACCACGCGTAGTGGCGCCCGTCGGCCGGGCGCCACTCCCACGCGCCGTTCACAACGAGCGCAGGCGGGCTGTAGGGTTGACCCACCCGAAACTCGTGCGCGTAGAAGACCTCGCGTTCGCACCAGCGCGCAAGGATGCTGCCGCAGAACGGGAGTCGGGGACGAAACTCGTCCGATCCCTCGACGTGCCAGGCTGCTTCCAGCACGCGCCACTCGCGACCGCTGCGCGCGCGGACTTCGCCGTCGAGCGACAGCTCGAGCGAGTCGCCGGCGAGATCGGCGGGTGGCGAGCCGGAGCGGCCGACCACTTCCCAGGGGCCGACCACCTCGCGCGCGAGGATCCCTTCCGAGCGCGCCCCCGTTTGGCGGTGCGCGCTCAGCTGCGTGACGAACAGCGAATGGAGGGCCAGCTGCGTGAGCAGCGTGAGAGCCAGCGCCGTGTTGACTGCTGCGAGTGCAGCGCCCGCGCGCGTGCGATTGGCGGCGTCGAGGAACGCCGCCGCGTTCGAGACGAGAAGCGCGGCCAGGAAGACCGTGCACGACGCCGCGATCGAGAGCGGCGCACGGTCGGCGGCGAGCCACGCCGCCGGAAGCTCGCCCCAAATCTCGGAGGAGCACACTCCCCACACCACGAGATAGAGGGCCGCCCAGACGACCAGTACGACGCTCACGGAAAGCAGATGCACGTGGTCGCGCGCCGCGCGCCGCCGCGGCATCCCGAGCCGGCGGCGCCGGCGGCGACGCGGCGGACGGGTGGAGCCCGCGTTCGGCGCCGGGCGGGCAAGGTGGGGCGCCACCGTGCCAGGCGAAGACCCGGTCGGGATCTCAGGCGGAGAACTCACGACGCTCCTCTTGCGCGCGATCCTAACAGCTCCCGCACGCTCGCCGGGTGTCACCGCGAGGTGTCAGGCGGGCGCGCACCGAGGCCACCCGCGCTCCGTCGCTCTGCTGGGACCGAACGGATTGCTCCGCGCAATCGCGCCGGGATACGTTTTCCGCACCCACACCGGCCGGAGCCCGCCACCGCATGTCCAATCCTTCGCGCATCGCCATGACGCCGCTTGCCAAGGCGCCGGAGCCTGACCTCGGTACCCGCCTGATTCCGGTCGAGCGCTACATCGATCCCGCCTTCATGAAGGTCGAGATGGACAAGCTCTGGTCGAAGGCGTGGCTGCTGGCCGGCCCGGCCTGCGACGTGCGCGAACCGGGCGACTACTTCGTGACCGAGATCCAGCGCGAGTCCATTCTGGTCGCGCGCGCCGAGGATGGCGGCCTGCACGCCTTCTACAACGTGTGCCGCCATCGCGCGAATCAGCTCCGCGCCGAAGGCGTCGGCCACGGCCACGGCTTCGAGTGCGCGTTCCATCGGTGGCGGTGGCACCTCGACGGCCGCCTCGATCACGTGCCGGAGGCGCAGGATTTTCCGCAGGGGTGCCCGCGTAGCGAGCTCGGCCTGGTGCGTGTGAAGGCCGACGTCTGGGGCGGCTTCGTGTGGATCAACATGGACCCGAACTGCGGCTCGCTGGCCGACTACCTCGGGGAGATCCCGGCGCACCTCGACCCCTACGAGTTCGACAAGATGGTGCTGGTCCACGACGAGACCATCGAGTGGAACTGCAACTGGAAGACGTCCGTGGACATCTTCTCCGAGACTTATCACGTGCGCGGCGTGCATCCGGAGTCGGAATGGGTGTCGGACGACATCGAGGTGCAGGTGGATCTCTACGGCGCGCACAGCCGCTTCATCGCGCCCATGTACGTCCCCAGCGTGCGCGTACGCGACGGCTCGGGTGCATTGCCGCCGGAGCTCAAGGCCTATCTGAGCTCCGAGGGCTTCCCCGCCGACGATTACGCCGGCGACCTGAACAGCATCCGCCGCGACGTCGCGGCGTTCAAGCGTCGCCGCTCTGCGGAGACCGGCCTGGACTTCTCACGGCTGCACGACGAGCAGCTCACCGCCGACTTCCACTACAACGTGTTTCCCAACGTCACCTTCAATCTGTTCGGCGAGCAGATGTGGATGTTCCGCCATCGCCCGCATCCCAGCGATCCCGATCGCATGTACTTCGATCGCATGGTGTTCAATCGCGTGCCGGTGGGAGAGGGACGCGCCAACACCGCGGCCGGCGCCGTCGACATGTTCCTGCAGCTCGAAAGCGGCGTCGTGGAAGGCCGACCCGAGCACAAGTTCTACCGCTACGGAGAACGCTCTTCTGGGCTGCTGCTCGACCAGGATTCGTCCTGTCTCGCGACCGTGCAGAAGGGCCTGCACTCGCGCGGCTGCAAGGGCCTGTGGATCAGCCACCACGAGCGCCGCATCCGCAACTTTCACCGCGTGCTGGACGAGTACGTGACGCGCGATGCGCCCGCGACTGTTGGGGGCCGCTGAGATTCGGTCCGGGTTGATCCTTGGCAGAAGTCCCGGCGACGTCGTTTACACCGGGGAGATGCCCTGGATTGAAACGAACCCGACGGAACGGCGGCTGAGCATCCTGATCGCGCGATCGCTCACCCTCGAAGTGCGTGATGGGTGGCGGGAGCGTCGCGTGCCCGGCCGCTTCAGTCTCGCGTCGCGGTGTGGACTGAAACCGATGGCGCCGCTCGTCGCGGTGTGGTGATGTAAGTGCCGACGCAGAGAGTGTTGCGGAATGTGCGCGTTGCCGACATTCAGGGCGATGCGTTCGAGCCTTGCAGAAGACACGGAGGCGAACGATGAAGTTCTCGATCGCGACGGCATCCCTGCAGTTCCTGGCAATTCTCGCCATCGGTGCGGGCGGGGTTCGGGTAGCCCACGGCGAACAGTTCTACAGCCCCGACGGAAAACGCATCGCGACGGTCGAGAAAGGCGTAGTCACCGTGACCGGTCTGCCGGGCAGCCGCACGTTCAGTCGCATCAACAAGCTCGGCGTCAAGTTCGGCCCCGATGGCAGCCGTGTGGCGTACATCGGAGTGCGAGACAGGAAGACCTACTACGTGGTCGACGATCGCGAATACGGTCCGTTCGACGACGGGATCAGCGTCGAAGGCTTCTTTTTCAGCCCCTCGGGAAGACACGTCGCGATCAAGATTCCCTCGGGCAAACAGTGGACCCTGTGGGTCGACGGCACGACGGGACCGCTGGTCGACGGGATCATGGCGGGTCCGCCCGTGTACTCGGGAGATGAAACCAAATTCGGTTATGCGGCGCGGCGGGGAAAACAATGGTTCGTGATCGCGGACGGGCGTGAGTATTCCGCGGGCGACGGCGTGCTCGGAGAAGGTGTCGGCTTCACTGCCTCCGGAACCCTCTACTACGCCTCGCTGAGCGGTGACGCTTGGCGTGTCCGCGTCGGCGACAAAGTCAGCGAGAAATTCGCGGGCATTGCGAATCCAGGCTTCTGGCGCAGCCCCGACAACGAGTCCGTGATGTACAAGGGCATGCAAGAGACCGGCGAGGCGCTCTGCATCGATCTCTCGTGCGGTCCGGCGTTTCAGTACATCGGCACTTCCGTCACGGTGCGCGAAGGCTTGTTCGGAAGAAACTTCTGGCGAGACGTGGGCATCGGCTCCGTCGTGGGGCTGCTGGGTGGCGTCTACGTGAGCGGAAATCCGCTCAACCAGCAGTCGTTGATCTACAACTCGGTGCTCTTCTCTCCCGATGGAAAGCACCACGTTTACAACGCCTACAACGGCGAGGACAACGTCGTCATCGACGGCTCGGTCGTCGCGACCATAGGCGCGAGAGCCCGCTTGGACTCGCTGCGCTTCGGTGCGCGCTCGGACGTCGTCGTGTACAAGGCATCGGGCGACGAGCGACCCCGCTTCGCGAAGGTGCCCGGCGCATCCACCTACGTACCGCCGGATCCAGCCGCGCCGCAGGCGACGTTGGACGTCGTCTCCTCCGAGCCCGACGTACTCGTCTATGTCGACGATCGTTTTGCGGGGTTTGCGCCGCAAAAACTAATCGTCCCCGCCGGCACGCGACGCGTGGCGCTCGAGAAGCACGGCCACGTGGGCCAGGAGGCCTCACTGAACTTCGCTCCCGGAAGCACGGAATCGGTGACCTTCGAGGGGGCGCTGACGCCCGTGCGTAAAGCCGTGCAGGACGTACTCGGCAAATACGAGAGGGGCGTGGTGTTCACCTCTCTGAATGAAAAGACCATGACCAACGACACGTGGCAATCTCGGCTTCTCGCCGGAATGCCGTTCGACGAGGACATCCTCGCCGTCGTGAACGCGGGCACCGGTCATACCTTCGTGTTCGGCGAGTCGGGCATGTTCGTCCGCAACGCATTCTCCTCGCGATCCCATGCCCCCGAACAGTTCTACCTGTCGTACGAAGCGTTCGCGAAGTTCGATGTACTACCGGAGCCCGCGGCGTTCGAAGTCACGTCGTCACCCGACAAGAGTGCGGTGGTGCCCGGAGTTTCGCTGGCGAGGTCCCGGCTGATCGAGTGTCTCGACGAGTTGCGACATGCGCTCGCGAAACTGAATTGACCCGCGCCCGTATCCTCGCGAGTCGCTATTGGTCAGCGCCGAGCGGCCGAAAGCTACGAGGCGCGAAGAGCGAGTCTCGAGCTCGCGAGAGGACTCCACATGCGAAGTCAGTTCCGTGCTCTTGCCGTTTTGGTCGCTGCTTTGGCGATGGCCCCCGCCGCGGAGGCCGACTCGGGAGCGTTTGGAACCTGCCTCACCGACTCGATGACTGGAAAGGAGAGGAAGGAGCTCGCGAAGTGGATCTTCTTCGCACTCTCGGCGCATCCGGAAATGGGGTCGTTCGCGAGCGTCTCACCCGATGCGCGCACGAAACAAGACAAGGTCGTGGCGGCGTTGATTACTCGGCTGCTCGTGAGCGATTGCGCAACCGAATTTCGTGCTGCGAACGCGGCTGACCCGAACGCCGTAGGGAGTGCGTTCAGCCTGGTCGGCGAAGCTGCTATGCAGGAGCTGATGCGTGCGCCGGAAGTGGAGGCGGCCATCAGCAGCTATGGGAGCCACGTCGACCAGAGCCTGATTCAGAGCGTCTTGACCAAGGAGTGAGGCGAGAACCGGCGTACCCGGGGCGCGGGAAGCGCAGAGATGCAGGGAGAAAGCATGCGTGCTCGATGCCCCAGACGCTCGATTGCCCTCGCAAACCTTGCAGGTTCGTTGCTGTATGCCTGTTTCCTCGCACAAGGCGATGCCGCGCGTGCGCAAGACGCGGCGGCTGAGACGAACACGCCGGTTCAGGACCAGCGCTCCACCGTCGTCTTCGTGAGGCCGTCGAGTTTCGGGTGGGATGCGTCGACCAGCATCTTCGAAGTCGTCGATGGCCAGCCGGCATTGAAGGGAATTCTGCAGGGAGAAACGAGACTCGAAGTGCGCGTCGCGGCCGGGCCTCACACGTTCATGGTTCTGTGCAAGGGCAACGATCCCGAGTTCATCAGTGCGAAACTGGCGGCGGGCAAGGCCTACTTCGTCACGGTGGCCTTGAAGAGACGATTCGCGGGGCCCGCGTCCTGCCACCTCGAAGCGGTGCGCGATGCGCGCGGAAGGGCGAAGAAGACGGACGAGTGGATCGCCAAGCTCGAGCCCGTGGAAATGAATGCGGAAGCTGCCCGATGGGAAGCCGACAATGCACCGAGCATCAGGGAAAGATTCGTTGCGTCTTACACCCCGTGGATGGAGAGGCACCAATCCGAACTCCCGATGCTGTCCGAAGGCGACGGCAGGTAGTCGCAATCGGGACGCGCGCTCGAGGGAACTGGGTGCGCTGCAGCGCATGGCCCCGGACTGACGCTGCGAGTCATCCGGGGATGGGTGCTGCAACGTTCTTCCGCCGCAACAGAAGCATCGCAGCGATCGCGCCGAGGAGAATCACACCCCAGCCGATCGCAAGCGCGGTAAGTGTGCTGCGCACGTTCATTTGCACGGTGAGCACGTCGTTTTCGCCGCTTTGCCAGAACACCCATTCGCCGCCGATTCTCGTCGCCAGCAAATCGGCGCCGGTTTCGAGCGCGCATTCGGCGCGGGGCCAGCGAGGAGCGGCGCCGCCGGGTCCGGGGAGGACTCGCGCGGGATTGCGGGCGGAGAGCTCACGGCATCCCTCTCGCGCGTCAGCCTAACACCTCGCGCACGCTTTACGGGCGGCGCCGCGCGGCGACGCGGGACCCCATTGGGCGGCGCGCGTCGAGCCGCGCGTAGAGCGCTTCGCGCTCTTCCGCGAGCTCCACGAGCAACGACTCCGACACCTTGGCTCGCACGCGTATCCACTCGTCGGCATCACTCGACGATCGTCCGCAGCTGGTACTCGAGCACGCCCTTCCGATTCTCGAGCTCGTACGCGTTGAACGTTGCGCCGCGTTCCAGCAGCAGACGCAGAAGAGGGCGGCACTCCGGCGAACGATCTTGCGGGCGGTCGCAGCCGGTGCCGATCAGTGCGTCGTTCAGAGGCGAGCTCATCGCGTGCGGCGGGTTGACTTCGATGCCCGCGTCCAGCAGCCGCCGGACGTCGTCGACGATGGACGCGCCGCCACAGTTCAGGCGGATGCTGAGCAGGTTGTAGCCATGCTCCGTATAGGCCTTCGGATCCGCACCGGCCGCGAGCAGCGCCAGTGCGATGTCCGCGTTGCACGCGCGCAGCAGTACGGGCACGTCATCGAGCAGGTCGAGCGTCCGGGCGTTGGCGTTCGCGGCCAGCGCTGCCTCGACTGCCGCGAGATCTTCCCTTTCCACCGCCTCCGCCAGCTGATAGTCCACCTCCGGTCGCGGCGGCGCGCCGAGATACTCGAGCTCGTCGACTTCGATCGTCTGCGCGTCGAGCAACCGGCCGGTGACCCGATAGCGGGGGTTGAGCGCGCGACGCTGGCCGTGCGCGGGACCGCCGCTCCGCTCCGTGCGCGACGTGACAATCAATCGGTACTGCGTCGGGTCGCCTTCCGCCGTGAATACCTGGAACGACTCGGCTGGAAGGCCGGGTGCGGTCTGCGGAACGAACAGCGACAAGTGCCCCGTCCACGTGCGCGAGGAGTCTTCGCCCCCGCAGGCCGCGAGACTCGCAGTGAGCGCGAACGCGGCGGCGGCGAGAACACGCAGCACACGGGTCGAGTTCGATGAGCGATCGTGCATGTTCGTCCGGCCGTCGCCAAATGGGGCGGCTACGCGGATCATACCTCCCACGCTGGCGGGAGTGTTCTCCACTCCCACGCTCGAGTGGCTTCCAACGGCTCTGACGGCTCGGGCACCCGACCCTCAGCGCGCACCCTCGCAGCTCGCGAGCTTCGCCTCGAGCTCCGCGACGCGCTCGCGCAGCGGCTTCACCGCGCGCTCCACCTCGTCGAGCGTGAAGCGCGGCGTGATGTGCTGCGGGCAGTTCCAGTCGAAGCCCGCGACGCGCACCTCGACGAGGCTCTCCACCTCGCCCTTGTAGCCCGGCACCGCGAGGCGCTGCGCGAGGGAAGCGTCTTCGGCTGACGGGCGCACGCGCGCCCTCCCGAGCACCTTGAGCCGCCGGCGATTCGCGTAATCCATCAGGATCAGCGCGACCCGATCGTTGCCCGCGACGTTGCCGGTCGAGACGTACTGCCGGTTCCCGCGAAAGTTCGCCCACGCCAGCGTCTTGCCGTCGAGCACGCGCAGGAAGCCCGGCGCGCCGCCGCGGAACTGCACGTAGGGCCAGCCCGTCTCGCTCACGCTCGCGAGATACAAGCCGTCGCGCGCGTGAATGAAGTCGGCCTCCTTCGCGGAGAGCTCGTCGTTCCACGGCTCGCCCTCGAGGAAGCGCAGGTAGTTGTTGCGCGATCCGTAGCGCTCTTGCTCGGCCTGAACGGCCGGCGTGAATGCGATCTCGGCGAAGCGATTGCCCATGGGGCTCCTCGGTGTGTTCGTCGTGGGTCGTGGTGGATCTCGGCGAATCGACGCGCGCGCGGCTCAGCGCAAGCGGCGCTCGCGCTCGGTGATCGCGACGTCGTTCGCGCTCATGTCGCGGCGGCGCATGAGGCCGCCCGGCGCGAACTCCCAGTGCTCGTTGCCGTGCGTGCGGAACCACTGGCCGGCGGCGTCGTGCCACTCGGTCTCGAAGCGCACCGAGATCCGATTCTCGGTGAACGCCCACAGCTCCTTCCTCAGCCGGTAGTCGAGCTCGTGCTGCCACTTGCGGCGCAGGAACGCACGGATCGCGTCGCGGCCGCGGAAGAACTCGCTGCGGTTGCGCCACTCCGAGTCCTCGGAGTAGGCGAGCGCGACGCGCTCGGGATCGCGCGAGTTCCAGGCGTCCTGGGCGGCCTTCACCTTGGCGAGCGCGCTCTCGCGCGTGAACGGTGGAACGATCGGTCTGGCGGCTTGCGGCTCGGTCATCGGGCGGCTCCTCGAACGGCGATCCGAGGAAGAGCACGGGGCATGCCAAGCAGACTCCATTCCATAAATGTTTGATTTTAATGTGTTTTGTTGTTCATGACCGATCTCGATTTTTCGTTATTCTCGAAATCTCGTCACCCAACTCGCGGGATTTCGTCTTACGATGCCCGCATGGATCTCGGCGCCCTTCTTCCGATCGCGGCTTCGGCTGCAGAGACCCACGAGCCGGAGTCGGTGTTGCGAGCCGTGGTCGACGGCCTGGCGGCGGACGCTCGGGTCGCGCTCGCTCGCATCTGGCTGATCGCGCCGGGCGGGCCGTGCGACGCGTGCCGGATGCGCCCCGAGTGCCCCGACCAGACGCGCTGCCTCCATCTCGCGGCGAGCGCGGGCAATCCGCGTGTAGAGAGCCGTGAGCGTTGGAAGAGCGTCGATGGCGACTTCCGGCGCTTCCCGCTCGCGGTGCGCAAGGTCGGACGCATCGCGACGACCGGCGTGTCGGTGTTCATCCCGGAGATCGAACGCGACACGGAGTGGATCGCGCGGCCCGCCTGGGCGCGCGCGGAGGGCATTCGCAGCTTCGCCGGTCACGCGCTCGCGTTTCGCGGCGAAGCCTTGGGGGTGCTCGCGCTGTTCTCGCGCGAGCCGATGAGCGCAGCCAGCTTCGAGGCGTTGCGCGCGTTCGCGGCGCAGGCGGCGGTCGCGCTCGCCAACGCCAACGCCTTCGCCGAGGTCGCGCGGCTGCGCGAAGCGCTCGAGCGCGAGCGCGACTACCTGCGCGAAGAGGTGAAGATTGCGCGCGCCCACGGCGCGATTCTCGGCGAGAGCGCCTCCTTGCGGCGCGCGCTCGAGCAGATCGAGCTCGTGGCGCCGACCGACGCGAGCGTGCTCGTGCTCGGCGAATCGGGCACGGGCAAAGAACTGGTCGCGCAGGCGATTCACGACCGCAGCCGCCGTGCGGCCGCGCCGTTCGTTCGCGTCAACTGCGCTGCGATTCCGCGCGAGCTGTTCGAGAGCGAGTTCCTCGGCCACGTGCGCGGGAGCTTCACGGGCGCCGTGCGCGATCGCGTCGGGCGCTTCGAGCTCGCCGACGGCGGCACGCTCCTGCTAGACGAAGTGGGCGAGATCCCGCTCGAGCTGCAGAGCAAGCTGTTGCGCGTGCTCCAGGAAGGCACCTTCGAGCGCGTCGGCGAGACCCGCACGCGGCGCGTGAACGTGCGCGTCGTCGCGGCGACCAATCGCGACCTCGTGCGCGAGATCGCCGCCGGACGCTTTCGCGAGGATCTCTACTACCGGCTCGCGGTATTCCCGATCCAGCTGCCGCCCCTGCGCGAACGCCGCGAAGACATCGGCCCGCTCGCGGCGCACTTCCTCGCGCTCGCGGCGCAGCGCATCGGGCGGACCAGGCTTCGCCTCACGCAGGGCGACGTGCGCGAGCTCGAGCGCCGCGCGTGGCCCGGGAACGTGCGCGAGCTCGCGAGCGTGATGGAGCGCGCCGCGATCCTCGCGCGCGGGTCGCGCGTGCCGCTCGACCTCGTGCTGCCACCGAGCCCAACCGAGGAGCGTGCGAGAGACGCGACGCCCGTCGTTCGCGCGAGCGCGGGAGAGCGTGCGATCGAGACCGAGCTCGAGCGCAAGCAGCGCGAGCGCGCGAACCTCGAGAGCGCGCTCGCCGCGTGCGGCGGGAAGATCTCCGGGCCCGGCGGTGCGGCGGAACTGCTCGGGCTGCGGCCGAGCACCCTGGCGTCGCGACTCGAGGCGACCGGCGTGCGGCGCCGCAAGTGAGCCCAAGTCGTCCGCACGCGCCCGCCCGATCGAACTCGCCTCGACGCTGGCGCCTGCCGCGCGCTCGCTGAGGTTTGCGACGGCTTCGGCGCTCAGTCCTGCATGCACCACACCTGAATGGGCGAGTTGCAATCCAGAGCCCGGTACTGCCAACCGGGAAAGCTTCCTTCGTTCGGACTGACCGTCGTCCATTGGTTGTCGATCGCGATGGCAGAGCCGAAAACTGCCGCGCTCGAGGTATATGCGTCGCAGTTCGAGTAGCCGGGGGCGGCCGGATTGAAGGCCGCGTTCCCACCCGTACGGACCCAGACGTAGCCCGGCGAGTCCGCGACTCCTTGCCCGGAGTCCGCATTCGCCCCGCCTCGCGTCTCGTCCCACTCGAAGTCCTCGAGGTTGCGGATTTCCGAGAACGCCGCCATGTGAAAGCCGGGGGCGCAGGCGCCCGGCGCTGCACCACCGGTGTGATACGCGGGCGTGATGTACGCGAGCTTCTTTCCGGTCGTCCCGCACTTCTGGTCGAGGCAAGTGTTGGGTCCGCTCGCCCGACCGTTCTCGACCGAGAGAACGCCCGTCACGCCGATCGTGTTGTCGCGATACACGCCGGCGCTGCTCGGCGGCGAAGTGGGCACGAGGAACTGGATGCCCGTCTTCCCGATCGCGTCGACCTGGTTGCTCGCGACGTAGCTGCCGCCGCCCGCGACGATGCCGTGCTGCGCGCACTCGGTGACGTTCACGCGCTCGACGCGCGAACCGCGGCCGACTTCGATGCAGTCGTTCGCGAAGCCGCTCACGCGCCCGTTGGTGATCGCGTTGCCGTCGCCGCCGAGGATGCCGACGCCGGCCGAGACTGCCGGGCAGGCACCGAGCGGGCAGGTGACCGGGCCGGCCACCGTGAAGCCTGCGAGATCGAGCGATGCGCCTCCAGCGAACACGATGCCCCCGGTGCCTGCGGGCACGACGAGGTTGCTCGTCAGGCGGTAGCTGCCGCGCTGCGACGCCTGGATCGGGTAGCCCGGCGCGTCGCCGACGAGGCAGCCCGTGGTCGTCGCGCAGGTGTGGTTCAGCTCGATCTCGCCCGCAGCGAGTGCGGGCGCGGCGAGCGACACGGAGAGCAGGGCAACGGCAGCAAGGTTCCAGCGCATCGATACTCCTGGTTTCGTCGGAAGCGGCTCCGGGTTCCGGGCGTCCCGCGACTCGGGTCCGGCCTGGCGGCGATCGAGGAAACGTCCCTCGGTCGCCTTCGGAGCGCCGCCCCGCTTCAAGGACCGCGCAGCCGGCTGCGAGCTCCCAGGCGGGCGTGCGCCCGTATAGTGGACGGGGAGAGCCCGGGGTGGCACGGGCAACGCGGCCTCGCGAGCGCTCGCCGTCGGCGCACTGGCGCACGGCGCGTGCCGCCCCCCCCCCACCCGCGTGGCGTGGCCACTAGGCGAAACTGCCTACGACACGAGCGCGCCACTCCGCCCACCTCTCGCAGGCAGGAGGTGCTGCATGCGCAGACTCGCGAGCGTTCTCGCCTTGGCGATGTCGTGCGCCGGCGTCGCGCTCGCCGGCGACGGCGTGATCGAGATCAATCAGGCGAAGGCGCTCGCCGGCGGCGTGAACGCTTGCGACACGCCCGGCTTCCCGGTCACGATCTGCGACAAGGGCAGCTACCGGCTGACGTCGGACCTCGTGCGGACCGGCAGCGCATTTCCCGACATCCTCGTCGCGATCACCGTTCCGGACGTCACGCTCGACCTCGGCGGACATGGGGTCTTCGGCGACAACGTCTGCCAGACGGGCGGCACGTACTGGCCGACCTCGTGCACCTACTCGGGGACGAGCTTCGGAGCGGTTTCGGGCCTGCAGCGTACGACGGTCCGAAACGGACGCGTCTCCGGAAACGTCCTCGGCGTCTCGGTCGGAGACGGCTCGGCGGTGCGCGACCTGATCATCTCCGGGAACGGCGGTACCGGCCTGGCCGTCGGAACGCGCTCGATCGTGAGCCGCGTCTCCGTGATCGGAAATCTCGGACACGGCATCTTCTGTTGGGGCGGCTGCGCGCTCGATGAGGTCGTTTCGAGCAACAACCAATCGAACGGCATCGAGCTGCTCGGGCCGGGCTCGATCCGGCGCGCGACCACGTCGCGCAATGGCGGCGCGGGCATTCACGCAGCGGGCGGCGCGCAGGTCTCCCACTTCGCGAGTCTCTCGAACGGGCACCAGGGCGTCATCGCGACGGACGGCACCGTCGTCAGCTTCGGCTCGATTCGCGACAGCGGGTGGGCGGATCAGACCGCTTGTGGACTCGAGGCGGCCGGAGGCGCCGGTTATCACGGCGTCGTGATCACTTCGAACTGGGGCGCGAACCCGGCCACGGTCTGCAACAACGGCGCGGTGAATCTCGGCGCGAACGCGTGCCAAGCCGGAGCATGCCCGTGAGCGGCGCGACCGCGGCGCGGAGCAGATGGATGCGGAGCGCGGCCGGTGCGCTGCTGGTTGGGGTGCTCGCCGCGACGGCGGCGCACGCGACGGACGGCGTGATCGAGATCAATCAGGCGCGGGCGCTCGCCGGCGGCGTGAGCTCGTGCGACGCGCCCGGCTTTGCGGTCGATCTCTGCGAGCCGGGGAGTTACCGGCTCACCTCCGACCTCGTGCAGCCCGGCGACCTCAACTGGGTCGTGTTCATCCGCGTTCCCGGCGTCACGCTCGACTTGAACGGCTTCGGAATCCTCGGCGGCAACGTCTGCCAGTACGGCGGCCTCGGCTGGCCCGTCTCGTGCGCAAGCTCGGCTCTCACGATCGAGGCGGCGATCCGGGGCGGGGACCGCACGACGATTCTGAACGGCCGCGTGATCGGCAACATCGCCGGAATCCACGTCGGCGCCGAATCGATCGTGCGCGACGTGCTCGTCACCAACAACGGCGGTGTAGGCGTCTCGGTAGGCGCAAGCTCGATCGTGAACGGCGTGAACGTGATCTCGAACCTGGGTGCCGGCCTCGAGTGCCGCGGGGGCTGCACGGCTTCGGAGGTCGTGGCGACCAGCAACAGCGCGAGTGGCATCCAGCTGCTCGAGGACGGCTCTCTCACGCACGCGACGGCGATGAGCAACGCGGGCGTCGGCATTCGCGTCGGCCAGAACGCGCAGCTCTCGCAGTTCTCGAGCGCGAGCAATGGCCTGCAAGGCGTGATCGCCGGCGACGGCGCCAGCGTGAGCACCGGCGCGATCCGCAGCAATGGGTGGACGGGTGCGCCGTCCTGCGGCCTCGAGATCTCCGGCGGAGCGGGCTTTCAGGGCGTCGTGATCACGTCGCTCTGGGGCGGATCTTCGGCCACCGTCTGCAGCGCCAACGGTGTGAACCTCGGCAACAACAGCTGCCAGGGTGGCGCCTGCCCGTAGTCCTCGCTTCGCCCCGGCGAGAGATCGAGGGCGTCGCCACTCCGCGCGATCGTGGCGACGCTGCCGCGGAAGGGGCGCACTCCCTGCCGTCGGATGCGCTCACACCGAGCCCGCCGCTCTCAGCCAAGACCGGATCGCGCAGCTCGGCCAGGGAGCCATCCAAGCGCAGTCGACGTCTCTGGACACGCGCCGCCCTCCCCTATGCTCGCGCGCAAAGGCAAGGGAACCGGGAGCGGCGGGGAGCGAACCGCGTGTTTGCGAGCTCCGAGGATTCGATGCTGTTGGGTCGCGCGCCCGAAATTGCCGAGATCGAGCAGGCGTTCGCGCGGGCGCGCGAGGGTACGGCCGACGCGCTTCTGCTGGTGGGCCCGCCAGGGATCGGGAAGACCGCGCTGCTCGATACCGCCTGGGAGCTGGCGCGCGACTTCGAGCGCGTGCGCATTTCGGGTTCCGCGCCCGAGTCGCAGCTGCCCTGGGCCGGCCTCTCGAGCCTGCTCGTCGCCTGGCCGGCGCTCGCTGCGAGCGAGTCGGGCGTGCTGCGCGACGCGATCGCGGGCTCGAACGCGCCCGCGACGGCGATCGGTGCGGCGCTCCACGCGGCCATCGCGCAGCGCTGCGGCGAGCGCCCCGTCGCACTCTTGATCGACGACGTGCAGTGGCTCGATGTCGCGTCGATCGAAGCGATCGCGTTTGCCTGCAGACGGCTCACGTCGGATCGCGTCGCGCTCGTCGCCGCACGGCGCCCGGACGGCGAGAACCCCCTCGCGTTCGCGCGCGAGCGGACGCTCCCTCCGTTGGCGCGCGACGAATGCCACGCGCTCGCCCGGGCGCGCTTCGCGTTGCCGCGCGAGGTCGAGGAGCGCTGCGTCGCCGCGGCGGAGGGGAATCCGCTCGCGCTGATTCACCTGTGTGGCTCTCTCACGCCCGAGCAGCGGCGCGGCTTGCGCGCCGTCGAGACGAGCGAGGCACCGCCCCAGCCGATCGCCGCGGCGTTCGCGGCAAGGCTCGCAGAGCTTCCGAGCGCGACGCTGCGCGCGCTCGTCGTGCTCGCGACGCACAGCGAGGCTGCAGCGCTCGCCGGGGCGCTCGCGAGCATGGATGCCGATGCGAGCGACCTGCTCGCGGCGGAGGCCGCGGGCATCGTTCGGCTCGGCGCGGAGCCTCGCCTCACGCACCCGTTGTGGGGCGCGGCGATTCTCGAGCGCGCGGAGCCCGCGCTGCGTCGGCGCGCGCACGCCGCACTCGCGGCGCACTCGCGCGATCCGGATCGCGCGGCGCTGCATCGCGCGGCGAGTGCCGAGGGGCCGAGCGAAGCGATCGCCCGAGAGGTCGAGGCCCACGCATTGCGCTGCGGCAAGCGCGGACTGCCCGCCCTTGCAGCGCGTGCGTGGGCGGATGCTGCGCGCCTCTCCGAGACGGAGGAGTCGCGCACGCGCAGGCAACGGATCGCCGCGCAGATGTTCTGGGACGCCTCCCTGCCCGACGCCGCCCTCGATCTGCTGGAGGCATCGTTGCGCTCCTTGGCAGATCCGGCCGAGCGGGCTGCGGCGGTTCTGCTGCAGCACAACATTCGCGCGTTCACCCACGACGCCCGCGGAGCCGCGCTGGCGCTGCGTGACGAAGCGCGGCGCATCGCGGGCCGAGCGCCCGACCTCGAGCTCTCGATGCACTGGGCCGCCACGGTGGCGGCGCTGGTCGCGGCCGACGCCACGCTCGGCGTCGAGCTCGCGCAGGCGGCCCTCGCAGCGGCGCGAACGCGCGATCAGCTCGCGGTCGCGGAGGCGCTGCTCGGCTACGCCGCCGTCCATCTCGGCGACGGCTCGGAGCGCCACGCGATCGAACGCGTGGAGGCGATCGCGCACCTCACGGCCGACGAGATCCACACCGATCCGATCAACGCGATGCACCTGTGCGCCTGGACGCTGATGGTGCGGGATCGCCGCGCCGAGTGCGTGAGCGTCCTCGGTGGGTTGCTGGCCGAGTCGGCGCGCCGCGGGCTCGTCGCCGAGCAGGCCTGGGCGAGCGGCGTGCTCGCCGAGGTCGAGTACCGGCGCGGTCGCTGGCTCGACGCGCTCGCACACGCCAACCCCGACCCGTTCGGCGAGCTACGGGCGGACGGCCGAGACGCCCTGCGCCACGCGGTGGGCGCCCACGTGCTCGCGCAGCTCGGCGACCGCGCGGGTTGCACGGCGCGCGCGAGGACGGTGCAGGAGATCGCCGAGGCGCGCGGCGCTCTCGCGCTCGCCTCCTTCGCGCGCGCGGCGCTGGGCGCCGACGCGCTCGCGCACGGCGAGATCGACGGAGCGATCGCCGCGCTCTGGCCCTTGTGGGAGCTGCGGAAGCGTCGTTCGATCGGCGAAGCGGGAGTGATCTGGTATCAGGCCGACCTGGTCGAAGCCCTCGTCGTGGGCGGACGCAGGGGCGACGCGCGCGAAGTCGTGCGCGACCTCGCGGCGAACGCGAGCGCGACGAACGGGCGCTGGGCTCGCGCCGCCGCCGCACGCGGGGCGGCGCTGCTCGGCGAAGGCTCCGCCGCCGAGGCCATCGCGGCGGCGAGCGACCTCGACTCGCCGTTCGAGCTCGCGCGCACGCGGCTCGCGCTCGTCGAGCGGAGAGTCTGCGCGCCCCGGGACGCCGTGCTCTCCGCGGCGCTCGAGTCCTTCGAGCGACTCGGCGCAAAGCCTTGGATCGCCCGCGCCCGCACGCAGCTCGGCGCCTCCACGGCCTCCCCGAGCTCGCTGGCGCACGTCCTCACCGAGGCAGAGCTGCGCGTCGCGCTGCTCGTCGCGCGCGGAGCATCGAACGGCGAGGCCGCCGGCGAGCTCACGCTCTCCGTGCGAACGGTCGACGCGCACCTGCGCACGATCTTCCGCAAGCTCGGCATCTCGCGCCGGACCCAGCTCGCCGTGCGCGTCAATCAGGAGTCCGGAGCCGGCTGAGCCGAGCCCCTCGACGGCGGAGGAGAGAGCTTGCTCGGCAAACCCGCTCTACGCCGCCGGCCACGCCTTCAGGATCGTGGCCGCGTCGAAATAGTCGCGCCACAGCGCGATGCGCCCGTCGCGCACCTCGAAGACGCTGTTCACGGGCAGCTCGACCCAGCCCGTCGCGAGGCGATGCCGGTCGAGGCGCTCGAGGAACACGACCTTGCCGTCGGTCAGTTCGTGCTTCACGACGAACTCGTTCTCGAGCGTCGGCGCGAAGAACGGCTCGAGCACCGCGCGCACGCCGGCCGGGCCGCGCACGCTGGAGAGGGGGACGTTCGTGTATTCGCAGTCGTCGCTCACGAGCTTCAAGCCGGCGGCGTAGTCCTTCTTCATCATCGTGTCGAGAAACGACTTCACGAGCTCGAGCGGAGAGGGATTCGCAGCGGCCATCGCGGGCTCCTTTGGATGGGGTGGGGAACCCAAACGTGGCCGCGGCAGGTGCGCGGAACCATTCCTTCCGGAGTAAGCCGCCGCGCTTTGACGCCCCTGTCGCGCGGTGAAAGACTGGCCCGAACGGCGCAGGGCCGCCGAGGAGATGGACGAATGGCGTCTGCGCGGGTTCGGATCGCATTCGCGGCATCGTTCCTGCTCGCCTTCGCCGCCCACGCGGCCCCGCCCGCGCCCACGGCGCCCTTCGCGGGCTCGATCGTGCTGCACTGCGGTCGCGTGATCGACGGCGTGTCGAGTCGCGTGCGCCGCGACGTCGCGATCGTGATCCGCGACGGGGTGATCTCGCGCATCGGCCGCCTGCCCCGCGACGCGCGCGCGCTGCCCGCGCTCGACCTGCGCGAGCACACGTGCCTGCCGGGCTTGATCGACCTGCACACGCACCTCACCGAGCGCCCCGAGGACACCGCGCACCTGCGCGTCTTCTACACGCGCACGGCCGAAGAGCAGCGCGAGATCTCGCGCGTCCACGCCGAAGCGACCCTCGCGGCGGGCTTCACGAGCGTGCGCAACGTCGGCGCGTACATCGAAGGTGCGGACACCGCGCTGCGCGACGCCATCGCACGCGGCGAAGTTTCCGGCCCGCGCATGCAGGCGAGTGGTCCCTACCTGACGATCCCGGGCGGCGGCGGCGACCTCGCGATCCCGAACGTGCCGGAGAGCGAGATCCCCGCGCGCGTGCGCGGCGGCGTCGCGCGCGGACCCGCGCAGTTCCGCGCGAAGGCCGAGCGCAATCTCGCGAACGGCGCCGACCTGCTGAAGGTGATCGCGTCCGGCGCCGTGCTCGCCTACGGCGGCGTGCCGGGCGCTCCCGAGATGACGCCCGAGGAGCTTCGCGCGGTGGTGGAGGTCGCCCACGCGCGGGGCAAGCGCGTCGCGGCACACGCCCACGGCGCCGAGTCGATCCGCGACGCGATCCTCGCGGGCGCCGACACGATCGAGCACGCCTCGCTGATCGACGAAGCGGGGCTGCGCCTCGCGCGCGAGCGCGGCGTCGTGCTCGCGATGGACGTCTACAACGGCGACTGGATCGACGGCGAAGGGCGCCGCATGGGTTGGCCCGCGGAGTTCCTGCGCAAAAACCTCGAGACGACGGAAGCGCAGCGCCAGGGCTTCACGCGCGCGCTGAAGCAGGGCGTGACGATCGCCTTCGCGACCGATGCCGGCGTCTTTCCCCACGGTCAGAACGCGCGCCAGTTCCGCATCATGGTCGCGCGCGGGATGACCCCGATGCAGGCGATCCAGTCCGCGACGTCGGTTGCGGCGCGCGCGATGGGCTGGGACGATCGCGTGGGCGCGCTCGCCGTGGGCCGCTACGGCGACGTGATCGCGGTGCGTGGCGATCCGCTGCGCGACGTCGCGCTGCTCGAGCGCGTGGAGGTGGTCGTGCAGGGCGGGGTGGAGCGGGCGCGCGCGAAGTGAGGGCGCACAGCGGCGGCCTCAGGTCGCTGCCGTCAAGCGCTCGCGCAGCACGCGGCGCAGCGCGTCGAAGTTCATCGGCTTCGCAACGGCGATCACGTCCGAGCGAGCGAGGAAGGCCTCTGCCTCCGCCGTGATGGCGCCGCCGGTCATGAACACCGTGCGCGCGCGCAGCGCGGGATCGCGCGCCGCGATCTCGCGGGCGAGCTGCACGCCGGACGTTCCCGCGAGCATCAGGTCGCACAGCAGCACGTCGAACCCACCGCCGTCGAGAAGCGCGACGGCCGCTTCGGCGCTCGCCGCCGGCGTGACGTCCCATTCGTCTGCCAGCAGGAGCCCGAGCATGCGCAGTAGGCGCGGCTCGTCGTCGACGACGAGCAGGCGCGATCGCCGCGCACCATCCCGCGCGGCCTGAAGCTGCGGCGCGTCGCTCGCCGGGGCCAGCGCGGGGGTCGCGTCGGCGGGAGCGCACGGCAGCACGATGCGCGCGCGCGTTCCGTGCGGTGAAGCGGCCGACAGCTCGAGCCGCCCGCCGTGCGCATCCACGATGCCGCGCGTCGTGAACAGGCCGAGCCCGAGCCCGCCCCGCGCGCCGCGCGTCGTGAAGTATGGCTCGCCCACGCGTGCGAGGTGCTCCGGCGGGATGCCCGGGCCGTCGTCCTCGACCTCGAGATAGGGCTCGCCCGTCGCGGTCGCGCCGGTGCGAACGCGCACCCGGCCACCGTCCCCGGGCTCGGCGACCGCTTGCGCGGCGTTGGCGAGCAGGTTGACGAGCGCCTGCACGAGCCCGGGCTCGTCGCCGAGCGCGAGCGGAACGTCGTCCAGGCGCGTTTCGAGGGACGCCGCGTGGCGGATGCTCGGCTGCGCCACCTTGAGCGCGGCGCGCGCCACGTCGCGCAGATCGAGCGGAACGCGCTCGGCGTGCCGGCGCGAATACGTGCGCAGCCCTTCGACCACCTTCTGGATTCGCCACGCTCCGTCGCGCGCGTCGGCGATCGCCTCGCGCACCGTCGGAGGCGCCCCCTCAGCCTCGACGTGGACGGCCACGCGATCGAGCGCGCCCTGCACGTACGTGAGCGGGTTGTTGATCTCGTGCCCCACGCCGGCGGCGAGGCGCCCGAGTGCGGCGAGCCGCTCCGACTCGCGCAGCGCGGTCTCGGCGCGGTCGCGCTCCTCCGTTCGTACGCGCACTTCGCCGGCGAGCTGACCCGAGAGATCGCGCAGGCGCCGCGCATCCGCGACGAAGCGCTGCGCCTGAACCCACGATGCCGGCATGATCACCGCGAGGAAGCCGATGTCCGCGGGCGACAAGGTCGCGATCACACCGTTCGCAACGAGCGCTTCGATCGCGGCGCAGCCGAGATAGACCGTGAACCCGGCCGCGATCGGCACGAGCCCGCGCTCCCCGCGACCGATGCGCGCCAGCAGGAGCCCGAACGCCAGCAGGATCTGGCCGCAGAGGAAGTAGCCGTACACCTGTCCGAGCAGCGTCGTGCGCGCGTAGTGGTACGTGACGCCCGCCCACGGAATCGACACGGCGAACTCGCCCTCGCCGAGATGGAGGCCGGTGATCGCGAAGAACGCGCCGAGCGCGACCGAGAATGCGCCCAGGGCGCGGTATGGCGCCGGCACCTCGCGCCAGCGTGCCTCCGCGCCGCCGAGCAGCCAGGGCAACCACAGCACCGCGTGCAAGTTCGCGGAGAGGTAGTTCGCGCGAATCGCGAGGCGGTGAATCGACGCGGGCGCCTCGGGCGTGGCGAAAACGAGGTTCCCGATCGAGTACACCGTGCCCAGCAGCGCGAGCGCCGCAAACGTGCGCGAGGCGCGCCAGCCCGGCGCGCGCGAGATCGCGTAGTGAACGGATGCCGTCCCGAGCGCCACCGTCGCGGAGAGCAACGCGAGCACGAACGCGATGTTCATCGGACGAGGGGCCTCGCGGACGTTGCCGCGCGGGCCATCTGCCCACGGTTCGCCGTCGATCCGTGCGGACGGGGCCTCGGCGTTGCGCGCCTCACGCCTTGGCGATCACTTCGTCGCCGAAGCGCGAGAGCCAGTCGAGCTTCTCTTGCAACGTCATGCGATCGGGCGCGTACAGGTTCCGGTAGCTCACGGAGAGATCCGTGATGCCGAGGTCCTCGAGCCGGCGCAGGTCGCCGACGCTGGGCGTCGGCATGCCGGCGTAGATGCGGAACGGCTCGCGCTCGCGGCCCGCCTCGCGCCGGAGGCTCCGCAGCGTCGCGATCGCCCGCGCGAGATCCGGTTCGGAGACGCTCACGAAGTAGTACCCGTCGGCGAGTCTTGCAGCGCGGCGAAGCGACGCCGCGCTGTGTCCGCCGATGACGATCGGCGGACACTTCGCCGGCGTCGGACAGAGCTTGATGCGCGGGATCTCGTAGTGCTGCCCGTGCCACGCGAAGTACTCGCCGCTCATCAGCCCGCGCACGATCTGAATGGCCTCGTCCATGCGCGGCCCGCGCGTCTCCCAGTCCTGCCCGCAGGCCTCGAAGTCCTCGGGCCACACGCTGAGGCCCACGCCGAACACGAAGCGCTCGTTCGAGAGCACGGCGAGCGAGCTCACCTGCTTCGCCACGAGCACCGGGTCGCGCACGGGGAGCTTCAAGACGCCGGTCAGGAACTCGAGGCGCCTCGTGACGACCGACATCGCGGCGAACAGCTGGAACGGGTCGAGGAACGGCGCGCCGTCGAGGAACGAGCGGTCGCCGGCGCTCGTGTACGGATACTTCGCGCTCGATTTCTCCGGATAGAGGATGCTGTCGCCCAGCGCGAAGGTCGCGAAGCCCGCCTGGTCGGCACGCTCCGCGAGCGGCAGGAAGTGCCGGACGTCGCACATCGACTCCGCGATCATGAAGCGCATCGTCGCCCCCGTTCGCGCTCGCGGCGCGCTCGCGTCACTTCTCGACGGGCCAAACCTCGTTCAGCACGCGATGCGCCGACGCGCCGCACGGCCAGCCCGCATAGTGCGCGACGTGCGTGATCATGCCTTCCACCTTCGCGCGCGGGATGCCGAGGTTCTTCGCGCCGAGGAAGTGCAGGCGCTGCTCCGCCTCGCGGTTGAGCGCCACGAGCACACAGCAGGTGAGCAGCGAGCGCTCCTCGAGCGCGAGGTCGGTCTGGCTCCACACGTCGCCGAACAGGTGCTCCATCGTGTAGCCCGAGAACGCCTCCGGCGGCGCGCTCGCGGCGCGCGGCGCCCCCGCGAACAGCCGCCGCGCCAGCGCGACGCCGCGCGCGCGCTTTTCTTCGTCGCTCATCTCGATCGCTCCTTTCCGGTCACGCCGCCGAGCGCGTGCGGACCATCAGCTTGCGCAGCCCGACCAGCCGCGCGTTGGGCATCCACTCGCGCTCGCCGAGCTCGAACCCGTGGAAGCGCTTCGCGAGCTCCTGCAGGAACACGCGCAGCTCGAGCCGCGCGAGGTGGGCGCCGAGGCAGACGTGCACGCCCATGCCGAAGCCCACGTGCTTGTTGGGCGAGCGGCGTACGTCGAAGGCGAAGGGCGCGTCGAACACCCGCTCGTCGCGGTTCGCCGACATCTCCCAGATCGTCACCTTCTGCCCCGCTTCGATGGTCTGGCCGGCAACGTCGCAGCGCCGCGTCGCGGTGCGGCGCTTGTAGACCGACGGCGTCGTCCAGCGCACGATCTCCTCGACCGCCGAGTCGACGAGCCGCGGGTCGGCGCGCAGGGCGGCCCACTGCTCCGGGAACTCGGCGAACGCCTGCACCGCGCCGGCGATCGCGCTGCGCGTCGTCTCCGCGCCGGCGGGGAACAGCAGCTCGAAGAAGCCCGTGAGGTCGCGGTCGGAGAGCGTGGCGCCATCCATCTCCGCGTGGACGATCACCGACAGGATGTCGCCCGCCGGCCGGCGGCGCTTCTCCTCGATCAGCGCGCGCGCGTAGCCGCGCAGCTTCTTCACGACCTCGGGCGCGATGATGCCGTGCTCCGGCGCCGCGATGCCTGCGTCCATCCAGTCGCAGAGCTGCGTGCGGTCCGCCTGGGGCACGCCGAGCACCGTGCAGATCATCTGCAGCGGCAGCTCGCGCGCAACGCGCGCGGCGAAGTCGAACGGCTCGCCCTTCGGGCACGCGTCCAGGAGCGCGACGGCGCGCGCGCGGATCTCGGGCTCGAGCGCTTCGATCGCGCGCGGCGCGAAACCCTTGTTCACGATCCCGCGCAGCATGCGGTGACGCTCGCCGTCGGCGCCGTTGATCAGGCTGTCGGGGTTCTTGGCGTCGCCGAGCGCCGTGCCGCCGCCGGCGCGTCCGCCCGCGACGCCCGATGCGAACGTCTCGGGATCCTTCTGGATGGCGAGCACGTCGCGGTGGCGGCTCACGACCCAGAAGCCCTCGCCGTCGGGCGTCGCCGCGGTGGGCGCGTGCCAGTAGACGGGCGCGTTCGCGCGCAGCCAGGTGAGAAACGCGTGCGGGAAGCCGTGGCGGAAGCTCTCGGGGCTCGAGAGGTCGACGAAGGGCTCGCCCACCGTCACTTCTCCTTGCGCGCGAGCGGCGCGACCTCGGCGCCGGCGCGCTGCTCGAGCGTCTTCAGCGTCGCGGTGAACACCTTCTCGCCGAGCCCCGCTTCGAGCGCCGCCGCGTACACGCCGCGCGCCGCCTCCGTCGCGGGTACCGAGGCGCCGAGCGCGCGGGCGGACTCGACCGCGATCGCGAGGTCCTTCTCCGCGATCGCGAGCTTGAAGATCGCGTCGTCGAAGTTGCGCGCGAGGAAGAAGCGCGCGTTTCCCACCACCGCCCCCGCCGAGCTCGCCTGCAGGATCTCGAGCAGCCGCGTCGCGTCGACGCCGGACTTCGCGGCGAACACGAACGCCTCCTGGATCAGCACGCTCGCGCCGAGGAAGATCTGGTTGTTGGCGAGCTTCGCGAGCGCGCCGTCGCCGCTCTTGCCGACGTGGAAGACGCGCGCCGCGAAGGCATCGAGCAGGGGCTGGACGCGCGCGAACGCCGCGGGCTCCGCGCCGACCATCACGGCGAGCTTGCCGGCCTCCGCGCCCGCCTTCCCGCCCGAGACGGGCGCGTCCACGAACGCGACGCCGTGCTCCGCGCACGCCTGCGCCATGCGGCGCACGACCTCGAGCGAGTTGGTCGAGAGGTCCACGACGAGGGCGCCGGGTCGCAACGCGGGCAGCACGCCCCCTGCCCCCACGAGGACGTCCTCGACCTGCTTCGGGCCCGTGAGCGAGAGGAACACCGCGTCCGCGCGGGACGCGGCATCGGCAGCGCCGATCGCCGCCGTGAGACCGCGCGCCGCCACGGCGGCGGCGAGTGTCGGCGCGTGCACGTCCCAGCCGAGCACGGCATGGCCGGCGCGGGCGAGGTGCCCCGCGACCGGTGCGCCCATCGTGCCGAGGCCGATGAAGGCGATGTTCACGACGCGCGCTCGATGGCCATGGCCCCTCGCAAGGTTGCGGGGGCCCACCCTAGCCCGGCGGCGGGCGGCTTTGCATCGCGCGCCCGGCCGCGCCGGGCCTAATTAGTTGCGCGAGCCGGCCTTGCGCTCGCGCTGCAGGAGATAGAGGAGCGGCCCGAACGACCCCGCGACCAGCGTGAGCCCGACGAAGGGCCACGCGTTCAGTCCGCGTTCGCGGGCGTCCGAGACCATCCAGACGCAGGCCAGCGTGCAGGCAATCACGAGGTCGAGGAACACCTGACCGGCGCCCCAGCTCTGGAAGTGCGGCTCGAGGATCCCGAAATACCCGACGTCTCGCAGTGCGAGCACCGTGAGTACGCCGAGCGCCGCGATCGCGGCCGAGAGAGCGAGCAGTCGTGCGGACATGAGTCCTCCTGGCGAGCACGCGGCGAAAAGCTGCTTCGCGGGCGAGCGCGAGGCGATTCCCAGGGACGTCAAGCGCACGATCGGTGCGAGCTGGCCGCGTGTCGGGCGCCGGGCTCAGGCTGGACGGAACACCGGCACCGCCTCGCCCGTGGGCGACTCCTCGAACGCAACCTGCAGCGCCATGCCGACGCGCACGCGCGCCGGATCGCAGCCGACCAGGTTCGTGTTCATGCGCACGCCCTCGACGAGATCGACCTGCGCGAGCAGGACGGGCAGGTGGCCCGCGTGGCGCGGGTGGTACTCGCGCTGGAGCTGGCCGTGCGCGTAGAGCGTGCCGCGGCCCGTGGCGTCGGCCCAGGCGAGCTTCGCCCCGCCGCAGTGCTGGCAGCGCTTGCGCACGGGAAACATCCACCCGCCGCAGTCGCCGCAGCGCTGCAAGCGCAGCACGCCCGCGCGCGCGCCGTCGAAGAACGGGCGGTTCTTGTCGTCGGGCTCCGGGAGCCAGGCCTTCGCGTCGCTCATGTCGTTCCCCTGGTGACTAGGCCGCGTGCGGCGAGAGCACCGTCGTCGCGTGGTAGTTGAGCACGCCGCCGTTGCCGGAGACGAGGATCAGGTCGTTCGGCGCCTGGCGCGCGCCGCCGTGGCCGCGGCCCTGGATCACCGCCTCGGCGATCGGCGTCATGCCCCACATGTAGTAGGCGGAGAGCTCGCCGCCGCCGGTGTTCGTGGGCAGCTTGCCGCCGGGCGCGAGCTTGCCGTCGGCGACGAACGGGCCGCCCTCGCCCTTCTTGCAGAAGCCGTAGTCCTCGAGCGTCGCGATCACCGTGTACGTGTAACAGTCGTAGATCTGGCACTGCGTGACGTCGGAGAGCGTGGCATCCGCCATCGCGAGCGCGCGCGGGCCGGCCTTCGCGGCGGGCGTGTGGATCATCGCGTCGTTGCCGGTGAGGCCCGCGTCGTGGTTGTGCGCCTGCGCGAAGCCGCGCACGTAGACGGGAGGCTGCGCGAGATCGCGCGCGCGCTCCGGCGTCGTCACGATCACGGCGACGCCGCCGTTCGAGACGAGGCAGCAGTCGAGCACGTGGAACGGCTGCACCACCCACGGCGACGCGTGATAGCCCGCGAGGTCGAGCGGCTCGCGCTTGGTCGCGCGCTCGTTCGCCGCGGCCCACTTGCGCTGACCGATCGCCACCGCGGCGAGCTGTTCCTGGGTCGTGCCGAACAGGTCCATGTGACGGCGCGCGGCGAGCGCGTAGAGCGGCAGTGCGCCCATGAAGCCGTACACCCGCGAGAGCGCGCCCATCGCGTTGCGGCCGCCGCCTGCGGCGTAGGCAGCGCCGGTGCGCACGCCCTCCTGCAGCGGGTCGTCGGCGAACACGCAGCACACGTAGTTCGCGAGCCCGTTCGCGACGGCCAGCGACGCGTACTGGAGCATCTGCCCCGCGCTCGAGCCGTAGCCCTGCACGAAGGTGAGCAGGTTCAGCTCGCGCAGGCCGAGCGTGAGATGCAACGGGATGCTCACGCCGTTCGAGACGCCGGCGTTGATCATCAGGCCGTCGAGCTCCGACTTCGGCAGCCCGGCGTCGGCGAGCGCGAGGAGCACGGCCTCGGCGGCGAGGTCCTCTGCGTCGCGATACACGCGGCCCATGTCGGTGATGCCGAGGCCGCAGATGGCGCTCGCGTTCTTCATCGGGTGGGGCATGGCATTTCCTGGTGCGCGCCGGGCGGTCGCGCCCGGCGTCGGCCCGAGGATGCAGAACTTCCCCGCCCCGCGGCTACGCGACTTTCACCGGCGGCTGGTTCGTGACGCTGTGGCGCATCACGTCGTCGGGCACCGCGATCAAGCGCTCGTAGGCGCCTGCCGGATAGCCCGCGAGGTGCGGCCCCGGCGCCGTCGCCGGCGGCTGCGGCACGGCGCCGCCCGCGTCGCGGAAGCTCGCGGGCCGCTTGAAGCGCGCCAGCTCCTCCGCGCTGATGCCGGCGAGCGCGACCACCTCGGGGTCGATCCACGCGTTCGCGTCGATCGGCTGCTCCGAGCACGAGAGCTCGAGCGCGAGGTTCTCCGGCCCCGCGAAGTAGATCGACTTGCACATCCCGTGGTCGATCGGGCCGAGCACCGGCACGCCCTTCGAGCGGATGCGATCGCGCATCGCGAGCAGCTCGCGCTCGTCCTTCACGCGCAGCGCGAGGTGCTGCATCACGCCGCGCGCGACGTTCGCCGCGGCGTTGCCCGCGTGGGTGCGCCCGAGCTCGACGGGAATCTTCTCGATCTCGGGATTGCAGACGAAGGCCACGGCGCTCTCGTCGTTGAGACGCAGGAAGCCATGCCAGGTGTTCGGCACGCCGTGCATCCAGTAGAGCGCGACGAGCTCCATGCCGAGCACGTCCGTGAAGTACTCGATCTGGCGCTTCATGTTCGCCGTGCTGATCGCGATGTGGTGCAGACCGTCGATCTTGTTCATGGCAATCTCCTCGGGCGTCGCCCCCGCCAAGGGACTAGTCGATCGGCGGGGCGGAGCGCCAGCCCGGAGCCGACGTGTTCCGCTTCGACCCCTACTCCGACGAATTCCTCGACGACCCGCACGCAATCTACGACCGCCTGCGCGAGGAGAGCCCCGTCCACACGGAGGAGTCCCTGGGCGCGACCTTCCTGTCGCGCTTCGAGGACGTCTGGGCCGCCACGCAGAGCCGGCGGCTCTCGGTCGCGGGCGGCATCACGCCCTCGCAGCTGCTGCTCGGCGCGCCCGCGAATCCGCTGATGCCGAGCCAGATGGACCCGCCGCGCCACACGCAGATGCGCGCGGTGCTGAGCCCGCACTTCCGCCCGGCGGCCGCGGCGGCGTGGGAGGCGGAGGTGCGCGAAGTCGCGCGCGCGTGCATCGCGGAGGCGCTCCCGCGCGGCCGACTCGACGTCGCGCAAGAGCTCGGCGCGCGCATCTCCTCGCACATGGCCTGCCGCCTCGTGGGCCTTCCCCTCGCGCACGCGCCGGCGCTCTCGCAGCGCGTGAACGCGTTCTTCCATCGCCGCTCCGGGCACCGCGGCGAGACGGAGAAGGCCCTCGAGGCGGCCGCGCAGCTGTACGCATGGGTGGGCGAGCTCGTCGCGGAGCTGCGCCGTGCACCGGAGCGCGCCGCCGGAATCGCTGCGGACCTGCTGGCGTGCCGCATCGAAGGGGCGCAGCTCGACGACGATGCGCTCGTGCACGCGATCGTGAACCTGCTGATCGCCGCCTCGGACAGCTTCCCGAAAGCGCTCGCCGCGACGGTGGACCGGCTCGCGCAGGAACCGGATCAACGTCGCGCGCTCGTGCGGGAGCCAGGGCTCGCGCTCGCCGCGTTCCAGGAAGCGGTGCGCGTGGACACGCCGACGCAGTTCCAGGGCCGCACGGTGCTCGAGCCCATCCGCTTCGGCGGGCGAACGCTCGCCGCGGGCGAGCGCGTGTGCTTCCTCTTCCCCGCCGCCAATCGCGACCCGCGCGAGTTCGCGGAGCCGGCGCGCTTCGACGTTCGCCGCATCGCGCCGCGCACGCTCGCCTTCGGCAACGGCATCCACCTCTGCCTCGGGCGCCAGATCGCGTGGCTCGAGGCGCGCGTCGCGCTCGAGGAGCTGCTGGCGAGCATTCCGGATCACGAGCCGCGACGCGACGAGGCGCGCTTCGCGCGCACCGAATACGTGCGCGGCTGGCTCAGCTTTCCGATCGAGTTCGCCCCGCGCTGACGCGCACCGCGAGTCCCGTCAGTCGTCCTCTCCGACGTAGCCGATCGACTCCGGTTGGTCGTCCGAATCGTCGCCAATGGGCTCGACGGTCGAGTACTGGTCGTATTCGCTGCGGCGCGGTCCCTGGCTGGGCGAAGCATCGGAGTACCCGACCGGGCGGTTCGGCGGCGGCGTCGGCGTCTTCGCAGCCGGCTTCACCTTCGCGACCTTCTGCTTCAGCTCGTCGTTGAGCGCGATCTTCTTGCGGATCTGTTCCTCGTTGCCCTCGGTCTGCTCGAACTGTTGCGTGGTGAGCTTCACGCTCGTCAGCTTGCCGATCATCAAGTTCGCACCGGGCAGCGTGATCCGATTCATGTCTTCCGACGTGAACTGCACCCCGGGCCCGAACTTCTTCTTCAGCAACTCGTTCATCGCCGCGAGGCTTCCCCGCACCCGCGCGAACTCCTCCTCGGTCAGCCCCTTCTTCCCCAACAACTCGACCTTGGCGGGCCGATTCTTGGGAGCGCCCTCCGAGTCCGGACGACGATCCGTGAGGTTCTTGCTGAAGCCCTCCGCATCCTTGTCCTTGCCGAGCTCGCGCACCACCTGATGGGTGAGCTTCGCGTCGGGCTTGTAGTGGCCGCTCTGGTCGCTGATCGACTTGATCTTGCCGGTCTTGCCCGTCTCGACGGTGCCGGCGCCGGCGACGTTGCCGCCCGACAGCGGCGACGAGTGGTGGTGCGTCTTCTTCTTCCCGGTGGGCAGTTCGTCCGCGCGGCCGAGATCGAAGCGGTGGACGGCCTTCGTCTTGGGGTCCATCACGAAGCCCTTCTCCTGCTTCGGAACCGGCTTGCCCTGCGCGTCGATCATGCGGCCCTGCGCGTCGAAGCTGACCTTGCTGTCGGCCTTCTCCTTCTCGTCGTAATACTTCGTGGTCACCTTGTCGGACTTCGCGAGGTCCGGCTTGTCCGCGGGCGCGCGCCAGCCGACCTTCTTGTCCTCGTCCTTGTAGGAGGCACCGAGCGCCTTCTCCTGGAGCGGCGGCTCGGCCGAAGCGTCGACCTTGGGCCTCTCGATCGCCTTCTTGGCGAATCCGATGGTGGCGAGCGCCTGCGTGACGATCGCGAGCTCGAGCTTCCCGGTCACGACCTCGACCTCGACCTGCCCTTGCTTGTTGAGCGCGGCCTTGCCGACGAGGCAGGCGCCGCCCTTCTTCTTGACCTCGTTCAGCACGGGCATCGGCACTTCGCCGAGCAGCATCATCGGCGCGACCAGCTTGTCGAAGGGGAAGCGCGGAAAGAAGTGCATCTTGACCGGCTTCTCGTTCAGCTTCTTGGCGGCAGCCAATGCGAGCTTCTTGTAGTCGTCCTGCTTCGCGACCTGAGAGACGTGCTTGATCACGGGGCACCCCTTCGTCGGCGGTTTCGGTGCGCGAATCTACCAGCGAACGGCCGGCAGGTGCGCCGGAATCGCACGCCGGCGGCCCGGGGACCGCGAGCGCGGCGCCGCACTACCATGCGCCCATGGCCAACGAAGACGAAGCGGCGGGCGGCATCGGGGCGGTGGTGAGCACCGCGAAGCACGCGCTGCGCGCGGGGCTCTCGCGCTCGGTGCCGGCGCTGCGCGTCGTGAACCAGCCCGAGGGCTTCGATTGCCCGGGCTGCGCATGGCCCGAAGCGGCCGAGCCCGGGCGAATCGAGTTCTGCGAGAACGGCGCCAAGGCCGTCGCCCACGAGGCGACGCAGAAGCGCGCCGGTCGCGACTTCTTTCTGAACCACCCGGTGGCCGCGCTGCGCAACCAATCCCACCGCGAGCTCGAGGCCCACGGCCGCCTCACCGAGCCGATGATCCGGCGCCCGGGCACGGACCGCTTCGTGCCGATCTCGTGGAATCTCGCCTTTCAGCGCATCGGCGAAGCGCTGCGTGCGCTCCGCTCGCCGCACGAAGCGGTGTTCTACACCTCGGGCCGCACCAGCAACGAGGCCGCGTTCCTCTACCAGCTGTTCGTGCGCGAGTACGGCACGAACAACCTGCCCGATTGCTCGAACCTGTGTCACGAGTCGAGCGGCACCGGGCTCGGCGAGATGATCGGCATCGGCAAGGGCACCGTCAGCCTCGCCGACTTCGAGCTCGCCGACCTGATCCTCGTGATCGGGCAGAACCCGGGCAGCAATCACCCGCGCATGCTCACCACCCTCGCGGCGGCTGCGCGCCGCGGCTGCCACATCGTCAGCATCAACCCCCTGCGCGAGCGCGGGCTCGTGCGCTTCAAGCACCCACAAGAGGTGAGCGGGATCGTCGGCAGTGGGACGAAGCTCGCGGAGCGCTTCGTGCAGGTGCGCGTCGGCGGCGACGTCGCGCTGCTGAAGGGCGTGATGAAGGAGCTGCTCGCGCTCGAGGCCGAGCGCCCCGGGCGCGTGCTCGACGCCGCATTCCTCGCTGAGCACACGCTCGGTTTCGAGGCGCTACGCGCCGCGCTCGACGCCGAGCCGTGGGACGCGCTCGAGCGCGGGGCGGGCGTGCCGCGCGCGACGATGCGCGAGCTGGCGGAGCTGTACGCGAGAAGCGAGCGCACGATCGCGTGCTGGGCCATGGGGCTCACGCAGCACAAGCACGGCGTCGGCAATGTGCAGGAGGTGATGAACCTGCTGTTGCTGCGAGGCAACCTCGGCAGGCCCGGCGCGGGCCCGTGCCCGGTGCGCGGACACAGCAACGTCCAGGGCGACCGCACGATGGGCATCTGGGAGCGCCCCGGCGAGGCGTTCCTCGCGGCGCTCGAGCGCGAGTTCGGCTTCGCGCCGCCGCGCGCCCACGGCTTCAGCACGATCGAGGCGATCCACGCGCTGCACGAGGGGCGCGCGCGGCTCTTCTTCGCGATGGGCGGGAATTTCGCGGCCGCGAGCCCCGACACCGCCTTCACCGAGGAGGCCCTCGCGCGCGCCGATCTCGCGGTGCACGTCGCCACGACGCTGAATCGCACCCACGTCGTCGCGGGGCGGGAGTCGATCCTGTTGCCGTGCCTGTCGCGCAGCGAGCGGGACGTGCGGCATGCGGGTCCGCAGTTCGTCACCGTCGAGGATTCGATGGCGACCGTGCACCGCTCGCAGGGCACGCTGCCGCCCGCCTCGCCGGAGCTGCTCAGCGAAGTGGCGATCGTCGCGGGCGTCGCGCGCGCGGCGCTGCGCGAGGGAACCCGCGTCGCGTGGGAGCAGCTCGCGAACGACTACGACGCGATCCGCGAGCGGATCGCGCGCGTCGTGCCGGGCTGCGAGCGCATGAACGAGCGCGTGCGCGAGCCTGGCGGCTTCGTGCTGCCGCGCCCGCCCGCAGAGCGCCGCTTCGCGACGCCCAGCGGCAAGGCCGAGCTGCGCGTCGTCCCGCTGCCGCAGCTCGAGGTCCGGCCCGGCCGTCTGCTGCTGATGACCCTTCGCAGCCACGACCAGTTCAATACGACGATCTACTCCGACGACGACCGCTATCGCGGCATCGCGGGCGATCGCCGCGTCGTGCTCGCGAACGCGGACGACCTCGCGGCACTCGGTTTCGCCCCCGATCAGCGCGTGGACGTGACCAGCCATTGGGCAGGCGCGAGCGGCGAGGAGCGGCGCCGGATCTCTGGCTTTCGGCTCGTGGCCTACGACATGCCGCGCGGCTGCGTGGCCGCCTACTTCCCCGAGGCCAACCCGCTGGTGCCGATCGGCCAGTTCGCGGACCGGAGCCTCACGCCGGCGTTCAAGTCGATCGAGGTCTCACTCTCGGCCGCCGTGTGACGGATCGCGCGGGCTCGCACCCCCAGGCGAAGTGCTCGCATTCGTGAACGGATCGCGAGTCTGGCCGATCCTGCGTGATAGCGTGCCGATCCCCCACGAGTTGTTGGGCGGATCAGGAGGGCTCTCATGTCCATGGTTTCGGAGTTCAAGGCGTTCGCGATGCGCGGCAACGTCGTCGACATGGCCGTCGGCGTCGTGATCGGAGGCGCGTTCGGAAAGATCGTCTCGTCGGTGGTCGACGATCTCATCATGCCGATCGTCGGCTCGGTGACCGGCGGAGTCGATTTCAGCGACGTCAAGATCGCGCTGACCGACGCCTCCGCCCTCGGCGTCGGCAAGTTCGTCCAGTCGATCATCGACTTCACGATCATCGCCTTCGTGCTGTTCATGATCATCAAGGGGATGAACGCCGCGAAGAAGAAGGAAGAGGCCGCTCCCGCCGCCCCGCCGGAACCGCCGGCGGACGTGAAGCTGCTCACCGAGATCCGCGATCTCCTGAGTCGCCGCTAGTCAGGCGCGCGTTCGCGCCGGAACGAGAGACGGGCCGCGCGGCCGCAAGGCGCGCGGCCCGTCGTGTCTTCACGGCGTGCCGCGCGGGACTGCGCCTCGGTATCGCCGGCGTACCGCCTCAGCGATCCACGCGTCGATGCCCAAACGCGAGACGCTCGAGTCGAAGGTCGGAGAGGTTCCGGGCGCCGATCAGTGCATTCCCGCAGCGCGGGCAGCCGACCGTCGCGCGCGCCTCGACGTCGTCGATGCCGAGCGATCCGATCACCGAGTCGCCCTGGGCCGAGGGCGCCGACGCGTGCAGGATGCGCAGCGTGACGACGCTGCTCATCACCTGAGCGTAGCTCGCGGAGCCCTTCACGAGCACGAGGTCGCTCGGGCCGACGTCGAATGCGACGTACCGCCAGCCGCTCCCCGGAGCGAGCGTGATCGCGTCGGTCGTCGCATACCAGGAGCCCGCGATGCGCGGTGCGTTGGCGTCGCCGAACGCGAGCCGCACGTCCAGCGGCGAGGCGCCCAGGTTCGCGAGCTTCATCGAGAGGCTCTTCACGCCGGTCGCGACGTAGTCCCCGCTCCACTGCGCTTGATTGAAGGTGACGAGCGCGCCGCTCGCGCTGACGCCGTCGGCGTCGACCTTCAGAAAGGCGTCGCTCGGCCCGCCCGGCCCGGGCACCGCGATCGCGCCGCGCTGCCAGAACTGGAGAGCGCTCAGGTCGTCGAGCTGCCCGACCAAGATCGCGTGTGCGGGGAGCGCGGCGACTGCGATCAGCAGCGCGGCGGCGAGTGTGCGCACGGGAGATCCTCTCGGCCCGAGGGCCACGCAAGAAAGCAGCCGAGGGCTGCGCGAGCTCCGGGCCGCTGGCGTCGAGGAGCCTCCGCGAGGAGGCCCCTCGACGCAGGTGGCGCTGCGGCTAGAGCGCGCGCCGGAAGCGGAGCGTCGCGAGCACCGCGCCCACCGCGAGCAGCGCCCCGAGCGAAGGCTCGGGCACGGCGTAGCCCTGGAGGTAGACGGTGATGCTCGAGCCCGTGAAGTTCGACAGCTCCCAGTCCGCCGAGGTGAAGCCGAGCGGATTGCCGAGCTCGAAGCCCGCGGCCTCTCCAGCGCCCGGGAACGTGATCAGCGCCGAGCTGAGCGTGGTCGAGAGGCCCGCGATCGGCGTCTGGAACGTGTCGGTGAGATCGCCGACGAACGAGATGTCGGCGCCGGCGACCGAGATCGAGTACGAGCCCAAGTTGCCGGAGGTGAGGTTCGCGAAGATCGCGTTCCAGGAGATCGTGCCGGCGCTCAGGTCCGCAGCGCTCAGGTCGATCGTGAGCGAAACCGGGTTCAGGTTGTTCTGGTCGAGATCGAACGACAACAGGCCGTCGGTCGAGAAGTCGGTGACGCCGTTGCCGTTGAGGGTGGAAGAGCCCGAGATCGTCGCCGCCTGCGCGCTCGCGCCGGCGAGCACGAGCAGCGCCGCGGCGGCGAGCTTCAGCTTTCGCAACATGATGAGATTCCTTCGGATGGGTTGGGGTCGATGCGGGAGGCGAAGCGCGGGAGGAGATCCCTCTCCTCCCGCGCTCCGCGAGGTACGGACTACTTGATCAGCGTCGCCGGGTTCGCGAACCCGGTGATCTTGATCAGGTCGTCGGTGCGGCCGTTGACGGGATTCGACGCAAAGTCGAGGAGGCCCGCCGGCTGCTCGCCGTGCTGCACGACGTAGTACGCGACCTGGCCGGTGCCGTCGAAGATGAAGCCGGTCGGCTCCGCCGAAGCGTCGCGAACCGACAGCATCGAGACGCAACCGTCGGACTTGATGTCGCGGTCGAGGCCGTCGGGCAGGCACGCCCAAACCTCGCCGTGGGTCTCGTCCTCGATCACGTAGACGTTGCCACTGACCGGCTGGAAGTCGAGGTTGTCCGCGGAGAAGAGGCGCGGGTCGCCTTCGATGAGCCGGTTCACGACCGCAACCGCGAACGCGCCACCGCTCTGGGCCTGATACGGGAACGGCAGCGCCGCGCCGCCGACCTTCGTCGTGCGCGTGCTCGGAGCGCCGGGCGTCTCGTCGATGGCGCAGACCACCTCGCTCCAGTTCTTCGCGGCCGGGTTGCCGGTGTTCGTCCAGCACACGCGCGCGCCGATGCCGGTGTAGGTCGGATCCTGGTGCAGGTCCTCAGGCCGGTAGTACCCCGTCGCACCGCGCGTGTTCGCGTCGGCGCGCGCGGTGAGTGCGTTCACTTGGACCCACGCTCCCTCACCGATCTCGGCGCCCTGGCCGAACTGCGGGAAGCTGCCGCTCGTGCGGCCCTGGGCGGAGGTCTGAAGCGCGAAGTTCGTGCCCGCCACGAACGGCGAGCTCGCGAGATTGGCGATCGGGTTCGCGCACACGCCGCCGACCTTGGGCAGCGTGCAGGCGAAGGGAGTCGCCGGCACGAACTTGAAGATCGCACCGCCGTCCGCGCCCGTGCCCGCGTCGCCGGGCCGCAACTCGTCGCCCGCGATCACCACGCCGGTCTCGAGAACGGCGAGGCCTTCCCACGCCATCGTGGGCAGCGCCTGGCGCTGCGCGATCACCGTGCTGGCCGTCAGGCTGTTCAGCGCATCGCGAACGTCGCCGGTCGTGCGGTCCGCGACCCAGTGGCCCGTCGTGCCGATCGGGTCGAGGATCTCGTAGCCGCGGCCGTCGTTGGTCTCCTCCGTCGCGAAGATCGTGCCCCACGGAGTGGTGCGGATGCCGTCGCAGCGGTCCATGCCGTGGAGAATCGTCTCTACCTGGCCCGTCGTGACGTTCACGCGCTGGACGCCGGCGTTGTAGCCGGCCGGATTGGCGCCGGAGGCCGCGGCGCGGCCGCCCTCGATGCAAACGATCAAGTGCGTGTAGGACACGTCGTTCGGCCAGAACGCGATCATGTCGCCGTCCGTCGCGACGTTGCGCGCGACGTAGCTCGCCGTCAGTCCGGCCGCGAGGACCTGGCGATCGCTCGCGGGCTGACCGACGGCGCGTGCCAGCGGTGTTGCGAGGCCGGGAATCGGAGCCGCGAAGCCGAAGTGCGCGGGCGTGCGGCGCGCGAGCAACGCGTCGTTGCGCTGGCCGTAGTCCTGGGCCTGCGCGCTCGTGGCGGCCATGGCCGCTGCGAGGAGTAGGAATCCCTTCTTCACCGGGTGTTTCTCCAGAGGGTGGTTGGCGCCCTGCGGCCGATCCGAATCCATTCCGCTTCGTCCGCCGGGCTCCGTGAGAGCGGCCGGGAGACACAGCGTGTCGGTGCCCCCTCGGCGAGAGACACCCTAAAGAGCGAAGGCTCCAGGGTTCGGGACGCGCGCGGGAAGAAGAGCGCAAGCGCGCCGGGTTGTTAGGGGCGATCGCGAGAGGAAACGTGAACCGCGCGGCGTTCGCGTGAAGACGGCGCGAACCGCGTGCTACTGCGCGACGATCCGCGCCGCAGCGCGCGCGACGGCCGCGTCGCCGGACCGTGCGGCCGCCTCGATCGCCGCGCGGGCGGAGCGATCCTCGGTCCACGAGAGCAGCTCGATCGCCGCGAGCGCGACGCGGCGCTCGGGGTCGCGCGACGCCGCGATCAGGGCGTCGATCGCGCGACCGTCCTCGGCGTTCGCGAGGGCGACCACCGCGGCCTCGCGCACTGCGGGGTCGGGGTCGTCGCGCACGAGATCGACGAGCGTGAAGAGATCATCGCCCTCCGGCCGCATCGCCATCACCCGCGCGACGCGCTCGTAGGGGATCGCTGCGGGCCCATCTGGCGGCTGCGCGGGCTCCGCCCGAGTCGCGGCGCGCACCGCTCCGCGCTCGGCGACGGAGCCCGAGACGTGCGCGCTCGACACCGCGGCCGCTCCGGCGGCCGCGCCGGGCGCGGAGGGCCCGAAGAGCCCGATGCACACCCAGGCGAGCGTCGCGCTGCCGAGCGATGCGGCGATCCAGGGGAGCCAGCGGCGATCGAGACGCAAGGAATCCTCCGAGCGGCCCGAGCGAACCACGCTTTCGTGAAGCGCGCGTGGCGACGGCTCGAAGAACGCGCGCAGAGACGCCGCCGAAGTGGCGCGCGCTCAGCCGCCGAAGACGTCCGGCGGATTGCGCAGGTGGCGCCCCAGCTTGTGGACGCGGTGGAGCTCGAGTCGCTGCGGGTCGGAGAACGGCCCGACGAGCGCGAGCCCCGCGACGAAGCCGCCGACGTGCGCCCAGAACGCGACGCCGCCGGCCGCGGGCGAGCCGAGCGCGGGCAGCCCGCTCACCACCTGCATCGCGAACCAGAGCCCGAGCACGATCACGGCGGGCACGACGAAGCGGCGGACGAACACGAAGAACACGCCGAGCACGTGGACGCGGGCGCGGGGATAGAGCCGCGCGTAGGCGCCGAGCACACCGCCGATGGCGCCCGACGCGCCGACCATCGGAATCGGGCTCGCGGAGTCGGAGAGGGCCTGGGCGCCGAACGCGGCGAGGCCGCACAGCAGATAGAACAGGGCGAAGCGCGCGTGGCCCATGGCGTCCTCGACGTTGTCGCCGAAGACCCACAGGAACCACATGTTCCCGAGCAAGTGCAGCCAGCTCCCGTGCATGAACATCGACGTGATCACGGTCGCCCAGTCGGGCTGAGCCTCGATCACGCACGACAGGCCGCCGAGGTCGACGGCGGTGCCGGGCGCGACGGTGCGCAGCAGCTCGCCGGGGATCGCGCCGAGCTGGCACACCGACATCGCGAGGCGCGGCTCGAAGCCGAAGCCCTGCACGAGCGCCCAGCACGCGAGGTTCGTCCCGATCAGCGCGAGCGTCGCCACGCTCGCGTCGAGCGTCGGGTTGTCGTCGCGCATGGGAAAGAACACGCGTCACTCCCGCGCGAGGCGCGGCGCACAGTCGTCGCGCAGCCAGTCGAGCACGCTGCGCGTGAGCGCGATGCGCGAGTCGGAGAAGGAGTGGTCGCCGCCGAGGATCACGTCGCGCAGGAGGCCCCCGCCCTGCGCGCGGATCGCCGCGACGAGCGGCGCATGGTGCGTCTCGGGCGGCGTGACTGCGTCGTCCGCGCCCGCGACGAGCAGCACCGGCATGCGCGCGAGCGCCGCCGCGTGATTCGCGGCCGCGTAGGCGTCCCGGTGCTCGATCAAGTCGCGGACCATCGCCTCGCCCGAGACGTTCGCGACCCGGCCCTCGCCCCAGGTCTGGAACGTCGCGGCGAGCGCACGGCGCGTCTCGGCGTCCGCGTTCACCAGCGCGCCGAAGGTGCCGAGGTTCGCGCCCGCGAGTGACGCGACGCAGCGCACCGCGGGCAGCTTCGCCGCCGAGAGCAACGCCGCCGCTCCGCCCATGCTGTGTCCGATGAGCACGATGCGCTCCGGGTCCACGCGATGCTTCGCCGCGAACGCCGGCTCGCGCAGCGCCGCGACCACCGCGCCGACGTCCTCGAGCGCGTTCGCGAAGCTGAACTCCCCGCCGCTGCCCCACGCGCCGCGGTAGGTGAAGTAGATCGCGTTCCAGCCCGCGCGGCGCATCGCCTGGGCGAGGTCGAGGTTGCGCTCGTTGCCGGGGAAGCCGTGAAGCAACACGACCGTCGGGTGCGCCCCCGGGCCCGAGGCGAGGTGCGCGAACGCATTCAGGTGCGCGCCCTCGGAGAAGAACTGGAGGTCGAGCGTCTCCGCCGGCGGATCGCCGCGCGGCGCGTCCATCGTCACCGGGTCGAAGTCCGGCGTGCTCGGCGCCGACTGGCAGGCCGCCAGCGCGAGCACGCCCACGCTCGCCGCGATCCGAAGCCGAGCCCGCAGGTGCATGGCGCCTCCCTCGGCCCCTGTTTATCAGGCGGCGGCGCTCAGTGCGCGGACGCGATCCCGGCGAGCATCGGAATGCGCTCGAAGTCGGGGTGGTCGGCCTGGTGCTTCGCGCGGTGCGACCACAGGATCGCGCCGCCGCGCGTCACGAACAGGCCGGGCATGCGGCGCGTGTCGCCGCCGCTGCCCTCGCCGCCGAGGTGCCCCGCGAGCCCGGCGCGAACGAGCGCCGGCGCGACGCCGGGATGGAACATCTGCAGGACGCCGCCGCGGCCGATGCCGAGGCCCTCGTAGAACACCGCGTCGGGATCGGCGACCGCGCGGGCCTCGGGCCAGTAGCGGCGCATGAAGGCGCGGCCCTCGGTGGGCGAGCCCTGATAGAAGAACAGCACGCCGGGATAACCCGCCACGCGCTGCGAAGCCTCGCGCAGACGCGCGATCGTCTCCTTGCAGAACGGGCAACCGAAGTGGCGCAAGAAGACGAGCAGCGCGGGCGTGTCGCCGAGCTGGTCGCGCAGCGTCCCCGGCATCAGGTTCACGCCGTTCACGTAGCGCGTCAGCAGGGCGTCGGGGATGCGTTCCACGCGCGCAGGGTACCCGCGCGTGCGTGATATGGTGGCTCGCGTGGAGTCCGACTCGCTCGTCGTCACGGGGGCCAACGGACGCATCGGGCAGAGCCTGCTGCGTGCGAGCGCCGGCCGAGCGCGGGCGCTCGTGCGCTCCGAGCGCGCGGCGCGGGCACTCGCGGACTGCGGGGCGGACGTGCGCGTGCTCGACGTCGCCGACGTGGGCGCGCTCGCGCGCGCCGCGGAGGGCTGCGCCGCGTGGATCCACCTGGTCGGCATCCTCAAGCAGACGCGCAGCGCGAGGTACGCGGACGCTCACGAGCGCGCGAGCGCGGCCGTCGCGCAGGCGGCGGAGCGTGCCGGCGTGAAGCGCATCGTGTGCCTCAGCATCCTCGGGGCCTCCCCGACCAGCGCGAACGAGTGCCTCGCGTCGAAGGGGCGCGCCGACGCGACGCTGCTCGCGGGCCGCGTGCCCGCGACGGTGCTGCGGGTGCCGATGGTGCTCGGGCCCGGCGAGATCGCGGCGTTCGCGCTGCGCGGGCAAGCGAGCGCCCCGGTTGCGTTCCTCGTGCGCGGCGGCGCCACCCGCGAGCAGCCGATCGACACGCGCGACGTGGTCTCGGCGCTGCGTCTCGCCGCCGCCGAGCGCGGCGACGCGCGCCTCGCCCTCGACCTCGCCGGCCCGGAGTCGCTGACGCACCGCGAGCTCGTCGCGCGCATTGCGCGCGTGCTCGGCAAGCCCGCGCCGCGCGTCGTGCCCGTGCCCGCGGCGCTCGCCTTCGGCGCCGCGGCGCTGCTCGAGCGCCTCGCCGAGCCGCCGGTGACACGCGCGATGCTCGGCGTGCTCGAGCACGACGACGACATCGACCCGCGCCCGGCTGCGCAGCGCCTCGGGCTCGCGCTCACGCCGCTCGCCGACACGCTCGCCCACACCTTCGCGCCGGGGAACCCTTCCACATGAGCGACACGCGCACCGCAGACGCCGGCAACGGCGCCCCGCCGAAGCCGAAGGGCGGGCTGCTCCGCCATGCGATCCCGTGGGCGATCACGATCGCGTGCTTCGCTTGGCTCTACTCGCGGATCGAGGGACAAATCCTCCGGAACACGAAACCGCCCCTCCGCGTCCTGTCCGTCCTGGACTACCTCGGCGCGATCTTCTCGCAAATCGACTGGCCGGCCTGGTTCGCGCTGATGGTTCCGTACTCGCTGCTCTACCTGCTGATCGATACGGCGGTGCTCTGGCGCGTCGTCAACTGGTTCAACACGCGCGTGTCCTATCGCGAGCTGCTGCCGATCCGCGCGAGCGCCTACATCATCTCGATCCTCAACGAGCAGGTCGGCAAGGGCGCGATCGGCTGGTACCTGAATCGGCGCAACGGCGTGCCGGGCTGGCAGGTCGCCTCGAGCATGTTGTTCATCATGCTCTGCGAGCCGCTGTACCTGTTGTTGTGGGCGGTCGTGGGCGTGTACCTCACCTGGGATCGCCTCCCGCCGGTCTTCCACGCCGTGCCTTCCATCGCGCTCGGCGCGACCCTCGTCGTCGCGGGGATCTGCGCATTCTTCCGACTGCCCGCGTTCTCGCGCGTCGCGTTGCGCGAGCGGCAGATCTTCCACGCGTTCCGGCAGGCGCGTCCGCACCAGTATCTCGCGATCCTCGCGCTGCGATCGCCCGCCCTGCTCTCGGCGGTATTCGTCTACTCGCGCTCCGCCGCGCTGTTCGGCGTCGACATCCCGCTCGCCGACATGCTCGGCTTCCTGCCGGTGATCTTCTTCGGAACGTTCGTGCCCGGCCCGTTCCGCGCGGCGGCGGTGACGATGTGGACCGTGCTCTTCCCCGCGCACACCGCACAGATGGCCGTGTTCGGACTCGTCATGCACAACTTCTTCATGCTCTTCAACGCGGCGATCGGCGCGATCTTCCTGCCGCGCGCGAATCGCGAGCTGGCGAGGGCTTAGGGTCGGCGCGGCGCACGTCCCCACGTGCCTCGCGGCCGTGGGGACGCTCGCCGCAGATGCGCGCGTTCCTGCGCGGAGAGGCGCGTTCGGCGGCGGCATGCAGGCTGCAATCGAGCTCCGGCGAGGAGGCAACTCGCCATGGCCCATGCGCATCCGCCCGAGGCACTCGTTCGCAACGTTTTCCTGCTGACCATCGCTGGCGTCATCGCGGAGATCGTCGCGATGTTCGTCGTGCCGCACATGAACTTCTGAGCGGGCGCGGTCGCGGGCGCGGTTCAGGCGCGTCGCAGCGCGAGCAGGCGGTCCAGCATCGAGGCGCACGTGGTCGCGACGAGCGCCCAGCCGAGCGCACGCACGAGCGCGGCTGGCGGCCAGCCGAGCGCGAGGCCGTCGCGCACCACGGGGATGCCGAGCAGCACGAAGTAGGCGACGCCGTTCCAGCGGCCGAGCGCGCTCGCACGCAGCGGGCGGCCGGCGAGCGCGCGCGAGTCGAGCGCGTACTGCGCGAATGCCGCGAGCAGGAGCGGCGGCAGCGGGGCCGGGACGGCGCCCGCATAGGCGAGGGCGCCGAGGCCGCTGGCGACGAACAGCGCGTCGGTCCCGTGGTCGAGGAAGCCGCCGAGGGCGCTCGCCTCGCCGTAGCGGCGCGCGACGGGGCCGTCGGCGAGGTCGGTCGCCACCGCGAGCGCGAAGCCGGCGAGCGCGGCGCCGTGCGCCTCCGCGCCGATCGCCCACACGACCAGCGGCGCGAGCGCGAGGCGCAGCGTCGTGAGCGCGTTCGCGCGCGTCGCGAGGCGGGGGCGCAGGGGCTCTGCCGGCGGCATCGCGGCGCAGCGTAACGGGCGCGCCGCGCTCAGCGACCCGATGCGACGCGGCTACTCTGCGCGCCCCATCGGAGGCTGAATGCGCTCGCTCCTCTCGCTCGCGTGGCTCGGCGTCGCCCTGCTCGGCATGGCGTGCTCGGGCGGTGACTCCGCCGATCCGCAGGCCGCGCTCGTGAAGCGGGGCAAGGTCGTGTTCGAGACCAACTGCACCGCATGCCACTCGCCCGACCCGCGCATCGACGGCCCGGTCGGCCCCGCGAATGCGTGCGCCTCGCTCGAGCTGCTCACCGCGAAGGTGATGCGCAACGAATACCCGCCCGGCTACGCGCCGAAGCGCGACACCCAGGCGATGGCGCCGCTGCCGCATCTCGAGAAGGAGCTGCCCGCGCTGGCGGCGTACCTGGGCTCGCTCGCCTGCCCGCCCGCGAACCCTCCCGGGGTCTGACCCCTTTCGGGTTCGGCGAACCCGCTTGGGGTCTGACCCCTTTTGGGTTCGACGCGCGGAAAGCGTTCGGGGGCGTTCGGGGGCGTCTCGGCGGGCGGCGATTCAGCCTGCGCGCATCACGGGCGCGAGCGGCTTCGGCTCTGCGGGCTGCGAGTAGAACTGCGCCGCGAACTTCCGGTAGAGCACGATCGGCTGCTCGCCTTCGATCAACGCGGGGCGCGGCACGTAGCGCTTGCGCGCCCAGATCGGGACGTCGGCCATCAGGTCGCTCGTGTAACCGCGCACGAACAGCTCGCGCAGCAAGGGCGCGATGAAGGGAACGCGCGGCTGTCGCACGCGCGCCGCGAAGTTGAGCTCGACCTGGTCCGCCGTGATCGGCGTCGGCATGACGAGCAGGTCGGCCTCGACTCCGACGCTCGGCATGCGCGCGTGCACGCGCGAAAAGCCGAGGCCGAACACCTCCGCGGAGAAGACCAGCGGCGCGCGGCGGTTCGGCATGCCGAGGAAGTCGAGGCTGCGGTGCATGGCGTAGTCCACGCGCAGCACGGGACCGTCGATGCGCGGCTCGCTGGTCGCGTGGGGGTCGCCGTAGCCGTGGGTCGGCCCGAAGTGCACGAGGTCCGAGCTGTTCTCGCAGATCTCCTGCGGGTGACCGCGGAACGCGCGGCGCAAGAACTTGAACGGCGTGAAGCCCGGCTGGTCGATCGCGGGCGGCTCCCAGTGCGGCGCCTCGCCCTCCGCGTGCCAATACGCGAGCACGAGGCCCGCGCTCTCGCGCAGCGGCAGCGTGCGCAGCCGCACGCGCGGAGGCGTGCGACCGTCGGGCGTCGCGGCGCAGGCCCCGTCGCGGGCGTACTCGAAGCCGTGGAACGGGCAGCGCAGCCGGTCGCCCTTCACCTTGCCGCCGCCGAGATGCGCGCCGAGGTGCGGGCAGTACGCGTCCTGCATCACGGGCGCGCCGGCCGCATCCCGCCACAGCACCCACTCGCGCCCGAAGTATTTCTTCTCGAGCACGCGGCCGGCCTTCAGCTCCCTCGTCGTGGCGACGGAGAACCAGCCGTTGGGGATGGATTCGTAGGGGACGGTCACGGGGGCAGCCTCGGCGGGTCGCCCGGCAGTTTAGGCGTCGTGACGGAGGACCGCCTGCGCTCCGTCGCCGTAGCCTCGGATGCGGCGCCGCTGGAAGGCGAGCTGGAGCCGGCGCAGCGCGCGCTCGAGCCAAGGCGCGCGCGTGCGCTCGACCTCGGCGCCCGCGCGCAGCCGCACCACGGTGTCGCCCCGCGCGACGATCTCTTCGCCGCCCGCGAGCAGTGTGCGCACCGGCGCGTCGCCGCTCGACGCGTCGCCCGCGGGCGTGATGCGCACCGGCATCGCCTCGCGCCAGCGCGCAGCGATCGCGGCGAGGCGCGGGTTCGCGTCCGTGGCCCCGGGCGACGCCTCGCGGATCGCGAGCAGCGTGCCGCCGCCTTCGTGGACGAGGTCGAGCACCGCGCCGAGCCGGTCGGGCCGGTCCTCGAGGTCGAGCTTGCCCTCGAGCCAGAGGCAACGATACGCGCGGCAGATGTGCGGGCGGCGTTCGTAGATCGTGCAGCCGCGCGCACCGAGCGCGGCGCACGAGACGCCGCCCAGCTTGCGCAGGGCGTCGACGCGCAGAACCGTGCAGCACGACGTGCAATCGCCGCAGGACCTCTCGCGAGGCGCCTGCGGCGATTGCGACACGTCGCTCAACGAAGGCTCAGCTGGCTCAGCTGTTGAGCAGGAGCCCCGCGCCGTAGAGCACGACCGCGAGGGCGAGGCCGTAGTGGATCACGCCCGACACGGTCGTCAGGTACTTCTGGCGAGCCGGCGCCGCCGGTCCGATCGCGTTGAACTCGAGCAGCCCGACGACGGCCGCGAACACGACCCAATACACGAGGTCGTTGTCGCCGTCGTTGAAGCCCGCCGGCGCGTGCCGCGCGGAACCCATGAACAGCAGCATCGGGATCGAGAACAGCGTGTTCGTGCGCGAGGTGCGGCCCGCGAGCGCCGCCTTGTCGGGCGTGCCGTCGACCGGCTTGCCGCCGGCCGCGACCTGCTCCGCGCTCTTGATGATGTAGTCGCGCTGCGCGGGCCAGATCACGAACCACACGTTGAACCACATCACCGTGCCGAGCAGGCCGCCGGTGAGGATGCGCGTCATGTAGCCGTCGCCGAGGCCGACGCCGTGGCCGAGCTGCATGAGCGCGATCAGCCAGCCCGACAGGAACGTGAACATCGCGCCCCAGCGGAACCACCACATCGCGCTCGGCACGAGCCCGCGCGTCATCGCGCCCTTCACGCCGCCGCCGAGCTCGGTGCCGAAGAACGGCGTCTGCACGAGGTTGAAGTAGTAGAGCATGCCGATCCACGTGATGCCGGCGAGGAAGTGAATCCAGCGGAAGCCGAATTCGATGTACTGGGTGAGTGCGCTGTCCATGGGGCCCTCCAGGTGCGGGCTCGCATTCTATGGCGCCGCGGGTTGGGATTGAAAGCCCCAGGGTGGGAAAATGGCGAGGGGTTGAGGGAGTAGCCTTCGAGCGGGGCACTCGTCTGGCGCGTGGCGCCGCGCGCCGTGGGGGCCGGGGGCGGCGG
>CAZCTH010000002.1:0-65925 GCA_964501435.1 uncultured Spirochaetales bacterium | reverse complement strand
GCGGGGCACTCGTCTGGCGCGTGGCGCCGCGCGCCGTGGGGGCCGGGGGCGGCGGCGGCGAATGGCTCGCTCGGCCCTCGGCGTGCAGTCCTGCGTGGGCGCCTGGCCGCGATTCGCTGCGCTTCGTGCAGACTCTCTCGCGGGGCCTCGCTCCGCTTTTACTTCGCCGCCGCCGCCCCCGGCCCCCACGGCGCGCTCCTCGGCGGTGCTAGGTGCGAGCGTCCGCGCTCGTCGAGTGATTAGGGTGGCGCGATCCGGCGCGGCCTCGAGCCGCGCTGGATCGCGTGGCGGGCTCGCGCGTCTTCAGCTCGCCCAGCGCGGGACGCGCTCGAGGATGCGACCCCAGCCGAGGCGGTCGCAGAGGGCGGTGAATTGGGCGCGGTCGGCGCCGCGCCAGAGCGTGTCGTCGGGGTGCGCGGTGAAGCCTGGGACGTCTCGGACGACGGTGGCGAGCGCGCGGATGCGCAGCGCCTGCTCGCGGTGCGCGCGCCAGCTGGCGGCGAGCTTCTCGGCGCCGCGCACGGGCACGCCGGCCCAGCCGGAAGCTTCGTCGGGAATGGCCTCGAGCGTGCCGAACGCGGCCAGCGCGGCGGCGGCGCTCTTCGCGCCGAAGCCGGGCACGCCGGGCAGGTCGTCCACCTTGTCGCCGAGCAGCGCGAGGTAGTCGGGGATCTGCGCGGGCGCGACGCCGAACTTCGCGCGCACGCCGTCCGCATCCAGGGTCGTCTCGCGCGCGAGATCGTGGAAGCGCGCACTGCCGTCCTCGCGCACGAGCTGCGTGAGATCCTTGTCCGCGCTCACGATCTCCGCGGCGAGCCCCGCTTTCGCCGCGCGCTCGGCGAGCGTCGCGATCACGTCGTCGGCCTCGTAGTTCGGCATCTCGTAGGTTGCGATGCCGAGCGCGCGCGACGCGGCTGCGCAGAACGCGAACTGCGGCGCGAGGTCGGGCGGAACCTCCGTGCCGCGGGACTGCTTGTAGGCGGGGAACAGCTCGTTGCGAAAGCTCGTGATCGCGTGGTCGAAGCAAGCCGCGACGTGGGTCGGCTCGCGCTCGCGCAGGAAGCGCAGCAGCGTGTTCGCGTAGCCATAGGCCGCGCCTGTGGGCGTGCCGTCGGGCGCAGGCATCGCCGGCAGCGTCACCCAGGCGCGGAACACGTACACGGGCGCATCGATCAGGTGGACGACGCTCACGCGCGCTCCATTCGCGGCTAGCGCCGCCGGCCCTCGAACACGGACTCCGAGACGAAGTCGGCGGCCTTGTTCACGTCGATCTCGCGCTTCTCGCCGCTGCCGCGGAAGAACACTTCGAGCTTGCCGCTCGCGAGCCCCTTCGGGCCGATCGTGACGCGCACCGGGATGCCGATCAGCTCGGCGTCCTTGAACTTCACGCCCGGGCGCTCGTCGCGGTCGTCGAGGATCGTGTCGACGCCGAGCTTGCCGAGCGCGTCGTAGAGCCGCTCGCCCGCCTCGCTGGTCGCGACCTCCTTCGGGTTGAGCACGGTGATCGCCACTTCGTAGGGCGCGACGTTCACCGGCCACTGGATGCCGTTCGCGTCGTGGCGGCGCTCGACGATCGCCGCGAGCAGCCGCCCGACGCCGATGCCGTACGAGCCCATGATGATCGGCACGTTCTTGCCGTCCTCGGCCTGCACGCTCGCGCCGAGCGTCTCGCTGTACTTCGTGCCGAGCTTGAAGATGTGACCGACCTCGACGGTCTTGCGCACCGCGAGCTTGCTCTCGCACATCGGGCAGGGCTCGCCCTCGCCGACGAGCCGCAGGTCGAGCCACTGCGCGACGGCGAGGTCGCGCGCGACGTCCACGTTGCGCAGGTGGAAATCGTCCGCGTTGGCGCCGGTGGTCATGCCGCGGCGTCCGTTCAGCGCGGCGTCCGCGATCACGCGCAGTCCCGAGACGCCGACCGCACCGAGGCTGCCCGCGCTCGCGCCGAGCGCGCTGCGGATCTCGCCCGCGTGCGCGGGCCGCACTTCGCGCGCGCCGGTGCCGTCGAGCAGCTTCTGCAGTACGAGCTGGTGGTCGCCCCGCAACAGCACGAGCGTGGTGACGCCGTCGAGCACGTAGACGAGCGTCTTGATCTGTCGGTCCGCCGAGGCGCCGCCGGCCATGCGCGCGAGGTCGTCGATCGTACGCACGCCGGGGGTCGGGAACTTCTCGACGGCGGGCACCGACTCGGGATCCGCGACCTCGGCGAGCAGCGACGTCGCCTTCTCGACGTTCGCGGCGTAGCCGCATGCGCCGCAGGCCGCGACCCAGTCCTCGCCGGCGTCCGTCTCGACCATGAACTCGACCGACTCGCTGCCGCCCATCGCGCCCGACGACGCCTGCACCGCGATCGTCTCGATGCCGCAGCGCTCGTAGATCTTGCGGTAGGCGTCGAAGTGATTCTGGAACGAGCGGTCGAGGCCGGCCTGGTCCTTGTCGAACGAGTACGAGTCCTTCATCACGAACTCGCGCACCCGTAACAACCCGGACTTCGGTCGCTCCTCGTCGCGGAACTTCGTCTGGAACTGGAACCACGTCTGGGGCAGCTGGCGATAGGAGCGCAGCTCCTTCGAGATCGTGGTGAACACCTCCTCGTGCGTCATGCCGAGGCAGGCGTCGGCGCCGTGGCGGTCCTTCAGGCGGAACATCGTGGCGTCGATCGCGTCCCAGCGCCCCGACTGCTTCCACAGCTCGGCGGGGTGGAGCGCCGGCAGCGTGAACTCCTGCGCGCCGATCTTCTCCATCTCCTGACGCAGGATCGCCTCGATCTTCTTCGCGACGCGGTGGCCGAGCGGGAGCAGCGAGTAGGTGCCCGAGGCGAGCTGGCGGATGAAGCCGCCGCGCACGAGCAGCTTGTGCGAGATCGCCTCCGCGTCGGCGGGGTCGTCGCGAAGCGTCGGGATGAAGGCGGAAGTCCAGCGCACGGCGTGCTCCTCGGTCGGCGTTACGAAGGCGCGAGAAGCTATCAGCCGCCGAGCGCCGTTCGAATCCGTCCGCTCGCGTCCGATCTGCAAGCACGCGGGGTCAGACCCCGTTCCTGCGGGGGGCGGGCGGATCAAGCGAGCTCGGTGCCGTTCTCCGGATCGCGGGCGAAGCGATCGAACGCGGCCATCAGCTTCTGCGTGAGCGCGCCGGCCTCGCCGCGCCCGATGCGGATGCCGTCGAGCGACGCCACGGGCACCACCTTCGCGCCGCTGCCCGTGAGGAACACCTCGTCGGCAGCGATCAGGTCGTAGCGCCCGAGGGTGCGCTCCTCGGCGGGGACGCCGAGCTGCCCGGCGATCTCCAGCACGCTCGCGCGGGTGATGCCCTCGAGCGCGCCGTCGCTGGCGGGCGGCGTGAGCAGCCTGCCGCCGCGCACCGCGAACACGTTCGCGACGCTCGCCTCGGCCACGGCGCCCGACGCGTTCAGCAGCAGCGCCTCGTCCACGCCCTGGCGCCGCGCCTCCTGCTTGGCGAGCGCGTTGTTCAGGTAGTTGAGGCTCTTCACGCGCGGGTCGCGCACGTCGGGCGCCGGCGAGCGGCGGCTCGACGTGATCATCGCGATGCCGCTGCGCAGCTTCTCCTCGGGAAAGAGGCGGATCTTGTCCACGATGCAGGTGACGAACGGCGCGGCGCAGTGGGTGGGGTCGACGCCGAGCTCGCCGACGCCGCGCGATACGACGAGGCGGATGTACGCGTCCGCTTCGCCGGTGGCGCGCACGTACTCGCCCGCGGTCGCGAGGGTGAGGGCGCGGATCGCGTCCGGGCCGCCCGGCAGCGCGAGCCCGAGGCTGCGCGCGCCGATCGCGAGGCGCTCCATGTGCCGCTCGCAGCGGAACAGCCGGCGGCTGTACACCCGCATGCCCTCGAACACGCCGTCGCCATACAGGAAGCCGTGGTCGAGCACCGAGACCTTCGCGTCGGCGCCGTCCACGATGCGGCCGTCGATCCAGACTTTCATGCGGGCTCTCCGTTCACGTGGGCAGGGCTGCGCCGCCAAGCGGGGTCGCGACCGGCGTGGCGCTGGGAGATGACGCGCGCCGCCGCGAGCGTGCGCTGGGCGATGGCGTAGGGGCCGAGCGCGTCGAGGCGCGCGCTGGGTGCAGCGACTGCGACCGCCCCGAGGAAGGCGGGCGACTCCCCAGCGCCGAGCACCGGTGCGGCGACGACCGACAGCCCGTCGATCCACTCGCCGCGATTCATCGCGATGCCTTCGGCACGCGCCCGGGCGATCGCGGCCGCGACGCCATCCGCGGAAAGCTGGGTGACGGCGGTGAAGGCGACCGGCGGGTTCTCGGCGAGCGGGAAGCGCGCCGGGTCGAACGCCATCGCGAGCCGGCCCACGGCGGTCGCCGCGACGGGAACCACCTGCCCGACCTTCGGCGCGGCGCGCAGGAACCCCTGCCCCTCCGCCTTGTCGAGCACGATCAGCTCGCGCCCGCGCGGTGCGACCAGGAACACCGTCTCTCCGATCGCGCTGGCCTCCGCCTCGAGCACCGGCCGCGCGAGCGCCGCGATGGGCTCGCGGTCGAGGGCTCCGAGCCCCAGTGCAATCAGGGCGGGGCCGACGCGGTACCGGCCCGCGGCCTCCTGTTCCGCGAATCCCCGGCGCACGAGCGTCTTCAGGAGGCGATGCGCGCTCGACTTCGGCACCGCGAGCGCGTTGGCGATCTCGGTGATGCCCCGCGCGGCGCCCGCATCGTGCAGGTGCTCGAGCACGTCGATCGCTTTGTCCAGACTGGTGAGGGCGTCCATTCCGAGATCCGCATGAGAGACCGGAGAGCCAAGAAGAGGCGTTGTTCCGATATTCGGAATAACTTCCTCAATCTCGGAACATCCTATCGGCACACGTTGCGGTGCGGAAGAGAAATCTCGTCTCCCAACGAAGTTTTCGTCGGCTAGAGTCGCTCGCGCTGCCGTCGCCCCGCTGCAGCCCCCCTCGCCGGCGTTTCCCGTGACAGATCTGAAACAGACGCTTAGTGCAGCGAGGCAAAGCGTGGCCGACTTCGAGCGCATCGAGACCGCAGCGGAGCTGGAGACGCTCGCCCGCGATCTGGCGCGGCAAACGGTCATCGCGATCGATACGGAAGCGGACAGCTTCTACCACTACTTCGACAAGACCTGTCTGATCCAGGTCGGTTGCAAGCTCGGCATCTACCTGATCGACCCGCTCGCGATCGGCGGCCCCGAAGAGCTCGCCCCGCTGGGACCGGTGCTGGCCTCGCCGGACGTACGGAAGATCTTTCACGCCGCCGAGTACGACCTGTTCGTGCTGCGGCGCGACTGCGGCTTCACCACCGCCAACCTGTTCGACACGATGATCAGCGCGCAGCTGCTCGGCTATCCGGCGATCGGCCTCTCGGCGCTGGTCGAGCGGCACTTCGGCCTGAAGCTCCCCAAGGACGAGCAGCGTTCCGACTGGTCGGCCCGCCCGCTCACCGACAGCCAGATGACCTATGCGGCGGCCGACGTCGCGCACCTAATCACTCTGGCGGACACGCTCGAGCGCGAGCTGAGGCGCGCGGACCGCTACGCGTGGGCCGAAGAGGAATTCGAGGCGTTGACGCGGCGCAGCTGGCCCGAGCGCGCCTTCGACAAGCTCGGCTACCTGCGCATCAAGGGCGCGCGCGCGATGTCGCCCGAGAGCCTCGGCGTGCTGCGCGAGCTGTACCTGGTGCGCGACCGCCGCGCGCGCGAGATCGACCGCCCGCCGTTCAAGGTGCTCGCCAATCGCACGCTGCTCGAGATCGCGGAGATGAAGCCGACCACCGAGCCGCAGCTCGCGGCGGTGAAGGGCGTCACGGAGCTCGTGCTGCGCCGCTTCGGGCGCGAAGTGCTCGGGGCCGTCGAGCGCGGCGTCGAGAAGAAGCACGGCCCGATCCCGCGCCGCAGCGAGGGCGATGCGCCCGTGCGCCGCCGCGTGGATCGCCACGCCGAGCGCTTCGTCGCCGCGCTGAAGCGCTGGCGCTCGACGCGGGCGAAGGAGCTGGCGCTCGATCCGGGCGTGCTCTGCCCGAACGCGACGCTCGAGTCGATCGCCACCCTCCGCCCGAGCTCCCGCGACGAGCTCGCGGCCGTCCCGGGCGTGAAGGGCTGGTTCGGCCGCAACTTCGGCAGCGAAGTGCTCTCCGCCCTCGCGATGGAAGCCAGCCACTCCTAGGCGGGCCGAGCCCGGCCCGGCCCGCCGCGGCGAAGCCAGCCGCCGGGATGCCGCGGCCGGAGTCCGTGCGGCGACGGTCGCGGCGCCCGGATGGCGAGCCGCGACGGGCGACGGCGTATCGCGTCATACGCCGAGCCCGGCGCGGCGAAGCCAGCCGGGATGCCGCGGCCGTCGCCGAAATGCACTGCGGCCCCCCGGAACCATTCCGGGAGGCCGCTTGACTCGGGGCTCGGAGATTTCTCAGACCTTGGCGGGTGCCGTTTCCGGGGTGGCGCCTTGCGGCGCCTCTGAGTCCTCTCCTTACGCTGACCTGCTGATTCGCGCGCCCGATGGAACCAGCCGATCAAGCCAAGTCACGAGGGGTGGCTAGAGCACGTCGCGTGCCAACCTGGCGCCCGCCGCGCGCGAGCGAGGGAATGTCTGCGAAATCGCAGACTTGCGCGCCGCGCGGCCGCTCGCGCGCGAGTTCGGGCCCTGCCGCATTGGGCGGCACCCTCGGACACCGCACTTCGCGCGGATCGCTGCGCGGACGGCACGAGGCGCGCCCCGCGCGCGAAATGACGCCACGGAGTGCGCGCAGCCGCGGGCTGCATCTTTTCGAGCGGCGAGTGCGCCCCCCGTGACACAATCGCGCGTAACGGAGGTCACACATGCGCCCGATCGGTTCCTTCAGCCAGGTCTGTGCCCTGTTAGGCATGACGCTGCTCACGCTGCCCGCCCTCGCCCAGGAAGCGAGTGCGCCGCCGGCACCAGCGCCTACCGCAGCGCCGGTTCCCGCCGAGGCGAAGGCGATCGAAGAGATCATCGTGACCGCGGAGCGCCGCGACCAGAACATCCAGGACGTCGCGCAGACCATCACGGCGTTCACGCCCGAGGACCTCGAGCAGGCGAACATCCAGGACGCCTACGACCTCCAGCTGAAGGTTCCCGGCCTCGTCGCCACGGGCGGCCTGCCGGCGATCACGCTGCGCGGCCTCGGCCAAGACTCCGACGTGCTCGGCCCGGCATCGACCCGGGCTTCCAGCTCCACATCAACGACATCTACGTGTCACAGCTCGCGATCGCGCTGCTCGGGTTCAACGACCTCGAGTCCGTGGAAGTGCTGCCCGGCCCGCAGGGCACGGGCTTCGGCCGCAATTCGACGGGCGGCTCGATGAACATCCGCACCAAGCGGCCCGACCTCGAGCAGTGGGAGCTGGGCGGCGACCTCGAGTTCGCGCAGTGGAGCAACTGGCGCATCGGCACCTACCTGAACGCTCCGCTGATCGACGGCGTGCTCGGGGCGCGCATCGCCTACCGCCGCGAGATCCCGGCCGACTACTACGACCTGAACGGCGGGAGCGGAAACAAGCAGCACCTGTCGCCGAACGCGCTCTCCGGCGGCCACTTCGTGCGCACGTCGTTCCGCTGGGTGCCCACCGACACCGTCACGACGGACCTGATCCTCCAGTACTCGACCGACGACGACGACGGCGGCACGCCGCGCCCGCTCGGCGCCTACCCGGCCTTCAGCCCGGGCCAGAGCACGATCTTCTTCGGCGGCGTGAACCCGACCGGCGCGACGCCGAACTCCTCCGACGCCAACGAAATCAACGCCAACCGCCGCCAGAAGCAGAGCTACGAAACCTTCTGGGGCCAGGCGATCGTCGAGTGGGAGGTCGCGAGCCACCTCGTCAAGCTGAACGGCAACTACCAGTACTGGGACTACGCGATCGACCGCGACCAGGACTTCACCGACCTCGACGCGCAGCGGCTCGTGCTGCTGGACAAGCACAAGACGTGGAGCGGCGAGGCGACGATCCGCAGCGAGTATGACGGGCCGTTCGACTGGCTGTTCGGCGCGAACTATCAGGACGACTCGGCGCCGAACACCGACGTACCGATCTGGCACAACCAGGCGAATCAGGAGCTGCAGAACTTCGCGGTGTTCGACGCGTTCGGCGGCTTCTCGGCCTCCACGCCGAACGCCCAGCTGCTCTGCAACGGGCCGTGCCTCTTCCAGCCCGGCGATCCGAACCGCCCCTACATCGACTTCAAGTCCGACGCCGACACGAAGTCGACCGGCGTGTTCCTGCAGGGCGGGTACGACCTCACCGAGCAGTTCCGCGTGGATGCGGGCGTCCGCTGGAGCCAGACCAAGCGCAACTTCCGCGACACCGGGTGGCTCGACATCCTCAGCGAACCGTACGACGTCGTGACCGACGGCTTCTGTCAGACGGCTCTGGGTCTGCCGGCGGTCTTCTTCGGCATCCCGACCGGCCCGAAGGAAAACTGCTTCAACTTCTTCGTCCTGCCCGCGCTGCAAGCGCAGACGCCGACGCCGCTCAACGCCGGCAACGTCGCGTTCCTGTTGCCCGTGAAGGGGAACTTCGACCAGGACACCCTCAACACGGTCCCGGTGACGAAGAAGAAGACGTGGGACTCGATCACGGGTCGGTTCCGTCTCGAGTGGCGTCCGATCGAGGACCAGCTGTTCTACGCCGGCTACAGCCGCGGAGAGCGGCATGGCGGGTTCAACTTCTTCACGGTCGCGCCGTTCAAGTCGGAGACCATCAACGCCTACGAGATCGGCGCGAAGAACTCGCTGCTCGAGGGCCGGCTCCTGCTCAGCACGACGGCCTTCTTCTACGACTTCGAGAACCGCTTCATCAACGAGACGGTCAACAACGTCACGACGACCGTGAATGCGCCGAAGGCCGAGATCTACGGCCTCGAGGTGCAGTGGATCTGGGCGGCGACGGATGCGCTCCGCATCTCGGGCAACGCGGGCTGGCTCCACGCCGAGATCACCGGGGACTTTCTCTCGCAGGACAACACCACCAGCGACTCGAACCCCAACAACTTCTGCGGCACCAAGGTCTACCCGAACACGCCCGGCTCGTTCTTCGCCGGCCTGCCCGCCGTGGGCGACCTCCACGGATCGGGCCCCACGTGCGACGGCGGCATCCTGCAGAACCTGAACGGCAACACGCTGCCGCGCTCGCCGAAGTTCTCGGCCTCTGCCTCGGCCGAGTACGTCTTCGAGCTGGCCGACGGCACGCTCACCCCGCGCCTCGACTTCTCGTACCGCGGCGCCGTCTACTACCGGCAGTTCGAGAACCCGCTCGACCGGCAGGACGCCTACACCCGCACGGACATCCGCGTCCGCTACGACCTGTCGAGCAAGCCCTACTGGTTCGAGGCCTACGTGCAGAACCTCGAGGACAACCAGAAGATCAAGACGCAGGTCGAGACCCAGCTGAACTGGAAGCGTTACTACTGGCTGGCCGCCCCGCGCACGTTCGGTGTGCGCATGGGCTTCAAGTTCTCGGGCGCGAGCGCCGGAGATCTGTGGCCGTTCTGAGCCGCGCAGCGGCCGCGCTCCTCGGCGCGGCCGCTGCGCTCGGCGCCTGCACGGCGCCGCACGCGGAGCGCGCGAATGGCGTGCCCCGCGCGAGCGACGCGCGCCCCGGGCCGGCCTGCGCGTGGTTCGGCGACGCGCACGGCGACACGCTCTACTTCGGCGTCTCGCGCTTCTGGCAAGCGATGCGAGACGCGGACGGCGACCCCACCGCCGAGCTGCGCGCGGGCGGCCCGCGCGAGATCGGGCGCTTCGATCTCGCCGCCGAGCGTCCGCTCGCGCCGCTCGCGATCGGCCCGGCCAGCGCGAAGTCCGGCGTGTGGGACGTGCTCGCGCATCCGAACGGCTGGATCTATTTCACGACCTTCTGGGAGCGCGCGGGCCGCGTGGATCCCGCGAGCGGCGCGGTCGAATGGTTCGACGCCGCTGGCGAGGGACTGAACGAGCTCGCGCTGCTGCCGGACGGACGCGTGCTCGCGACCCGCTACGGGCGCAGCGGCGAGAGCGGCGCCGTCGTGGTGCTGAGCGAGCGCGGCGCCGTGCTCGCGGAGCACGGCCTCGCGGCGCCGGCCGGCGGGGTCGCCGCCGCGAAGAGCATCGCCTACGACGCCGCGCGCGACGCCGCGTGGGTGAACACGGATCTCCTGCCCGCGCACGGCGGCCCTGCCGCGCACGACGCGCGCGTGATCGCCCTCGCCGACGGCCGCGAGCTCGCGCGCTGGTCCGCACCCGAGCTCCAGTTCATGGCGTTCAGCGCGAGCGGCGCGGCGCTGCTCGTCGAGCGCAGCGGCGAGCTGCTCGTGCTGCGCGTCGTGCCGCCAGGCGCGCGCGGTCCGCTCGCGCTCGCCGGCCGCCTCGTCCCGCTCGACGACGCCTTTCCCGGCGCGCTCGACTTCGCCCAAGACGCGAAGCTCACCGCCGATGGGCGCGTCGTCGTCACGCGCTGGAGTGGCGTCGTGCACGTGGCGTCGCCGGACGGAAGTGTCGTGCGCGCGCAGCTTCCCGCGCGCGAGGGCGCACTCTACTACACCGGGGTGCTCGCCCACGGAGACGTGTGCGCGACCCGCTGCGCGGGCGTCGAGGTCGTCTGCGCTCCCGCGCCGCGTTGAGTCCGGACGCCCCGCCCTCTACCGTGCGCGCATGTACGCAGACCGCCGCAAGCGATTCCTCGCCGCGATGGGCCCGGGCGCCGTCGCGATCCTCCAAGGCGCGCGCCTCGTGGCGCGCTCGAACGACACGGACTTCCCGTTCCGCCAGGACAGCGACTTCCACTACCTGACCGGGTTCGATCACCCCCACGCGGTGGCGATCCTGCGTACCGACGGCGGCCCGGCCTTCACGCTGTTCGTCGAGCCTCGCGATCGCGAGCGCGAGATCTGGAACGGCTACCGCCCGGGCATCGAGGGCGCGAAGGCCGACTACGGCGCCGACGAGGCGTACTCCTTCGAAACGCTCGACGCCGAGCTGCCGCGGCTCCTCGAGCATGCCGAGCGCGTGTTCCACATGCTCGGCCGCGACCCGAAGCTCGACGCCAAGATCGCGGAGATCTTCGAGTCCCTGCGCAAGCGCTCGCGCCAGGGCCTCATTCCCGCTTCCCAGGTGATCGACCCGCGGGCGATCCTCCACGAGATGCGGCTCATCAAGGAGCCCGCCGAGGTCGAGATCCTGCGCCGCGCGTCGGCGATCACCGCCGACGGGCACCGCGAAGCGGCGCGCGCGGCGCACGGGGGGCGCTTCGAGTTCGAGGTGCAGGCCGCGCTCGAGTTCGCCTTCAAGCGCCGCGGCTCGGCAGGCCCGGCCTACGGCAGCATCTGCGGCGGCGGCCGCAACGCCACGTGTCTGCACTACGTCGCGAACGACCAGAAGCTCGCGAGCGGCTCGCTGCTGCTGATCGACGCGGCCTGCGAGCTCGACGGCTACGCCTCCGACGTCACGCGCACCTACCCGGTCGGCGGCAGCTTCTCGGGCCCGCAACGCGCGGTCTACGAGGTCGTGCTGGCCGCGCAGCTCGCGTCGCTCGAAGCCGCGAAGCCGGGCGCCACGCTGCCGGACGTCCATGCCGCCTCGGTGCGCAAGCTGACCGAGGGCATGCTCTCGCTCGGCCTGCTCGCGGGGAACCTGGACGACCTGATCAAGAACGAGGCCTACCGCCGTTACTACATGCACGGCACTTCGCACTGGCTCGGCCTCGACGTCCACGACGTCGGTGCCTACACGGTCGGCGGCAAGCCGCGGCCGCTCGCGCCGGGCATGTGCTTCACCGTCGAGCCCGGGCTCTACGTCGCGGTGGACGACGACAAGGCGCCGCGGGAGTTGCTCGGCCTCGGCGTGCGCATCGAGGACGACGTCGTGATCACCGCCGACGGCCACGAGAACCTGACCGCACACCTGATCCCGAAGCAGCCCGCCGACGTCGAAGCCTGGGTGCGCGACGCGGTGTAGCTAGGGCAAGCTCGGAGCTTCGCGCCGGGCCGAAGCGGCCGGGGCGTAGAGAACGACGACAAGCAACCGGCCCGGCAAGCGCCCCAGCGACGCGAGAGCGGCGCAGGGCGCTCGCAGCGAGGCGAAGCCGAGCGGAGTTCGAAAGAGATGACCGACATCGAGTCCCTGCTGAAGGAGAAGCGCGTCTTCAAGCCGCGGCCGGAGTTCGTGAAGCAAGCGAACTGGTCGCCGAAGCAGGTCGCCGCCTACCGCAAGCTCGGCGAGAAGCCCGAGAAGTTCTGGGCGCAGATGGCGAAGGAGCACGTGAGCTGGTTCGCGCCCTGGAAGAAGGTGCTCGACTGGAAGCCGCCGTACGCGAAGTGGTTCGTCGGGGCGAAGACGAACGTCTCCTACAACTGCCTCGACCGTCACGTCGAGGGCCCGAACGCGTGGCGCCGTAACAAGGCCGCGATCCTGTGGGAAGGCGAGCCCGGCGACACGCGCACCATCACGTACGGCGAGCTGCACCGCGAAGTGTGCAAGTTCGCGAACGTGCTGAAGTCGCTCGGCGTCGCGAAGGGCGACCGCGTCGCGCTCTACATGCCGCTGATCCCCGAGCTCGCGATCGCGATGCTCGCCTGCACGCGCATCGGCGCGCCGCATTCGATCGTGTTCGGCGGGTTCTCCGCGGAGGCGCTGCGCGACCGCATCAACGACGCCGGCGCGAAAGTCGTCGTCACCGCCGACGGCGGCTTCCGCCGCGGCGCGCCGTTCGCGCTGAAGCCGGCGGTGGATGCCGCGTGCGCGGGCACCAACGTCGAGCACGTCGTCGTCGTGAAGCGCACCGGCGGCGAGTGCGCGATGCACCCCGGACGCGACCAGTGGTGGAGCGACCTGATGGCCGCCGCCTCCGCCGACTGCAAGCCGGAGAAGCTCGACGCCGAGCACCCGCTCTTCATCCTCTACACGAGCGGCACGACCGGGAAGCCGAAGGGGATCCTGCACACGACCGGCGGCTACCTGACGCACGTCGCGACGACCGCGAAGGCGATCTTCGACCTCAAGGACAGCGACGTGTACTGGTGCACCGCCGACATCGGCTGGATCACCGGGCACAGCTACGTCGTGTACGGGCCCCTCGCGAACGGCGCGACCACGCTCATGTACGAAGGCGTGCCGACGCATCCGGGGCCGGACCGCTGGTGGGACATCATCGAGCGCTGGCGCGTCTCGATCCTCTACACCGCGCCGACCGCGATCCGCACCTTCATCCGCCTCGGCGACGAGCACCCGAACGGGCACGACCTCTCGTCGCTGCGACTGCTCGGCTCCGTCGGCGAGCCGATCAATCCCGAGGCGTGGATCTGGTACCACAACGTGATCGGCAAGAAGCGCTGCCCGATCGTCGACACGTGGTGGCAGACGGAGACGGGCGGAATCATGATCACGCCGCTGCCCGCTGCTGTGCCCACCAAGCCCGGCTCGGGCACGCTGCCGTTCCCCGGCGTGCACGCCGCGATCCTCGACGAGGCGGGCAAGGAAGTGAAGCCGCCGAACGGCGGCTTCCTCGCCGTCCTGAAGCCGTGGCCCGGAATGCTGCGCGGAATCTGGGGCGACAACCAGCGCTACGAGCAGACTTATTGGGGAAAGTGGAAGAACGTCTACTTCCCCGGCGACGGCTCGCACCGCGACAAGGACGGCTACTTCTGGATCATGGGCCGCATCGACGACGTGCTGAACGTCTCGGGCCATCGCATCGGCACCATGGAAGTCGAGAGCGCGATCGTCGCGCATCCCGACGTCGCGGAGGCCGCGGTGGTCGGCCGGCCGGACGAGATCACCGGCACCGCGATCGTCGCGTTCGTGACGCCGCGCGGCGGCATCACCGCCGACTCGGCGCTCGCGGAGTCGGTGCGCGAGATGGTGTCGAAGCAGATCGGCGCGCTCGCGAAGCCGAAGGACATCCGCTTCACCGAGGCGCTGCCGAAGACGCGCAGCGGGAAGATCATGCGCCGGCTGCTGCGCGACATCGCGTCGGGCAAGGAGACCGTCGGCGACACGACGACGCTCGAGGACCTGAACGTCATCGCGAAGCTGCGGGCGACGGAAGAGGAATAGTCGCGGCGCCGAACGGCAACGAGCCGGCGGCGCCCGATGCGCCGCCGGCTCGCGCTCGTCCATTCGCTCGCTTCAGTCGCGACCGAGCTCCATCACCTTCGCCCACGCGGCGACGAAGTCCTTCACGAGCTTCTCTTCGCCGTCGGCCGCGGCGTACACCTCGGCGACGGCGCGCAGCTCCGAGCTCGACCCGAACACGAGGTCGACGGGAGTCGCCGTCCACTTCGGCTTGCCGGTCGCGCGATCGACGCCCTCGTAGAGGCCTTCGGTCGCCGACTTCGACCACTTCGTGGACATGTCGAGCAGGTTCACGAAGAAGTCGTTGCTGAGCGTGCCCGGGCGATCCGTGAACACGCCGTGCGCAGTGCCTCCGGCATTCGCGTTCAGCGCGCGCATGCCGCCCACGAGCACGGTCATCTCCGGCACCGTCAGCGTCAGCAGGTTCGCGCGCTCGACGAGCATCTCCGCCGGCGACAGACGGCTGCCCTCCCCGAAGTAGTTGCGGAAGCCATCCGCCTTCGGCTCGAGCACGGCGAAGGACTGTGCGTCGGTCTGCGCCTGCGACGCATCCGTACGACCCGGCCTGAACGGAACCTGCACCTCGTGGCCGGCCTGCTTCGCAGCCTGCTCGATGGCTGCGCCGCCGCCGAGCACGATCACGTCGGCGAGCGAGACCTTCTTCCCGCCCGTCAGCCCGCGGTTGAAGTCCTTCTGAATGGTCTCGAGGCGCGCCAGGACGCTCTTCAGCTCCGCCGGATCGTTGGCGGCCCAGTCCTTCTGCGGCGCGAGCCGAATGCGCGCGCCGTTCGCGCCCCCGCGCATGTCGCTGCCGCGGTAGCTGGCAGCCGACGCCCAGGCCGTCCTGACCAATTGCGGAACCGTGAGCCCGCTGGCGAGGATCTTCGCCTCGAGCGCCGCCACGTCCTGCGCGTCGAGCAGAGCGTGGTCGACGGCCGGCACCGGGTCCTGCCAGATCAGCTCGCCCTTCGGAACTTCCGCACCGAGGTAACGCCAGCGCGGGCCCATGTCGCGGTGCGTGAGCTTGAACCAAGCGCGCGCGAACGCGTCGGCGAATGCATCCGGATTCTTGCGGAAGCGCTCGGCGATCTTTCGGTACGCGGGGTCGGTCTTCAGCGAGATGTCCGTCGTGAACATGATCGGCGCGTGTCGCTTCGACGGATCGTGGGCGTCCATCACGAGGTTCGCCGCCGCCGGGTCGCTCGGGATCCACTGAATCGCGCCGGCCGGGCTCTTGGTCTGCACCCATTCGAATCCGAACAGGTTGTCCAGATACTGGCCCGTCCAGGCGATCGGGTTGACCGACCACGCGCCCTCGAGACCGCTGGTGATGGTGTCGGCGCCGCTGCCGGTGCCGCACTTGTTCTCCCATCCGAGGCCCTGCTGCTCGAGCCCCGCCGCGGCCGGGTCGGGGCCGAGACACTTGTCGGGGGCGTGCGCGCCGTGAGCCTTGCCGAACGTATGCCCGCCGGCGATCAGCGCGACGGTCTCTTCGTCGTTCATCGCCATGCGTCCGAACGTCTCGCGGATGTCGCGAGCGGCTGCGAGCGGATCGGGCTTGCCGTTCGGCCCTTCCGGGTTCACGTAGATGAGGCCCATCTGCACCGCGGCCAGCGGGTTCTCGAGCTGGCGGTCCCCGTGGTACCGCTCGTCGGCGAGGAACTTCTTCTCAGGGCCCCAATAAACGGCATCGGCCTCCCAGTCGTCCGTCCGTCCGCCCGCGAAGCCGTACGTCTTGAAGCCCATCGACTCGAGCGCCACGTTGCCCGTCAGCACCATCAGGTCTGCCCACGAGACCTTGCGGCCGTACTTCTGCTTGATCGGCCACAAGAGCCGCCGCGCCTTGTCCAGGCTCACGTTGTCCGGCCAGCTGTTGAGCGGCTCGAAACGCTGCTGGCCGCCACCGGCTCCGCCGCGCCCGTCCGCCACGCGGTAGGTCCCGGCGCTGTGCCACGCCATGCGAATGAAGAACGGCCCGTAGTGGCCGTAGTCCGGCGGCCACCAGGCCTGCGGTGTGGTCATCAGGGTCTTGATGTCCGCCTTGACCGCCGCGAGGTCGAGGGTCGCGAACTCCGCCGCGTAGTCGAAATCTCCGCCCATCGGGTTCGACTCGGCGGCGTGCTGCCGGAGCGGACGGAGGTCCAGTCTCTCGGGCCACCAGTCCTGGTTCGACATCGGCTTGCTCTGGGCGAGAACGGGGCTCGGCATCGCCGCCGGCGATGCAGCCGCTACGGCGAGAGCCATCACAAGTCCGTGCATTCGTTTCATCGAAGGTCCCTCTCTCGTTTGTTGGGGTCTCGAACGAGAGCAGCCTACGCGTGCGAGTCGCGAACGGGAGATCGAATCCTCGAATCGCCGCGATAGGGCGTGCGATTCGCCCAGCGCCGTCGGCGGCGCGCCGCGCTCCTCGGGCGTCGTTCGCTAGCGGGATTCGGCGCGCGGCACGCACGCCGCGCACCACTGGTTCTCGCCCTTGCGCCGCCACTCCGCGGCGCCGAAGTGGAGCGCACCCAGCGCCTCCGTCGGAGCGAGCACGGCGTGCACGTGCTCGACGGCCTCCGCGTCGGCCGTAAGCGGCAGAGGCGGCAACGCGGGGCGCAGCGTCGTGCCCAGCGACGGCGCGACGAACACCGGAATCGAGATGCGCATGCGCTCGGCCGAGGGGTTCACCACGCGGTGCGGCGTCGCGATCAGCCGGTTGCCAGTCGCGAGCTGAAGCAACTCGCCGACGTTCACGAGCCACGCGCCGGGCGTCGGCGGGACCGGATGCCACATGCCGTCGGGGGCGCGCACTTCGAGCCCGCCGGTGTCGTCCTGCAAGGTCAGCGTGAGCAGCGAGAAGTCGAGGTGCGCCGCGACGCCGCGTCGGCGTGCGCTCGCCGTCGGCTGCGCCGCGTAGCCGATGCACTTGGCGAGCACGTAGGGCTGCGCGCCGAGCCAACTCTCGGCGTCGCAGCCGAGCGCTCCGGCAACGCATGCGAGCAGGCGCCGCCCCGCCCGCTCGGTGGCGGCGAACCACGCCTGCATGCGCGCGCGCCACGCCGCGTCCGCGGGCCACGCATTCGGGCCCTGCAGGCGCCAGAACGCCTCTGATGCGCCTTCGACCGCGGGGTGCTCCGGACCGAAGTGCAGCTGCTCGCGAAAGTCGCGCTCGTTGTGCATGCGGCTGTAGCCGCGAAAGTGCGGCGAGCGCTCGATCGCGAGCCGTTGTTTCGTCGCAGGCGGCAGCGCGAAGAACGCGCGCGCGTCGGCGAGCGCGCGGTCGGCGAGCGGCACCGCGAGCGGGTCGCGCACGAGCAACGCGCCGTGTTCCCGCAGCGCGGCAACGAAATCGTCGGGCGCCGCACGCGAAAGGTCGAGCAGCGGAAGGCTCACGCTCCCTCCGCTGCGATCCACACGGCGAGGCGATCGCTCGCGCGCGCGAGCCGCGCCACGGCGGCCGGCGACGGGCCCTGCGCGCCGTAGAAGCCGGCCGCGCACTTCGCGCGCAGCTTCGCGACGTGTGCGCCACCGCCGAGCTCGCGCGCCAGCACCGCGGCTTCGATCGGCATCCCCTTCTCGTGGACGAGCTCGAACAGCAGCCAGCGCGCCGCCTCGGCGAGTGCGCGGTCGGGCTCCGCAGAGATCGCATCGAGCCAGCGCCTCAGTCGGGCCAGGCGCGCTCCGACGTCGCGCCAGCCGGACGCGTCGAGGTGCGGCAACGCGGCCGGCATCAGGCGACGGTGCTCGCCATTCTTCGCGTCGTAGGTGGAGCCGTCGCGGTACGGATCGGGCACGTCGATGCCGCGCGCCAGCAAGTCGGCGCGCACCTTGAAGCGCGCGTGGTCGACGTCGTGGAAGAAGTACTCCGCGGGCGAGCACTCGCGGCCATCGGCGCGCGCGGACTGGGCGACGACGCCGAGCGGATGCACCGGCCACGCGCGCGCGGCAATCAGGTCGTCGAGCGACCAGTCGGCGCCGGTCGGGAGCGCCAACACCCAAGGCCACGCGGCGAGCAGCGGCTCGAGCTCGGCCTGCGCCTTCGGGACGTAGATCTCCTCGCCGGATCGCGGCAACGCCAGCACGTGCTCGGCGACGAGTCGCACCACGCGCCGGTAGCCATCCCCGTCGTGCAGCCAGCGCACCGGCAACCAGAAGGGACCGAGGCGGACGCAACCCTCGGCCTGCAGCTGCTCGATCTCCCAAGCGAGCACGGAACCCGGCGCCGCAGACGAGATCTGCAGGAAGGGCTCCCCGCGCTGCACGCCGTCGGCCAGCCACTCGCGATTGCCGTCCAGCGACCAGCGCCGGAGCACGGCTCCGAGGGTTTCCTCGCCCTCGCGGGACCCGCGCTCGCGCAGGTCGCCGAGTCGCCCGATCACGCGCGCTCGCGTCACCGCTGCCCCGACAGATGCTGGCGCTCACGCTTCGCCACGCTGGGACGGTAGCGGGCGCCGCCCCGGCAAGTGGTCGGACAGCGCGTCCGATGCTACCTCGGGTCGCCATCCTCAGGAGACCGCGCGATGACGACCCCGTCCCTCGGCTACGCCGCGTTCGACGCCGACAACCACTACTACGAGGCGCTCGACGCGTTCACGCGCCACGTGCCCAAGCAGATGCAACCGCGCTGCGTGCAGTGGGCGACGATCGACGGGCGCCAGCACCACGTGGTCGGCGGCAAGGTCGCGCGCGCGGTCGTGAACCCGACCTGGAATCCGATCGCGAAGCCGGGCGCGATGTACGAGTACTTCCGCGGCAATCCGAACCAGCGCAACCCGCTCGAGATGCTGCGCGAGCGCGAGCCGCTGCCCGCCTACTACATGGACCACGACGCGCGCATCGCGAAGCTCGACGAGCAGGGCCTCGAGGCGATGTGGCTCTTCCCGACGCTCGGCGTGCTCTACGAGGAGCTGCTGAAGCACGACCTCGTGGCGGTGAAGACGCTGTTCACCGCGTTCAACCGCTGGCTCGACGAAGACTGGGGCGTGGCGTACCGGAACCGCATCTTCGGCGCGCCCTACATCTCGCTCGTAGACCTGCCGTGGGCGTGCGCGGAGCTCGAGTGGTCGATCGCGCGCGGCGCGCGCATCGTCGTGATGCGGCCCTCCGCGGTGTGGACGGCCGACGGCCCGTACACCGCCAGCGACCCGCGCTTCGACCCGTTCTGGGCGCGCGTGCAGGAAGCGGGCATCACGGTCGTCGTGCACGCCGGCGATTCCGGCTACACGACGAACGGCTACTCGCGCGACGGCTTCAGCGCCGAGATCGGCTCCGGCGGCTGGAAACCGTCGGTGAAGAGCTTCAACATCGAGCGCGCGGCCTACGACTTCCTGATCACGCTGTCGTACGAGAAGCTCTTCGAGCGCTTCCCGGGGGTGCGCGTCGCGTCGGTGGAGAACGGCAGCGAGTACCTGCCCGACCTCTTCCGCAAGCTGCGCCAGACGAAGGCGCGCATGCCCGGTTACTTCAAGCAGGACCCGGTCGAGCTGTTCAAGCGCAACGTGTGGATCAACCCGTTCTGGGAAGACGACGTGAACGAGGTCGTCTCGCTGATGGGCGCGGACCGGGTGATCTTCGGCTCGGACTGGCCGCACATCGAAGGCATGCCGACGCCGCTCGACTACGTGCAGGACGTGCAGCACTTCGACGCGGAGACGCAGCGCAAGATCCTGCGCGACAACACGCGCGAATTGAACACGCTGCGCCCGGCCTGAGGCGCGGCGCGGTGTCGGCGGGAGCTGCGCGGGCGGATCGTCTCGCGCCGCTCCTGCGTCTCCATGCGGCGGTGGACGCACGCGCGGGCGAGATCGCGGCGCTCCACGGCGCGCGGCTGCAGTGCAAGCGCGGCTGCAGCGGTTGCTGCGTCGACGACGTCACGGTGTTCGCCGTCGAGGCGGAACGCATCCGCATGCACCACGCGCAGCTGCTCAGCGTCGGCGCGCCGCATCCCGAGGGCGCCTGCGCGTTCCTCGACGCCGACGGCGCGTGCCGCATCTACGCCGACCGCCCCTACGTGTGCCGCACCCAGGGCCTGCCGCTGCGCTGGATCGACGCCGAGCGCGAAGTGGAGCTGCGCGACGTGTGCCCGCTGAACGAGCCCGGCGAGCCGGCGCTCGAGGCGCTGGCCGAGGGCGCGTGCTTCACGCTCGGCGAAGCCGAGGCGGGTCTCGCGGAGCTGCAGCGCGAGTTCGGCGCGCCGGGCGAGCGCGTCGCGCTACGCGCGCTGTTCGAGAACCGCTGACGGCGGCGTGCGCTCGCGTCCGCCGAGTGGCCTCGGTAGCCTGCGCCATGCCCAAGTGCGACCTGGCCGCTCGTGTGATTCGCCCCGGCGAGGCCGTTCCGCGATCGGGCGTGCGCGAGCTCACGGCCGACGAGCGAGTGGGCATGATGTGGCAGCTGGCTTGCGACGCATGGGCCTTCAAGGGAGAGCCGGTCGTTGAACCCCGACTTCCGCGACATGTTGTCCGCATTGAACGAAGAGGGCGCTGAGTACCTCCTCGTCGGCGCTTACGCACTCGCGGTTCACGGGTTGCCGCGGGCGACGGGCGACATGGATCTATGGGTGCGAGCGACTCCCGAGAACGCGCTCTGCGTCCTGGCCGCGCTGCGCCGATTCGGCGCTCCGCTCGCCGATCTCACGCCGTCGGATCTCGCACGACCCGGTACCGTGTTCCAGCTCGGCGTCGCGCCACGCCGGATCGACGTCCTCACGTCGATCGACGGGGTCACGTTCGAGGAGGCGTGGCAACGCCGTTCCACCAGCACGCTCGCTGGCGTCAGCGTCCCGGTCATCTCACGCGAGGATTTCGTCCGGAACAAGCGCGCGGCCGGCCGTCCCAAGGATCTGGCCGACATCGCTTGGATCGAGGGCGAGGACTGACACGGCTCTTCAGGCCTCGAGCCGAGTTCCACTCGGGTTGCGCGGCCCAACGCGCGGGTTGAAGTAGCCGAAGCGCAGGTGGCGGAAGCGCCGCGCGAGACGATCGCGCAGCCAGCGCATGCCGTGGCCCGGCTGGACGACGCCGCGCGGGAGCGTGGCGCGATAGAGCTCCGGGTCGATGTTCAGGTTGCGCAGCTGGATCATGTTCAGCCGCGTCTTCTCGATCAGCGCGGACAGCGCCTCTAGCTCGGGCTCGGTGTCGGTCACGCCCGGGAAGCACAGCAGGTTGATCGAGGCGTGCCCACCGGCGGCGGTCACGATGCCGATGCTCTCGATCACGTCGTGCACGTCGTAGCCGCGCGGTTGGTAGTAGGCGGCGTACACGTCGGGGCGCGGCGAGTTCATGCTCGCGCGGATCGCGTCGAGGCCCGCTTCGACCATCTCGCGCACGACGTCGGGCTTGCTGGCGTTGGAGTTCAGGTTCACCGTGCCGCGCGCGTGCGCCGCGCGGATGCGCGCGACCGCGAGCACGAGCGACTTGCCGAACAACAGCGGCTCGCCCTCGCAGCCCTGCCCGAAGCTGACGACGCCGTCCGGCACGCGCGCGAAGTGCGAGAGCGCGACGTCGGCGATCTCCTTCGGCGTGGGCGGCAACGCCAGCCGCTCGTGGCTCGCGCGGAACTGGCCGTCGGGCTGCAGCGAGATGCAGCCGATGCACTGCGCGTTGCACGCGCTCGACGACGGCAGCGGCCCCTCGTGGCGCCCGAGGAAGAAGTTCTGCGCGGCGCGGCAGCCGTACTCGAGCGCGCACTTCTCGAGCTGGCGCTCGACGCGATTGCGCGGCAGCTCGGCGCGCTTGCGCTGGGCGCCGGCCTCGATGCGCGCGCGAGAGAAGCGCCACGGGTCCTGGCGCTCGTCGGGGTCCGAGCGGAACGCGGGCGTCCAGTACTTGTCGCCGGCGATGCCGACGGGCGCGTAGGCGAAGGTCGGCAGCGTCGGCGCGCCCGCGCGCGTCGCCCACACCGCGTTGTAGGTGACGGTGTGCGCGGGCGCGACGAACGCGGCCACGGCGCGCGCCTCGCCGCCGAGCCACGCGTCCACCACCACCGGCGCGCGCTTCTTCCCGATCCCGACCGGCGCGCGGCCCGGCAGCGCAAACAGATCGCTGCCGCGCGGCAGCGCGATCCACTCTGCGGCCGCGATCTTCTCCGGCCCCGCACCGCGTTCGCCGGCGAGCAGCAAGTCGGGGTGGTCGTAGACGCGGCCCGCGGCGTCGGCCACGAGCAACCGGACGGGCTCGCTCGGCCGCTCCGCGCTCGCGCTCGCGCGCGGTCGCGTCCGCTTCGACGTCGCCTTCGACTTCGCCGCCACGCGCGTCACTCGCCGCTGCGCACGCGGAACGCGAAGAGCGTGCCGCCGGGGAGGTGGTAGTAGAGCCCGTAGCCCGAGTTCACGTAGACCATCCCATCGGTGACGATCGGGCCGGCGCCGCCGATCGAACCGCCGAAGGACGGCTCGCCCGAGACGGTGGGGACGACGCGGGTGGTGTCGTAGCTCCAGAGCACCGCGCCGGTCTTCGCGTCGTAGGCACGCAGATGGCCGTCGAGGTGACCTGCGAACACGACGCCCGGGATCGCGGTGATCGCGGCGGAGATGCCGGGATCGCAGAACTCCTTGCCGCCGCAGGCGTCGGGAGCCGGCGCGGACCAGAGCACCTTCCCGTCGCGCGCGCTCAGCGCGTAGAGCCCCGGATGCGGTACGTCGTCGTACACCTTCCCGTCGCGCGCGTCGGCTTGGTCGTTGATCGGCACGAACATCACGTCGCCGTCGCGCGCAGCGCCCCAGTGCACGCCGCCCTGGATGCCGCCGCGACCGACGCGCGTGCGCCACGCGACCGTGCCTTTGCCGTCGGCGCTCAGCGAGAGCGCCTCGCCCGTCTTGAGCCCGAGCAGGATGCGGTCGCCGTACAACATCGTGCCCGCCGCGAGGTCGAAGTCGGGGCCCTTCTCCTTCGGGCACGAGTCGTTCGGAATCATGCAGCCGACGTTCCAGGCGTCGCCGGCGATCACCTGCCACGTCCAGCGGATCGCGCCCGTCGCGAGGTCGAGCGCGATCACGGCGTCGCTGCGGTCGTTCGCCGGCGACGAGTAGTTCTCGCCCGTGCCGACGTAGAGCACGCCGCGCTCCGGATCGATGGACGGCGCGTTCCACACCGGAGCGCCGGAAGGCGCGAGCTGGCGCGTGCCGAGCGCCGAACGGCCCGTCTCGCGCGGCTCCTCGTCGATCACGTGGCGCTTCCAGAGCGTGGCGCCGGTGGCGGCGTCGAGCGCGAGCACGGCGCCGCGGAAGCTGCAGCACTCGTAGCGCGGATCGGCCGCCGAGGTGACTTCGAGCGACGAGACGGGCACGTAGAGCCGTCCCGCGTGGTGCACCGGCGCGCCGGTGATCGTCGTGTTGGGATGATCGTCGGCGCGAATCGTCCAGCGCGCAGCGCCGGTGAGCGCGTCGAGCGCGTGCACGCGCCCGAGGATGTCGCCGAAGAAGGCGGCGGGCTGCTCGCCGTCCACGATCACGAGGGGCGTCCGCACCTCCGCGGAGACGCGCTGCCGCCAGCGCACGCAGCCCGTCTTCGCGTCGAGCGCGTAGACCGCACCGTCGTGGCTGCCGACGTAGATCGCGCCGAAGGCCGCCGTCGGCTGCGAGCGCGCGCGCAGCGCGCCGGGGAAGCGCAGCGCCCAGGCCAGCTCGAGCTTCGGCACGTCGCCGGGCGCGAGCTTCGCGACGTCGCCGGGGATCGCGCGCGAATTGCCGAGGTCGAAGCCCCAGCTCGCGGCGCGCGGCACCGCGGCGCGGTCGAACTTCGCGGCGTCTCCTTCGCAACGCGGCGCCGCGGCGGCGGGCTTCGCGCTCCCGAGCGCGTCGCCCGTCAGGTACTCCGCGATCTGGATGCGCTGCGCGTCGGAGAGCGCGGCGGCCTGCGGTTGCATCACGCCCGTCGTGAGCGAGGCGTGGATCTGATCCACGGGCATCATCGCCAGCCACATCTTCGCGGGCGCCTTCGGCACCTGCCCCTCGTGGCAGCCCGCGCAGCTCGCGCGGTAGAGCGGCGCGCCGGGCAGCGTCTCCGGATCGACCGCGCCGGCCGCAGATTCGAAGCTCGCGACCTTCTTCGCGGCTGCGTCCGCCTGCTTCGCCTTCTGCTCCGCGAGCTCGTCGGCTCGAGCCCCGAGCGCGAGCGCGAGGGCGACGACGACGTACCGAATGTGCATGGGTCGTTCCCTCAGTCTGCAACGGCCTGATAAACGGCGGTCTCGAAGTCGCGTGCGATCGCGATCGGGGTGCCGCCGAAGCTCATGCGCTGGATCATCAGGACCGCGACGAGCTCTTCCGCCGGGTCCACCCAGTACCAGGTGCCCGCGGCGCCGCCCCAGCCGTGCTTGCCCACCGAGCCGAGACCGCGCGTGCCCGCCGCCTCCGTCTGCACCATCACGCCGAGCCCGAAGCCGTTGCCCGAGAACACGCGATAGCCGCGCAGGCCAAAGCTGTCCTGCTCGCTCGCGTTCAGATGGTTCGTCGTCATGAGCTCGACCGTCTTGCGCGAGAGGATGCGCGTGTCGCCGAGCTTCCCTCCGCCCGCGAGCATGAGCGCGAAGCGCGCGTAGTCGTCCACCGTGGAGACGAGCCCGCCTCCGCCGGAGGGGAACGCGGGGGTGCTGCGATAGGTGCTCGTCGCGGGCGCATCGAGCACGTCGAGGCCGCCCTGCGCGTTGGGCACGTAGTTCGTTGCGAAGCGCGAGAGCTTCGCAGCGGGCACGAAGAACCCCGTGTCCTGCATGCCGAGCGGCGCGAAGATGCGGCGCTCGAGGAACTCCGCGAACGGCATCCCGGACACGCGCTCGACGAGCAATCCGAGCACGTCGGTCGAGACGGAGTAGTTCCAGCGCGTGCCCGGCGCGTGAGCGAGGGGAAGCTTGCCGAGGCGCGCCGCCCACTCCGACGGCGAGAGCGGGCTGCCCGCGCCCGAGACGCCCGCCTCCTCGTACGCCTTCGCGAGCGGGCCGCCCGTGGTGAAGCTGTAGACGAGCCCCGAGCAGTGCGTGAGCAAGTCGCGCACCGTGATCTCGCTCGGCGACGGATCCGTCGCGTCCAGGGGCCCGCTCGGGTCGCGCAGGACGCGCGGCTTCGCGAGCTCCGGAATCCACTTCGAGACCGGGTCGGTGAGGCGCAGCTTGCCTTCCTCGTAGAGGATCAGCGTGGCCACGCTCGTGATCGGCTTGCTCATCGAGTAGATGCGGAAGATCGTGTCGCGGCGCATCGGGTCGCCCGAGCCGAACGCCTTCTCGCCCTGCACCGTCACGTGGGCGATCTCGCCGCGGCGCGCGACCAGCGTGACGGCGCCCGGGATCTGCTTCGCGTCGACGTAGCCCTGCAGCATCGCGTCGATGCGCGCGAGGCGCGCGGGATCGAGGCCGGCCCGCTTCGCCTCGTCGTTCGCGAGCGCAGGGCTCGCGAGCAGCAGCGTCGTGGCCGCGGCCAGCGTGAGAAGTGCGTGCAGCCGTCGCATGGTCGGTTCCTCCCGAGGCGCGCACGTTAGGGCACCCCGCCGCGACTAGAACGCCCTGGATTCCGATCTCTCCCGAGCCTCGGCCGCGCGAATCGCGGCGTCGAGCGCAGGCGCGAGGTGCCGAGAGAAACGCGCGGTCAGATGACTCTCATCGCGATAGACGAGGAGGCCGTCGATCACGACCGGGCAGCTGCGCTCGTCGCACAGGAAGGGCAACGGGTCGAAGACGGCAGCGCGGCCGTCGGAAGCGAGAGCAGCGAACTCCGCGGCTCGCGTCGCCGCGATCCCCGCGAGCGCGGCGCTCCGGGCCGGCGCGCACGCGGCGGGGCTCCGCCGATGAGCGAGGCAATCGACCGGATCGTCCGGAACTCGAGGCGTGTCGAGCACCCAGAGCAGGGGGATTCCACGGCCTCTCACTTCTCCGAGCATGCGTTCGGCGGCGCGTCGCCACACGTCGGCCTGAGCGGCAGCCTCGAGAGGGTCGCCTTCGGGCGAGTCGATGCGGCCGAAGTAGTGGGCACCGCTGTTGGCGACGATCAGCCAGCGCGGCCGCAGCGCGTCGATCAGGCCTGGGACGCCGTCTTGCCAGCGCGCGCAGTCGCGCGCGGGCTCGCCCGCGCGGCCCTTGTTCACTCGCACGGGAAGAGATGGGCAGCCGCCGCGCCCCGCGTAGGTGATCCGCCAGCCGCGCTCGCGCGCGATGGGCGCGAGCGCGGACTGCCAGTGGCGCGCGTGCGAGTCGCCGAGCAGCAAGACGGGCATGCCGCCCTGCGGCCCGAGCGAACAGCGCGCGCGTAGGGCCACCGGATCGAGCGTCGCGCACTCGCCTCCAGTGCCGCTGCCGCCGCGATCGGCTCGCGCAGCAAAGAGCGGCGCGAGCTCCGGGTCGCGGCGCGCGCGCGCTTCGATCGCGAGTACACCCAGCGAGGCGGCGGCAGCCAGCGCCGCGAGCGCCGCACCGAACGCGAGCGCGCGGCGTGGCGCGGCGAGACGCGGGTGGAAGCGGAGCGGATTCTCCACGTAGCGATGCGTCGCGTGCCCGAGCACGAGCGAGAGCGCGCCCGCGAGCGCCCGACCCACGAGACCGAACGGCGTGGCGAGGTCCGCGAAGACGATCAACGGCCAATGCCACAGATAGATCGCGTAGGACCGCCGTCCGAGCGCTTGGAGCGCCTTTGCGGACAGTGCGCGACCGCTCGGCGAGCTCGCCCCGGCGGCGATCCATGCGAGCGCACCGCCCACCGGGAGGAGCGCCGCGAGCCCAGGATAGGCCGTGCGCTCATCGATGAACGACACCGCGGCGACCAGGAGCACGCCGCCGGTGATGCTCAGGGCGCTGCGCGCGCGCGCGTCGCGCGGCGTCGGTGCGAAAGCGAGCAGCCCGCCGCAAGCGAACTCCCACGCGCGCGCTGGCGCCCCGAAGTACGCCCAGGCGGGGGACGACTGCGTCTGGGCGAGCGAGAGCGCGAAGGACGCGATCGCGACCCCCGAGAACACGATCGCGAGCGTGCCCCCCGGCGCGCGAGCGCGCCGCGCTGCCCGCCAGGCGCCGGCTGCGACGAGCAAGGGCCAGACGAGATAGAACTGCTCCTCGACGCCGAGCGACCAGGTGTGGAGCAAGGGGCTCGTCGTGACTTCGCGATCGAAGTAGTCGCTCGCGCGCAACGCGAAGCCGAAATTCGAGCCGTAGCCTGCGGTCAACGCCAGATCGATCGCGAACGTTCGCCAGGCGAGCGGAGAGAGCCAGGCGAGCGCGCCGAGCGTCGTCGCGCAGAGGACGACGGTCGCTCCGGGCAGGAGACGTCGCGCGCGGCGGGCCCAGAAAGCCCCGAGCGCGATCTGCCCCGTGCGCTGGGCCTCGCGCACCAGGGAGCGAGAGATCAGGAAGCCCGAGATCACGAAGAAGATGTCGACGCCCACGAAGCCGCCCGACGCACCCGGCGCGCGAACGTGAAACAGCAACACGAGGAGCACGGCGAGTGCTCGCAGCCCGTCGATCTCGGGCCGCGGCTCGTTTGCCGCGGGCAGGGCCTCGCGGCGGGGCGCATCGACGGGATCTGCCATTCGCCTCGGCCAACGGATGAAGGTCATGCCCGCGCCGAGACCGGCGCCGTCGCTATCGGAGCGGCTCGCCACCGCAGCGCAGCCGCGCAGCCTCGGCAATCGAGGCCGCGCTCAGCGAGACGATCACCGCAACGACGCGCAGGCGATCCGTCGCGGCGATCCCGTCCGTGGCGAGAGCCTCGCGACAACGGCGCAGCGCCTGCTTCGCGAAGCTCCACAGCAGAGTCGGGAAGGATTTGCGTCCGGCGAGGTACGAAGTGGCGTAGACCCCGCCGGCCACGCGCCGCCCCTTTCTCGCCAACTCGGCGAACGAGGCGCGGAGCGGATGCCGCACGACGGCATCCGGCGCGTAGACGATTCCGTACCCGGCTTTCGCGATGCGCTGGGAGAGCTCGCGGTCACCTCCCGAGCGCAGCGTGGCGTCGAAGCCGCCCATCTCTCGGATGAGCTGGGTGCGACTGCACCAATTGGCAGTGACGCAGCGATTCTCCCGCGCGTTCCTGGCTTGGCGGAACGCAAACAGCTTCTCGAACGACTCGCAGGCGCTGAGGCGGCGGTTCCCGGCGGTCTCGAGCTCCACGTGTCCGGCGACGATCCCCACGGCTTGGCTCGTGAGATGGCGCACCGCGTTGCGAACCCAGTCGACGGACGCGGTGCAGTCCGAATCCGTGAAGCAGACCACGTCGCTCGTGACATGCCGCAGGGCGAGGTTTCGTGCCGCGTAGGATCCCGGCTCGCGTTCTTGCAGCACTTGGATGCCCGGGATCGCCTTCAGCGTGTCGAACGTGCCGTCGTCCGAGCCATTGTCGACGACGATGATCCGCAACAGCTCGGGCGGATAGTTCTGAGCGAGCAAGCTCTCGATGCAGCCCGCGATGCGCTCATGCTCGTTGTAAACGGGTACCACGACACTGACACTGGGAAGCTCGCAGCCACTAGCCACGAGAGACCGGCAGCTGGACGAACCGCATGTCGTTCGCGGGACCATAATTGGTCACAGCCATGAGTCCGTCGTGGCGGATGTCGAGACCGTGCGGCATGTCGAATCCCTCTATTCTCTGCCGGAGCGTCACCTCGTTGGTGCGCGGAGACCACGAGAATTCGTCCACGCAGCTGTCGTGCTGGTTCGCGGCGTACACCGAACTGCCGAACGACTTCAACGCATCCAGGTGCCCCGAAAAGCGCTGCGTGGCGACCAGCGCCGGCGCCTCGGCCGTGAGGTCCCGCGGCAGCCGGTACACGTAGAGCGTGACGTACATGTCGGTGTGCTTGGGGCCGTCGGTGGAGATGTGGTTGGTGCGCGCCGCCTGCATCGCGAAAGTGACGCCGTCGTGCTCGAGGAATGCCACGTCTTGCGCCTGCTCCAACGTCGTCAGCGAGTGCACGTGTGCGCCATCCAGGGTGACGACCTCGATCCCAGGGTCGCGGGCGTCGCAGTACGAAACCCACAGCAGGTTCGCGTACCCCGGCACGAACACCGCGCCGTGGACCTTCCGACCTGCGCTGTGCGGTTTCGCCGGCCTGAGCAGCGAGCGCAGCGAGCGTCTCTTCCGCCGTTGCGGGCGCGCAGGCGGAGTCATGACCCGTTCGAAGCGCAGCGTACCGGGGCCCACCGAATAGAACGCGACTTCCCCGGTATAGAAGTTGGTCATCACCATGGTGTCGCCGCGCAGATCCATGAGGTCGGTGGCAGTGGGGTCGCCGCGCCCGTCGAGCGTCGCAATCTCGGCGTCGATCGGGCGGTCCGAGAAAGGCTTGACCCGATAGACCCGCTTCGCGGCGAAGTCGCCCGCGAAGAGCGTGTGCTCGTCGTACCAGCGCACCGAAGTCAGCCCGGAGTTCCGGCGCCGAGTGCGGACGTACGCGTAGTGGGGGTCGGGAACCGGAAAGGCGATCGGGTGCGGGACCGTGGGCATCAAGAAGTCACCGCCTTCGTCCTCGACGCCGTGAACGGCTGGTAGCTCGTGTGCACGACCCAGAAACCGCGGACTTCACCACCCTAGCAGGCAGCTGACGAAGTGAGATCGAGAGCGGCCAGGTCGTCGAACGAGCCGATCCTCCGGGTGTGGCGCCGACCGAGCCGACCTGCGCGGCACCCGAGCGCGCGGGCGGGTGCTCGCGTGATATGAACTACGGGTGTCCTCGTCACCCGAAAGCCCGCCCACGATCGCATGTGTCATTCCCACGCATCGGCGCCCGCGACTGCTCGCTGAGGCATTGGCGAGCGCCCTCGCACAATCGTTCCCTCCCCGAGAGGTCTTCGTGGTCGACGACGAGGGTTCCGAAGCGGCGCGCGCGGTGGTCGCGACGGCCGCGCGCGGCAGTGCGATCCCGGTCCGCTACGTCGTGCACCGCGATGGGCGAGGCCCCTCGACGTCCCGCAATCTCGGTGGCCGCGCAGCGGCCGCGGAGTGGCTCGCCTTCCTCGACGACGACGACCGCTGGCTGCCGGGCTACCTGAGCGCCGTCGCCGCACGCACGGAGGCAGATCTCGTTCTCGTCGGGCGCTGGGACTTCGACGGTACGGGCGAACGGCGTCCAGGCAAGATGCCGGCTGCGACGTACGACGAGCGCGCGTGGCTGCGGCGAAATCTCGGTGGCACGGGATCTTCCACCGCCATCCGTCGCGAGCTCTTCCTCGCGATCGGCGGCTACGACCCCAAACTGCTGTCCGGCCAGGATCGGGACCTGATCCTGCGCGCGATGCGCGCCGGTGCGCGCTACGCAGCCGTCCCAGATCGTCTCCTCGAGCATCGCGACGAGGGCGCGCGCATCACGATGGACGCGCGCACGATCCTACCGGCGCGACTGCGGTTTCTCGCGAAACACCACCGCGCCATGCGCCCGAGCGACATCCTCTACCTGCTTCGGAAGACCGTGCGCGAGACGAGCCGCGCTAGTTGGAGGAAGCCGCGATGACGGCGCTGCCGAGCGTCACGCTCGCGATCGAGTGGGACAACGCCCGCGACGTTTCGCCCCGGTGGGTCGCGCGCCACCTCGAAGCGATCACCGCAGAGCTCCGCGATTCGCAAGCCGCGCTTTCGGAACGGCCCCTCGTCACCTTCCTGCACGATGCGGACAGCGTCGACCGCGAGGACGTGCGGACGTTCGTCGAGGCCCACGCGCCGAAGCTCTCGGATCTCGCGGAAGTCGAGATCGTCGCGGTAGCGGGCGGCGACTACTTCGCGCTGAAGAATGCGGGCGTGGCCCGCGCGCGGACCGAAGTCGTCGTGATCACCGACTGCGACACCTTCGCTCGACCGGGGTGGCTTAAGGGCATGCTGGAGCCGTTCGCGGACCCGAACGTCGCCGCGGTCGCCGGCTTCTCGGCAGTCTACGTGGCCGACTTTCTCTCGCGTGTGATGGCCTTGTCTTGGATCTTCCGCCTGCCGAGCGAGGCCGAGGTTCGCAGCCCGCGCAACGCCATTCACGCCAACAACCTCGCTGTACGCGTCTCTCACTACCGAGATCACCCGCTGAAGGCGCCCCCCGGAGCGAAGAAGGGGGGGATGAGCTTCCTTCGCGCAGTCGAGGCGAGAGGTCGACGCTGGGTGCGAGCTCCGGTCGCTCGCCTCGATCACGCGCCGCATCCGAGTGCCGCATACTTCGTGATGCGTGGTTGGCGAGCCGGCATCGAGCAGGACGCGATCGCGCGCGCCAAGGTCGGCGCCGGTCGGCGCGCACGCATCGCCTACGCGCTCCGCGATTCCGCTCGCAAGGCTCCGCGGGCGCTCTCGCGCGTCTTCACCCACCGCAGCGAGGTCGGGTTGCCGCTCTGGCAAACGCCCGCTGCGTTCGTCCTCGCACTCGCGCACTGGGGAGCGCGCTTCGTCGCGCAGCTCTCGCGCGCGCAGACGGCGTGAAGCCGACCGATGCGGCGCTCGCTGCTCTATCTCTCGAACGGCAACGTCCCGTCGCGCTGGGCGCACACGGTCCAGATCGTGAAGATGAGCGAAGCCCTTGCGGAGCTCGTGCCGGACTTCGAGCTCGTGATCGCCGAGTCGCTGCGCGATCGCGTCTTGCCGCGCATCGACCTGTGGGATTGGTACGGCGTGCGCAGGCCATTTCACGTGAAGAGGCTGCCACTCTGGCTATGGCGATCGTCACCGATCTTCGAGCGCGTGAACGAGCCGCGCTTCTCGTGGGTCGCGCCACGCTATGCGGCCCGTGCCCGACCCAGCCTCGTGTGGACGCGCTCCTACCCGATCGCCGCGGCCTGCCTGGAGCGCGGGCTTCCGTTGCTCTTCGAGCGCCACACGGCCACTGCGAGCCGATGGCTCCCGCTCGTGAAGCGGGTCGCATCGGCGCCGAGCCTTTGCGGCGTCGTGACGCTCTCACGGGAGCTGTGCGAGACGCTCTCGAAGGAGGGCTTCCCCGCAGAGAAGCTCGGCGCCTTCCCGAGCGCCGCGACGCCCCCCGAACGGATCGGCCGCGCAGCCGCCCGCCGCGCGCTCGGCATCGGCGCCGACGAGCGCGTCGCGGTCTACAGCGGCCGTCTCTCGGTGGACAAGGGGCTGCCGGTACTCCTCGGCGCGGCGCGCCGTCTTCCGCACGTGCGCTTCGTCGTCCTCGGCGGGAGCGCCGTTGAGGTTGCGCAGTGGCGCGGGCGCGCTGGCTCCAACGTCGATCTGCGGGGGTTCGTTCCGAATGCCCGCATCGCGGAGTGGCTCGCGGCGGCGGACGTCGGCTTGTCTACGAACTCCGCGCGCGATCCCCTCGCGTCCGGGACTTCGCCGCTCAAGATCCACGAGTACGTCGCGGCGGGGTTGCCCGTCGTCGCCTCGGCGATTCCTGCGGTCGCGCGCTGGCTGCGCGACGGCGAGACAGCCTTCCTGTTTGCGCCGGACGATGACGCTGGGCTCGCGGAGGCAATCGGCCGCTCGCTCGCGGACCCGCGCGGGGCGGGAGAACTGGCCGCTCGTGCCAGTGCGAGCGGGGAGAGCGTCACGTGGCGAGAGCGAGCGCGCCGCATCCTGGCACGCTTCGCGCCGGAGCTGCTCTCCGCGCCGGATCGCGAGCCGCGCACGTGAGGGATGAGTCGCGCGCTGGCCAGGCGCGCGCGCGCAGCGCATGCTGCCCGCGATGAGTGCGCCGCAAGCCCCGCACCCGGAAGCACCCCCCACCTTCGCGGTGGGCACCGGCCGTTCGGGCACGCACTTCCTCGCGCGGCTCTTCGAGCGCGAGCCCGCCGTCGCCGCGCACCACGAGCGCCATCCGCTCCCCGACTCCTTCCACCGCTACTGCGTGTGGAATCGACTGCCCGTCGACCCCGCTGGCTTCGTCGCGACGAAGGCCGCCGGCATCGCCGCCGATCGCGCGCAGGGCAAGCTCTCGTTCGAGGCGAGCCCGTACCTCGCGCTGAGCGCTCCGGCGCTGCGGGCCGCGTTCGGTGCGCGTTTCGTGCTCGTGGTGCGGCGCCCGGATCGCGTCGTCAACTCGTTTCTCGCGAAGGGGTGGTACGCGGAGCGGCCGGTCCGCGACGACCCACGTCTCGCGCTCGGTTATCAGGCCGCCGGTACGCGCCCGCATCATCCGTTCTCGCGCCTCGCGGCGTGGGGCGATGACGGCGAGCGTTGGGAAACGCTCTCGCGCGTGGGGAAGATCGCGTACTTCTGGCGTCAGCTGAACGAGGCGACGCTGCGCGACCTCGCCGGGCTTCCCGAGGACGTGGCGCGAGTACTGACCCTCGAGCGCTTCGACTGGGACGCGTACGGCGAGCTCGCGCGCTTCGTCGGCTTCGCGCCGACGCTCTCGCGCGACGCGTTCGCGGGGCTCGTGTCCGAGAAGCCCGGCGCGCGCGGGCCCACGCCCAGCGTACGCGACTGGAGCGAGGCCGAGGCGCGCGAGTTCGAAGCCGAGGTCGCGCCGCTCGCCGAGCGCTTCGGCTACGCGTGGCGCGTGAGCGAGCTGCGCGCGGAGCCGGAGCGCGCGCCGGAGCCGCCGACGCTCGCGGCGCGCCTGCGCGGCCTGCTCGGCGCGCGCTGAGCGCGCCGCGCGCGGCCTCCATTCACTCGCGGGGCGGCGCGCGCGTCCCCAACAACACGTCGAGGTAGCGCCCGACGCCATCTTCGCCGACGACGCGCTGCGCGCGGCGAGCGCGCTCTTCCGCGGACGGCGGCGCGGCGAGCGTCGCGGCCAGCGCCTCGGCGAGCGCGGGCGCGTCGCCCACCGGCACCAGCCGCCCGAGCGCGCCGTCCTCCAGCGCCTCGGCCGATCCGCTCGGGCAATCCGTCGCCAACACGGGGCAGCCGCACGCGAGCGCCTCGCGCAGCACGTTCGCGAGGCCTTCGTAAACGGAGCTCGACGCGAGCGCCGCGGCGCGCGCCATGAAGGCGTAGGGGTTCGCCTCGAAGCCGCGCAGCTTCACGTCGCTGGCGACGCCCAGCTCGCGCGCGAGCGCTGTGAGCCGCGCGCGCTCCGGGCCCTCGCCGAGGAGGATCAGGCGCGCGGGCCGCTGCGCGCGCAGCCGCGCGAACGCGCGCAGCAGCGTGGCGAAGTCCTTCGCCGGCGCGAGACGCCCGACGCCGAGCACCACGGGGGGCTCGCCCGGCGCGAGCCAGGGCTCGTCCACCGCTGCCGCGGCGAGCGCGCGCAGGCGCTCCGCCTCGACGGGGCTGTGGATCACCGCGATGCGCTCGCGGGGAACGCGCGCGAGCCGCGCGAGGTCGTCTGCCACGCCGCGCGAGACGGCGACGACGCCGGCTGCGCGCGGATACCACTCGGCCGCCAGCGCCGGCAGCTGCGCGTGGAACCACTCGCCGCGCTCCGCGATCTGGCGCGAGAGCGTGTTCGCCTCGCGCGCGACGATGCGCACGGGGCTACGCGCGCGATGCGCCGCCCAGAGCGCGGCGAGCGAGGCCGTGATCGGCGAAGCGAGCAGCGCCGTGGGCTTCTCCTCGGCGAGATAGCGCGCGAGCGGGCCGACGCTCTCGGCCGGGCGCGGGCGAAGGGTCGCGAGCCAGCCCCACGCGACGCGCCGGGCGGAACCCGGCAGCGCGAAGAGCGGCGCCGCCGCGAGCGGCCACGGCGCGCCGACCGAGAGCACGCGCGCCTCGGGCGGCAGCGCGCCGAGCAGCTCGCCGCGCTTCGAGACGAGCAGCACGTCCACGTCCACGCCGCGCGCGAGGAAGCCGCGCGCGAGCGTCGCGAACACGCGCTGGATGCCGCCGCCCTCCATCTTCGTGGTGAAGAGCGCGACGCGCGGGCGTGGCGAGGCGGACGCGGGCAATTGCGACACGCGGTCGCCATAGCAAACGGGGCCGGCGCTCGCGCGCCGGCCCCGCCCCCTCCCCCTCGAACCCAACAATTCCGAATCGGGCTCAGACCCCAATTCGGGATTCCGCCCCGCGCGGGGCGGAAGCGTCAGTACGCGATGCCCTTCTCCGCCGCCTGCGCCTTGATCGCGTCGTTCACCTTCTGGTCGAACGCGTCGGCCTTGCCTGCCGCGCGCAGCTTGGCCTCGGCCTTCGCGAGGTAGGCGTCGCGCTCCTTCGTGACCTGCGCGATCCGCGCCTGTACGCGCTTTCGCGTCGCGAGTTGCTCCTCGACGTACGCCTGCCGCTTCGGCGCGGGCAGCGCGCGCACCGGCTCGGGCAACGCCTCGGGCGCGATCGACGCCACCGAGCCGCCGGCAGCCGCGACGTCCACGAGGTCCTTCGCGCCGGTCACCGCCACGCCCTCGCCGGCCTTCGCCATGTAGGCGAGCCGGTCCGCCGCAGCGGCCGCGGGCGCGCGCAGCGCGTTGCCCACCTTCTCGCTCGCCGCGCGGCGCTCCTCTTCGCGCCCGTACGCGAGCACCGTGCCCGCGAGCTCGCGGTTCAGCGTCGCCAGCTCGTCGTCCATCGGCGTCGTCGTCGCGATCATGCCGCCGTCCTGCGCGATCGCGGCGTAGGTGCCCATGCCGAGCGAGGCGATCTCGCGCCAGATCTGCGCGGTCTCGTCCCACGCGCCGCACTGGATCGCGTTGATCGTGATGTCGCGCTGGCGCGCGAGCCGGACCGTGCGGTCGTATCGGACGTCGTCCTGATAATCGAGGTGCGGGGGCGCGTCGCCCACCAGGAAGATCACGCGGTAAACGTCCTTCGACGTGCTCCAGTCGAGGCGCGTCACCGCCTCGTGGAGCGCCTGGTTCACGGACTCGGGGCCGTCGCCGCCGCCACTCGCCTGGAACTGCATCAGCCGCGCGTACACGGCGTCGATGTCGCCCGTGAGGTCGTACACGCTCGTCACGTAGACGTCGCCGCGGTCGCGGTAGCCGATCAGCGCGAAGCGCACGTCCGTTTCTTGTTGCGCCGAGACCAGCTGGTTCGCGATCGACCAGACCTTGCGCTTCGCGCCCTCGATCAGGCCCGACATCGAGCCCGTCGTGTCGATCACGAACGCCACCTCGATGTGGGCCGGCTCGTGGCGCGGCGCCGAGCGCTTCTGCGTGAGCTCCGGCTCGGGCGACGGGTCGCTCCATTCGCGCGCCTCGGCGACGGGCGCGAACGCGGTGACGGAGACGAGCGCGGCGAACGCCGCCGCGCGCAGCGAGTAAGGACGAGCGATGCGGGACATGGAGTGCTCCTTGAAGGTTCGGAGTTATCAGGGTCGAACCTACGTGGAAGAACCCCGGCCGCGGGTAAACGCCCGGTAAATGGCGGCGCCCTGCGTAAACGGCGTGTAAAACGACGCCTTCCTTGGCGAGGAATCGCGCCGCGCGCGGAGCCGACGCACCCTCGCGAGTTGTGAGAGACTGCGTGCGCCCAACCCGAAAGGAGCCCCGATGAGCGAATCGACCCACAAGAGCGGCTGCATGTGCGGAGCCGTCCAGCTCGAGCTGACCGGCGATCCCGCCGTCCAGGCCTTCTGCCACTGCGACTCGTGCCGCGGCTGGCTCGGCGCGCCCGTGCACGCCGCGGCCCTCTGGCCGGCGGCCGGCGTCAAGATCACGAAGGGCGCCGACAACCTCGGCACCTACAAGCGCACCGAGGCGAGCCACCGCAAGTTCTGCAAGAGCTGCGGCACGCCCGTGCTGGTGGAGCACCCGGCGATGGGCATGGTGGACGTGCCGGCCGGCCGCGTGCAGGGCCTCGACTACAAGCCGGGGCTGCACGTGCACTACGGCGAGAAGGTGCTCGCCGTCCGCGACGGCCTCCCGAAGTTCAAGGACTTCCCCAAGGACTTCGGCGGGAGCGGAGACGTCCTCGCCGAGTAGATCCGGCCCGCCCGCGGCGGGCCCGTTAGGTTCCCCGTAGCGCGCGGCGCTGTGGCGGTCGGCGGACCGCCTCCAGCGCCGCGCGTTCGTTTCCGAACCAACGTCCCGGGGCGAACGCGAACATGCAGCCGGCGATCGGTTTCGACTTCGGCACGACGAACTGCGCGATCGCCGTGGTCGCCCCCGACGGGGCGCCGCGCCTCGCGCACTACGCCGGCCCCGACGGCGACGTCGCGACGTTCCGCTCGATCCTCTACTTCGACCGCGACGAGAAGGGCGCGCCCGTCGAGGTCCACGCCGGCCCCGGCGCGCTGCTCCACTACCTCGAGCGCGAAGAGCACGACGGCCGCCTCGTGCAGTCGCTCAAGTCCTTCCTCGCGAGCCGCCTCTTCAGCGCGACGCGCATCTTCGACCAGACCTATCGCCTCGAGGACCTGATCGCCCTGCTTGCGCGCAGGCTGCGCGAAGGCGCGGAGCGCTCGCTCGGCATGCCGATCGCGCACGCGGTGGTCGGCCGGCCCGTGCACTTCGTCGGCGCCGAGAGCGACGCCGACGACGCGCTCGCGCAGCGGCGCCTGCAAGCCGCGCTGCACAACGCGGGCTTCCGCGACGTCACCTTCGAGTACGAGCCCGTCGGCGCCGCCTACCACTACGAGCGCAGCCTGGATCACGACGAGCGCATCCTGATCGCCGACTTCGGCGGCGGCACCAGCGACTTCAGCTTGTTGTGGGTCGGCCCGAGCTACCGCGCGCGGCGCACCGAAGCGATCCTCGGCCACGACGGCGTGGACGTCGCGGGCGACGCCTTCGACGGCAAGATCGTGCGCCACAAGGTCGCGCCGATGCTCGGGCGCGGCAGCGAGTTCGAGTCGCTCTACGGCCGGCGCCTGCCCGTACCGGGCTGGATCTACGTCCACCTCGAGCGCTGGCACCACGTCTCGTTCCTCAAGTCGCCGCGTACGATGCAGTTGCTGCTCGACCTGCGCCGCGAAGCCGTGAACCCCGGCCCGCTCGACGCGCTCGTGCGCGTCGTCGAGCAGGACCTCGGCTTCATGCTCTACCGCGCCGTCGAGAGAGCCAAGCGCGACCTCTCCGCCAGCGACAGCGCGCGCCTCTTGCTCGAGAGCGACGTGCTCACGCTCGACGCCACGATCACGCGCGCCGAGTTCGACGGCTGGATCGCCGACGAGCTCGCCAAGATCGGCGCCTGCGTGGACCGCCTGCTCGCGCGCACCGGCCTGACACCCGACCAGGTCGATCGCGTGTTCATGACGGGCGGCTCGAGCTTCGTGCCCGCGGTGCGCGCCGTCTTCGAGCGGCGCTTCGGCGCGGAGAAGCTGCGCGGTGGGCAGGAGCTGACGAGCGTCGCGAGCGGGCTCGCGCTGCGCGCGGCGGAGGTCGTCGCGGCGACCGGCGGTGCCTAGGCGAGGCGGCGACCGGGAATGGCCGGACGTCGCTCCCGGTGCCACGCTGTCGACGGCTTCGGAGGCCGAGATGAAGAGCGATCTCGAGGATGGCCAACACTGCCAGGTCGTCGGCGGAAACCACGCCGGGAAGTCCGGAGTCGTACGCGACCTTCACACGAGCAAGAGCGGCCAGGTCACGATCACGGTGGTGCAAGCGAACGGCGAACGATTCAAGACGCTCGCGAAGAACGTCGTCGCTGGTCCGGGCGGCGAGGGCTGACGCACTCCAGCACCAGCGTTCCGAGGTACCCGCATGCGAGACGGATCCACCCGATGACGCTCCAAGGCCGCTGCCACTGCAGCGCCGTCGCCTGGGAATTCGACGGCGTCCCCGAGTCGGCCACGGCTTGCAACTGCACCGTGTGCCGCCGCTACGGCGCGCTGTGGGCCTACGACTTCGAGGGCGGGGGCATCCGCGTCTCCGGGCCCACCCGCGCCTACGTGCGCGGCAAGGCGATCGAGTTCCACTTCTGCCCGGGCTGCGGCTGCGTCGCGTTCTGGCGCGGGCTCCGGCTCGAAGCGGACGGTCGTCGGCGCATCGCGGTCAACCTGCGGCTCACCGAGCCGGGGCCGATCGCGCAGGTTCCGATCGACCACTTCGACGGGCTGGACCGTTTCGACGACTTGCCGCGCGATGGGAAGTGCGTCGGGGACTACTGGTTCTGAAGGGCATCGAAGTCGCGTTCGACCGACGCGTAGAGTGACGCGATGCGTGGGTGGACTTGGCTCTGGGTTGCCGTGCTCGGCGCTTGGACGATCGCGGCAGCGATCGACGACTACCGCGAGGACGGCGCGCTGCGAAGTGCTCGCGGCTTGCTCTCCGGAGCTGCGTGCATCGTGTGCCTCGTGGCGTACGTCGATGCTGAGTTCGCGGGCGCACTCGGGCGTGCGCTGCTGCTCGTCGCGGCCAGCGCCGGAATCGCGCAAGCGATCGAGCTCTACGAGGACCTGCGCGACTTGCCTCGCGAGGACGCGAGCCTCGCGCCACTCGCAGTCGCACTCGTAGCCCTCGCGTTCGGCGGCCCGATCGCGATGGGCGCGATCCGCGGGCTCGAGGCCTGGTAGCGCTCGTGCCCTAGGCCGCCGCTTCCTCTTCCAACCCCGCCGGGTTGCTGCTGCGGCTCCCGAGCACCCACTCGCCGGTCGGCGTGCGCGTGATCTCGATGCAGCCGCCGAGCTCGGGCTTGGCCTTGTCGGGCACCTGGCCGGTGAGGGCGTGGGCGATCTCGCGGATCACGCCCTTGTGCAGCACGCACACCGCCGTGCGCGCCCCGCTGGCGTTCAGCGCCACGAGGCTCGCGGCGACGCGGTCGCGGAAGGCCTGGCGCGCCTCGCCGCCCGGATACTCGAAGCCGATGGCGCCGTTCTGCCAGTCCTCGAAGGCGACGGGGTCGCTGGCCTTGATCTCCTCGGCGGTCTTGCCTTCCCAGCGGCCGAAGTGGATCTCGCGGAAGCCGGCCTCGATCCGGACCGGCGCGCCGCCGCCCACGATCTGGGCGCCCTTCCACGAGCGGCGCAGAGGGCTTGCCACCCAGACGTCCACGGCCTGGTGGCGCAGGCCGGCGCCCGCGGCGCGCATCTGGGCGCGGCCGGCGTCCGAGAGCTCGACGTCGGTCGAGCCGTAGTACCGGATGCTCGACTGGCCATCGGTTTCGCCGTGCCGGATCAGGATCAGCTTGCGCAAGGACATGGGCTCTCCGCGATTCGCCCGGGCCGGGCGGGGAGCGCGCAAGATCGGGAAATGCGCGGAGGGCGTCAACGCGCCCGGGCCGTGCGGCGGGGGCGCAGCGGGCCGGCAGGCAGAACCCGGCCCCGGCGCCGGTGTCCGAAGGCGCGGCCCGGCGCTGGCGACGCGGGCCGGAATCGCCGCGGCGCGCGCCGGAAGCCTCGCAAGCGCGCGCCGCTGCCCGTACGTTGCGCGCGGGGTGGGGGTGAACGTGGCTCGTGTTCTCGTGATCGTGTTGCTGCTCGCGGTGATCGCGGGCGGCGTGTTCGCTTGGATTCGCGGCGAAGGCGCGCCGCCGACGCTCGCGGGGCCGGAGGCGGTGGACCTCGGGCGCAAGGCGATCGCGCTCGAAGTGCGCGCGGAAGACGCCGGCTCGGGCGTGCGCAGCATGACGGCGAAGCTCCGTACCGCGGAAGGCGAGACCGAGCTCGCGGCGACCCAGGTACCCGGGACCTTGTTACGGGGCGGCGTCGACCGCGGGCCCGCGACGCTCGCGATCGCACTCGACCCGAAGGCGCTCGCGCTGAAGGAAGGCGACGCCTTCGTCGTCGTCGAAGCGCGCGACTGGTCGCTGCGCGGGATGCTGAAGGGCAACGTGGCCGCGCTCGAGATCCCCGTGCGCGTGGACCTGCGCCCGCCGCGCGTCTCCGTCTCGAACGGCATCACCTACCTGCGCCGCTCCGGCAGCGGCGCCGCGTACTACACGGTCAGCGACGACGCGGTAAAGGACGGCGTCGAGGTGGGCGAGCGCAGCTATCGGGGCTGGCCGCGCAAGGGCCGCGCGGCGACGGAACGCGTCGCGCTGTTCGCGATCGCGCGCGACCAGACGCCCGACGTCCCCATCCGCGTGTTCGCGGAAGATCGCGCCGGCAACCGCGCGACCGCTGGCTGGTCGACCGAGCTGAAGGACGCCGTGTTCCCCGAGGAGCCGATCGAGCTCGACCGCATCCCGAGCATCCTGAACGAGCGCGTGCCGGACTTGCTCGGCGTGTTCGGCTGGCAGGAAGAGGACCCCGTGAAGGCGTTCCAGCGCATCAACACCGAAGGGCGCGCGCTGAACGAAGCGAAGATCCGCGAGGTGGTGGCGCAGTCCGGCGCCGAGCGGCTGTTCGACGGGCCGTTCCTGCAGATGCGCAACTCGATGGTGACGAGCCGCTTCGCCGAGCACCGCACGTACTCGCTGAAGGGCGAGAAGATCTCCGAGGCGATCCATTATGGATTCGACCTCGCCGTCACGAAGGGCGCGCCGGTCGAAGCGGCGAACCGCGGCAAGGTGTTGTTCGCCGACGAGCTCGGCATCTACGGCAACTGCGTGATCCTCGACCACGGTCTCGGCCTGACGTCGCTCTACGGCCACCTCGCACAGATCGACGTCGAGCCCGGCCAGCTCGTCGAGAAGGGCGCGCGCCTCGGGCGCTCGGGCCACACCGGGCTCGCGGGCGGCGATCACCTGCACTTCGCGATTCTCGTCGGCGATACGTACGTCGACCCGGTCGAGTGGTGGGACGCGAAGTGGGTGCGCGAGAAGATCGACGAGATGGGCGGCCCGCCGCCCGAGGCCAGCGCGGAGGCGACGCCGGCGGCCGCGCCCGCCGCGCAGTAGCGAGCGCGGCGCCGATGCGGGCGGAGGGCGCTCGGGAGGTCCGGCTCGCGCTTCCGCCGCTCTTCGAGGCGCGGCTCGTGCGTCGCTACAAGCGTTTCTTCGCCGAGGTCGAGCGCGAGGGCACCGGCGAGACGATCACCGCGCACTGCCCGAACCCGGGCAGCATGCTCGGGCTGCAGGAGGCCGGCGCGCGCGTGCGCTGCTCCAGCAGCGACGACCCGAAGCGCAAGCTCCGCCACACGCTCGAGATGATCGAAGCGCGCGGCGCGTGGGTGGGCGTGCACACCGGCCGCGCGAACGCGCTCGCGCGCCTCGCGCTCGAGGCCGGCCTCGTGGCGGAGCTGCGCGGCTACGCGGCGCTGCGCGCCGAGGCCGTGCCCGAGCCGGGCGCGCGCCTCGACTTCGCACTCGGGCAGCACGCGGGCGGCGAGCCCGACGCGTGGGTCGAGGTGAAGAGCGTGACGCTCTCGCGCACGCCCGGCGTCGCGGAGTTCCCCGACGCCGTGACGGCGCGCGGCGCGAAGCACGCGGCGCTGCTCGCGAAGCTCGCGAAGCAGGGCGCACGCGCCGTGTTGCTCTTCCTGGTGCAGCGCGACGACTGCGACGTCGTCGCACCAGCCGACGACGTCGACGCCGCCTACGGGCGCGCGCTGCGCGAGGCCGCCGCCCAGGGCGTGCTCGTGCGCGCCCTCGGCGCGCACATCTCCGCGAGCGACATCCGCGTCGTGCGCGAGCTGCCGGTGCGGTTGTGACGGCCGTGCGACGCGCGCTGCTCGGCTGGTACGACCGCCACAAGCGCGACCTGCCCTGGCGCCGCACGCGCAACCCCTACGCGATCTGGCTCAGCGAGACGATGCTGCAGCAGACGCGCGTCGAGACGGTGATCCCGTACTACGAGCGCTTCCTCGCGCGCTTCCCCACCGTGCAGGCGCTGGCCGATGCGGAGCCCGACGAGATCACGCAGCTGTGGAGCGGGCTCGGTTATTATTCGCGCGCGCGCAATCTGCACGCCGCCGCGCGCAAGGTCGCGAGCGAGCACGACGGAACGCTGCCGAGCGACGTCGAGGCGCTGCGCGCGCTGCCCGGCGTCGGGCGCTACACCGCCGGCGCGGTCGCTTCGATCGCCTTCGACCGCGTCGCTCCGATCGTCGACGGCAACGTCGCGCGCGTGCTCGCGCGGCTGCTCGATCTGCGCGACGACGTGACGACGCCCGCGACGCAGAAGCGACTGTGGCAAGAGGCGGAGGCGCTCGCGGACGGGCCCCGACCGGGGGATCTCAACCAGGCGCTGATGGAGCTCGGCGCGCTGCTCTGCACGCCGCGGGCGCCGAAGTGCCTCGTCTGCCCGCTGCGCGACGCTTGCCGGGCGCTCGCAGCGGGCGACCCCGAAGCGCTGCCGGTCAAGAAGAAGGCCGCCGCGCCGAAGCGCATCGAAGCCGTCGCGGCCGTGACGATGCGGAGCGGCAAGCTGCTCGCCGTGCGCCGGCCGCCGGAGGGGCTGCTCGGCGGGCTCTGGGATCTGCCCGGCGGCGAGCTCGCCGGGAGGGAGGCGCCCGAGGCGGCGCTCGCGCGCGCGCTGCGCGAGAAGCTCGGGCTCGCGCTCGCGGGCGTCGCGAGGCTCGGCGCGGTGCAGCACCAGTTCACGCACCGAACGCTCGCGCTGCACGTGTTCCGCGCCGAGGCGAAGCCGGGGCGCATCGCGCGCAGCGCGTACGACGCGCACCGCTGGGTGACGCGCGCGGCGTTCGCCGAGCTCGGGCTCAGCGCCGTGGCGCGCAAGGCGCTCGCGCTGGCCCCCGATGCCTGAGCGCCCGCGCGAAGGCTTCGCGCTCGAGATCGCCGGCGAGCAGGTGCGCGCACTCGCGCCCGGCGTCGATCGCGCGCACCTGCGGCGCCTCGTGCGCGGCGAGGTCGAGATCGAGGTGGAGATCGAGCTGCACGGCTTCACGGCGCCGGGCGCGAAGCGGCTCGTCGCGGAGACCCTCGCCGAGATGGTGCGCGAAGGGGAACGCTGCGCGCGCATCGTGCACGGGCGCGGGCGCCACTCCGAGGCGGGGCCGGTGCTCAAGGCGGCGCTGCTCGAGTGGCTCACCACCCCGCCGCTCGCTTCTCAGGTGCTCGCGTTCGCGACCGCCGGCCCCGCGGAGGGCGGCCCCGGCGCCACCCTCGTGCTGCTGCGCCGCGCGCGTGACCGGGCGGAATGAGCGCGTATCTTGCGCCGCCATGTCCTCCAGCTTCGGCACCCTCTTCCGCATCAGCACCTTCGGCGAGTCCCACGGCGGCGCCGTGGGCGTGGTGGTCGACGGCTGCCCCCCGCGCCTCGCCCTCGAGGTCGCCGACGTGCAGGCCGACCTCGACCGCCGCAAGCCCGGACAGAACCGCTTCACGACGCCGCGCCAGGAAGAAGACCGCGTCGAGATCGTCTCCGGGCTGTTCGAGGGCCGCACGCTCGGTTCGCCGATCGCGATGATCGTGCGCAACCAGGATGCGCGCCCCTCCGCCTACGCGGACATGAAGGACCTCTTCCGCCCCTCCCACGCGGACTTCACCACCGAGGCGAAGTACGGCCTGCGCAACTGGCAGGGCGGCGGGCGCGCGAGCGCGCGCGAGACGATCGGCCGCGTCGCGGCCGCCGCGGTCGCACGCAAGTTGTTGCGCGAGGCCGCGGGCATCGAGGTGCTCGCCTACGTGTCGCGCGTGCGCGACATCGAGGCGAAGGTGGACGAGAGCGCGCTCACGCTCGCGCGGGTCGAGGCGAGCGCGGTGCGCTGCCCCGACCCCGAGGCGTCGAAGCGCATGGAAGACGCGATCGACGACGCGCGGCGCGCGCAGGACTCGCTCGGCGGCGTGGTGCGCTGCGTCGCGCGCGGTGTGCCGGCGGGCCTCGGCGAGCCGGTCTTCGACAAGCTCGACGCCGATCTCGCGAAGGCGATGCTCTCGCTGCCCGCGGCCAAGGGCTTCGAGATCGGCAGCGGCTTCGCGGGCACGCTGCTGACGGGCAGCGCGCACAACGACGCGTTCGTGCCCGGCCGTGACGGGCGGCCGCACACGGCGACGAACCGCTCAGGCGGCGTGCAGGGCGGCATCAGCAACGGCGAGGCGATCGAGCTGGCGGTGGCGTTCAAGCCGACGGCGACGATCGGGGTCGCGCAGCAGACGGTGGACCGTAACAACTCTCCGGTGACGCTCTCGGCCTCGGGGCGTCACGACCCGTGCGTGTTGCCGCGGGCGGTGCCGATGGTCGAAGCGATGGTGTTGCTCGTGCTCGCGGATCATTGGTTGCGGCAGCGGGCGGTGGACGTGATTCGGTAGCGGTTCTCGATGCGGGCAGCGCGCAGGCCGGCGGCGGGGGCGCGCGGAGCGCGATGGCTCGCTGGCGGCCCCTTTTGGGGGGCGTGTTCGGGCGCCGAGGAGAGGCGCGCACCCGGTGGTGGTTGCGCTGCCGGATGCACGGGGCCGAGCTGCGCTTGACTCGCGCTCCGCGCGCCCCCGCCGCCGGCCTGCGCTCTTGCTCGGGTTCGCGCCGCGTTTGTGCCAGCGCTTGCTCGGGCGCCGCGGAGCGACGTGCGTTTGTTGGGGGGGCGATCTCAGCCGGCGGGTGACGCCGGCTGAGATCGACAGGCATCGGGGCGGCGCGGGGGTTGCGCGCGTCGCGGACTCGCGCGCCGGAGGGGGAGGCTCGCTCGTTGGGACCGGTCAGGGTTTCGCGAGTGCGCTCTGCAGCTTGGTCAGCTGCTCGTGGCTCGCCTTGATGCGGAGGTGGGTGCCGTCTTCCTTGTGCTCTTCGCGCAGGACCCGCGCGTTTGCGTGGGCTTCGGCGACGAGTCTCGACTGGGCGTAGGGGATGACGAGGTCGGCTTCGGCCATGCCTTGCTCGAAGTGGGAGAGCAGCGCGGCGTGCAGCTTCGCGACGTCCGCCTTGTCGCGCGAGGAGAGCAGCAGCGCTCTCGGGAACTCGGCGGCGAGGGCCGCGCGCTCCTCGGACGTGAGGCGATCGGCCTTGTTGAGGACGAGCAGCGACGGGCTCTCGTCGGCGGCGATGTCGTGGAGCACCTCGCGCGTGACGTCGATCTGCGAGCGGAAAGCGCCGTCGGCGGCGTCCACGACGTGGACGAGCAGATCGCACTCGCGCGCCTCGTCGAGAGTCGAGCGGAAGCTCGCGACGAGGTCGTGGGGCAGCTTCTTGATGAAGCCGACGGTGTCGGACACGAGGATGCGCGGCGTCGTCTCGGGCTGGAGCGCGCGCACGGTGGTGTCGAGCGTCGCGAACAGCTTGTCCTGCACGAGCACCTCGCTGCCCGTGAGCGCGCGCATCCAGCTCGACTTGCCCGCGTTCGTGTAGCCGACGAGCGCGACCTTGTTGAGCTCGGTGCGGCGCTTGCGGCGCGTGCTCGACTCGCGCTCGATCGCAGCGAGCTCCTGGCGCAGCTCCGCGATGCGGTCGCGGATCTTGCGGCGGTCGAGCTCGGCGCTCGTCTCGCCCGCACCCTTGCCGCCGATGCCTCCGCCCTGGCGGTCCTCGCCGAGCCCCGTCTCGCGCAGGCGCGGCGCGAGGTAGGTGAGGCGTGCGATCTCCACCTGGAGGCGCGCCTCGCGGCTGCGCGCGTGGCGCTGGAAGATCGCGAGGATCACGCCGCTGCGGTCGATCACCTCGGCGTCGCAGGCCTTCTCGAGGTTGCGCGCCTGGGATGGCGAGAGGTCGTGGTCGACGAGCACGACGCTCGCGCGCTCGTGCTTCGGCAGCGGCTTCGGATCGGACGTCGCCGCGGCGGCCGCGTTCCCCTCGGACTGCGATTCATCATCGCGTCCGTCCGCGCCATCGTGCTCTTCGGCGTCGACCTCGCCCTCGGGCGCGGCGGGCTCGCCGCGCAGCTCGCGCTCGCGCTCCGCGCGCTCCTCTTTCTGTCGCTTCGTGAGCGGCGGGCCGACGTACACGCTGCCCGGACCGCCGGTCCAGCGCGCGAGGTCCTTCAGCTTGCCCTCGCCCACGACCACGCCGGGCGCGAGCCGCGAGCGCTTCTGCGTGACGCGCCCGATCAGCTGCAGGCCGAGCGTCTTCCCGAGGCGCGAGATCTCCTCGAGCGAGGACTCGAACTCGGCGTCGGAAACGCCCTGGGTCTGCACGCCGAGAATCACGGCGCGCGACAACGGCTTGGCCGTATCGAAGAACTGACTCATTGGGGACCTCGTGCGCGCGCTCGACTCGGCTGGGCGAGGAGCTTCCGCGCGCTTCGCTGACGACGCGTTTGCTGGTGGCGCTCGGTTATTGGGCGGTGTGCAGCAGCGAAACCATGGTCCCTCTCCGGTCGGAGGCGTCGCGCAAGATAGGCGGAATCGCGAAAGGCGCTACGCGCTGCGCATTCCGGGCGCCTCGTGGCCGCTCGCCGCGACGTACTCGGCGTAGCCGCCGCCGTAGAGGCGCGCCTCGCCGCCGTCGAGCTCGAGCACGCGGTTCGTCAGCGCGGTCAAGAAGTGCCGGTCGTGGGAGACGAGCAGGAGCGTGCCCTCGTAGCGCGCGAGCGCCTGGATCAGCATCTGCTTGGTCCACACGTCGAGGTGGTTGGTGGGCTCGTCGAGCACGAGGAAGTTCGGCGGGTCGTAGAGCATGCGCGCCAGCACGAGCCGCGCCTTCTCGCCGCCGGAGAGGAGCCGCACGCGCTTCTCGACGTCGTCGCCCGAGAAGCCGAACGCGCCGGCGAGCGTGCGCAGCGAGCCGATCGACGCCTGGGGATACGTGTCGTGCAGCGAGCTCCACACCGAGGCGTCGGGGTCGAGCAGCTCCATCGAGTGCTGCGCGAAGTAGCCGAGCTTCACGGCGGCGCCGAGCGTCACCGCGCCGGCGTCGGGCTGCGCCTCACCGACGACCATCTTGAGGAGCGTCGACTTGCCGGCGCCGTTCGCGCCCATCACGCACCAGCGCTCCTTGCGGCGGATCAGGAGGTCGAGGCCGCCGAAGATGCGGCGCGCGCCGTACGCCTTGTGCACGCCGGCGACCCGCGCGACGTCGTCGCCGGAGCGCGGCGGCGTCGGGAAGTCGAACTCGATCACCTCGCGCTTCTTGGGCGGCTCGACCTTCTCGATCTTCTCGATGCGCTTGATGCGCGACTGCACCTGCGCGGCGTGGCTCGCGCGCGCCTTGAAGCGCGCGATGAAGGCCTCCTCCTTCGCGAGCATCGCCTGCTGGCGCGCGAACTGGGCCGCCTGCTCGCGCTGCGCCAGCTCGCGCTGCCGCTCGTAGAAGTCGTAGTTGCCCGAGTAGGAGGTCAGCTCGCCGGAGTCGATCTCGACGATCTTGCCGACCATGCGGTTCAGGAACTCGCGGTCGTGGGACGTCATCACCAGCGCGCCGGAGAACGCCTGCAGGAAGCTCTCGAGCCAGAGGATCGACTCGAGGTCGAGGTGGTTCGTGGGCTCGTCGAGCAGGAGCGCGTCGGGCTGCATGACGAGGATGCGCGCGAGGGCGACGCGCATCTTCCAGCCGCCCGAGAGCAGGCCGACGTCGCCCGCGACCTGCTCTTCCGCGAAGCCCAGGCCGGCCAGCACCTCGCGCGCGCGCGACTCGAGCGCGTAGCCGCCCATCGATTCGAAGCGCGCGTGCACCTCGCCGTAGCGCTCGACGAGCGCCTTGAGCTCGTCCGCGCGCTCGGGGTCGGCCATCGCCGCCTCGAGCTCGTGCAGCTCGCGCGCGGCGGCGGCGACGGGACCCGCGCCGTCGAGGGTCGCCTCGAGGACGGTCTGGCCCTTCATCTCGCCGACGTCCTGGCTGAAGTAGCCGACGGTGACGCCGCGATCGACGGCGACCTGCCCGTCGTCGGGCTCTTCCTCGCCGGTGATCAGGCGGAAGATCGTCGTCTTGCCGGCGCCGTTCGGCCCGACGAGCCCGACCTTCTCGCCGCGATTGATCGCGGCGGAAGCTTCGAGAAAGAGGATCTGCTGCCCGTGGCGCTTCGAGACGCCGTCGATGCGAATCATGGCGGGCGCGCGGTTTAGCGGCCGGTGGCGCGGGGCGCATGCCTGCCGCGCATTTGGGCCGGACACCCGGCTGCTCCGCCCGCGCGTGGGTGGGGCATCCGGGCCGGGCCCAGGTGCGCGGGCCCGACTGCTCGCTGTGGGGGCGCGCTAGCCGTGCTTGCGCACGAAGGCGCCGATCTCCTCGATCGCGGCGGTCGCCTCCGGCAGGAACGGCGCGAAGAGCTGCCACACGTGGGGCATCTCGGGGTAGACGCTGAGCGTCACGTCGACGCCGGCGCTCTTCGCCTTCGCGGCGATGCGCGTCGAGTCGTCGAGCAACACCTCGGCGTCGCCCACCTGTACGAGCAGCGGCGGGAGTCCGCGCAGATCGCCGTTCAGCGGCGAGCAGAGCGGCGAGAGCGGGTCGGCGCGGCCCTGGGTGTAGGCGCCGCCGATCGCGGGGATGCCTGCCGCGGCGCTCGCGAGGATCGGATCGGCGGCGGCGCGGGTGCGGAAGGAATCGCCGCTCGCGCTGAAGTCGGTCGCGGCCGAGAGCGGGATCGCGCCGGTCGGCAGCGGGATGCCGCGCTCCTTGCACGCGAGCAGCGTCGCGAATGTGAGGTTGCCGCCCGCGGAGTCGCCGGCGAGGAAGATCGAGCGCGCGGGCGCCGGGCCGTTGGGGCCGTTCGCGCGCAGCCAACGGTACGCGTGCACGCAGTCGTCGAGGCCCGCCGGGAACGGATGCTCGGGCGCGAGCCGGTAGTGCACCGCGAGCACCGCGGCGCCGGCGGCCTGCGAGATGCGCGCCGAAAGCGGGCGGTGCGAATCGAGATTGCCCGCGGTCCAGCCGCCGCCGTGGATGTAGAGCAGGCGGCGATCGGGGTCGGCGCCCTTCGCGAGCAGCCACTCGCAGGCGACTCCCGCGAGGTCGATGCGGCGCACGTCGGCGACGATCTCCTGCGTGGACGGGTGCACCTGCGCGTACTCGATCATCCACGAGCGCGACTTCTCGATGTCCGCGCCGGCTTGCGCCATGCGCTGCGCGACGCCGCGCAGATGCGCATTCACGAGAGCGAGTTGCGAGCTGGCCATGTCGGGGCTCCTTCGACGCGGGGGCGTCGCGAACACTCTATGCCAAGCCGCCGACCGGTTGCGATCGCTCCCCTCCGCCCACCGAACACTCCCGAGACGCTTTCGTCGCGCTGAACCCGAATGGGGTCAGACCCCAGATGGGTTCAGGGGAGGAGGACGAAGCCGGTGAACAGCGAGGCGGCGGCGCACAGCGCGGCGAGTACGCCGAGCAGCGCGTGCGCGTCGCGCGACTCGCTCGCGGGGGATTCACGCGCGGCGAGCTTCCGGCCGCGCCATGCGGCGGCGAGGAAGAGCGCGAGCGCGCCGCTGCTGATCCAGCCGTGCGCGCTGCCGAGGGCGTCCCAGCCGCGCAGGCCGACCGCGGACAGGAGGCCCGCGGCGTAGCCGATCGGCAGCGCCGCGACGGCCAGCTTCGCCATGCGCAGGTGCCGCGCGACCACACGCCCGTCGCGTCGCACGCCCAACCGCCGGGCGCTGCGCAGCGCGATCCCCGCACGCAGCGCCATTCCCACGAGCGCGAGCGTCGCGAGCATGAACGCGGGGTGCGCGTAGGCGAGCCACTGTGCGAGGCCGCCGTGCGCGGCGAGATCCTCCGCCACCTAACAGCTCTCCGCGCGATCCGGCGCGCAGGCGCCGGCCACTACTCGACCTTGTGGATCGCGTCGGCCGGCAGCCGAGCGAGCAGCGAGTCGAGCGCGCGCTGCAGGTAACCGGCGTCGCGCGACTCGAGCGTCAACAGCACGTGGAACGCCTCCTCGCCGATCTTCGGGTAGGAGCCGAGCATGAGCTCGGGGTACTCGGCCACGAGATCGTTGAGGGAATGCGCGATCTCGCTCTCGCGACGCTTCACGAACACGTTCTTCAGCAGCACCGGCACGCCGTGGAAGCGATCGCGGATCGACTCGAACTTCTTCCGCAACAACTCGGGAATGCCCGGGAAGATGTGCACGTTCTTCACGATCACGACGGGGAACCAGAGGTCGCCCGCGTCCACCAGCTGCGCGCCCGCCGGCACCATCGCCATCTTGATCTGGCTCGCGTTCGCGGGCTTGTTCTGGTGGCGCTCGACGCGCGCCACCATCGACTCGTTGCGCTCGAGCTGAACTCCGAACGCCAGCGCGACGCCGTCCATCGTCATGTCGTCGTGGGTCGGCCCGATGCCGCCGGAGGTGAACACGATGTCGTACTGCGAGGAGAGCGCGCGCACCTCGGCCGCGATCAACTCGATGTCGTCGGGGATCGTGAGGATGCGGCACACGTCGACGCCGAGGGTCCGCAGCTCGCGACAGAGGTACGGCGAGTTGGTGTCCGTGACTTTGCCGGACAGCACTTCGTTGCCGATGACGAGGATGGCCGCGGTGGGCATGCCGCCAGCTTAATCCGAGGGCGAGGAGCGCGGCGACGGAGCGTTCGGAAAATGAGGCGGCGGGATTCTCGAGTGGACGGCAGACCCGCCGACGGGAGCGCCGGCGCGCGTCGCACGCGGCGACTCCCCGCGGCCCTCGGCGATTGCCCCTAAGATTGGCGCATGGAGCACACCGTCTCGTTCCTGCGACGCGAGGACGGCGCCGAGCGCGTCGTCGCGACGCGGGTGGCCGACGGCACCACGTTGCTCGCCGCAGCGCACGCGGCGGGCCTGCCGATCGCGAATGCTTGCTCGGGCGCGGCGCTCTGCGCGCGGTGCGGGCTGACCGTGCTCGCCGGAGCGAGCGCGCTCGACCCGGAGCGCGACGACGAGCGCCGGCAGAAGCTGCGCAACCGCGTGTCGCCCGAGCAGCGGCTCGCCTGCCGCGCGGGCGTCCATGGCGACGTCACGGCCACGGCGACCTACTGGTGACGGAGATCGCCGCAGAGGACGGGCGGGCCGTGATCCTGTTCGATCACGGCAGCCGCGAGCCGGAGGCGAATGCGCAGCTGGACGCGTTGGCCGCGCTGCTCGCGGCGCGCCTCCCCGGTCGGCAGATCCGGGCGGCGCACCTGAGCCTGGCCCCGCCCAGTCTCGCCGAGGCCGGTGCCGCCTGCGTCCGCGCGGGCGCGCGCGAGGTGGTCGTCGTGCCCTGCTTTCTGGCGCCCGGGCGCCACGTGCGCGAGGACCTCCCGCGCCTCGTGGACGCCCTGCGCGCTGCCCACCCGGACGTCGCGTTCCGATTGGCGGAACCGCTCGGCGCCCACCCGTCCGTCGCCGATGCCCTCGCCGAGCGCGCGACGGCGGCGTCCGCCTCCCTCGCCACGAAGCGCCCATGAGCCGCCCACCCGATGCGCAACCCAATTGGGGTCTGACCCCTTTTGGGTTCAGCGCGCCCCGCGGGTCAGTTCTGTAACGAGTTAGATCATTCTCGTCTAAGTCGTACTAGCCTCGGACGATGACTTCCCCCGCGGCCTCAGCGATTCCCATCCGCGTCGACCGCGCCGAACGCACGCGTTTGCGCGTACTCGACGCCGCGGCGCAGTCCTTCGCGAGCGTCGGGTACTCGCGCACGACGGTCGAGCAGATCGCCGCCGCTGCCGGCGTCTCGAAGGCGATCGTCTACCACCACTTCCGCAACAAGGAGTCGATCCTCGAGACGCTGCTCGAGCGCACGCTCGCGGACTGGGAGCGCGTGTCGAATCTCGAGGCGTACCTCGCGGCGGGCTGCGGCGTGCTCGACGCGTTCGAGCGCTCGCTGCGCTCCTCGCTCGACTTCGCGCGCAAGAGCCCCCTGCTCCGCTCGCTCTTCCAGCTCGATCCCGCCGTGCTGCTCGGCCTCGGCAGCAGCGCCGCCGTCCAGCGCAGCATGCGCGACGCGAACGCGCGCATGGTCGCCGCCGTGCGCAGCGGGCTCGCGTCGGGCGAGCTGCGCGCCGAGCTCGACGCCGAGCGCGCCGCCGACTTGTTGCGGCTCGTGATGATCGCGCTGTGCGACCACGTGCTCTTTCCCCAATGGCTCGACGCGTCGGACGAGCGCTTCGTCTCGACCTGCGTCGACGTGCTGCGCCGTGGCCTGCGCGCGGAGGATGCGCGATGACGGCGCCGGTTCGAACGGCGCGGCGCGCCCGCACGCTTCTGCTCGCGATCTCCCTCGCGTGGCTCGGCGCATGCGGCGACGACGCGGAGAAACCCGCCGCGAGCGCCGACGTCGCCTCCGGCGCGAAGCCGGAGCCCGCCGCCGCGAAGCGCGACCCGAGCCGCATCGAGACGGCCGTGGTCGCGAGCGAGGCGCTGACGGCGACGGTCGCGGCCTCGGGCACGATCGAGGCGAAGCGGCTCACGGAGATCGGCGCGGACGTGCCCGGCACGCTGGCGGCCGTGTACGTGGACGTCGGACAGAACGTCGCGGCCGGCGCCCCGCTCTTCCGCATCGACCCGGGCCCATACGAGATGGCGCTCGCGGAAGCGCGCGCCGGCCTCGCGCTGGCGCGCGCCGAGAGCGCGAACGCGGCCGCCGAGGCCGAGCGCATGGCGAAGCTCGTCGAGGAGAACGCGGCCTCGGTGCAGCGCGCGGACCAGGTGCGCACGGCAGCCGAGGTCGCGGCCGCGCGCGTGGTGCAGGGCGAGGCGCGGCTCGCGCGCGCCGAGCGCGACCTCGCGCGCACGACGGTGCGCGCGCCCTACGCCGGCAGCGTGGTCGAGCGCCGCGCGCACGAAGGCGCGCTCGCGGGCGCGACGCCAATCCTCGTGCTGCAGGAGTCGGGCGCGCTCGAGGCGATCCTCGACGTGCCGGAGACGACGCCGATCGCCGTGCGCGCGGGACACGCGGTGCAGCTGTTCGTCCAGGGCGTCGCCGAGCCGCTCGCCACCAGCGTCTCGCGCGTGTCCGAGCGCATCGACCCGAGCACCCGCACCTACGAAGTGCGCTGCCTCGTCTCCGATCCCAGCGGCGCGGTGAAGGCGGGCTCGTATGCGCGCGCCGAGATCACCGCTGCGCGCGAGGCGCCGCGGCCGGTCGCGCCGCGCAGCGCGGTCGTCACGCGCGACGGTCGCTCGTACGTGCTGCGCGTCGAAGGCGGCGTGGCGCGCGAGGTTCCGGTGCGCGTCGGCATCGCGACCGACACGCACATCGAGCTGCTCGCGGGCGTCGCGGCCGGCGACGTCGTCGTGCACGGCGAGGCGGCGCAGCGCCTGGTCGACGGCGCGCGCGTCGAAGCCTCCGTCGGTGTGCCGACCGCCGACCTCGCCCAGGGTGAGGCGCGCCCGTGAAGATCGCCGACATCTCGATCGAGCGGCCCGTCTTCGCGGCGATGCTGAACCTCGGCCTCGTGGTGCTCGGCCTGATCTCCCTCGGGCGCCTCGAGCTGAAGCTCGAGCCGGACATCGACTTCCCCTTCGCGAACGTCGTGACCGAGCTGCGCGGCGCATCGCCCGAGACCGTCGAGCGCGAAGTCACCGACGTGATCGAGGAGCAGATCAACGCGATCGAGGGCGTGAAGGAGATCAACTCCACGTCCGAGCAGGGCCTCTCGCAGATCCACATCGAGTTCCGGCTCGGCTACGACATCGACACGAAGGTGCAGGAGGTCCGCGACAAGGTCGCGCTGGCGCGCGCCGAGCTGCCGGTCGACATCGAGGACCCGATCGTCCAGAAGTTCGACCTCTCCGCGATCGAGTTCATGACGATCGTGCTCGGCGGCCCCGTCGGGCAACGCGAGCTGACGGACTTCGCCGAGCACCAGGTGAAGGACCGCCTCGAGCGCATTCCCGGCGTGGGCGGCGTGCGCATTCGCGGCGGGCGCGAGCGCGAGGTGCGCGTGTGGCTCGATCCGCTGCGCCTCGCCGGCTACGGCCTCGCGATCGAGGACGTCGCCGACACGCTGCGCCGCGAGAACGCCGAGCTCGCGAGCGGCCGCATCGAGGGCGCGGCGCGCGAGTGGTCGGTGACGACCCAGGGCAAGGCCCGCACCGTCGAGGAGTTCGGCGCGCTGATCATCGCCGAGCGCGACGGGCGCCCGATCCAGCTGCGCGACGTCGCGCAGGTCGAGGACGGCATGGCCGAGGAGCGCAGCGTCGCGCGCGTGAACGGCGAGCCCGGCGTTTCGATCGACGTGCAGCAGCAGAGCGGCTCCGATCTCGTGCTGGCCGCGCGGCTGATCCGCCAGGAGCTCGCCGACATCGAGAAGACCGCGCCGCCGGGCGTGAAGATCTCCGTGCTGCGCGACTACGCGCACATCATCGAGGACCAGATCGAGTCGGTGCTGTTCGACATGGTGCTCGCCGCGATGCTCGTCGTCGCGGTCGTGCTCGTGTTCATGCGCAACTGGCGCTCGACGCTGATCGCCTCGCTCGCGATCCCCGCCAGCGTGATCGCGAGCTTCACGATCCTGTACGCCACCGGTCTGTCGCTCAACAACATGACGTTGATGGCGCTCTCGCTCGCCGTCGGGCTCGTGATCGACGACGCGATCGTCGTGCTCGAGAGCATCTTCCGCCGCGTCGAGCGCGGGCAGGATTCGCGCAGCGCCGCGCTCGAGGGGACGCGCGAAGTCGCGCTCGCGGTGATCTCGACCACCCTCGCGGTGTGCGGCGTGTTCGTGCCGGTGCTCTTCATGACGAGCACGATGGGCCGCTACTTCCTCGAGTTCGCCGTCTCGGTGACCGTCGCCGTCCTGATGTCGGCGCTGGTCGCGCTCACGCTCACGCCGATGCTCGCGAGCAAGGTGCTGCGCCAGACCCCGAAGGAGAGCGCCTTCTTCCGCGCCTGCGAGCGCGTGCTGCGCGCGCTGGAGCGCGGCTACGAGCGCGTGCTGCGCTGGTCGCTCGCGCACAAGGGCGCGACGGTCGCGATCGCGGTCGCCACGGTGTTCAGCGGCTGCGGCGTCTTCAGCACGCTGCCCACCGGCTACTTCACCCAGGACGACCTCGGCGAGGTGTTCGTCACCGCGAAGCTGCCGATCGGGACGCCGCTCTCGGTCACCGATGCGACCCTGCGCACGATGGAGGCGGCCGCGGCGGCTCACCCCTACGTGGTGACGGTGTTCGCGAGCGCCGGCGACGAGCTGCAGTACCAGCCGCACAAGGCGCGCATGAATCTCCTGCTCACGCCGAAGAGCGACCGCGAGGTGCCGATCCACGAGACGTTCGAGGAGATTCGCGCGCGCGTCGCCGCGGTCCTTCCTCCCGGCACCGAGATCTCCGTCGCGCACCCGATGTACGCGAGCTCGAGCGGCGAGGGCTACAACGACATCGCCTACAGCGTCGAGGGCCCGGACCTGGCTCAGATCGCGCGCCATGCGGCGCAGATCCGCGCCAAGATGGAGGCCGACCCGGACTTCCTCGACGTGCGCTGGTCTCACGAGACCGGCCGCCCGCAGATCACGCTCGACGTCGATCGCGGGCGCGCGGCCGACGTCGGCGTCTCGTCCGTCGCGCTCGGCCGCACACTGCGCACGCTGCTCGCGGGCGAAGAGGTCGGCTCGTTCGAAGACCGCGGCGAGCGCTACGACGTGCGCGTACAGGTGCTGCCCGAATATCGCGACGACCCGAGCAAGCTCGACCTGATCCGCGTGCGCTCACTGCGCGGCGAGCTCGTGCCGATCACCAGCGCCGCGATCGTGCGCAACGAGAGCGGCGCCGTCGAGGTGAAGCGACACAACCGCGCGCGCATGGTGCGGCTCTACGCGAACAAGTCGCCGGAGACGTCGCTCGACGACGCGATGAAGAAGATGGAGAAGTTCGCGGCAGAGGCGGGCGTCGCCCCGCCGTATGCGCTGGTCCCCGGCGGCGCCGCGGAGTCGCAGGCCGAGTCGGCGGCGGACCTCGGCTTCGCGCTCGGGCTCGCGATGATCTCGATCTACATGATCCTCGCGTCGCTGTTCAATTCGGTCACGCATCCGCTCACGATCATGACGTCCGCGCCGCTCTCGTTCGTGGGCGGCTTCTTCGCCTTGAAGATCGCGGGCAAGTCCTTCGACATCATGGGCGCGATGGGCTTGCTCGTGCTGATGGGCCTCGTGATGAAGAACGGCATCCTGCTCGTGGACTACACCAACCTGCTGCGCGCCGAAGGGCTCTCGCGCGACGACGCGATCCTGCGTGCCGGCCCGGTGCGCATGCGCCCCGTGCTGATGACGAGCGCCGCGCTCGTGCTCGGTCTCCTGCCCATGGCGCTCTCCACTGCGACCGGCGCCGAGTTCCGCGCTCCGATGGCCGTGATCGTGATCGGCGGCCTCGCGACCTCGACCGCCCTCACGCTGATGGTGGTGCCCGTCTTCTACGCCCTGATCGACGGCATGAACGCACGCCTGCGCAGCGGCGCCGTCCGTGCACTCGCGGCGCTGAAGCGAGTCCGCACACGCCGCGCGAGCCTCGACGCGCCCCACTGAGAACGGGAAACTCGGGCGATCGGCTCCATCTACTGAGGGACAACGCAACGCCCGAACGCAGCTCGTGAAGCGCAAGCGGCCCGCGCCGTGCCAGCGGCGCAGGCCGCGCGCAGCGAGGCGAAGCCGAGCGGAGAGTCGAAAAGATGGAAAAGCTCGTCTACGTCCTGTGGAAGCGCGGTGAGGAGCCGAACGAAGCCTTCAAGCGGCGGCTGCTCGACGAGACCGCCCCGCGCCTCCTGGCGCTCGAGATCGAGCGCGTGCGCGTCTCGGTGGTGGACGACGACGTAGCGGCCGGCGAGAAGCTGCGCCTCGGCAAGGCCTCGCCGGCGAAGGCCGGCTTCGTCTCGTTCTGGATCGAGCAGTCGCAGGACCGCGCGCCGGTCGAACGCGTGCTGGGCGGCACCTGCGGCGCGTACGCCGGCTACCTCGTCGTCGAATCGCGTCCGCTCGTGAACCGCGCTGCGCGCGCCGGCACTCGTACGCCGGGCTTCGCGCTCGTCACGTGCATCGAGCCAGCGGACGGCCTCCCCTACGCCGAGTTCCTGCGCATCTGGCACGAACGGCAGCGCGCCTGCGCGATCGAAACGCAGAGCACCTTCGGCTACGTGCGCAACGAGATCGTGCGCGCGCTGACGGCGGGCGCGCCGCCGTGGGCAGCGATCGTCGAGGAGAACTTTCCGGTGGCGGCGCTCACCGACCCCGCGGCGTTCTACGACGCGGTGGGCGACCCCGCGAAGCTGAAGCGCAACCTGAAGCGCATGATCGACACTTGTCAGGGGTTCCTCGCGCAGGATCGCGTCGAGTCGCATCCCATGAGCGAGTACGTGTTCTGAGATTTGCCCGCCGCCGCGCGCCACCGCTGGACGGGAGACCCGATGCTGCGCACGATCCTGATCGCCCTCGCCGTACTCTTCGCGCTGCGCTTCGTCGCGCGACTCACCGCGCCCCGCCGCGGAGCCGACGGAGCCCCCGGCGCGCCGCCGCCCGAGCCTGCGCCGCGCCGCAAGCCCGTGCTCAGCGACGCCGAGCGCGAGCGCCTCGAAGCCGAGCGCGAGCTGGCGCTGCGCGAGGGGCGCCAGATCGACGCGATCAAGCTGCATCGCCAGCTGACCGGCCTCGAGCTGAAGGACGCCAAGGACGAGTTGGACGCGAGGCGCGGGCGCTGAGCCGCGCGCCGGCTCACGCGCGTTCGAAGCGCGGTGCCCCGGCCCAGAAGATCGCCGCCGTGCGCGAGACCGCCTCGGGATCGCCGGTCGTGAGCAGACGCACCCCAGCGCCCCCCGCGCCCGCGTACTCGGGATGGCGCGCGAGATAGTCCTCGAAGCTGTCGGCGACGATCTCGGGCTGCGAGAGGATGCGCACGCCCGTCGGCAGATTCTCCGCGAAGAGCGACTCCACCAGCGAGAAGTGGGTACAGCCGAGGATCACACGATCGGGCGCCTTCGGGCCGCGCGCGGAGCCGCCGAGCTGCGCGAGCAGGGCGGCCACCGCGTCGGCCACGATCGCGTCGAGCTCTGCGCGCGGGCTCGCGGCCTCGATCGCCGCCGCCAGCTCGGTGCACGGCTGAAGCAACACGCGCACGCGCGGGCAGCGCTTGAAGATCTCCTCCGCGTAGACGCCCGACGAGATCGTGCGGGTCGTCCCGAACACCGCGATCACCTCGCGATTGTTCTTCTGCGGATACTGCGGCTTCGTCACCGCCCACGGCGTCTGCGTCGCGGCCTCGACGGTCGGCGCCACGATGCCGATCACGTTGCGGCCGGCGTACCCCGAGCGCGGCAGCCAGTCGCGCTGCAGGCTGCGCAGCGCGACGGCGGTGGCGGTGTTGCAGCCGAGCACCACGAGCTTCGCGCCGAGCTCGAAGAGCCGCGCCACACCGGCCTCGGTGAGCGCCACGACCTCGGACGACGGGCGATCGCCGTAGGGCGCATTCGCGTGGTCGCCGAGATAGAGGAACGGCTGCGCGGGAAAGCGCTCGGCGAGCGCGCGCAACACGGTGAGACCGCCGAGGCCGGAGTCGAAGATTCCGATCATGGAGGGCGCAGGGTAGACGGAGCCGCGCGCGGCGCGAGAGGGTCCTTCGAGCCGCTCGGCTTCCTGTCCGCTGCCATCGCGATCCCCTACCGATAGGCCCGATCGATCCCGCTCTTCACCGTCACGTTGGGATGCTGCGCGATGCACGCGATCAGCCGCGCCGTCGCGCCCTCGAGGGCGCGCAGCGTGTGGGGCTGGCGCGAGTCGTAATAGATCGCGTCGCCGGGCTCGAGGCGGTGGCGCTCGCCACCGATCTCGACCTCGAGCACGCCGGCGAGCACGAACAGGAATTCCTCGCCCTCGTGCTGCGAGCGGTTCAGCGCCGAGTCCTGGCCGGGCGGGACCTCGACGAGGAAGGGCTGCATCAGCTTCTCGGTGAGGCCGTGGGACAGGGACTGGTAGCGGTAGCCGAGCGCGCTGCCGGCCTCGCTGCGCGCATTCACCGCCCAGCGCTCGGACGAGCGCACGACCTCGACGCGCTTGTCGGGGATGCGCGTCTGGAAAAAGTGCCCGATCGAGACGCCGAGCACGTTGGCGATCTTCAAGAGCTCGCCCACAGCAGGCACGGCCCGGGCGTCCTCGTAGTCCCGCAGCGCCGCCTCGGCGAGCGTCGAGCGGCGTGCGAGATCGGCGAGCGAGAGGCCGTGATCCTCGCGCAGCCGGCGGAGCTTTCCGCCGACGTCGAGCTTGAGAAAATCGTCGTTCATGGGTTCCCCCGGTTAGCTAGGGCCGAAGGCGTCCGGGAAGTCCGCGGACTCGAGGATCGTCTTCACGTCCGCGACGAGCTGCGCCGCGTGCGCGCCGTCCGCGACGCGATGGTCCACGCTGATCGACAAGTTCATCACGCGCCGCGCGACGACCTGGTCGCCGACGAAGCGCGGCAGCTTGCGGATCGCGCCGACTCCGAGGATCGCGACCTCGGGGTAGTTCACGATCGGCGTCGAGACCACGCCGCCGAGCTTGCCGAGCGACGTGATCGTGAACGTTCCGCCGCGCAGCTCGTCCGGCGTGAGCTTGCCCTCGCGCGCGCGCCGCGCGAGGGCCTCGGTGGCGAGCGCGAGGTCGCGCGTGCCGAGCGCCGCGGCGTCGCGGATCACGGGCACGATCAGGCCGTCGGGCGCGGCGACGGCGATGCCGAGGTGGAGCTTGCCCTTGTAGACGAGCTCGTCGCGCGCCTCGTCGAGGCTCGCGTTCAGCGCCGGGTGCGCGGGCAACGCGCGCACCACCGCGCGCGCGATGAACGCGAGCGGCGACAGCTTCGGACCGGGCAGCGCCTCCGCGCGCTCGAGCAGCCGCGTGAGGTCGAGCTCCTCGACGTAGGTGAAGTGCGCGGCGTGCTGCTTGGCCTCGCGCATGTGGCGCGCGATCGCGCGGCGCAGTCCGCGCAGCGGCACGCGGCGCCAATCCTCGGGATCCGCCGGGCGCGCTGCATTCTCCTCCGCGTCCTCGCTCTTCGCGCGCTCTGCGACCGGCGCTGCGGCGCGCACGGCCGCGGGCGTCGCCTGCGCGGGCGGGGTCGGCGGCGCCGGATTGCGCGCGGCCTCCTCGACGTCGCGGCGCATCACGCGGCCGCCCGGCCCGGTTCCGACCACGGCCCCGAGCTCGACGCCGAGCCGCTTCGCGAGCTCGCGCACCGCAGGCACCGCCTGCGCCACGCCGGAACGCGCGGCGACGGTGCCGCGGTGATGCGACAGCCCCGGGCGCGCGGGCATCGCGGGAGGATGCCCGCCGGCGGGCGCGGGCTCCGCGGCGCGATGCGCAGGCGCACTCGCGGCCGGACGCGGCGGCGCGGGCGGCCGAGGCTTCGCCGCTTCGCTCGCGGCAGGAGGCTCGGCTCGTAGCGTGGGTGCGCTGCCGGCGGGCGTGGCAACTGCGGCTCCGACGCTCTGTTTCGCGTCCGCGGGGCTCGCTACGGCGGCCGCGCCGTCGTCGATCTCGATCAGCACCGCGCCGACGGGCACGATCGCGCCCTGCGCGAAGCCGAGCCGGTGGACCACGCCGGCGACCGGCGACGGGATCTCGATGTTCGCCTTGTCGGTCATCAGCTCGACGAGCACCTGGTCGAGCGCGACGCGCTCGCCCTCGCGCACGCGCCATTCGATCACCTCGGCCTCGACGACGCCTTCACCGATGTCCGGCAGCAAGAATCGATACATGCGTGCTCACTCGCTCGCCGCGCGGCGAGCCTAATACCCGATGGTCCTGACGAGCGCGTCGAGAATGCGCTCCGCGTTGGGCAGGTAGTGCTCTTCCAGCGTGTACGGGAACGGCGTGTCGAAGCCGCACACGCGCTCGATCGGTGCCTCGAGGCTCGCGAACGCCTTGGCCTGGACCGCCGCGACGAGCTCCGCGCCGAAGCCCGCGGTGATCGGTGCCTCGTGGACGACGACCATGCGCCCCGTGCGCTCGACCGAGCGCACGAGCGTGCGCGCGTCGTAGGGCGTGAGCGAGAGCAGGTCGATCAGCTCGACGTCGTAGCCCTCGCCCTCGGCGCGCGCCGCGGCCTCGCGGCACGGGCCCAGCATGGCGCCCCACGCGACGAGGGTCGCGTCCTCGCCGCGGCGCACGACGCGCGCGCGCTCGAGCGGCAGCGTGTAGTAGTCGGTCGGGATCTCGTCCTTCGCCGAGCGGTAGATGCGCTTCGGCTCCATGAAGATCACCGGGTCGTCGCACTCGAGCGACGCGAGCAACAACCCCTTCGCCTCGTACGGGCCCGAGGGCACGACGACGCGCAGCCCCGGCGTGTGGGCGAAGTAGGCCTCCGGGCTCTGCGAGTGGTAATGCCCGCCGCGGATGCCGCCGCCGTAGGGCATCCGGATCAGCACCTTCGGCGCGTACTGGGCGCCGCTGCGGTAGCGGTACTTCGCGAGCTCGCTGACGATCTGGTCGAAGGCGGGGAAGACGAAGTCCGCGAACTGGATCTCGACGATCGGGCGCAGCCCGCCGAGCGCCATGCCGATCGCCATGCCCGCGATGCCGGCCTCGGCGAGCGGCGTGTCGAACACGCGCTCCGTGCCGTACTTCTCCTGCAGCCCCTGCGTCACGCGGAACACGCCGCCGAAGTGGCCGACGTCCTCGCCGAGGATGCACGCCCGCTCGTCGCGCTCCATGTAGAGGTCGAGCGCCTGATTGAGCGCCTGGAGCATGTTCAGGGTGGCGGTCTCGGCCACGGCTCACGGCACCTCGAACGATTCGCGCGGGCGGCGGCGGTGCCAGGCGAGGTACTCGTCACGTTGCTCGGCGAGCTGCGCACCCGGAGTCGCGAGCACGTCCTCGAACAGGCTCTCGACCGGCGGCGGCGGATGCTTCTCGCAGGCGGCCAGCGTCTCGGTGACGCGCGCCTCCCACGCCGCGCGCGACGCCTCTTCCCGCGCGTCGTCCCACACGCCGCGCCACTTCGCGTGCCGCTTCAGGCGCTCGAACGGATCGAGGCGCTCCCACTCCTGCGTCTCGGCATCGGTGCGATAGGCGCTCGGGTCGTCGGCGGTCGAGTGTGCGCCGACGCGGTACGTCATCGCCTCGATCAGGGTCGGGCCGTCGCCCGCCCGCGCACGCGCGACGGCCTCGCGCATCGTGTGCACGACCGCGAGCAGGTCGTTGCCGTCGATCTGGAACCCAGGCACGCCGTAGCCCTCGCCGCGCGCCGCGAGGCTCTTCGCGGCAGTCTGCACCGACTCGGGCGTCGAGATCGCGTAGCCGTTGTTGCGGATCACGAAGATCGACGGCGTGCGGAACACGCCCGCGAAGTTGAGCGCGGTGTGAAAGTCGCCCTGCGACGCCGTTCCCTCGCCGCAGAACGCCACCGCGACCTGGCCCGTGCGCTTCACGCGCGCCGCGTAGCCGAAGCCGGTGGCGTGGGGCAGCTGCGTGCCGACCGGAGCGCTCACCGACGGGATGCCCCACTCGCGGTAGCAATAATGAACGGGCATCTGCCGGCCGAGGTTGAGATCCTGGCTGTTGCCGATCAACTGATTGAAGATCAGCGGCAGCGGGATGCGCCGCCACAACAAGCAGCCGAGCTCGCGATACGAGAGGAAGATCGGGTCGGCCACGTCGAGCGCCATCGCGACGCCGAAGATCGTCGCCTCCTCGCCGCGGCTCGTCATCCAGAAGCCGAGCCGGCCCTGGCGCTGGAGCATGAGCAGGCGCCGGTCGAGGATGCGGTTCAGCACGAGGCCGTCGAGCGCGGCGGCGAGATCCTCGTCCGAGACGAGCCGCGCATGCTCGGGCGCGCAGCTGCCGTCTTCGTTCAGGATCGAGAAGGGAGCGCTCACGATCACCCCACGCGGCGGACCGGCGTCGAGTCTACACACCGAACGCGCGCGCGAGTGGTTACTGCGTGAGGAACGCCTCGAGCGCGGCGCTGAGTGCGGGCCCGTTGTCGAGCGCGACGGGGTGCCCCGCGTTCGGGATCTGCACCAGGCGCGCGTCGGCGATCACGTCGTCCACCATCCTGCGCGCGACGGCCTCCGGCAGCATCGCGCTGCGTTCGCCGCGCGCGAGCAGCACGGGGCAGCGCAGCTTCGCGAGCGCGTCCCAGAGCAAGGCCTCGGTCTCTCGCCACTGCTCCTCGGTGCCGAGCAGATCGAGCAAGATCGGGTCGAGCTTCGGCTCGAAGCGGCCGTCGCGCCGCTGCACGAGGCTCGTGCGCGCGAGACGGTCGAGCGCCGCGGGCGCGGCCAGTGGATACGCGAGGCCGATCAGCTTGCGGAACTCGGCGACCGTCTCGTACGCGCGCGCCTGCTCCGTCACGTCGCCCGAGGCGCGGCGCCAGGCGTCCTGACCGAGCGCGGGGCCCGTGTCGACGAGTGCCAGCGCGCGCACGCGCTCCGGGTGCCGCGCCGCGAAGATCGTCGCGACGTTGCCGCCGAGCGAATGGCCGACGACGACGGCGCGCTCGAGCGAGAGGGCCTCGAAGATCGCGGCGAGGTCGCTCGCGTGGTCGGTGAGGTGGTATCGACCCGCGACGGACCAGCCCGAGTCGCCGTGCCCGCGAAGGTCGTAACAAATCGGGCGGTACGCCTCGGGCAGCGCGCGCGCGGCGTCGTCCCAGACGAAGCGATCGTTCGAGAAGCCGTGCACGAACACGACGGGCGCACCCTCGCCGCGCACGTCGGTGACGGCGAGCTCGATTCCATCGGCGGTGACGAGGCGCAGGTCCATGGGCGCTCCGGATTCCGCGGCTAGCGGGCTGGGCCGCCGATCGCGGCGGCGAGGCGCTGGGCGGCGGCTTCGAGGTTGGGTTCGGCGAAGAGCACGGCGGGGGGGATCTCGAGGCCGGCGGCCTCCTCGATGCGCCCATGCAGCTCGACGCCCATCAGCGAGTCGAGGCCCAGCTCCGCGAGGGGACGCTGCCAGTCGATGCGCGCGCGCTCCGCGGTGCTGAGGCGCAGCACGAGCGAGAGCGCGCCGGCGACCAGCTCGCGCAGCTTCGCGAGCCGCTCCTCGGGCGAAGCGCTCGCGAGCTTCGAGGCCGTGCTCGCGTTCGCAGCACCGAGCTCGCGCAGCAGCGGCGCGCTGGCGGCATCCCAGGCGCTCGGCGCGGTGTCGTGGAGCACGCAGGCCGCGACGTCGCTCTCGGCGATCCGGCCGAGCTGCGCCATCGCGCCGGGTGTCACGTCGCCGGCGAGGCCGAGGGCGAGCGCGGTGACGGGCTCGCCCTGGGCGCGGCGCGCTCGCGCGAGATCGGCGAGCCCGGCGGCGATGCGCGCCGCCTCGGGGCTCGCTTCGGGTGCGAGCAGCGCACCCGCGTCGCACGCGAGCCACACGAGGGCCGCGCGCTGCTCGCTGGCGAGCGCGACGACGCGCCGCGCCAGAGCGAGCGCGGCGGGCGCATCCTCTGCGCTCGGCGCCAGCACCACGGCGCGCAGCGGCGCGCTCAGCTTCGCAGCCACGCCGTCGAGGCTCTCACCCTCGGAGACGCGCACGATCTCGCGCGGGCGCTGGGTCGCCAGCCAGTGCGCGACGGCGGGGAAGCGCGCGACGTCGCCGATCGCGAGCACGGCGCCGCCCGCCAGGCGCTCCGCGACGGCGAGGGGCGCGATGCGCGCGTCCTCGCGCTGCGCGAACGAGACGACGACCTTTCCGACGTGGCGCGACTGCGCCATGAAGCGGATGGCGCGGCCGAGCTGCGCGATCGGGAAGACCGTGAGCGGCGTCGCCGTGAGCGACGCGGCGCTCGCGCCCGCGAGCCCGTCTCGAAGCGCCGCGGCGAGCTCGTCGGGTTTCGTCGCGAGCAGGCCGATCGGGTCGAGCGAGTGCAGCGAGAGATTGCGCCGCGGCGCGCGCGGGGCGCTCTCGGCGCGGCCCGTGCGGTCGATCGCGACGTAGCGCCCTCCGGCGGCGAGTAGCGCGAGCGGCGCAGCGTCCCCGGCGAGATCGATCGCGACCGCAAAGGCGCCGCCCACGAGTGCATCTTCCGCGAACGACGCGGCGTGCGAGTCGAGCGTTCGCCGCGCGCCAGCGGCACGCAGGCTCTCGCGCTTGCGCTCGCTGCCTGCGCTCGCGACGACCTCGGCACCGAGAGCGTGCGCGAGCGCTACCACGGCGTGGCCGAGGGCGCCGCCTGCGGAGTGCACGAGCACGCGCTCGCCGGCGCGGAGCCGGGCCGCGCCGTGCAGCGCGAGCTGCGCGACGGCGCGCGCGAGGGGCAGCGCGGCGGCCTGCTCGTGCGAGAGGCTCGCGGGCTTCGGCGCGACCCACGCCGCGTCGGTGATCACCTGCGACGCGACGGCGCCGCGCGCGAAGCCGACCACGGCGTCGCCCACGGCGACGCCGCGCACTCCGCGGCCGACCGCGCGCACCACGCCCGCGAGCTCGCAGCCGAGTGCGGTCGGGAGCGCGCCTTCCTCGAGGCCGAACGTCTGGAGCACGTCGAGGAACGAGAGCCCCGCGGCCTTCACGTCGATCGCGATCTCGCCGGGGCCGGGCGCGCGGGTTTCGAGCTCGCGGAGCACGGCGCCCGCAAGGCGCTCCGGCGGAGCGGAGCTCGCCGCGAACGCGCGTGCGCGCGCGGTCTCGCGGCGCGCGGCGCTC
>CAZCTH010000001.1:93855-127634 GCA_964501435.1 uncultured Spirochaetales bacterium | reverse complement strand
CGGCCAGCTGGCGCTTGTAGGCGGCCTCGATGCCGCCCTCGGGCGGGATGCCGCCGACGTCCGCTGCGGGCCAGGCGACGCGCACGCACGCGCGCGAAACGGGCGTGGCCATGTTGTTGCCCGCGACGCCGAAGCTGCGCCGCATCAGCACCGTGAAGATCGGCACGCCGACCTGCGCGAACGCGACCATCCAAGTGCCGCCCTTGCGGATGGTCGCCGCCATCTCGTGATCGCGGCCGACCGCGAAGCCGGGATTGTCGACCAGGTTCAGCACCGGGATGTGGAACAGATCGCAGAGGTCGAGGTGGCGCGTCAGCTTCTCGCAGCCCTGCGCCGTGAGCGCCCCGCCGTTCGCATGGCGGCTGTCCGACGCGATCACGCCGAGGGGGCGACCGCCGAAGCGCACGAAGCCCGTCACCTGATCGGTGCCCCACAGCCGCCCGATCTCGAAGAACGAGCCGCGATCGGCCATCAGCGAGATCGCGCGCCGCACGTCGAACGTGGTCGTGCGCTTGCGCGGCACGATCGTGAGCAACTCGTCCTCGCGACGATCCGCCGGGTCGCTCGGCGCGAGCACGGGCGGCGCCTCGTACACGCTGCTCGGCAGGTAGGACAAGAAGCGCTGCGCCATCGCGGCGGCCTCGTCCTCCGTCTCGGCGAGATTGTCCACCGCCCCGTTGGTGCAGTGGATCTCCCAGCCGCCGAGGTCTTCCTTCGTGATGTCGGTGCCGATCGCGTGCTTCACCACCGGCGGCCCCGCGACGAACAGCTGCGCGACGTCGCGCACCATCACCGAGAAGTGTCCGAGCACGGCCTTCGCCGCGCCGATCCCCACGACGCTGCCGAGGAGCAGGTTCACCACCGGCACCGTGGCGAGCTGCTGCGCGTAGAGGTCGCTGCCGAGGTGGCCCGGCAGGAACGAGCCGCCGCCGCCCGACACGCGCGGCCGGCCCGCCTTGATCGCGCCCGAGCTCTCCTGCGCGCCGCTCTCGCCCTCGCGCTTCTGCGGGACCATCGCCGCGACGCTGCCGCCGCCGGACGAGCCGTCGAGCAAGCGCAGCGACGGCGCGCGCAGCTCGATCGAGAGCCGGTCGAGATGCGTGCTCTTCGTCGCGATGGCGCCGTCGGCGTGGCCGCCGCGCGAGGTGAAGTCGTCGGCGCACACGACCGCGGTGCGGCCCGCGATGCGGCCCCAGCCGCCGACGTGATTCGCCGGCGTGAAGTCGAGGGCGCGGCCGTCATCGCCGTACGTCGCGAAGCCCGCCACGCTGCCGATCTCGTGGAACGTGCCCGCGTCGAGCAGCAACGCGATGCGCTCGCGGCAGGTGAGCTTGCCGCGCTGGCGTTGCCGCACGACGCCCGGATCGCGCGAGCCCGGCGCGAGCCGCGCGTGGGCGAGGCCGCGCAGCGCGTCCACCTGATCCAGCACCTCCTGCCAGCCCGCCGTGCGCGGCTGCGCCTGGCCCAACGGCGCGGAGACGGTCGGTGCGATCGCCGCGACCGCCTGCCCGGCCGCCAGCGCGTCGCCCACCGCGAGCGCGAGCACGCGCGCGACGCGCCCCGCGCACGGCGCGGTGATCACGGTCTCCATCTTCATCGCGCTCATCACGAGCAGCGCGTCGCCGGCGGCGACCTCGTCGCCGGCGCGCGCGCGCGCCTCGACCACCGCGCCCGCGAGCGGGCACAGGGCCCCGACTTCGCCGTCGGCGAGCTCGAACACGCGCAGCGGCGTCGCGGGAGCCGCCGCCCCGCGCGCGGCACCCGCGCCCGTCGCCGCCGCTTGCTCGGCCAGCAGCGCGAGCGCGCCCGTCGCAGCGTGCGCGCTCACGTGCGCGACGGCGTGGGCGAGCGCGGGATCCTCGGACAGCAGCGACGTGCGCGCGTCGCCGGAGCGGAACGCCGGGTGCGCGAGAATCGCGCGCAAGGCTGCGAGGTTCGTAGGCAGGCCTTCGACGTGGAACTCCGCGAGTGCGCGCAGCGCGCGATCCACCGCCGCAGCGAACGTGCCCGCCGAGCCCGAGGCGGCGACCACCTTCGCGAACAGCGGGTCGAACTGCGGCGGCGGCGTCCAGCCGGCGTAGCCGCAGCCGTCGACGCGCACGTGCGGCCCGGACGGCTCCTTGTAGGCGCGGATCGTGCCCACGCCCTGCGCGACCACCCGCACCTGCACCGCGAAGCCGCGCGGCGCGCCGATCTGCGCTTGCGTCGCGATGCCGAGCGCGGCGAGCGAGCTGCCGCCCGCGATCTGGAGCTGCGCCTCGACGAGATCCAGGCCCGTGACGAGCTCGGTGACGGTGTGCTCGACCTGAATGCGCGGATTGCACTCGATGAAGAAGTGCTCGCCGCTCTCCGGCGCCACGAGGAACTCGACCGTGCCGGCGCCGACGTAGTCCGCCGCGCGCGCGAGCGCGAGCGCGTCGGCGCAGAGGCGCTCGCGCAACGCGGGCGCGAGGCCGGGCGCGGGCGCGATCTCCACGACCTTCTGGTGTCGGAGCTGCACGGAGCAGTCGCGCTCGTGCAGATGCACGAGACCGCCCTGCCCGTCGCCGAGCACCTGCACCTCGACGTGGCGCGGCCGCGCGACGAGCTTCTCGACGAAGAGCGCCCCGTCGCCGAAGGCCGCGAGCGCCTCGCTGCTGCCGCGCTCGAAGGCTTCGGCGAGATGCCCCGCCTCGCGCACGGCGCGCATGCCGCGCCCGCCACCGCCGGCCGCGGCCTTCAGCATCACCGGGTAGCCGAGCGCCGCCGCGGCGCGCGCGGCCTCGGCCGCCGACGTCAGCGGCGCGGCGCTGCCGGGCAGCACGGGGATGCCGAGCGACTGTGCGAGGCCGCGGGCGCGCACCTTGTCGCCGAACAGTGCGAGCGAGGCGGGGCGCGGCCCCACGAAGACGAGGCCGGCGGCGGCGCACGCCTCGGCGAAGCGCGCGTTCTCCGAGAGGAATCCGTAGCCGGGATGGACGCAGTCGCAGCCGCTCGCCCGCGCGGCATTCACCAGCGCGTCCACGTCGAGGTAGGCCGCCACCGGGTCGCTGCCCGCGCTCGCCAGCTCCACTGCGCGGGTCGCGATGCGCGTGTGCAGCGCGAGGGCGTCCGCCGGTGCGTAGACCGCGACCGACTCCATGCCGAGGGCCGCGGCGGCCTTCGCGATGCGGATCGCGATCTCGCCGCGGTTTGCGATCAGGACCCGCTGCAACGCCGCCAACCCGCGCCTCCTCGAAGCGCCGCGCGCGGCGACAGGCCGGCGCGGGCGATCGAGGGTGGCACAGGGCGGGCGCCGCGCGCGCCTCAGCCGCTCGAGAAGGCGCCCGCGCCGGCGGTCACTTGCATGCGTTCACCGGCACGGACAGCGTCCACGTGTTGCCGCCGGCCGCCACGTTCACCACGAGATCGTGGACGAATGCGGCGGTCTGGGCGCGCGTGCGGAAGCTGCCGCCGCGCGTCGTCACGACGCTGAACAACGCGTCGCCGGTCGCGGCGTCGGTCGCCGTGATCGTGGCGTCGGGCGGCGCGCGACGGCCCTTCGCGCGAAGCGAGTAGCCATCGCAGCTGCCGGTCGCCTTCATCTGAAACAGCGGGGTCGTGTCGCAATCGGCCGGCGCGTCGGCGACCGCGACGGCGGCGCCCAGGTGACCGTTGGCGGATGCCGCCACCTGACAAGGCGCCACGAACACCGGAAGGCTCGCGGAGAACGCGCCGGATTCGTGGGCCCGCACTTGCCCGAGCTTCACGGGCGCGCCCGCCATCATCGCGAAGATCTCGACGTTCCGATTCGCGCCGCTCGCGCCCTCGGTCTCGGGCGCGTCGCCGCTCACTCGCAGCCAACCCTTCGCGCCCTTCGTGTGCCACGCCGCTTCGCCGACCACCGGCGCATTCGCGGTCGCCGCCGGGTCGCGCGACGCGAGCATGAAGGTCTCCTGCGCGGACTGCGCCGGCAGGCCGTTGTCCGTGGCACTGCACGTCACGGACGAGCTGCCCACGGCGCTCGGCGACCAGACGATCTCGCCAGTGCCGTCGCCGACGTCCGTGAGCGTCGCGCCACTCGGCAGGCCGGTGCAGGCGAGCACGAGCACGTTCTGATCGGGGTCGGTCGCGACGAGCGCGATGCGTCCCGTCGTGCCGAGGTCGACCGTGCGGTTGCCGATCGGCGCGAGCTGCGGCGGGCGATTCGCGTTGCCGACCGTGATCACGATCGGCTCGGAGTCGCTGGCGGCGGGGCTGCCGTTGTCCGTCACGCTCACCGTCACGGGATGGTTGCCCACCTGGTTCGCGTTCGGCGTCCAGCTGAATTGCGCGCCGTTCAGCGTCGCCCCCATCGGCAGCGGCTGCACCGCGTAGCTGAGCGCGTTGCCGTCCGGATCGGTCGCCGAGAAGGTGATCGCAAGCGCCGTGTTCACGTTCACCTGGCGGTTCCCGATCGCCGCGAGCACGGGCGCGCGATTCGCCGCGCCCACGCTGATCGACACGTCGAGGGTGGCGCTCGCCATCGGCGTGCCGGCGTCGGTGGCGTGGAAGGTGACGGTGCGGCTGCCGCTCTGCGACGCGCTGGGCGTCCACTGGAAGGTTCCGGCGCCGTTCCCCGCGTCCATGAAGGTCGCGCCGGCGGGCGAATTCGAGACCGAGAGCGCGATCGCGTCGTTGTCCTGATCGGTCGCGCTCACCATGAACGACAGGAGCTGTCCGACGGTCGCTTGGCGCGGGCTGACGGCCGCGAACTGCGGAGCGTGGTTCTGCTGCGTCGGCGGCTGGCAGAAGGCGGACACGTCGTTCTTGTTCGCGAGCCAGGCAAATCCGACCGGCTTGACGTTCGACTTCTTCGGAGGCTTGGCGCCGTGGCAGAGACTGCAGTTCACGACGTTCGGATCGGTGCTGAGCACGTTGTTGGGGTTGAACGGGCGCGCCGGTACCCAACCGAGCGCCGTGCAGCGCTGATCCACCCGCGTCCCCATGGACGGGTCGGCGAAGGCCGCTTGAGAGAACGCGAGCAGGCCGATCGCGAGCAGGCAACGAATGCGCATCTCCGACACCCCCGAGTGGCGCGCGCATGGGCCGCGCCGCGAATCCGGAGCATCGATCGGCATGGCGGCAGTCCCGGCCCGTGCCGTCCGTCACGGGAATCCGACGTTGCGGCAAAGAACGCCCGGCGGCGGCGCGACTAGCGGCGCCGCGGGGGTAAGGCGGGCGCCGGGCGCACAGGGGGCGAAGCGGAACCGGGGCGAGAAGCCGCAGAGGCAGGTTTCGCCGCGGCGGGCCCTTGCGTCGGCGTGGGCGCGGCCGCCTCCTCGTCGAGCGCTTCGATCGTGCGCTTCGCTTCCTCGCGGATCAGCGCGAGCGTCGAGTCCTGGATGCGCAGCGCCTCGCGCGCCTGCGCGAGCGTGGCCGCGGAGCTGCGGTCGACCTGGCTGTGCGCGACCAGGCAGTCGCGCTCCTCGCCGGCCCCGTCGCTCGCCTTCGGGATCACGCCCGCACCGAGCTCGTTCGCGAGCTCGTTCGCGAGGGCCACCGTCGCCGCGAGGGGATGCGCGTAGCCTTGGATCAGCACCTGGTGATGCGCGCTCAGCGCGAAGCGGATGTCCGGCGGGAGCGCCCAGTGCGCGGCCATCAACTCGCCCGCGCGCTGGTGCACGCGATCGACGGCCGGCCAGATCGCGATCAGATCCGGCGCCGTCTTGCGCGCGCCCTTCTTCTCCGAGAGCGCGAGCAGCGTGCCCGCGATCCCGACGTCGTGCAGCAGGCCCGCCATGAACGAGAACTCCGCCTCGAGCGCGGTGTACTTGCTGACGACGCGGCACAGCCGCGCGGTCGCCGTCGCGTGGCGACGCAACAGCTCCATCGTCTCCGCGTAGTCCGGCGACTTGAAGACGCGCATCTCGAGGGTGATCTGCATGACGAGGTCGCGGATCGTCAGCAGCCCGAGGCGCATCGTCGCGTCGCGCAGCGACGTGATCTTCGTCGCCGTCGAGTACACCGCCGAGCACGCGACCTTCAGCACGCGGCCGGCGATCAGGGCGTCGCGCTCGAGCAGGTCGACGATGTCCTTGATCGCGACGTCCGGCCGCTGCGCGAGGGCCATCACCTCGAGCGCGACGGCGGGCAGCGTCGGCGGCCGGTAGGTCGGCGCCTCGAGGCACGCGAGCAACTCCGCGACGAGCGCGTCCTCGTCGAGCAGCACGTCGTCGCCCGCCGCGATCGCCGCGCGGCCCTGGCCGTAGCCCTCTTCGCCCTTCTTCTTTCCCAGGCGCGGAAGCTCCACGCAGCCGGCCTCCTCGCATCGCGCAGCGCGACACCCAGGAATCGACGGTGCGGGGGCGGCCGCTTGATCCCGGGAAGTGCGTAGAAGCGCGTGTGCAGCGGGGGCTGGCTAGGCGACCGGGGGTTGCGGAGCACAGAGCCAGCAGCACGCCGCCAGGGGTGCTTCGCCGCGAGCGCCGGTCACCACTTCTCGACCCACGGCCGCAGCACGATCTCGAATGCCCAGGTCGAGCGGTGCTGGCGATGCAGCTGCAGATAGGTCTCCGCGATGCGGTCGGGGTCGGCCATGTTGTCGTCGACGGTCGTTCCGGCCAGCCGGTGCGCGCGGGTGCCGTCCTCCTGGGTCCAGCCGATCGCGGCGTCGATCGGCACGTTCGCGACGTGGATCCCCTGCGGCATCAGCTCCCGCGCCATGCTCTGTGCGAGCCCCGCCTTGGCCTGGCACGCCATCGCAAACGCGCCGCTCGCCGGGAAGCCCTTCAGCGCCGCGCTTGCGTTCGTGAAGATGATCGTGCCCTTCGTGCCGTTGGCGTCGGGCGCGTTCTCGCGCATCCGCCGCGCGGCCTGCTGACCGACCAGGAACGCACTGAACGCCGAGCTCCGCAGGGTCTCGAGCGCCATGCTGGGGTCGGCCTCCGTGATCCCCTTGCGGAAGATCCCGGCCACCCGGCCGTCGATGTTGTGCACGACGAGCGTCGGATCCCCGAGGTCGCGCACGACGCTCTGGAACAGCCCCTCGACGGCCGCGGGCTCGCTGGCATCGCACGCGTATCGGCGCACGCCGTGCGCCTTCTCCAACTGCTGCAAGACGGGCTTGTCGGGGTTCCTGGCCGCGATGGCGACTCGCATGCCGCTCCGGGCGAACAGCCGGGCACAGCTCGCACTGATGCCCGGGCCTCCTCCGACGATGAGTGCAACGTCTCGCGTCACGGGCTGCGCCCCCTCAGTGATTCCACCACGGACGATCCGAGAACGCTCTCAGATCGAGCTCGTGCGTCCACGTCGACCGGTGTTGCTTCGCGAGATGGACGTAGGTCTCTGCGATCTGCGCCGGAAGCATGAGCCCGTCGTGCTCGTTGCCGCGGGTTTCTCTCAGCTGCGCGAATCGCTCGGGCCCCAGCATCTTCCCCAGCGTGTCGGGCGCATCCACGGCGCCGTCGATCACGACGTGGACGACGTGGATGCCCTTGGGCGCGAACTCCGCGTTGAGGGACTGGCAGAGCATGCGTCGCCCGCCCATCGCGGCGGCATGCGAGTGCTGACCGGCGTTCCCGCGCATGGCCGCCGTCGACGAGGTCACGAGCAGGGTGCCGTTGCCGCGCGCTTCCATCCGCGGGAATACGGCAGACGCGAGGCGGAACAGTCCGAACGTGCCCATGCGCCAACCCGTCTCGAAGGCCTTGAGCGGCGTGTCCTTCAACGCGCGATCGCCGATCTGAGCGCCCAGGTTGTAGACCACGACCTCGATCGGACCGATATCCGCCTCGATTGCGGCGACGCGCCCTTCGATGGCATCCGGCTCGATCGCGTTGAGAAGAAATCCCGACGCGGCGTTGCCGTCGTCCGCGATCTCCGCCACCAGCCGTTTCAGGCCTTCCGCGTCGCTTCGCCGGCACAGGCAAGCGTGGTAGCCCTCCCGGGCGAAGCGCCGACCGACCGTTCCACCGATTCCTGCGCCAGCACCCAACACCAGGCAAACGGGCTTCATCTTCGCTCTCCCTCGGGGCCGGATCAGCGGCCGGTGAAGCGCGCCTCGCGGCGTTCGACGAAGGAGCGGATGCCCTCCTTCGCATCTTCGCTGCCCATGACGCGCGCGCGGATCGCGGGGATCGCTGCGACGGCGGCCGCTTCGTCGGCGGCGATGTAACGCAGCGCCGCCTCCTTCATCGCGCGCAAGCCCAGCGGCGCGTTCCTCGCGATTGTGTGCGCGATCTCCATGGCGCGTTCGACGTGCTTTCCGTACGGCACGACTTCCTGCACGAGGCCGATCTGCAGCGCGCGCTCGGCGTCGAACTCGTCGCACAGCATCAGGTGGTACATCGCGTTACCCCAGCCGGTGCGCGTGAGGAAACGGAAGTGCGCACCGCCGAGCGGCGCGATGCCGCGCTTCGACTCCATCTGGCAGAAGCGCGCGGTGTCCGCCGCGATGGCGATGTCGGCGGCGAGCATCATCTCGATGCCGATCGTGTAGGTGATGCCCTGCACGACGGCGACGACGGGCTTCAGCGTGCGCCGCTTCAGCGCGAACGGATCGATCGCGTCGGCCGAAGGCTCGACGGGAGTCGCGGTCGGCCCGAAGAACTTCGGCATGTCGAGGCCCGCGGTGGTGTGTTCCCCCGCCGCGCACAGCACGGCCACCCACTGCTCGTCGTCTCTGTCGAACGCGGTCAGCGCGTCGCTGAGCGCGACCATCATCTCGGGCACGAACGCATTCTTCTTGCGGACGTTGTCGACGATGATCTTCAGCACGCGGCCGTCGACCTCGGTTCGGATCTGCGCGGACTCGGTCATCGCCCTTCTCCCTCCCTCATCGGTGTGCGCGACGGTCGCAGCTGCGAGGCGATCTCTTCCTCGACCTCGCGCAGGCGATCCTTCCCGAAGAACAGCTCGCCGCCGACGAAGAAGCTCGGCGAGCCGAACACGCCGCGCGCGACGGACGCCTCGGTGTTCGCAAGCAACTCCCGTTTCACGTCGGGATCGCTCGCGAGCGCGAGCAGCGAATCTGCCGGCAGCCCGGATTCGAGCAGCGCGGCGCGGATCACCGCTGGCTCGTCCATCTTCTTCGGGTCCGCCCACATGTGCCGGTAGACCTCGTCGACGTAGCGCTCGAAGCAGCCGAGGCGCTGCGCCGCGACCGCGCCGCGCATGATCTGGAGCGTGTTCACGGGGAAGAACGGATTCGAAGCAAAGCGGGTGATCCCGTGCTTCGCGACGAAGCGCCGAATCTCGAGCGCGGCGTACTCGCCCTTGTTCTTGATGCCGCGCAGCGAGACCGCCGGCGAGACGTTTCCCGTGGCCTTGAACACACCGCCCAGCAGCACCGGCACGTAGGCGAAGCGCACGCCGCTGCGCTCCTCGATCGCGGGGATCGCGAGGTGCGCGAGGTAGGCGTTGGGCGAGCCGAAGTCGAAGTGGAATTCGACGCTCACGCCCGTGGCGTCCGCGCGCGCATCGCGATCCGTCACAGCGCCTCCACGCGCGCCGGCGTGTACTTGTGCCACGGCGTGCCCGCGACCCAGTCGCGGTCCTCGCTGCGCGTCAGCTCGTTCGGCGAGACGCCCAGCGCGACGCGCGCACCGCTCGCATCGGGGAAATCGAGCCCGAGCCCGTTCGGCAGCGAGATGTGCCCGGGCTGCATGCGGTCGTTGATCTCGACCGAGACCTCCGCGCTGCCGCGCCGTGTCGACAGCCGCACGCGGCCGCCCTCCGCGACCCCTGCGCGCTTCGCGTCGTCGGGATGCATGCGCAGCGCGCCGGCGCGATCCTTCTTTCGCCACTCCGGATTGCGGATGATCGTGTTCGCGGTGAACGAGCGGCGCTCGCCCGCGGAGAGGACGAGCGGGAACTCCGCGCTCGCTCGCTCGGGTTCGCTCGCGAGTCCGTCGAGCTCGTCGAAGAGCTCGGGGATCGCGAGCTGGATGCGGCGGTTCTTCGTGGTCACGCGAGCGAAGCTCTCCTCCCAGTCGTCGACCGAGAACACGATCGCGCTCTTGCTCGCCACGATCGCGTCGAAGAGCGCGTCCGCGGCTTCGGGCGGCGAGCCGGTGAAGCCCGCGCGCGCCAGCGACGGGGCCATCCGCGGCGCCGCGATCTGACAGATCGCCCAGAGGCCCGCGCCCTCCGCGAGCCCCTCGGGCATCAGGTCGCCGATCGCGCGGTAGACCAGCACGGGTGCGATGGAGGCGAGCCGCGGGTCCGCGGTGAGGAGCTCCATGAACTTCGCGCGGAATGCGGCGCGGCTCTCGCGCCAAGCCTCGCGCAGCGCATTCACGGCGTCCTTCGGCAGCGCGCCGAGCGCCTCGGCGAAGCGCGCGTGGAGCTCCGCCTCGGAGAACAAACCGGGCAGCGGCGGCATCAGGGCTTTGCGCAGGAAGAAGAAGTTGTTGGGAAACTCGAAGTTGAAGAAGACCGCCTCGGCCTTCTCGAACTGGCTCGCGACCGGCAGCACGTAGTCCGCCAGTCGCGCCGTCTCGGTGAAGGCCACGTCGATCACCACGACGAGATCGAGGGCCTTCAGCGCCTCGCGCATGCGCACGCCGTCGGCGATGGAGTGCGCGGGGTTTCCGCTCTCGACCAGCATCGCGCGGAAGCGCTTCGGGTGGTCCGTGAGGATCTCGTCGGGGACGACGTTGCACGGCGTGAGCCCGCCGATGACCTTCGCGCCGGTCACGGGCGTCGTGCCCCGCTCGAACCCGCCGAAGGCCCCGGCGACGAGGCTGCTCGGCCGATACGCGGCGCCCTTCTTGCCGAAGTTCCCGGTCAAGAGCACGAGCAGCTTGTGCAGGTACGAGACCAGCGTGGAGTGCAGGTTCATCTGCACGCCGAGGTCTTCGAACGTCGCCACGCTCTCGGCCGCCGCGATGCGCCGCGCCGTGCTGCGCACCTGCGCCTCGGGCACCCCGCTCTTTGCCGCATGGGCGGCGACGTCGAGCGCTGCGAAGTGCGGCAGCACCTGCTCGAGGCCGTCGGCGTGCGCCGCCAGCCACTCCCGCTTCAGCAGCCCTTCCTGAACGATCACGGCGACCATCGCCGCGAGCAGAAACGCGTCGCCGCCCGGCTTCACCTGCAGGTGGATGTCGGCGAGCTCGGCGGTCTCCGTGCGCCGGGGATCGACCACGATCAGGCACCGCTTCGGATCGTTCGCGATCTCGCGCAGCGTGAGGCGCGCGCGCGGAATGCCGTGGGAGAACCACGGGTTCTTGCCGAGGAACAGCGCCACCTCGCAGTGCTCGAAATCGCCGCGCGAGTAGCCGCCGACCATCTTCGTCGCGACCCAGAACTCGCCGGTCTTCTCCTGCGAGAGCGCGCTCGCACTGTGGACGGACCCGAGCAGCGACCGCGTCGCCGGCCCGTAGACCCCGGGCAGGTGGTTCCCCTGGCCGCCGCCTCCGTAGTAGAAGATCGATTCCCCTCCGTGCTCGTCGCGGATCGCCGCGAAGCGAGCCGACACCTCGCGGATCGCCGTGTCCCAGTCGATCTCCTCGAACGTGCCGTCCGGACGGCGGCGCAGCGGCTGGGTGAGGCGGTGCGGGCCGTTCTGGTAGAAGTCGAGGCGCGACGGCTTCTCGCACGCGTAGCCGCGCGAGGCCGGATGCGCGTCGTCGCCGCGCACCTTCACGAGGCGGCGCCCGTCGGCTCCGCCGAGCTGCACCTCGATGCCGCAGTTGCATTCGCACAGGATGCAGGCGGTGGACTTCCACTCGGACATCGGCTCTCTCCGGGTTGGCGCGCTCGCGAGGCCCCGAGCGGACGAGCTCGGCTGCGGCTCTTGTAGATCAATTGGTTTTAATATGCAACCATTTTCTCAACACGCGAGAGGAAGACACCCATGGCGCGCGATGGCGAGGACCCGAAGGAGAGCCCCGTCTCCGAACGAGGTTGCGCCCTCCCCGGCGTCGGCCCGGGCACGGGCAGCGCGCTCGCGCGCCCGTTCCGGCCCCTTGGCGAGCCGTGGCAGCCCGCGGTGCGCCGCTACGGCCCCGTCCCGCAACTCAACGATCGCTAGCCTGGGCTCGCCATGAAACGCAAACGCTTCGACCAGATGAACTGCGGAATCGCCCAGGCCCTCGAGGCGCTCGGCGATTGGTGGACGCTGCTGATCGTGCGAGACGCCTTCTTCGGCGCGCGCCGATTCGGGGACTTCCAGCGCAGCCTCGGCATCGCGAAGAACATCCTCTCCGTGCGGCTCGCGCACCTCGTCGAGCACGGCATTTTCGAGCGCGTCGACGTCGGCAGCGAGGGCGAGCGCTTCGAGTATCGGCTGACGGCGAAGGGCGAGGCGCTCCTGACCGTGCTGACGGCGCTGCGCGAGTGGTCGGACGAATGGGTGTTCGGCCGCGGCAACGAGCCGGTCGTCGTGCGCGATCGCCGCAGCGGCCGGCGAATCGCGAAGCTGCGCGTGACGGACGCCGACGGCGCGCCGCTCACCCGGAGCGACCTGCGCACGCTGCCTGGCCCCGGCGCCACGCGCGACACGATTCGGCGGCTGAGCCCCCGCGCACGCGCGGGGAAGGCGAAGGCGGACCCGCAAGCGCAGTGACGCGGCCGCCACGCGGAAATCCTTGGTGAGCGCGGAAGGGTTCGAACCTTCGACCTAGGGATTAAGAGACACCGGATGATGCTCAACGCCGGCTTACCCCCAAATACCCTGATCTGCGATTATGTGCTCGAAATCGGCGTCCCTGAGCCGATCTTCGCGTTTCTGCTTCTCATATCATCCACGCTCTGATACCGTGCGATTCGCTCCCTTCTGGTTGCCATGTTGTAGCCAGCCGGACCCTGGGAGCAGCTGAAGGAATCGCGGTGCCGCACCTCACGAAGCGCACGGTGGAATCGCTCTGCGCGACGGACGGAAGGGATGTCGTCGTGTGGGACGACGAGCTCCGAGGCTTCGGTGTCCGCGTCCGTGCGGGTAGCGGCCATCGGTACTACGTCGTGAAGTATCGCCACCAGGGTCGCCAACGCTGGGAGACGCTTGGCCAGCACGGGGCGGTCACGGCTGCCAAAGCCCGCCGCCTCGCTGCCCGCACTCTCGGATCGGTGGCGGAGGGATGTGACCCTGCCGCCGAACGTCGCGCGCGGAGGGCGGCGGCTGTGACTGTGAGCGAGCTTGCGGCGCGATACATCGCGGACCACGCCGAGCAGAAGAAGCGCGCCTCCTCGGTCGTCTCGGACCGAGCTCTCCTGAAGCTGAGGATCGTCCCAAGACTTGGGCGCCTTCGGGTCCCAGACGTCACGCGCGAGGATGTCGAGCGATTCCATCGAGAGGTCGGCAAGGATCACCCCACGCAGGCGAACCGCGCGATCGCGCTGCTGTCGAAGATGATGAACCTCGCAGAGCTTTGGGGACTTCGACCGGACAACTCGAATCCGTGTCGCCACGTTCAGCGCTTCCGAGAGCGCCCGCGCGAGCGGTTCCTCTCGTCCGTGGAGATCGCGAAGCTCGCGAAAGCCCTCAAAAGCCTCGAGGGCGAGGGGAAGATCACCAAGGCCGTGGCGGGCGCGGTACGCCTGCTCCTCCTCACTGGCGCACGACGAGGTGAGATTTGCGGACTCCGCTGGGAGTACGTCGACTTCGAGCGCGGATGTGTGCGCCTGCCTGACTCCAAGACCGGCGCAAAGGCCATCTCCCTCAATGCGCCCGCGCTTCAAGTCATTGCTGAGCTGCCGCGCCGGTCGCCTTGGGTGTTCCCCACGGAGCAGGGAGAACACCCGATCGATCTTTCGCGCCCGTGGGACAGGATCCGGGAGCGCGCCGAGCTTCCGGCGGTCCGAATTCACGATCTTCGCCACTCGCACGCAAGCGTCCTCGCAGCAGCTGGCGTGCCATTGCTTGTGATCGGCCGGATTCTTGGTCACAACGTTCCGGCGACGACAGCTCGGTACGCCCATCTCGCCGATGACCCCGTGCGAGAAGCCGCAGAGATTGCAGGTGCTCGGATCGCGGCGGCCATGTCGGGGCGGAAGCCGGCGAGCGTTACGCGCCTCCGCAAGGTGCCGCGGATCAACAAGCTGGAACCGCAGTCCTCGAGAACCTGACGATCTTGAGCATTCAGTCGTACTTGCCGTAGAGGTTAAGGCCACGCGGGCACAATATCAACAGTGTTGCTGACACTGCGGACGAGGCGTGCAATCTCGCGTGCGCGGCACGGAAGAGCGGAGCCGACACGCGTGAGCGAGCGTGGTCCCTCGGCGCTGGGGGGTAGACGGTGGTCACGGAACCGAGCATCGACAGCCTCGATCGCTCAATCATCGAGTGCCTGAAGCGCAGCCCGCGCGCAACCAACCGGGAGGCTGCTCGGGCCCTGGGAGTCACCGAGCAGACGATCTCCGTTCGTATCCGTCGGCTGGAGGAAAACCGCCTGATGCGAGTGTTCGGCGTCCTCGACATGGCGGTCGCCGGCTATCGCCACCACCTCGCCGTGGGGCTGCGCGTTGCGGGCCGCGACCCCGCCGAGATCGCGCGCGAGCTCGCGGATCTCCCGGCGGTTCGGGGAATCACGTCGTGCCTCGGCAGGTTCCAGCTCCTTGTTACGGTCTACGCGCGCGACGAGCGCGACGTCGTCGACCTACTCGAACGTTCAATCGGTTCGATCCGCGGGATCGAACGGATCGAAGCTCACCTCGTCCTCGAGCAGCTCCTCCATCGCGTCGACTGGGCTTCTCTCGGCAAGCTCGGCGAGATCGATTTGCTTGCAGGCGCCGATCCGTCGCTCGACGACCTCGACCTCAAGATCATCCGCGCGCTGCAGGTCGATGGGCGCACTCGTTTTCGGGAGTTGAGCCGTCGCCTGGGTCGGTCTGAGGGTACGGTGCGCGCGCGCCTCGGTCGGATGGAAGACCGCGGTGCGTGCCGCCTGCAGACCGTGGCCGATGTTCGAGCGGGTCCGGGTGGAAGCGCGGCATGGCTCGCGATCGAGGCGAACGCCGACGACATGACACGCGCGGGCGCAGCGACTGCGCGAATCCCAGGAATGGGATTCGTCGCAACCGCGCTCGGGCGATTCAACCTCCTCGCGATCGCCCTAGCTCCCGATCGAGAGACTCTCGCCCGGGTCGTACTTCGCCGGGCTGCTGCCGTGCCGAGCGTGCGTTCCGTTGAGGTGTGGGAGTGCGTGGAGACCTTCAAGCACGACTACCGGATCGCCTCGCTCCTGCCTCCAGCTCGCTTACCTCGCCGCAAGCGCCAGGCACATCCGCCACGCCCCTGAGCGACCTGCGTTCGCGCGCGCCTCGGCCTACGCGCCCTCGTCTCCGCTCGAAGCCGCCGTGTCAGGGAGAACGCGCCTCGCGCCGCCCAACGACGTGCGCAGGGAGCTCAGGAACCGCGCGGTGCGCGCCGCCGCGTCCTCGGCGTACGTGTACATCGCGGGCACGACGACGAGCGTCAGCAGCGTCGACGAGAGCAGCCCGCCGATCACCAGCACGCCCATCGGGTTACGGAACTCCGCGCCGTCGCTGCGCGCGAGGGAGACGGGGATCATGCCGGCGATCGTCGCGAACTGCGTCATCAAGACCGGGCGCAGGCGTCCCGGCCCTGCGCGCTGGATCGCCTCTCGCGCGGAAAGACCCTGCTCCGTGCGCAGTTGGTTGGCGTAGTCGACGAGCAGGATGCCGTTCTTCATCACCAGGCCCATCAATGCGATCAGGCCGATCTGGGCGAAGATGCTCATCGGCGTGCCCGTGACGCGCAGCGCGACGAAGGCGCCCACGAACGAGAGCGGTGCCGAGAGCATAATGACCGCAGGCTGCAGGAAACTCTCGAACTGGCTCGCGAGCACGATGTAGAGCGCGAGGATCGCGAGGAAGAAGCCGAGCACGACGGCGCCCGCGGTGTCCTGCATGCGCTCGGTCGCGCCCTCCCACTCGCCCACGTAGCCGGCCGGAACGCCCACCTCGGTCACGATCGCGTCGAAGCGCTCGACGGCAGTGCCGAGCGCGAGGCCGCCCGGGGTGTTCGCGAAAATCGTGACGCGGCGCCCGCGATTCTCGCGCTCGATCTCGGCTGGGCCGCTCCCAACGCGCAAACTGGCGACGTTCGCGAGGTCGACCAGCGCGCCCGCGACGCTACGCACCTGAAGCTGACCGACCGCGGCGAGATCGCTGCGCTGGTGCTCTTCGAGCCGGACGCGCACGTCGTAGCGCTTGCCCGCATCCTGAAACGTGGCGATGTCGACGCCGCCCACCAGCGCGCGCGCCGTCGCAGCTAGCGCGCGCACCGGCACACCGAGGTCGGCCGAGCGCTGCCGGTCGACGAGCATCTGGATCTCCGGCCGTCCGCGCTCGAAGCTCGACTTCGCATCGACGAAGTGCGGATCGCCGCGCGTGCGCGACACGATCTCCGTCGCGATGCGGTCGAGCTCCGCGAGGTCGGGGCCTTGGATGCTGTACTCGACGTTGTAACTCGTGAAGCCGCCGCCCGAGATCCACGACACCTCACTCACGCTCAGCTGCTTCGCCTCGGGCGCGGCGCCCGCAGCCGCCTCGCGGGCGCGCACCATGATGTCGAACTGCGTCTCGACGCGTTGCTGCTTCGGCGTGGTTTCCGCGTACAGGCTGATCTCGTTCACTCGCTCGCGCGCCCCGCCGCCGACGGTCACGAAGGTGCGCTTCACGCCCTCCACCTCGCGCAGCGCATCGCCCACGCGATGGGCGACCTCTTTCGACTGGCTCACGCCCGTGCCGAGCGGCAGCTCGACCACGCCCTCGAACTCGCTGCGATCCGCCTTCGAGGAGAACTCCATCGGCACGCCGCGCGCGACCTGTCCGCCGAGATAGATCGCGGCGACGGTGAGCGCGACGACCCAGAGCCGATGGCGAAGCGAAGTCGCGAGCGCGCGGCCGTACCACTGCTCGAGGCCCGTGTAGACGCGCTCCAGCCACCGGAAGGCGCCGCCGTGGTGCTCTTCGCGACGCAGCGTCCTCGCGCAGAGCATCGGCGTCACGGTCACCGCGACGAGCAACGACACCATCACGGAGAACGAGATCGCGAGGCCGTACTCGAAGAAGAAGCGGCCGATCATGCCTTGCAGGAACGCGATGGGCAGGAACACCGCGAGCACCGACGCGGTCGCCGCCACAACGGCGAGCCCGATGCGGTCCGTGCCCAACGAAGCCGCCCGCATGGGCTCGACGCCGCGCTCGATCTCCACGTGAATCGCTTCGAGCACGACGATGGCGTCGTCGACCAAGAGGCCGATCGACACCGAGAGCGCCATCAGCGTGAGGATGTTGAACGTGAAGCCCATCGCGTAGAAGAGGAAGAAGGTCGAGATCACCGAGGTGGGGATCGCGACCGCAACGATCAGCGTGCTGCGCACGCTGCGCAGGAACGCGAGCGTCGCGAGTACGGCAAGGAGCGCGCCGAGGACGATGTCGACGGCGACGTCGCGCGCAGACGCCTCGATGAAGCGCGAGACATCGCGCGCCACGACGAGCGTGACCCCGGCCGGTAGCTCGCGCTCCAGCGCGGCGACGACGCGCTTCACCTCGCGCGCCACCTCGACCGTGTTGCGGCCCGACTGCCGCCGCACGTCGAGCGAGACGCCCTGCACGCCGTCGAGCTCCGCGTAGGAGCGCTCGTCCTCCATGCCGTCCTCGACGCGCGCGACGTCGCGTACGAGCGTCGGCGCGCCGTCGCGGAACGCGACGACGATGTCCTCGAATGCGCGCACGCGCTCGACTTCGCCTTTGGTCTTGAAGGAGAACTCGGTCCTGCCGCCCTCCGTCTCGAGGCGCCCGCCCGGCAGCTCCGCGTGCTCGGTCTGGATCGCGCGGATCACGTCGTCGACTGTCAGCGCGTAGCTGCGCAGCCGGTCCGCATCCAGCCAGATGCGCACCTCGCGCTCGCGCCCGCCCACGAGCGTCACCGACCCGACGCCGCGGATGCGCTGCAGGCGCTCCTTGACGACGTCGTCGGCATAATCGGTGAGCGTGCGGATCGGGAGCGATCCTGAGACCATCACCGAAAGAATGGGCGACGCCGAGGGATCGACCTTCTCGACGATGGGCGGCTCGACGTCGAGCGGCAGTTCGGCGCGGGCCCGCGCGACCTTGTCGCGCACGTCCTGCGCCTTCTCGTCCGGGTCTTCTTCCAGCTCGAACTGGACGAAGATCTGAGACAAGCCCTCGGAGCTCACCGAGCGCAGCGTTTCGATGCCAGAGATCGTATTGATCTCTTCCTCGAGCACGTCGGTGACTTCCGTCTCGATCGTCTCCGGCGTCGCGCCTGGCAGCACGGCGACAACCGCGACGTAGGGGAACTCGATCTTCGGAAAGAGGTCGACGCCGATGCGCGGCAGCGAGATCGCGCCAAGCGCGGTCAGCGACCCCACCATCATCGTCGCCAGCACCGGCCGGCGGATCGAGAGGTCAGCGATCCGCACGCGCGACCTCGAGCGCGATGGTCGAGCCCTCGCTCAGCTTCGAGAGGTTCGGGCCCTGTAGCACCTCGTCGCCCTCGCGAACGCCCGCGAGCACCTCGACCCGCGTCGCGTCGAGCTGGCGCGTCTGCACGGCGCGCCGCACGGCCTGCGCGGCCTCGGCAACGAAGACGTACTGCTCCTGCTCTCCTCCGCGGACGGCGGCGCGCGGGAGCACGAGCGACTCGCGCGGCTCGGGGAGGATCTCGGCGCGCACGAACGCACCGGGCTTGAGCGCGAGGCTCGCGTTCTCGAGCATGAGCCGCACCTCGAGTGCGCGCGTCGTGGGATCCATGCGCTCGTTCAGCACCGCCACGGTCGTCTCGTACACGTCCTCGACGCCGTCGACGCGCACACGCGCCCGCGTCCCCACGTGAACCCGCGGCAGCTGCAGTTCCGGAATCTGCACGACGGCTTCCACGCGGTCCGTCTTCATGAGCTGGACTACGGGCGAGCTGCCCATCTGCGCCGACAGCATCGTCCCTTCATCGACGTAGCGGCGCGTGATGAAGCCCGCGTACGGCGCGCGCACGACTGTGTCGGCGAGCGCCTGCGTCGCCATCGCGTGGGCGCTCTCGGCAGCACCGGCGCGCGCGATCGACATCTCCGTCGCAGTCCGCGCGTCGTCGAGGTGTGCTTGCGAGGCGGCCGCCTGTGCGAACAGCTGCTCGACCCGCGCGAGGCGGCGGCGCGCGTTCTCGGCCTCCGCGCTCGCGAGGCGCCGCGCCTGCTCGGCCTCCTCCTGGCGCAGTCGGTAGTCCACCTGCCGCGTCGTGAAGAGCGGATCGCCCTCCGCGACCTGCACGCCCACGTCGACGTGGACCGCCTCGATGATGCCGCTCACGCGCGGGCCGATCTCCGTCGCCTTGTCGGCGACGAGCGTGCCGGTTCCGAGGACGGGCTCGCTGATGGATTCGCGCGCGACGCGCACGCTCGACACGGGAATCGGCGGTGCTGACGCCGCTGCCTGCGGGGGTTCTGCGCCCTGCCCGCAGGCGAGCGCACTCGAGAGCAGAACGGTGGCGAGCGCACGCTTCACTTCGCGCTCCCGCCGAGCGCGCGCTCGAACACGGCGCGCACGCCTTTGGCTGTGCGAGCGAGGGCGCGCGGATCGTCGGATTCGATCGCGCGCGAGGCGCTCGTCACGACGGCGCCAATCAGCGCGCTCGCGAAGACCTCGGGGTCGAGGCCCGCGAGCGCGCCCGCAGACTTGGCTTGGCGCATCACCTCGATCACCCAGGTCGCGAAGCGCTCCATGAGCGCGTGCGTGCGCTCGCCGAGCTCGCCTCGCGCCCGCCAAGGGAGGCCCTGCGTGGCCCGCGTGTAGATCCGCAGCAGATCTCGGTCCGCGTCGAAGCACGCGAACATGGCGTCGAGCACCTCGAGGACCCGCGCGACTGGATTCTGGACCGTATCCACGCGGCCGCGAATGTTGGCCTCGATGGCCTCGGCGGCATGAAGGGTCACCGCTTCGAAGAGAGCTTCCTTGCTCAGAAACAGCTGATACACGCTCGCGAGCGACACCTCGGCGCGCTGTGCGATCTCGCTGACCTGCGCCGCATGGAAGCCCTTCGAGGCGAACACCTCGGAGGCCGCGGTCAAGACGTCTTCGCGGCGCAGATCGAGCTCGCGCTGTCGACGCACCGCATGGCGAGAAGTCGGGGGAACAGGGGCTGCGCGAGTCATTGGTTCTCGATTCAGAACGACGAATCTGCGGAGGATAGGCGCGTGACTACCACATGGCCAACAGCGTTGTTGACTTTTCGACAGCCCCCGGCAACCTGCCGACATGAGACCGCGAGCCCCTACCCCACTGCGCCGCCGAGACTTCGAGCAGAACCGCGCGCGCATTCTCGACGCTGCGCTCGCGCTCGCGGCGGAGCGCGGGCCCGAGACGCTCACCGTCTCCGAGGTCGCGCACCGCGCCGGCGTGAATCGTACGACTGCGTACCAGCACTTCCGCACGCGCGACGCGCTGCTCGGCGCCGTGATGGAGGCGCTCGGCGATGCGGTGACCGAGTTGCTCAACACGCCGATGGGCCTCGAAGAGCGGATAGACCAGACGGCCCGCTACTTCGTGAGCCGCCCCGAGATCGCGCGGCTCGCGCTGCACCAGCTGCTGGCCGAGAACCCGTTCCCGCGCGGCCCGTGGAAACGCTACGTCGCGCAAGTCGAGCGGCTCACGACGGCGAACGCGGGCGGGGGCGCGCCCGTGGAGGCCGACATCCTTGCCCATGTGCTCATGGCCACGGCCCTGTTGTGGTCGTTGCGCGTGCGCCTCGAGTTCGACGACCCGGCGGCGATCGATCGGGCAACGTCACGGCTCGTCGCGGGCGTGAAACAGCTCCTTCTCAGCGGCGCGTTCAGTGCCTCGAGCACCAGTCCCGCGAAGGCAAGGACACGATGATTCACTGGAGCGAAGTCGCCGCGGGCGCGCACGGCCTACGCATGTACCGCGTCGAGGCGGACGCGGGCTCTGCGCTCTCGGCCGGCGGCAGTGGGATCGGCGGCGGGATGATGAGCCCGCTCGATTTCCTGCTCGCGCAGACCGCGACCGAAACGACGCGGCGGATCGCGGAGCGCTTCCGCCGTGCGGGCTCGCCCGTCGCTGAGAGCGCCTTCCGCGTGGCCTGCCACGTCGTCTCTCTTCCCGACGACCTCCTCGTGACGGACTCGACATTCCGCAGCACCGCCGGCGCCGTGTTCCCAGGCGTGCTCGACCAGATCTCGCGCGCCGAAGGGAGAAGCCTCGGCGACCGTCGCCTCCGCGTGCTGTACACGCACGCGCACTTCGATCACGCCGGCGGTCATCTCGCGGTCGAGAAGCTCGGCGACGACGTCGAGATCCTTGCCCACGCGTTCACGCGTGAGCTCGTTCCCTGGGTGAGCCGGCGCGAGGGATTTCTGCGCACGAAGGGCGCCTTCCTGCGCGACTGCGGCTTCGCGGGCGACCTCGGCGAAGTCGAGCGCGACCTCCGCGAGCGCTTCGCGGTGTGGGGCGCCGCGCGCGGTATCGACCTCTCCGCGTCTCCGTGGGGCTCGGAGACCGACGGCGAGACACGCGTCGACCGCGCGATCGATCCGGGTGACGGCGTCGTTCCGCTCGCCGGCGGACGCATTGAGGTTCTCCGCTTCGACGGCCATCTGCCGGGCCACTTGTGCGTGTGGGTGGATCGCGCGCACTTCGTGAGCGGCGACATGTGGCTGCCCGCGACGACCTCGCTCGTCACGCCGGGGCGCATTGCGGCGCTCGCGGGCGTGCCTGGCGAGCGCTGCGGCGTGCTCCGCTACCTCGAGTCCAACGAGCGCCTGCTCGCGATGCGCATCGACGACACGCTGTCGTACCCGAGCCACGAGATCGTCTTCCGCAACCCGAAGCGAATGGCGATGCGCGATCTCGAGGTGCTCGCCGAGCGCATGAGCGGCGTCATGCGCGTGCTCGCCGAGCATCGGCGGCGCCCGATGCGAACGCTCGACCTCGCCTGGGGCGGCGAAGCCGAGCTCCCGCTCTGGAAGCTCGCGAGCAGCGCGCATCGGCTCGCGATCGCGCACGACGAGGCCGCGTCTTACGTGGAGGATCTCGTCGCCCTAGGCGACCTCGAGGAAGTCGAGCCGGAGCGATTCCTGTGGACCGGCAGAAGCGCGCTCGCGGATCGCATCGACGGCGCGCTCGCGCGCGCGCGAGCTGATTACGGGCACCTCGAGTTCCGCTCCCGAGGAGCCGCGTGAACGCGCGCCCGAACGAAGGAAGGAAAAGCTCATGAGCAACGCCGCCGTGACCCTCGACCCGAAGATTCGGCCCGAGCACTACAGCCCGCTCGACCCTGCGGTGCGCGCGAATCCCTATCCTTACTACGCCGCACTGCGGCGCGAGGCGCCGGTTCATCCGCTCCGTCCCGGCCTTCCCATCCATGCAGTCTCGCGCTGGGAAGACGTGAACGAGGTGCTGCACAGTCCCGAGCGCTTCTCGTCGACGGCGCTGCAGGCGATCGCACAAGGCGGCGGAGTCGGGCTCGGTCCCAACTCGGGCGCGCTCGCCGGCCACCGCTTGATCGCATCGCCCATGATGATCGCGGTCGATCCCCCCGATCACACGCGCCTGCGCGGGCTCGTGAACCGCGGCTTCACGCCGCGCCGGATCGCCGCGCTCGCGCCGCGCCTGCGCGAGATCGCCGAGCGCTGGCTGGCGCCGTGCGCCGCGCGGGGACAGCTGGAGCTCGTGTCCGAGTACGCGGTGCCGTTCCCCGTGACCGTGATCGCCGAGCTGTTAGGGGTCGAGGCTGACCGCTACGAGCAGTTCAAGCGCTGGTCCGACGCCTTCGTGCTCGGGCTCTCGGGCACGGTCTCCGCTCCGCCGCGCGAGTCCGTGCGTGCCTCGGCCGACGAGATGGCCGAGTACATCGACCGCGTGTGCCACGAGCGCCGTCGCGCGCCGCGGGACGACCTGATCAGCGTGCTCGTGCAGGCCGAAGGCGGCGAGGCGCTCACGACCGGCCAGGTGATGTCGTTCGTGACGCTGCTGCTCATCGCGGGCAACGAGACGACAACGAACCTGATCGGCAACATGACCAAAGCGCTGCTTGCACACCCCGACGCGCTCGCACGCGTCGCCGCGGATCGCGCGCTGATCCCAGACGCGGTCGAGGAGGCGCTGCGATACGACTCGCCCGTGCAGGGCCTTCCCCGCCGCGTCGTCGCGGACACGGAACTCGCCCACACCAAGCTGAGCGCAGGGAGCGTGCTGCTCGTGCTCTTCGCGTCGGCGAACCGCGACGAACGCCGCTTCCCCGAGCCCGACCGCTTCGACCTCGATCGCCGCGAGCGGGACCACGTTGCCTTCGGCCACGGGATCCACTTTTGTCTGGGTGCCGCACTCGCGCGGCTCGAGGCGCGCATCGCGTTCGAGACGCTGTTCTCGCGCTGCAAGAACCTGCGCCTCGCGGAGCCCGAGATTCCCATGCTCGACTCGATGACGCTGCGCGGGCCTCGCCGTCTCGCGCTCGCATTCGACCCGGCGTAGTCCGCTTCCTCGACCGACGAAGGAACCCGAGATGGCAGCCGCAACGGACGCTCCCTCCGATCCGCTCTTCTCTGCGCAGTACTTCGAGCACCCCGAAGACGTGATCGCGCGCCTGCGCCGCAACGATCCGGTTCACTTCATTGCGCCGATCGATGCCTGGATCGTCACGCGCTACGCCGACGTGCGTCAGCTCTTTACCGACCCGAACGTCACCAACGACCGGCGCGCCTACGCCCGGTACGTGGCCGCGCCCGAGGGCAGCTATCTGCGCTGGATCGCCGAGAACGGCCTCTTCTCGGCGCCCGTCGAAGAGCACGCGCGCATGCGGCGGCAGGTGGCGGCGGGCTTCACCCCGGGCGCGATCCAGCGCATGGAGAAGCAGATCCGCGAGGTCGTCGAGCAGTTCGCGGCGCCGCTTCGAGGCCGTCGCGGTGTCGTCGATCTGCGCAACGAGTTCGTCGACCCGATCCCGAACACCGTGATCAGCCGGATCACCGGGGTTCCCGCGAAGGAAGCCGACGAGGCGCGCTTTCGCGAGCTCGCGCGCGACGTGCTGAGCGGAATCAGCCCGCTCCTCGACGAGCAGGGACGCCGCCGCGCGGAGAACGCCATGCTCGAGCTGTGCGACTGGATCCGGCGGCTCTGCGCGGAGCGCAAGCGCGAGCCGCGCGAGGATCTGGTCTCGGATCTCGTGCACGACGACACCGAAGGCGGTATGAGCGACGAGCAGATCATCCTGCTCGTGGCCGGCCTCGTCGCCGCGGGCACCGAGACGACGTCGCTCGGCGGCACCCTCGCTCTGCGCACGCTCTTCCGTCATCCCGAGCAGATGGAACAGCTGCGGCGCGATCGGTCGCTCTTGCCGGGCGCCGTGAATGAGCTCCTGCGCTTCGACTTCGGCTCGGCGGGGCTACCGCGCTACGCGCTGCGCGACTTCGAGCTGCGTGGCAGGCGCATCCGCAAGGGGCAGCTCATCCTGTTGAGCTTCCTGGGCGCGCACCGCGACCCCGACGTGTTCCCCGACCCGGACCGCTTCGACCTCCACCGCGACACGAAGGACCTGACAATTTTTGGCCACGGTCCGCACTACTGCCTCGGCGCCAACCTCGCGCGCAGCGAGCTGCGCTGCATGCTCGACGCGGCGCTCGACTTCCTGCCGCGCGGTGCGCGGCTCGTCGAGGATGAGATCGGCTGGATGCGCCTCGGCATGTTCAGCCGGATCGAGAAGCTGCCCGTCGACTTCGGGAGCTGAGAGCGTCAGCGCCCCTCGAAGTGCGGCGCTCGCTTCTCGAGCAGTGCGCGAATGCCCTCGCGCGCGTCGTTCGTCGCGAACGTCGCGCTCTGCGCCCAGGCCTCGCGCTCGGCCGCGGCGACCGGGTTCCACTCGAGGCCTCGATAGAACGTGCGCTTGATGAGGCGCACGGCGAGCGGCGCGCAGCTCGCGATCTCGCGAGCGCGCCGCCGCGCCTCGGGTAGTACCTCCGCTGGCGCGACCGCGCAGTGCGCGATGCCGCACTCGGCGGCCTCCGCGCCGGTCACGACGCGCGCCGCAAACAGGAGATCGACCGCTCGCGGCACGCCGATCAAGCGCGGAAGCAGGTAGGAGATTGCCATTCCGGTATGGATGCCGAGCTTCGCGAAGTTCGCTCCATAGCGAGCGTCACGATTCGCGACGCGAATGTCGGCAACCAACGCGAGCCCGAAGCCGCCGCCGATCGCATGTCCGTTCAGCGCTGCGATCACCGGCACCTCGATATCGAGCACCGAGAGAAACGGCGCGTAGGTGCGCAGGGCGCCTTCGTACGGAAGCGCGCCACTCTCGCCTTCGCCCGTGCGCGACTTGAAATCGGCGCCGGCGCAGAAGCTGTCGCCGCGGCCGGTGATGACCACGGCGCGCAGCGAGCGATCGCTGCGCGCGCGCTTCACGCTCTCCTCGAACGCGCGCAGCACGTCGGGCGTCATCGAGTTGCGATTTTCGGGTCGGTTGAGCGTGATCGTCGCGACGGCGTCGTCGACCTCGAACAGCACAGCGGGCTCGGCCACGGATACACCTCCAGTCTCTCGGGCGAAGCGCCTGTTTCCCATGCGAAACCTTCGTTGTCAATCCGCTATGGCGCGTGGTAGCCTAGCCGAGCGAGGTCGATCGATGAGTCTCAAAGATCGCGCGGCGATCATCGGCATCGGGGAAACGGACTACGTGCGCGGTGCGGACAAGAGCTCGGCCGAGCTCATGCTCGAGGCCGCGCGCGTAGCGATTGCGGACGCTGGCCTGCGCCACGGCGAGATCGACGGTCTCGCGCTCGGCCCCGCCAACATCACGGCGGAGGAGCTCGCCGCCAATCTCGGCATTCAGGATCTCCGCTACGCGGTGACCGTGAACATGGGCGGCGCGAGCCCGACGTCCGCGCTGCAAAGCGCCGCGCTCGCGCTCTCGGCCGGCGTCGCGAAGAACGTGCTCGTGGTACTCGGCTGGCTCGGCTTCTCGGCGATGCGGCCGAAGCCGGGCGTGCGGCGTGAGAGCATCGGCATCGCAGCGATGCGCCGCGCCGTCGGCGGCTACTACCTCCCGTACGGGGCGACCACGCCCGTGCAGATGTACGCGTGGATCGCGACGCGGCACATGCAGACGTTCGGCACGAGCTTCGACGACATGGCCGCCGTCGCGATCTCGTGCCGCAAGCATGCGCAGCGCAACGACCGCGCGCTGATGAAGGGCCGACCGCTGACGCGGGAGCAGTATTTCAACGCGCGCTGGATCTCGGAGCCGTTCCGCCTCTACGACTGCTGTCTCGAGACCGACGGCGCCTGCGCCGTGGTGCTCACCCGCGCCGAGAGTGCTCACGACGCACCGCATCGCCCGATCTACATCATGGGCGCGGCGGAAGGTCATCCCTACCCCGCCGACGACATCCCGAGCCGGCCCGAGCTGTTCCGCATCGGCCTCTCGTACGCGGCGCCGAAGGCGTTCGCGATGGCCGGCATCTCGCCGCACGACGCGGATTTCTTCCAGATTTACGACTGCTTCACCTACGTCGTGCTGCTCCAGCTCGAAGCGCTGGGCCTGTGCAAGCCCGGCGAAGCCGGTGCGTTCGTGCGCGATGGACGCATCGAGCCCGGCGGGCCGACGCCCGTGAACACGCACGGCGGCCTGCTCTCGCAAGCGCACGTGTGGGGCCTCAATCACGTCGTTGAGGCCACGCGGCAGCTGCGCGGCGCGGCCGGCGCCGCCCAAGTGCCGGACGCGGAGATCGGCGTGGTCACGGGCTGGGGCGACTTCGGTGACGGCAGCCTCGTGATTCTCCGGAGGTGACCTCGTGAGCCCGCCCATGGACGTTACGCAGCTTCCGGCGCCGCAGCCGGAGACACAGCTCGACGAACAGTTCTGGGAACAGTGCGCGAAGCAGCGGCTCTGCTTCCAGTGCTGCAAGCGCTGCGGCACGTGGCGCCACTTGCCGCGGGTGTTATGCGCGCAGTGCGACTCGCCCGAGTGGGAGTGGCGAGAATCGTCGGGGCGCGCACGGCTCTACTCCTGGACCGTCACGCACCAGGCGATGCTGCCGCAGTTCGCGAGCGAGGTTCCCTACGTCGTCGCCGTGGTCGAGCTCGAGGAGGGGCCGCGCATGGTGAGCCGGCTGCGCGATGTGGACGCGGCGAGCCTTCGCTTGGGGCTCCCGCTCGAGGTGATGTTCGTGCGCCTGAACGATCGCGTCTCGCTGCCCTATTTCCGCCCCGCGGCGGCGTGAGGGGCGCCCGTGAAGACGTCGCTCTTCTACCTGCCTTCCGTCGGAAGCCGCGCCGACATCGAGCGCGGCCTCGCTGGCACCCGGCCCGAGCTCTACCGCCAAATGCTCGACGAGCTCAGCGAGCAGGCGCGTCTCGCGGACGACCTCGGATACGACTCGATCAGCTTCACCGAGCACCACTTTCACATCGAAGGCTTCGAGCTTTCGAACAACCCGGTGCTGCTCGACCTGTTCGTCGCGATGCAGACGCGGCGCATCCGCGTCGGCCAGCTCGGCATCGTGCTGCCGGCGCAGAACCCGATCCGTGTCGCCGAAGACATCGCGATGCTCGACCACATGAGCCGCGGCCGCGCGAACGCCGGTTTCGCGCGCGGCTATCAGCGGCGCTGGGTGGACACGCTCGCGCAGCAGACCCACGGCATTCACGGCGCGCTTCCGCATCAGCACGACGAGATCGACGCCGCGAACCGCGCTGCGTTCGAGGAGTGCTATCAGATCATCAAGCGCGCCTGGACCGAGCCGGTCTTCTCGTACGAGGGCAAGTACTGGCGCATTCCTGCCGGCCCGACGCCGTGGACGCTTGAGGCAACGCAGCGCTACGGCGCGGGCGTCGAGAACGGTGTCGTGCGCCAGCTCGGCGTCGTGCCGAAGCCCGTGCAGCGGCCGCATCCGCCCGTGTTTCAGCCCTTCGCGTCGTCGGAGCGCAGCATCCGCTGGTGCGCGCAGGAGGGCATTACGGCAATTCTTCCGCCGCTGCACCCGATCGCCGAGAAGCAGCTCTTCGAACTCTACGCCAGCGTCTCGAAGCAGCGCGTCGGCGAGGGCGTGGGCGTGTTGCGCGACGTGATCGTGGCGGACAGCGACGAGGAAGCGATCGCGCTCTGGCAGGACTCCGGCGTGTTCGTCGGCGCAAGCTGGTTCGCGCCATTCGGATTCAGCCAGGGCCTCCCGCACCCGAAAACCGGGGAAGTGCCCGATCTGCTCGCCGAAGGCCTGGCGCTCGTCGGCAGCGTCGACAGCGTTTGCCGCCAGCTCGAGCGGCTCCTCACGCGCCTCCCCGCGCGTTGGCTGTTCGCGTGGATCTACAACGGCGTGATTCCCCACCCGAAGCTGATGCGCTCGATCGAGCGCTTCAAGGCAGAGGTACTGCCCAAGGTGGGATTTGCTGCCGAGTGAGAGAAGGAGCGTGCCGTGACCCGCAAGATCATTTCCGCTGACTCACACATCACCGAGCCTGGCGACACCTACAGCACCCGGATCGACCCGCGCTATCGCGATCGCGCTCCCCGCATCGTTCGAGACGATCAGCTGGGAGACGTGTTCGTCGTCGATGGAATGGGATCCCCCGTTCCGATGGGGCTCGTCGCCGCCGCCGGCAAGCGGCCGGAGGAGATCCGCCTGAGCGGCGTCCGTTTCGAGGAGCTTCACCGCGGCGGTTGGGATCCGCTCGCTCGGCTCGAAGACCAGGACCGCGACGGGATTCACGCGGAGATCATCTACCCGACGGTCGGCATGGTGCTCTGCAACCATCCCGACTTCGATTACAAGAAGGCTTGCTTCGACGCCTACAACCTGTGGATCGCCGAGTACTGCTCGGCCTCTCCCGCGCGCCTGTTCGGCATCGGCCAGACCGCGATGCGCTCGCCGCAGGAAGGCGTCGAAGACCTGCGCCGCATCAAGGCGCTCGGACTGCGTGGCGTGATGATGCCGGGCAATCCGCAGGTCGCGGACTACGACGACCCGGCCTACGACGCGGTCTGGGAAGCCGCGATCGACCTCGGCCTGCCGCTCTCCTTCCACATTCTCACGGGTAGAGACGACAGCCTCGGCGGCCAACGGGTGCGCGGCCCGCGACTCAACGGTTTCCTGTCCATCATTCGCGGTTGTCAGGACATCATGGGCACGTTCGTGCTGAGCGGCGTCTTCGAGCGCAACCCCAAACTGAAGGTCGTGTGCGTGGAGGCGGATGCCGGCTGGGTGCCTCACTACATGTACCGGATGGATCACGCCTTCAAGCGCCATCGCTACTGGATGCCGGCGGGCACGCTCACGAGGCTGCCGAGTGAGTACTTCCGCGAGCACATCTATGTCACGTTCCAGGACGACTGGGTGGCCTTCCAAATGCTGCGACTCGTGAACCCGCGCCGGATCATGTGGGCGAACGACTTCCCGCACAGCGACTCGACGTGGCCCTGGTCGCAGGACGTGCTCAAGGAGCACACCCGAGATCTATCGGAGCAGGAGAAAGACTGGATCCTGCGCGACAACGTGAGCGAGCTCTACGGACTCACGGTGTGACCGGACGAGCTCGGCCGCGTGGGGAACGCGCGAGCGACGAGTGACTTCGCAGGCGAATCGGCACGGCTCGGAGCGAGCTGAAGGAGGGGCGCGATGGACTACGACTTGGTGATCCGCGGCGGGACGATCGTCGACGGGAGCGGCGCGCCTCGAACCCAGGGCGACGTCGCCATCCGCGGCGGGCGCATCGTCGCGCTCGGCACTGCACCCGGCAGCGCGCGCCGCACCATCGATGCCGAGGGGCGCGTCGTCGCTCCCGGCTTCGTCGACATCCACACGCATTACGACGCGCAGATCCTCTGGGACCGCATGCTCACGATCTCGCCCTGGCACGGCGTCACGAGCGTCGTGATGGGCAACTGCGGCTTCGGCGTCGCGCCGACACGAGCGGCGCACCGTGATCTCATCCTGCGAACCCTCGAGAAGGTCGAGGGCATGAGCCTCGGCGCGCTGCAAGCCGGCCTCGGTGCAGACTGGGGATTCGAGACGTTCCCCGAGTACCTCGACCGCGTCGAGCGCGCGGGCGCCGCCATCAATTTCGGCGTGCTGATCGGTCACACGCCGCTGCGCTTGTTCGTGATGGGCGAGGAGTCCACCGAGCGCGCGGCCACCGACGACGAGATCGCGGCGATGCGGACGATCGTGCGGGAGGCGATCACGGCCGGCGCGATCGGCTTCGCGACGTCGAAGGCGGCGACGCATGTCGGCTACGAGGGTCGGCCCGTGCCGAGCCGAGTTGCCGAGATCACGGAGATCAAGGCGCTCGCGGCAACGCTCGGCGAGCTCGGGCGCGGAATGATGCAGGCGACCGTCGGCAGTGGCCTGTTCTTCGAGGAATTTGCGAGCATCGCGCGCGAAACAGGCCGGCCCGTCAGCTGGACGGCGCTGCTTGCGGGCATGATGGGACCGGGCGCGCACCGCGGACTTCTCGCTCGCAGCGCGGAGATCCAGAGCGGGGGAATTCCTGTGTATCCGCAGGTCGCCTGCCGCCCGCTCAACTTCGAGTTCAACCTGCGCGAGCCGTTCATCTTCGAGAGCATGGCGCTGTTCAAGCCGGTCTCGGCGGCGGACCTCGCGGGCAAGCGCCGCATCTACGCGGATCCGGAGTTCCGGCGCCGCCTGCGCGAGAAGGCCGGACCCGGCTCGGCCAGCAACTTTGGCGCGCGCTGGGGCAGCGCGGTGATCACGTGGTGTCCGAGCGAGCGAGCGCTCGAGGAGCGGGGCCTGCTGGACGTCGCGCTGGAGCGCGAGGTCGACCCGATCGACCTGATGTGCGAGCTCTCGCTGCGAGACGATCTCGAGACGCGCTTCCGCATGGGCGTGCTGAACACCGACGAGAGCGAGGTTCGCGAGCTACTCCAGCATCCCGCGACCGTGCTCGGCCTTTCCGACGCCGGCGCGCACGCGAGCCAGCTGTGTGATGCGTGCTTCTCGACGCATCTGCTCTCGCGCTGGGTGCGCGAGCTCGAGGCGCTCACGCTGGAGCAGGCCGTGCGGATGCTCACCTCGCGACCGGCGGAGATCTTCGGCCTCAGCGACCGAGGCCTGCTGGCAGTGGATCGCCCCGCCGACGTCGTGGTGTTCGACCCCGCGCGCGTGGGCGCGAGCCCGCTGCGCCGCGTAAACGACCTCCCGGGCGGCGCGGACCGCCTCGTCGCGGAAGCGCGCGGAATCGACGCCGTGATCGTGAATGGCACCCTGCTCCGCGAGCAAGGCAAGGACGCGGTGGATCCGAGCGGACCTCTTCCGGGGCGGCTGCTGCGAGGCGGCGCGGCGGCATAACAACGCCCGTGCGCCGCTGCCGCACGCGGGCGGACGCGCGCCGGTCCCGGGCGGCGGTGTCCCGCGCGCGAAGCGACGGGCTTTACGAATGAAGCTCCGTGAGCGACTCCAAGCCACCCACGCTGATGACGGCAGCTTTCGCTTCGCGCTCGGGCGCGAGCTTCACGGCGCCTTCGGCGGCGCGAACGGAGGCGTACTCGCTGCTGCGTGCCTCGTCGCGGCGCGCTCCCTCGCTCCGGAGCGCGAGCCCGCCGCGCTAGACGCGCACTTCCTGCGCGGCCTGCGCGCCGGCACCGCGCGCGCGGTGCCCACGCTGCTCCACCGGGGCCGAACACTGACGTTCGTCAGCGTCGATCTCTTCGACGAGCGCGGCAGCCTCTGCACGCGAGCCACGGTCACGCTCGTCGAACTCCGTGCGCTCGTGACGCTCGATGCTCCGGCGGAAAGCGGCGGTTGGCTCGCGCACGAGCAAGGCAATCCGTGGGCCCGGCCCAGTTCGGCCGTTGCGGTGCCCTTGATCGACACGTTCGACCCACGCGTCGTGGGCCGAGACGAGCGCGGCATCGCGACGTCGACGCGCGTGCTCTGGAGCGAGCCCGGCACGTGTGCCGAGGCCGCCTGCATCGCGGCCGACATTTCGGTCGGCCCGCCCGTCGCTGCGGCGACCGGGGGCCGGCCAATCCCGATACCGAACCCCGACCTTTCCTTGCGCTTCAACGCGCGCAGCGAGTTGCCTCGGACGATCGTGGCGACCGCTCGCCTTGAGTCGCTGCAGGCGGGCCTCGCGCTCACCCGCATCGGCGTCTACGCCGGTCGCGCTCTCGTCGCCTCCGGCGTCTCGTGTACGACGCTCTTGGCCGGCGCCTGGCCCGACGCGTCCCGGACCGACCGCGCGCGCTGAAGGGTCCGCGCGCGGCGTCGACGTGGTAAGATCGTGCTCAATCGTTGCCGATGCGAATCTCTCGAGGAGCCCACATGTCAGCCGCCCTGCCCGATGACCGGCTCGCTGGTCCCGAGCTGCTCGACCCGCGCCTTTACGCGCTCCGTGGCTATCCGCATGCCGAGTGGGCGCGGCTGCGCCGCGAGGCGCCCGTTCATCACGTGGCGCGTGCCGTCGGCGAGTCGTTCTGGGCGATCACAAGGCATGAAGACATCGTCAACATCTCGCGCCAGCCCGAGGTCTTCGAGAACGCGCCGAGGCTGTTGATGAGTTTCGACCAGGGTTTCGGCGAGGAATTCCCACTGCGCATGCTGCTCAACATGGATCCGCCGGAACACCAGGCGATGCGCGGCCTCGTGAGCAAGCGCTTCACGCCGCGCGCGCTCGAGCGCATTCGCGCGCAGGTCGACGGCATCGCCACCGACATCCTCGACCGCGCCATGCTGGCCGGCGAGAGCGGCGAGGTCGACTTCGTGGAGCAGGTCTCGGCGGTTCTCCCGATCTGGGTGATCGCCGAGATGCTGGGCGTCCCCCGGAGCGACTGGGAGATGCTGTTCCACTGGACGAATCGCACGATCGGCGCCGGCGACCTCGAGTACCGCGAGGAGGGCAAGACGGCCGAAGAGACGATGCAGCAGGCACGCCTCTCGCTCTTCAAGTACTTCAATGATCTGACCGAGGACCGCCGCAAGCAGCCGCGCGACGATCTCGTCAGCTCGCTCGCCAACGCGCGGATCGACGGCAAGCCGCTGCCCGTGTTCGAGCTGATGTCCTACTACATGCTGCTCGTGGTGGCCGGCAACGAGACGACGCGCAACGCGACGAGCGGGGGCCTGCTCGCGCTGATCGAGAACCCGGGCGAGCTCGCGAAAGTGCGCGCGAACCCCGCGCTCGTGAAGCCACTCGTCGAGGAGATCCTGCGCTGGACGTCGCCGGTGATCCACTTCTGCCGGACGCCGAACCGCGATGTCGAGATACGCGGCCGGAGGATCCGCGCCGGCGAGCGCATCGTGATGTTCTACCCCTCCGCGAACCGGGACGAGGACGTGTTCGAGTCCGCGGGCGAGTTCCGCATCTCGCGCAATCCGAACCGCCACATCGCGTTCGGAATCGGCGAACACTTCTGCCTTGGCGCGCACGTCGCGCGGCTCGAGCTCGAGGTGATCTTCCGCCACTTGATCGCGCGGCTCGAGCAGGTCGAGCTCGCGGGCCCGGTGTCTCGCCTGCACTCGAGCGTGGTGGGCGGGATCAAGCACATGCCGATCCGCTACCGGATCGCACCCGTTCACTGAGCCGCACGATGGCCGACCCCCGCACGCGGCTCGAGGAGCGGATCGCCGCTTCACCGTTTCATCACCGACTGGGTTTCACGGCCGAGGAAACCCGGCCAGGCTTCGCGCGCGTGCGCCTGCGCTATGACGACGCCAACACGACGTCGCGCTCCGCGCTTCACGGCGGTGCGATTGCCGCAACCGCGGATCTCGCCGCGCTGCTCGCGGCATGCAGCTTCGACGATCCGTCGCTGGAAGGGCTCGCGGCGCGAACCCTCTCGTGCGACGTGAGCTATGTGGCCGGGGCGATCGGTGAGGACATCTTCGGCGAAGCCG
>CAZCTH010000001.1:0-93845 GCA_964501435.1 uncultured Spirochaetales bacterium | reverse complement strand
CTACTCTCTGCAGTTTCTGGACCTGGGTCCCAACGAAGCCGAGGTGCTCCGCCGGGGCAAGGAGGTCGTCTACGCGACGGTGCGCGTCGTGAACGGCGCTGGAAGACTCCTCGCGACGGCCAATCACGTCGCTCAGTTGCGCACGCGGACGGAGCCGTAATGCCCCTCGCACCCGCGAACCCCGACATCGTCCGCCGCAACGACGAGCGCATGCGCGCGCTCGACGGCCGCATGCCCTACGTCGCAAACCTCGGCCTGCGCCTGCTGGAGACGGGCCACGGCCACGCGCGCTTCCGGCTCTCGTTCGGCGATGCTCCGCGCGGCGACGACGGCGGGCTCGCGGGCGGTGCACTGCTCTCCGCAGTCGACCACGCGGGGTCGCTCGCCGCGTGGCTCACGCTGGAGTTCGGCGACCCGGCTTGGTTCGGCTCGACGGTGAACACGAAGCTCCAGGTCTTCGAGCCGGCGATCGTGGGCGACGTCGTCATTGACGCCCGCGCCGTCGGCGCCGACGGCCCGCTGATCCACTCGCGCATTGAAGTCACGGGAAGCGGCGGCGCGCCAGTCGCGGCGGGGTCGACCATCTATCGCATCGTGCGGCGGGAGTGAGTGCGTCGGCCGCCGTAAGAACGCGCGGCTCAGCTTGACGCGCCCTTTTCGCTCATAGTACGCTTTTTCCGATCGGAAACGGTGCGCCTTTTCTGCGCCGGCAGTAGTGCTCGCCGCGCCGCGAGGTCGGAGATGTCGCCTCGGTCCAGCCCCATCGACTACGACCAGCTCGTGGAAGAAACCCGCGTCCACGCCGACTGCTACCGCGACCCCCGCGTGTTCGAGGACGAGCTCGAGCGCATCTACCACCGCACCTGGGTCTACGTCGGCCACGAATCCGAGATTCCCGAGCCAGGGGATTTCAAGCAGGCGTGGATCGGGCGCCAGTCCGTGCTGCTGATCCGCGGCGAGGACGGCCGCGCGCGCGTGCTGATGAATCGTTGTTCGCACCGCGCCGCGACGCTCTGTCAAACGGCGAGGGGCAATGCACGCGTGCTGCGCTGCGCGTATCACGGCTGGAGCTTCGGCTGCGACGGGCGCCTGCGCGGCATGCCCTACGCCGACGGCTACGGGCCGAACTTCGACAAGGCAGCGTGGAGCCTCGCCGCCCCGCCCCGCGTCGATGGCTACCGCGGCTTCGTGTTTGCGAGCCTCTCCGCCGAAGGACAGATGCTCGCCGAGCATCTCGGCGCCCCAGTGCGCGAACAGATCGACCTGTTCTGCGATCTCGCGCCGCAGGGCGAGGTGATCGCGCGCTCGGGCACCAACAAGTACGGGTACGCCGCGAACTGGAAGCTGCAGATGGAGAACTCCATCGACGGCTACCACCCGAACTTCGCGCACCAGGCCTTTTTCCACGTGATCCAGGAGCTCAATGGCGTTCGTATGGACCTCTTCTCCGGCGAGTCGGCCGGCAGAGCGCGCGACCTCGGCCGTGGGCACAGCATGCTCGACTCGCGCGCCTACAACCTCGCGAGTCCCGCCACGCTCCGGCGGCTCGAGCTGCTGAGGCAGGCGCCGTGGGGCAAAAGTTATTGGGAAGCGATGGTCGCGCGCCACGGCGAGCGCCGCGCGGAGGAGCTGATCCGCATCGGCGGGACGCACATGCACGTGTTCCCGAATCTGGTGGTGCTGCAGAACCAGATTCGCACGATCCGCCCCGTCAGCTGCGACCGCACCGAGGTCTTCTTGAACCCGGTGCTGCTCGCCGGAGCGCCCGACGAGCTGAACGCGATGCGGCTGCGCGCACACGAGGCGTTCTATGGCCCGGCGGGCGGAGGCGTTCCCGACGACATCGAGATGTTCAAGCGCGTGCGCGCTGGGCTCGAGTGCACGGTCGATCCCTGGCTGCGCTTCGAGCGGGGCCTTCACCGCGAGAAGACCGACGCCGACGGAACGCGCTACGGGCAGATGACGGACGAAGTGCCGCAGCGCGCGATGTGGCGGCACTGGAAGCGCCTCATGACGGGTGAGGCCGAGGCGTGACGGCGGAGCGCGCGCAAGTCGAGGCTTTCCTCTACCGAGAGGCGCGGCTGATGGACGAGAGCCGTTATCAGGAGTGGCTCGACCTGTTCACGCCCGACGCGCTCTACTGGATCCCGTCGAATCGCGACGAGGTCGATCCGTCCCACCACGTCTCGATCGTTTACGCGCCGCGGCCCCAGCTCGAGGCGCAGGTCGCGCGGCTGAAGACGGGCGACGCCTACACGCAGATCCCGCCCTCGCGTATGCGCCGCAGCGTGACCAACGTCGAGCTCGGCCGCGCGGCGCACGGTGAGATCGAGGTGTGCGCCGTGTTCCATCTCGTCGAGATGCGGCTCGGCGAGCAGCGCTTGCTCGCCGGATTCTCACGCTACCGGCTGCGGCGGGAGGGAGACGATCTCCGCATCGCTTACAAGAAGGTGGAGCTGGTCGCGAACGACGAGGTGATCGACAACCTCACTTTCCTCGTCTAGGCGCGACGCGACGTGCAACCCACCCGCAGGCTTCGGCTCGCTCGCTGGAGCGGAGGTCGCTTCGCAGCGGCCCCCCCCGTCGCGCGGCGGCTCCCGGCGATGATCGCGCGACTGCCGGGGGCGAAGCCGCATCGGAAGCGTGCGCGGCGCTCGGCGTGGGAGAAGGCCTCGCTCGTTCCGATCGTTCCGCGCGGCGCTTGAGCGCTCGCGGCCAGAGGAGGTCTCGTGGAACGCGTACGAATGCTCGGATATCTCGGGCTCTCGGTCTCGAGCCTCCCAGCGTGGCGCGAGTTCGCGACGGAGCTGCTCGGCATGGAGGTTTCCGAGGACAGCTCCGACGAAGCGCTCTACCTGCGGCTCGATGAGCAGCATCACCGCGTCGTCGCCGAGCCCGGCGGCCGTGACGACATCGCCTTTGCGGGCTGGCAGGTCGCCGACGAGCGCGCTCTCGAGTCCGTCCGCGAGCGGCTGCGCGCCGCCGGCGTGAAGCTCGAAGAGGCGAGCCCCGAGCTGCTCCGCCGCCGCCGCGTCGCGGGGCTCGTGCGCTTCGAGGACCCCGATCGCATCGCTGGCGAGATCTATTACGAACCGCTGCAGACGTTCGAGCAGCCGTTTCGTTCGCCGCGCGCGCTTTCGGGATTCGTCACCGGGGACCAACGGCTCGGCCACATCGTGCTCGCCGTGAGAAGCGCGCGCGAGAGCCTCGCCTTCTACCGCGATCTGCTCGGCATGCGCCTCAGCGACCGCGTGGCGATCGAGCTGATGCCGGGGCGCAGCGCCGACGTCACCTTCCTGCACTGCAACGCGCGCCATCACACGCTCGCTTTCGTCGAGGCGCCGCTTCCGAAACGCCTTCTGCACTTCATGCTGCAGGCGCGCTCGCTGGACGACGTCGGGTTCACGTACTTCCTGTGCCACCAGCGGGGCGCCCCGCTCGCGACAACGCTCGGCCGCCACACGAACGACCACATGCTGTCCTTCTATGTGCGCAGCCCATCGGGCTTCGAAGTCGAATACGGCTCTGGGGCCCGCACGGTCGAGGACGCGACCTGGCAGGTGCAGACGCATCGGGCGCCGAGCAGCTGGGGTCACCTTCGGCTGCCGACGGCAAACGGTGTGTTCTGAGGAGGCGCGATGAGGATCGGGCTCAACGGCGGCGGCGATTTCAATCGCGTGAGCGACGTGCTGGAGCACGCGCGCGTCGGCGCCGCCGATGGCTTCCGGAGCTACTGGCTCTCGCAGATCTTCGGCGTGGACGCGCTGACGGCGTTCGCGATCGTGGGAACCACTGTGCCCGAAATCGAGCTCGGTACGGCGATCGTCCCGACCTACCCGCGTCACCCGACCGCTCTCGCGTTGCAGGCGATGACCGTGCAGCAGGCGATCGGCGGGCGCCTGGTGCTCGGAATCGGGCCGTCCCACAAGCCGATCGTGGAGCAGATGTGGGGGGCGTCGTACGCACACCCGCTCCGTCACACTCGTGAGTACGTCGCCGCGCTGCGTCCGCTCCTGCGCGGCGAGCCCGCCAACGTCGCGGGTGAGCATCTGGTCGCGCGCGGCGCGCTCACCGTCGCGGCGCCGCCGGTGCCGCTGCTCGTCGCAGGCTTCGGACCGCGCATGCTCGAATGCGCCGGCGGCGACGCCGACGGCACCGTGACCTGGATGTGCGGTGTCGAGACCGTCGCCCATCACATCGTCCCGCGCGTGCGCGCGGCCGCGGCCCGCGCGGGACGCCCTGCCCCGCGCATCGTCGTCGGGCTGCCCGTGTGCGTCACGGACGATGTCGAGCGCGCGCGGCGCTACGCGGCCGAGAAGCTGAAGCGTTATGCCGGACTCGCGTCTTATCGCGCGATGCTGGATCGCGAAGGCGCGCAGGGCCCCGAGGACATCTGCCTGATCGGCGACGAAGGCCGCGTGCGAGAGTCCATCGCGGCGCTCGCGCACACGGGCGCGACGGACCTGCGCGCGACCGAGCTCGAGCCCACGCCCGAGGACGGCGCACGCACGCGCAAGCTGTTGAAGGCGCTGCTCTGACGAACACGCCGCGCTGCGGCAGCTCGCGGGAAAGGAGCACATGTCGAGGAGGCTCGAGAACAAGGTCGCGCTGATCACGGGCGCGGGGGACGGAATCGGACGCGCCGCCGCGCTGCTGTTCGCCGAAGAGGGCGCACGCGTCGCGATCGCCGAGCTGAAGCCCGAGTTTGGGCAAAGCACGGAACAGGCGATCCGCGCGGGCGGAGGAGAGGCGCTCTTCGTCGAGACCGACGTCACGTCGGACGCCGATGCAGCGCGGGCGGTCGCGGCCACGCTGGAGCGCTTCGGCAAGCTCGACGTGCTCTACAACTGCGCGGGCGGCTCGGTCGCGGCGGACAAGCCGGTGACGGAAGTCGATCTCTCCGTCTTCGACTTCACCATCTCACTCGACCTCAAAGGTACGCTGCTGCTGTGCCGCCACGCGATCCCTGCGCTGATCCAGGCGGGCGGCGGCGCGATCGTCAACATGTCTTCCGTGGCTGCGCTGAAGGGCGTTCCCACGCACGTCTACTCGGCCGCCAAGGGCGGCGTCATCTCGCTCACGAGGTCGCTGGCCGCCGTCTATGCCAGCAAGGGCGTGCGCGCGAACGCGATCTGCCCGGGTTTCGTGCTCAGCCAACGCGTGGCGAGCCGCTTCGGCGCCGGCGACGAGAGCTCGGTGATCGAGCGGACGCGCAAGCATTACCCGTTCGGCGTGGGCGAGCCCATCGACATCGCGCGCATCGCGCTGTTCCTCGCCTCGGACGAGTCGCGCATGGTGAACGGCGCGATCCTGCCTGCGGAAGGCGGGATGTCGATCTATTAGGGGCAACCGCCGAGCCGCGGTCGGTCGCTCGACCCCGTGGACTGCAGCGGATCGATCGGAGCGCGCATGACGATCTCGAGCCGTTCGCAGCTGCACTACGAGGTTCATGGCTCGCGCGGGCCCCACGTGCTTCTCGTGCATGGGATGCTCTCGAGCCGCGCGCAGTGGGCTCCCAACCTCGCCGCGCTGACGCCGTTTGCGCGCCCCGTCGTCGTGGAGCTGCTCGGGCACGGGCGCTCGCCCGCGCCGGCGGATCCCCGGCTCTACTCGCCCGAGAGCTATTGCCGCGAGTTCGAGAGGATCCGCGAGGCGCTCGGCGCGGCGCGCTGGTTCGTGGTGGGCCAATCGCTCGGCGCAGCGCTGACCCTGCGCTACGCGCTCGATCACCCGAGCCGGGTCGTGGCACAAGTGTTCACCAATTCGAACTCCGCATTCGCCGAGCCCGAGTGGGGCCCGAGTCTGCGGCCCGCGATGGAGGCGCTCGGCGCGGAGCTGGCGCGGGAGGGCCGCGGCGCCCTCGAGCGCATGGCGATCCACCCGAAGCACGGCCGCCTCCCTCGGGAGCTTCAGGCGCCGCTCGTCGCGGATGCCGAGCTCCACAGCCCGCAGGGCGTCGGCCTGACGGCCCTGCACACGGTCACGACGTCCTCGGTGCGCGCGCAGATTCACGCGAACACGGTGCCGAGCCTGCTCGTCGTGGGAGAGCGCGAGAGCCGCTTTGCGGCGCACTGCGAATTCGCGGAGAAGGCCATGCCCCAGCTGCGAGTCGTGCGACTGCCGGCCGGGCACGCGGTGAACCTCCATTGCGCCGATGCCTTCAACCGCGCCGTCGTCGACTTCCTGGCGCCGCACGTCCCCGCTCGAAGCAAAGCCCGGCTCCGGACGGAAGCAAGCGATGCAGTCGCCCCGCGCGCGCCGGACGGAGCCCAGATCGGGCGCGAACGGAAGTAGCATCGCGACCCCCGGCCAACGGAGCGTGCATGGATCTCGCCGCAATAACAACGCGCCTCTGGGACGCTCGCGAGAGCGGCGACTACTGCCCGGAGTGGCTGAATGGTGCGCTCAGCCTCGACGAGGCGCTCGAGGTGCAGCTCGGGCTGCTCGCGCACAGGCTCGCGCGCGGCGACAGCCTCGCGGGTTGGAAGATCGGCCTCACGTCCGATCGCGCGCGCCGCGCGCTCGGCGTCGACGCCCGCCCATTCGGGTACGTGCTCGCGAGCCGAGTCTTCGCGAGCGGAGTGCGCATCCGCGCCGCGGAGATCGCGCGGCCGTCGATCGAGCCGGAGCTGTGCTTCACGATCGGGCGGCGTGTCGCCGGCGCGCAGCCAACCCGCGACGAGATCGCAGCCTCTCTGTCGCGAGTGTCTGCCGGCTTCGAGCTCAACGAGCGGCGCTCCGGGTCGGCGCGCCCCGACTTCCCGGCTTTCGTCACCGACTGCCTCACGCAATGGGGGATCGTGGCGGGCGGCGGTGTTTCCCCGGGTGCCCTCGATCTCGGCGCCGTGCGCTGCGAGCTCTACCGCAACGGCGAGCGCGTCTACTCCGGCGTGAGCCGCGACGAGCTCGACGACCATCTCGACTCGCTGTGCCGCCTCGCGCGTGTCCTCGCAGCACACGGGCGCGCGCTCGAGCCCGGCCAGCATGTGATTACGGGCGCGTTCGCCCGCTTCGATGCGCGAGCCGGCGAGCAATGGCGCGCGGAGTACGCGGGAGTTGGCACCGTGGAGGTGGAGCTGCAGTGAACGATCTGCGCATCGACCGTCCCGTCACGATCTTGGTACTGCTCGGGCTCACCCTGCCCACGATCTCGGAAGCTGAGCTCGCGCGCATCCGCGATGCGGCGCCGCCGGGCTCGACCGTGCGCGTGGCGAATGGCCTGCGCGAAGCGCTCGCGCTCGCAGCGGAGGCGGAGATCATTCTCGGCTTCATTCCCGAGCCGCTCTTCAGCGCGGCACCGCGCCTTCGCTGGGTGCACGCGATCGCCTCGGGCATGGACATGTTTCTGTATCCGGCCATGCGCGACTCGCGAGTCGTGTTGAGCGGCGAGAAAGGGCTCGTGGGCGGGCACCTGGCCGACACGGCGTTCGGCCTCTTGCTCGCCCTCACGCGCGAGATCGCGACCTCGATCCGGCTGGGCCCCGAGGCGTGGAAGGCACGCGAGGAGATGCGCCGGCGGGAGCTCGAGCTCGAGGGCCTGACGCTTGGCGTGGTCGGCTTCGGAGGGACGGGCCGCGCCCTCGCGCGCCGCGCCGTCGCGTTCGGCATGCACGTGCTCGCCGTCGATGCGTGGCCCGTTGCGCCGTCGGATGGCGTCGCGGAAGTCTGGGACCTCACGCGGCTGACCCAGCTGCTCGCGAGCTCTGACGTGGTGGCGATCGGCGCGCCGCTAACGCCCGAGACGCGCGGGCTGTTCGACGACGAGGCCTTCTCGGCGATGAAGCGCGGCGCGCTGCTCGTGAATGTGACGCGCGGCGAGGTCGTCGACGGCGACGCGCTGGTGCGCGCGCTGCGCGACGGCCGCTGCGGCGGAGCCGCGCTCGACGTGGCGCCCCAGGAGCCGCTCCCCGCCGAGCACCCGCTCTGGAGCTTCCCCAACGTCGTGATGACGCCGCACACGGCCGGCGCGAGTCAGCTCCGTGCGGCGCGTAACATCGAGCGCTTCTGCGAGAACTTGCGCCGCGCGCGATCCGGCGAACTGCTCGTCGGCGTGGTCGACAAGCGGCTGGGTTACTAGAAACGAAGGAGGACGCCATGCGGTACTACTCCTGCGACTCACACCTCGTGGAGGCGCGCGAGGTGTTCGAAGGCTTGGGGCCGCGCTTCGGCGACCGCGCGCCACGCATCGCCCGCGACTGGCGCGGAAACCGCGGCGACTGGCTGATGCTGCCCGGCGCGCCACCGATCCCCGTGGGGCGGCTCGGCATCGCGGGGCACCGTCTCGACGATCCGGCCACCGACGAGCTGATCGCGCGCGGCTACGAGGGACTCAATCCAGGCGTGCTGGATCCGACCAAGCGGCTCGCCGAGCAGGCGCGGGACGGCGTATGCGGCGAGGTGATGTACCCGAGCCTCAACATGTTCACCTACGCGATTCCCGACCGCGACGTCGTGCGCGCCGTGTTCGAGCGTCACAACGACTGGGTCGTCGACTACTGCGCGGTCGCGCCCGAGCGCCTGATCGGCATCGGCTGCCTGCCGCTGCCCGACGTCGATGCTGCGCTCGCGGAGATGGAGCGCGCCGCGCGCAAGGGGGTGCGCGGCTTCATGATCCCCGCGCACGTGCCGCCGGACCGACCCTATTGCCACGCCGACTACGACCGCTTCTGGGCGGCGGCACAAGCGCTGGATCTCCCGCTCACCATGCACATCTTCGTCGGCACTTCTTGGGATGCAGGGATGCCGGCGCACTGGGGCACGCCGAGCGGCACGATCAAGGGCTACACGCTGGCCTTCACGACGGCCGTGAACTCGATGATCGACCTGATCTGCGGCGGCGTGGTCGAGCGCTTCCCGCGCCTGAAGCTCGTGATCTCGGAGTTCGAGACGGGTTGGGTCGCGCACGTGATCTCTCGCCTCGATCACGCGACCTATCGCTCGCCGAAGTTCGCCGTCGACTACCTGACGCTGAAGCCCAGCGACTACTTCCACCGCAACTTCTGCGTGACCTTCGAAGACGACGAGATCGGCGTGCGCACACGCCACGAGATTGGGCTGCGCAACCTCGTGTGGGGCAACGACTATCCCCACCACGACTCGATCTGGCCGAACTCGATGCCCACGCTCGCGCGCAGCCTCGCGGGCGTGCCCGCGGCGGAAGTGGAGCAGATGTGCTTCAAGAGCGCGGTGGAGATGTATCGCGTCGACGTGAGCAAGCTCCCGGCAGAGGTTTGACCAAGTCGATCGCGGGGACGCGAGCAGCGCGTGGCCGTGCGACCGGCATCGCCGCGCCGATCCGGTTCAAACGCCTTCCGAGGCAGCGCGGCGGCGAATCATCCGCGTGGCGGTGTACGTCATCACCTCCTCGCCGCGCTGGTTCACCACGTGCTGCCGCGTCGTCACGATGCCGCGGTCCGTGCGGCGCGTCTCGCGCGAGCTCACGTGCTCGGCGCGCACGCGCAACGTGTCCCCGACGTACACCGGAGCCTTCACGGCGATCTCGGCGCCGAGAAACGCGAGGCCGCGCCCCTGCAAAGCGCCGCGCTGGATCACGAGACCTTCCGCAATCGCGTAGGTCAGTGCGCCGGGCGCGACGCGGCCGCGATAGGGTGTGTCGCGCAGCGACTCGACGTCGATGAACAAGGACTCGAACATGCCCGACACGCCAACGAAGTTGACGAGGTCGGTCTCCGTGATCGTGCGCCGGTGGGTCTCGAAAAGCGTGCCGGCCGCGTAGTCCTCGAAGTAGAGCCCATCCACGTCAAACCTTCCAAGTGTTAGGGATGGCGCGTGCGCGCCGCCGCCGTCGCTTCAGCTTCCCTTGGGATCGCGAATCGTGACCGTCCCCTGCGCCAGTCCGGCGAGCCTTCCGTCGTTCTTGATCTCGATGCGGACGACGGCCTGCGACTTCGACATCGACGCGACGGTGGCCTCCGCGCGCACCGTGCCGCGGCTGACCGGCGCCACCAGGTTGATCTTGAACTCGGTGGTGGCGGCCCACTGCCCGCGTTTCATCAGCGGGTAACACACGCAGCCGAGCACGTGATCGCTGAGGGCGGAGAGCACCCCGCCGTGAATGTTCCCGAACGGCGTGAGCAGCTCTTCCGTCACTTCCATCTCGGCCGCGAGCGTGCCGGGACCGACGTCGACGATGCGCAAACCGAGGTAACGCGGCAGGCCCGCCAGCCTCCCGTTCGACTCGAGGAAACCTTTCGCAACCGCCGCGTCGAACCGCTCCTCGAAGGTCTTCGCCACCGATCGCCTCCCCGCATCCACTCGTGCCGAATCGCACGCGGATTTGCCGACCCACGCTAGTTCGTTGCCGATCGGCAACGCAACGACGGACCGGTCGTCCGACCGAGGCAGGACGGTGTCGGTGGCCCGAGAACCGCCGGGCGGCCGCCGATTTTTCCGCCGCGCGCCACTTCGAAGGCACTATAGTCGATCGGAAACCTCGAATGTTGATCGGAGTCGCCCCCGCGGCGGCGCGGAGGAAACATGAAGGCCGCAGTCTTCCACGGAGCCCACCAGCCGCTCACGATCGAGGACGTCACCCTCGACGCGCCGGGGCCGCGCGAGGTTCGTGTGCGCACAGCCTTCGCTGGGATCTGCCACAGCGACCTCCACTTTGTGGAGGGTCTCTTCCCCTTTCCCGCGCCTGCGGTGCTCGGCCACGAGTCGGCGGGCATCGTCGAGGAGGTGGGGTCCGACGTGGAGTACGTGAAGCCCGGCGACGCCGTGATCACCTGCCTCTCCGTGTTCTGTGGACACTGCGAGCACTGCCTGTCCGGCTTCCCAAACCGCTGCGGCGGCCGCGCAACGGCGCGCAAGCCCGGCGAGCGGCCGCGTTTGTCGAGGGACGGCCAGCCCGTGCAGCAGTTCGCTCACCTCTCCTCCTACGCGGAGGAGATGCTCGTGCACGAGAACGCGGTGGTGAAGGTCCGCAAGGAGATGCCGCTCGACCGCGCCGCGCTGATCGGCTGTGGTGTCACGACGGGCGCGGGCGCCGTGCTGCGCACCGCGAACGTAGAGGCCGGCTCGACCGTCGCGGTGATCGGCTGCGGCGGCGTTGGGCTCGCTGCGATCAACGGCGCCGAGATCGCAGGTGCGGGGCGCATCATCGCCGTCGATCGAGTGGCCTCGAAGCTCGAGCTGGCGCGCCGCTTTGGCGCGACCGACGTGGTCGATGCGAGCAAAGGCGACCCCGTGGCTCAGGTGAAGGAGCTGACCAGCGGGGGCGTCGACTACTCGTTTGAGGCGATCGGACTCAAGGCCACCTGCGAGCAGGCGTGGAAGATGCTCCGTGTGGGCGGAACGGCGACGATCATCGGGATGGTGCCGGCGGGGCAAATGATCGAGATCCCCGGCTTCGACTTGCTGTCGGAGAAGAAGCTGCAGGGCTCGATGATGGGGTCGAACCGCTTCCGCATCGACATGCCGCGCTTCGTGGACTTCTACCTGTCGGGGCGCCTGCATCTCGACCCGCTGATCTCGCGGCGCATCCAGCTGGCGCAGATCAACGACGGAATGGCGGCGCTGAAGACCGGCGAGGTCGCGCGTCAGGTCATCGACTTCTCGGCGTGACTCCGGCGGCGCGGGGCCTGCCGCCGCGAGGACCGGCGCGCGGATCTCGCTTCGCCGATCGGCCGAGCTTGAAGCCCTCGTAGTCTTTCGCCGCGATCTCGTCGCAACGGGCGCGATAGGCCGGCGCGCCGCCCAGGTATGCCAAGAAGGTCTTCTTCTTGTTGGGCAGGTTCTGGTTCACCCCCATGAACCAGGAATCTGCCGTTGGCAGCAACGTGAAGGCGACCGTCTCGTAGACGTGCTGCGTCCAGGCCTCCTCGGCAGCGGGCGTGGCCTCGATGCGCTGATGTCCCTTCGCTCGCATGTAGCGAAGCAGGTCGGTCACCCACTCGACGTTCTGCTCGATGCAGCGCGGGATGTTGCAGAACGTGGCGGCGTTGTGCGGACCGACGAGCGTGAGCAGATTCGGGAAGCCCGCGGTCTGCAGACCGAGCAGAGTCCGCGGCCCGTCCGCCCATTTGTCCTTCAGCCGCTGGCCGCCAACGCCGCGGATGTCGATGCGATCGAATGCGCCCGTGATCGCGTCGAACCCGGTAGCGCAAATGATCAGGTCGAGTGCGTGCGTCCCGCTCGTCGTCTCGATGCCCTGCGCCGTGACGCGCTGGATCGGCGTTTCACGCAAATCGACCAGCTCGACGTTGTCCTGGTTGTAGACCTCGTAATACCGGGTCTCGAGCGGCACGCGCCGCGTGCCGAAGCCGTGGTTCTTCGGGCACAGCTTTTCCGCCACCTCGGGGTTCCGAACCCGCTGACGGATCTTCTTGCGAATGAAGTCGCTGATGGCGTCGTTCGCCTCCCGGCTCACGATCATGTCGCGGAAGTTTCCCAGCCAGATGCCGAAGCCGCGCTCGAGATAGAGCTTCTCCCAGAACGCCTCGCGCTCCTCGGCCGAGACTTCGAACGTGAGCCGCGGGTCCGCCTCGTGCAGGAAGCTGCCACGCGAGGCCCGGCACTTCGCGAAGATCTCGGGGTAGCTCGCCTTGATCCGGCGCTGCGTCTCCGCGTCGATCGGCCCGTTGCCGAGCGGAGCGCAGTAGTTCGGCGTGCGCTGGAAGACGACCAAGCGCTGCGCCGTCTTCGCGACTTCCTGGATCACCTGGACGCCCGTTGCTCCAGTTCCGATCACAGCGACGCGCTTGCCACTGAAGTCGACCGGGTGATGAGGCCAGCGCGCCGTGTGGTAGACGGGGCCGCTGAACGAGTCGAGCCCCGCGATGTTGGGTGACGTCGGCGCCGAGAGGACTCCGATCGCCGTGATCAGGAAGCGCGCGCGCGCGTGTCCACCACTCTCGAGCTCGATTTCCCACTCGTCCGCGCGCTCGTCGTAACGCGCGGCAGCGACGCGCGCGTGGAACTCGATGTCGCGGCGCAGATCGAGCTTGTCGGCGACGCGCTCGAGGTAGCGGAGCGTCTCGGGCTGCGGCGCAAAATGCTCGCTCCAGTCCCACTCTCGGAGGAGCTCGTCGTCGAAGGAGTAGCCGTAGCTGTAGCTCTCGGAGTCGAAGCGAGCCCCCGGGTAGCGGTTCCAGTACCACGTTCCGCCGATTCCGCCGCCGGTCTCGAACACGCGCACCGAGAGCCCGAGCTCGCGCAGGCGATGGAGCTGATACATGCCCGCCATACCGGCGCCGACGATGATCGCGTCGTAACGCGCAGGAGCGGTACCGGCGTGGTCGGGCGATTTCTCATTATCGACGGTCATCGTGTGAGTCCTTTCAGCGGCTGCGCGCTCAAGCCATCGTGAGACCACCGGAGACGCTGATCGTCTGGCCAGTGATGAACGCGGCGTCGTCGCTCAGCAGGAACGCGACGAGGCCCGGGTAATCCGCCGGCTGCGCGAGCCGCTTCAGCGGAATCGCGCGCTGGAGCGCGGCCTGCAGCTTCCCGCTCGCATCGACGCTCGCGAAGAGCGGCGTGTCGGTGGGCCCGGGGCAAACGCAGTTCAGCGTGACGCCGTGGCGAGCCACCTCTCGTGCGACCGACTTGCTGAACGCGACGATGCCCCCCTTACACGCCGAGTAGACGGCTTCGCCGGACGAACCGACGCGCCCCGCGTCGGAGGCAATGGAGACGATGCGCCCGTGTTGGCGAGCCACCATGCGGGACAAGACAGCCTTCGTCACGTGGAGGGGGCCATAGAGGTTGATGTCGATCACCTTGCGCCAGAGCGCTGGGTCGGTTTCGAGGAACGGTTTCGCGACGTCCCAGCCCGCGTTGTTCACGAGCCCGCGAAGCAGCCCCAGCTCCGATTCGAGCTGGGCCACGCCGCGCTCGACCGCTCCGGCATCGGTGATGTCGACGCGCGAGGCCGCGGCCGAGCCACCCGCGCGGCGGATCAGCGCCACCGTCTCCGCGGCGCCCGCCTCGTTCACGTCGAGGATGCCGACGTGGGCGCCCTCTTCCCCCAAACGCACGGCGATCGCCCGCCCAATCCCGCTCGCGGCTCCCGTCACCAGTACCGCGTGGCCGCGCAGCCCCGAGAGACCCGGCATGTCGCTCCTTCGTACGGTGGTAGGATAGTATGCCATCGTTGCCGATCGACAACGGCCTGTCTCAGGCGCGCACGCCCGATCGCGTTTTCCACGAATCCCATCAGCCAATTGTGAGTAGGATTGCAGCCGCACGGAACACGCCGGCGAGAAGTCGCCCTTCGCTCCCGCGCCGAACGCACCAGACCGCCGCTGCGGTCGAGTACGATCGCGAAGGTGCGATCGCCGTCGTGCGACTCAACCGACCCGCAAAGCTCAACGCGAACGCCGACGTGGTGCGCGAGCACGCCCGCTGGCCAATGCGCTGCGCGCCGATACCGCCCTGCGAGCGCTCGTGATGACGGGGAACGGCCGCGCCTTCTCTGCGGGCGCGGACATCGCAGCGCTCGCCGAGTTGGCGGGGCACAGGGATCGAGGATCTCGGCGTTCTGACCATCGCTGCGCCGAACGGCCTCGTTTACGGCGGTGGCTGCGAGCTCGCGCTCGCCTGCGACCTGCCCGGCTCTACGCTGGCGCGGAGTTCGAGAGCCGCGTTCGCGCCGAGTTGGCTGCGGCGACGCCGCTCGGACGTCTCGCTACGCCGGACGAGGTCGCGAACGTGATCCGCTTCCTGTGCTCGCAGGAGGCAAGCTTCGTCTGCGGGCAGACGATCGTGGTCGACGGCGGCCGGACGCTCACGTGAACGGGACTCCGTTCCGATCGGCAATTGAAAGTCGGATTGGAAATCGCCTAGCGTGCCGACCGGAGGTGCGACGTCGTGCGTGAGCTTCGGGGGCGCGTGGCGGTCGTCACGGGGGCGGCCAGCGGGATCGGCCGCGCCCTCGCGCAGCGCTTTGCGCACGAGGGCATGCCCGTCGTGGTCGCGGATGTGGAGGCTGGGGCGCTCGCCGAATGCGCGGCGGCGCTCGCGGCTCAGGGCGCGCGGGTAGAGAGCGTCGTGGCCGACGTGTCGCGAGCCGAGGATGTCGAGCGCCTCGCGCGCGCCGCCTTCGACGCCTTCGGCGGCGTCCACGTGCTGTGCAACAACGCGGGGGTGTGGGGCAACACGAGCGGCGCCTACCTGTGGGAGAACACGCTGCGGGACTGGGAGTGGACGCTCGGCGTGAACCTCTGGGGGGTCGTGCATGGCATTCGCGCCTTCCTCCCGCGCATGCTCGAGCGCGGCGACCCCGGCCACGTCGTGAACACGGCGTCGCTCGCCGGTCTGATCTCGGGGCGCGGCATCTACGGCGCCTCGAAGCACGCGGTAGTCAGCATCTCGGAGTCGCTCTATCACGATCTTTCCGCGGCGAACGCGCGCGTCGGCGTCTCCGTGCTCTGCCCGGGGCTGGTCGACACGCGCATCTTCGCGGCGGCGAGGAACCGGCCGAACGCGTTGCTCGACGGCGGCTCCGCCGCGGAGCGCGACAAGCTCGCCGGTGGAGAAGGCGCCCTTACGGCGCGCTTGCGGGCGATGCCGGGCGTTCTGCCTCCGGAGTCCGTCGCGGACGAGGTCCTGGCGGCGCTTCGCGAAGAGCGCTTCTGGATCCTGCCGCACGGAGCGCGCCTCGACGGCGCCCTCCGGCAGCGTTTCGACGGGATCCTCGCGCGCCGCAATCCCGATCCCCAGACGGATTTCACCGCGGCCCTGCGGGCTCGCTGAACGCTCGCGTCGGAGGCGACCCAGATGAGAGACGATCGCGCGACTCACTCGCGGGCTCGGGCTTCCGCCGACCGCCGCGCGCGCAGCCGAGCCGGAGACGCCCATGGCGGGTGATCGGCTCGCGGGGCGCGGAGCGCTCGTCACGGGCGGCGCATCCGGAATCGGCGAGGCGATCGTCCGACGCTTCTGCGCCGAGGGCGCGCGCGTCCTCATCGTCGACCTCGATGCCGAGCGCGGAAAGCGCCTGCAGGCCGAGCTGCGGGGTGCCGACTTCCTCGAGCTCGACGTCTCCGATCCTGCAAGCAGCCGGCGGATGGTCGAGGCCGCGCGCGCCGCGTTCGGGCGCTTGGACATCGTCGTGAATAACGCCTTCTGGGCACGCGCGAACCGCATCCAAAAGCTCAGCGACGAGGCGTGGTCGCGAACGATCCGCGTCACGCAGGACGCCGTCTTCTTCGGGATTCGCGCGGCTTTCGAGGTGATGATTCCGCAGGGCAGCGGGGCGATCGTGAACACGGCGTCGATCTCCGGGCTCGGCGGCGACGACGGCATGTCAGCCTACAACGCCGCGAAGGCCGCCGTCGTCAATCTCACGCGCGCCGCTGCACTCGAAGCCGCGCGCCACGGCGTTCGCGTGAACTGCGTCTGCCCGGGCTTGATTGAGACGCCGGCAGTCCAGCGCGCGTACCTAACAGATCCAGGCGCGCGAGAGCGCATCGGATCTCGCGTCCCGCTGCGCCGCCTCGGCCGGCCGGAGGACGTCGCGAACGTGGTTCTCTTCCTCGCGAGCGACGAGGCCGCCTACGTCACGGGCGCCGCCTACGTCGTCGATGGCGGCCAGTCGATCCGCTCCGGCGTTCCGGACCTGCGGCCGTGATGAGGCCGCACGCCGTCTGCCGCGCGCGCGAGCGGCGGAGCACCTCCTCATGAGCGGCGGCGGCCCCCTCGCCGGCATTCGCGTTCTCGACGCGACGACGGAACGCGCGGAGCTCGCGGGGCGCGTGCTCGCCGATCTCGGTGCTGACGTCGTGAAGCTCGAGCCGACGTCCGGCGCGGCTGCGCGCGGGATCGGTCCGTTCGAGCGAGATGGCGCCGGCGATGCGGAGGTCTCGCTCTACTGGGCAGCTGTCGCACTCGGCAAGCGCAGCATCGTCCTCGACGCGCTCTCTGATTCCGGTGCCGCAACGCTGCGCTCCTTGCTCCGCGATGCCGACGTGTTTCTCGAGTCGTTCGGCCCTGGCGCCCTCGCGCGGCACGAGCTCGACTACACCTCGGTGCAGCGCGTCAACTCGGCGCTGATCTACGCCTCGATCACGCCCTTCGGTCAGGACGGACCGCTCGCTGCGGCGCCCGCAACCGAGCTCACTCTCGAAGCCGCTGGCGGCCTCCTCGGGCTCCAGGGCGACGGCGACCGGCCGCCGCTCCCCGTCGGATACCCGCAGGCCGCGTTCCACGCGGCGGTGCAATCGGCCGCAGACGTCGCGATCGCGCTGTGCGAGCGGGAGCGCAGCGGGCTCGGCCAGCACCTCGACGTGTCGATGCAGGCCGCAGTGGTGTGGACGCTGATGAACGCGACGGGCTTCCCGAGCGTCACGGGTCACGACCCGCCGGGCACGAGCGAGTGGCGCGCGGATCCGGCGCCGCAGATCGCCCCCGGGCTCGACGTGCCCAAGTTATTGCGGTGCGCGGACGGCTGGGCGTTCGCGGCCCTGGGCCTGCCGCGCGTGGGCGAGCTCGCGACGCATGCGCTCGCCACGTGGGCCGAAGAGGCGGCCGCCCTGCCTGCGGATCTTCGCGGGCGCGATTGGTCTCACTGGATTCGCGATCTCGTCCAGGAGCGCGTGAGCGCTCCCGAGATGAGCCGCGTCTTCGACGCAATCACCGCGCACGTAGCCAAGCGCACGAAGGCGGAGGTGATGCGCTTCGCCGTCGAGCGCGGCGTCTTGATCGCACCCGTCAAAACCATCGCCGACTTGCGCGACGACCCGCAGCTTCAGGCGCGCAGCTATTGGGTGGAGGTCGGCGGCCGCATCCACCCTGGCTCGTTCGCGCGCTTCTCCGAAACGCCGCTCGCGCTGCGCACGCCCGCGCCGCGCCGCGCCGAGTCCGGCAACGTCTCGTGGGCCTCGCCTCGGCTGCACCCACCGCAGGCGCGCGAGCGTGGGGATCGCCCGTTCGCCGGTCTCAAGGTGGCCGACTTCGCCTGGGTCGGCGTCGGTCCCCTCATCGCAAAGGCGCTCGCGGATCACGGCGCGACGGTGGTGCACGTCGAAAGCGAGGCCCGTGTCGACGTGCTGCGCCACCTCCCGCCCTTCCTGGACGACGAGCCTGGCATTCAGCGCGCACAGTTCCACGCGAACTTCAATACCTCGAAGCTCGGCCTCGGGCTGGATCTGGGAACGCCCGAAGGCCGAGCCGTCGCGCGGCGCCTCGCGGACTGGGCGGACGTCGTCGTCGAGAGCTTCTCGCTCGGCACGATGCAGCGGTTCGGCCTCGGTTGGGAAACGCTCAGTCGCGACCGGCTCGACCTCGTCATGCTGAGCACCTGGCTGCGCGGCCAGACGGGACCGGAGGCGACCTACGCGGGCTTCGGAAATCAGGGCAGCGCGCTCGCCGGCCTCTTCGCGATCACCGGCTGGCGCGACCGGCCGCCGTGTGGGCCTTGGGGCGCCTACACCGATTTCATCGCGCCGCGCTACGGCGTCGCCGCGCTCGCATCGGCGTTGTTTCATCGCGCGCGGACCGGGCGCGGCCAGCACGTCGATCTGTCTCAAGTCGAGGCGGCGATTCACTTCATCGAGCCGCTGACGCTCGACTACACGGCGAACGGGCGGATCGCGCCGGCCGCGCAGCTCGACTCGCGGACGGCGGCGCCGCACGGCGTCTACGCCACTGCGGGGAAGGAGCGATACCTCGCCCTCGCGGTCGAGACCCCCGAGCAATGGGACGCGCTGCGTACCCTCGCGCCGCTCGCGGCCTTCGGCGACGCGAAGCTGCGCGAGGTCGAAGCTCGGCGGCGCGTGGGCGACGCGATCGACGCCGCGCTGTGTGCGTGGTGCCGCGGGCAGGACGGGTTCGCGCTCGCCGGGCGGCTGCGCGCGGCCGGCGTTCCCGCGAGCCCGGTCCTGCGTCCCTCGGATCTATTTGCGGACGAACAGCTCGCTCATCGCGGCTTCTTCACGACCGTTCGGCACGCCGTGATGGGCGACGTGCGCTGCGACGGACCCGTCACGCGCTTCTCGCGGACGCCGGCCCGGCTGCGCGCGGCGCCCGCGCTGGGCGAGCACACCGACGTTGTGCTCCGTGATCTGCTGGGCATGTCGGAAGACGCGATCGTCGAGCTCGCGGCGGCGGGCGCGCTGACGTGAGGCGACGGAACGGAGGTGGCTGGGCAATGAGCGAGCGCACGCTGCGCGGGCGAGCCGCGATCGTCGGCATCGGCGAGACGACTTATTACAAGCGCGGACAGGCGCCCGAGGCGGAGTTCAAGCTCGGCCTCGCGGCCGTGCTGCGCGCGTGCGACGACGCAGGGATCGATCCTCGCGTGATCGACGGCTTCGCCTCGTACAGCAACGACCGCAATGACCCGACTCGCTTCGCAGCGGCGCTCGGGCTGCGCGAGCTGCGCTATTCGAACATGCACTGGGGCGGCGGCGGCGGTGGCGGGTCCGGCGCCGTCGGCAACGCAGCCGCTGCCGTGGCCTGCGGCGTCGCGGACTGCGTGGTCGTGTTCCGCGCCCTCGCCCAGGGCCAGTTCGGACGCTTCGGCCAGGGCCAAGCGGGTGCGCGCGCCTACGGCGAGCAGGCGATGACCGCGCCCTACGGCCTGATGTCGCCCGCCCAGATGTTCGCGATGCGCGTCATGCGCTTCCTGCACGACCACGGCATTCGGCCGGAGGCGCAGCGCGCAATCTCGCTCGCGTCTTACCACCACGCGCAGCGCAATCCGCGCGCGATCATGCACGGCCGCCCGCTCAGCGCGCAGGACTACGACACAGCGCGCTGGATCGTCGAGCCATTCCGCCTCTACGACTGTTGCCAGGAGAACGACGGCGCCGCAGCGCTGATCGTGGTCTCGGCCGAGCGAGCCCGCGACCTCCACCAAGAGCCGGCCTACATCCTCGGCGTCGCGCAGGGCTCCGGAGCTCGCGCGGGCGCGGGCGTCCACAACGCGCCGGACTACGCGACCTCCAACTTCAAGACGGTTGCGCCGCGCCTCTACGAGATGGCCGGCCTGAAGCCGCGGGACGTCGACGTCGTGCAGAGCTACGAGAACTTCACGGGCGGCGTAGTGATGAGCCTGGTCGAGCACGGCTTTTTCGGGCCGGAGGAGGCGAACGAGTTCCTCGTGCTCGAGAACCTGATCGCGCCGAGCGGCAAGCTCCCGCTCAACACGAGCGGAGGCAACCTGGCCGAGTGTTACATGCACGGCCTCGAGCTCCAGCTCGAAGCCGTGCGCCAGCTGCGCGGGACGTCGACGGCTCAGGTGCCGGGCGCGCTCGTCGCGCTCGTCGGCTCAGGGCCGATGGTGTCGCCGGTCAGCGATCTTTTGTTAGGGACCGAGGAGACCCTCTGATGCGAGAAGCCGAGACCTACCTGCCGGCGGGCCTGCCCGTCCCCACGCCGCTCCCCGACGGCCTCGACGCGCCGTACTGGGAAGGGCTCGCACGCGGAGAGCTGCGCGCCCAGCGCTGCCGCGCCTGCCAGGCGTGGCAGTGGGGCCCCGAGTGGATCTGTCACGCGTGCCACTCGTTCGACGTCGGCTTCGAAGCGGTGGCGCCGCGGGGGCTCATCTACAGCTGGGAGCGCGTCTGGCATCCAGTGCATCCGGCGCTGCGCGAGGCGACGCCCTACATCGTCGTGCTCGTCGAGCTGCCGGAAGCCGGCGGCATACGCATGCTGGGCAACCTATTGGGCTCCCGTGAGCAGCCCGTGATGATCGGGGCCCCCGTCGAAGCCGTGATCGAGCACCACGCTGGGGAACCATCCTTCCAGCTCGTGCAGTGGCGCTTGCTTGCGTAGCGCCCCTCAGCGGTTCAAGAGGCGTTTCACCTCGGCCGCGTGCGCGATCAGGCTCTCGTCGCTCTCGGCCACGCCGGCCAGGTTGAAGCGCCGGCAGCCGGCCTCGACGTAAGGCTTCAGGAACTCGGCTACGTCGGCGGCGGCGCCGTATGGCGTGTAGCGCTCGAAATTCTCGAAGCCGATCTGATAGACCGATTGCATCGACTCCGCGACGCGCTTGCGCGCCGCCTCGCGCGTTTCTCCGAGCCCACACCACACGAACATCGCGTGCTGCCAGTCGACGCTCGCGCGGCCGCACGCCGCAGCTTCGCGCGCGATCTCCGCCACGACGCCCGCGTATCGCTTCGCCGAGATCCAGATGGCGATGTAGCCGTCGCCGAGCCGCGCCGCTCTTCGCACCGCGGCGGACGAGCGACCGCCCACGATGATCGGCACGCGTGGCTCCGTGGCGGGACGGATCGCGGCGCCCGCGAGCGAGAAGAACTCGCCCGAAAAGTCGAGCGGCTCGCCCGTCATGAGCTGGCGCACGATCGCGAGCGCCTCGTCGGTGCGCCTGCCGCGCGTGCGCGGATCGACGCCGCACACCTCGAACTCGTGCGGATCCTCTCCGCCAACCCCCACGCCCAGTACGAGCCGCCCCGGCGCCGGCGCCGTGAGCGACTGGAGCTGGCGCGCGACCAGCGTCGGGTGCCGCAGCGGCAGGAGGTAGACCGCGACGTACACCTGCAGCGTCTCGTGCAAAGAGAGCAGCTGCGCGGCCTGGATCAAGCCGTCGAACCCGATCCCCGTGAAGAAGCTGATGTGGTCGCCCACGCCGACGTGATCGAGACCCGCCGCCGCGACCGCCTCGAGCGCGGCGCGCCGCTCCGCGAGGCTGCCCCGGAGCGCACCGCGAGGCACGCCGATGCCGACGCGCACTTCTTCCACACAGCGCTCCTACGCGGCTCGCTCGAGCGGCAGCGCCTTGGGCCCACGGATCACCCAGCTCGGCAGCCACTCGACGGACTGCTTCAGCTTCGCCTCCGCGAGCAGCGGGACGAGGTGCTGGAGCGCGACGCGCGTTTCGCGCCGCGCGAGGTTCGCGCCGAGGCAGAAGTGCAGCCCCCAGCCGAAGCCGACGTGCCCCGAGCAGTCGCGCGTGACGTCGAATCGATCGGGGTCCTCGAAACGCTTGGGATCGCGATTCGCGGCCGCGTAGGACACCCACACGCGCGCCCGGGCCGGAATCGTGACGCCCCCGAGCTTCGTGTCGCGGAGCGTGCGTCGGAACAAGCCCTGCACGGGCGAGCAGAAGCGCAGGCCCTCTTCGACCGCGTTCGGGATCAGGCTCGGGTTCCGGCGCAGGAGCTCGAGCTGATCGGGATTCGCGGAGAGCGTTGCGACGAGACTGCCGATGAGATTCGTCGTCGTCTCGTTGCCCGCGACGAGGAGCAGGACGCAGTACGAGAGCACCTCGCCAGCGGAGATACGCCCGGCCGTGCGCTCTGCCGCCACGAGCGCCCCGATGAGATCGTCCGCGGGCTGCGCGCGCCGCTTGTCCGCCATGGCCGCGAGGTACTTCGCCAGCTCCATCACCTCCGCCAAGGCGACGGCGCGCTGCTCGCCGCGCGCGGCGTTCACGATCGTGACGAGCGCGTTCGACCAGCGCTTGAAGTCGTCGATCCGCTCCGGCTCGACGCCCAGGAGCTCCGCGATGACGATCACGGGCAGCGCGATCGTATAGCTCGGCACGAGATCGAACGACGGCCGCTCGGCCACGCTCGCCAGCAGCTGCTTGCTGAGGTCCTCGACGCGACCTTGCACGCGGGCGAGATGCTTCGGCGTGAAGCGCCCCTGCATGATCGAGCGCAACCGATCGTGCGTCGGGTTGTCCGCGCCGATGATGTTCGGTCCGCCGAAGGCGTTCTGAAACAGCCGGTCGCGCTCGTTGTCGCCCGGCGCGGACGAGAAGTCGTCGACGCGCTTCAGCACCTCGACCACCTCCTCGAATCCGGTCACGGCCCACATCTGCTCTGGGTCGACCTGCACCGCAGGCGCTTCCCGGCGCAGCTTCGCGTACCAGGGGTACGGGTTCTCGATCACCGACGGCTGAGAGAGATCCAAGCGCAAGATGCGACCTCCTGTGCGCGGCGCGCGGAGCCCGCTCGGGCCGCGGAGCGCCGCCTGACTCCGATCAGAGTACTAGAGTTCCAATCGGAAACAGCCTAAGATTCGGCAAAAGTCAGGAGGACTCGCAATGATCCCGGCCGGCACGATCTCGGCGGACTCGCACGTGGTGGAGCCCCCGAACTGCTACGTCGACTTCATCGACCCGAAGTTCCGCGACCGCGCGCCTCGCGTCGTCACGCAGCCCGACGGCAGCGAAGGCTTCCACATCGACGGCATGAAGCGCGACGTCGGCTTCGGCTTGATGGACGGCGCCGGCTTCTCGGTGAGCGACCGGAACCGCCGTGTGCGCTCGATCAAGGCGCACGAAGTGAGGCCGGGCGGCTGGAGCGGCAAGGCGCGGGCGGAGTACATGGACCGCGATGGCATCGCCGCGGAAGTGATCTACGCGTCCGTCGGCATGGCGCTCTGCCTGCACCGCGACCCCGAGTACAAGAACGCGTGCATGCAGGCCTACAACCGCTGGCTGCAGGGCTTCTGCGCCGAGCTTCCGAACCGGCTCTTCGGCCTCGCACAGACGCCCGTGCTGTCGGTCGACTCCGCGATCGAGGACTTCCGGCGCGCGAAGGAGATGGGCTTCGTCGGCATGATGATGCCCGGGCATCCGGTCCATGAGGACTACGACCACCCCGACTACGACGCCCTCTGGTCGTGCGCCGAGGATCTCGGCCTCCCGATCTGCTTCCACATCCTGACCTCGCGCGAGGGGAGCCTCTTCGCGCCCGTGCGCGGCCATCCCGTGAACGGCTTCCTACGCATCATCCGGGCCGTGCAGGACGTCGTCGGCATGCTCGTGCTCGGCGGCATCTTCGAGCGTCATCCGCGCCTCAAACTCGTGTGCGCCGAAGGCGATGCCGGCTGGATGCCGCACTACATGTACCGGATGGATCACGCCGCGAAGGTGAACGCGGAGGGCGGCATCCTGCCCGGCCTCAGCAAGCTGCCGAGCGAGTACGTGCGCTCGAACGTCCACATGACTTTCCAGGACGACTGGATCGCCTTCAAGACGGTGCACCTCCTGGACGAGCACCAGCTGCTGTGGGCGAACGACTTCCCGCACACCGACTCGACTTGGCCGCACTCGCAACAGCTGATCGCGGAGCACGCGAGCCAGCTGAGCGAGGCACAGCATCAGGCGATCCTGCGTGACAACGTGGCGCGCGTGTTCAATCTGCCCGCGGGCCAGCGCTCGTGGAGGATGAACGGCGCCGCTCACTGAGCGAGCGCGGCGACGCGAACGGCGCGCCCGATGCGGCGCGGGCCCGCCGCTGCAACTGAGTGCGTCGGACTCGGCGCTCCGACCTCGACCTCAGGCCGTGTTCGGAAACCCGACCGTCGCGGTCCCGAGGACGCGCGTCTCGTTCGCGGCGTTCGTGATCGTGAGATCGAGCTGAGCCGTTCGCGCCGAGGGGTCCAGGTTCGTGACGACGACGCGCACGGTCGCGGGAGCGTCCACGCTGAGCGGCGCGCGAAATACGGTGTCGATCTCGAGGATCCGGCAGCCCGCGGCCCAGCGGTGAATCGTCGCAGCGAGAATCCCCTGGCTCATGATCCCGGGCACGATTGCCCCCGGGAGCCCTTCCCGCTTCGCTGTTTCGTGATCGTTGAAACGCCCGAAGTTCAGCCTGGTTGCGGCCGTGAAGCGCCGCACGCGCTCGATGGCGACCTCGGCCGCGCTCTCGAACTCGTCGCCGAACTCGACGTCCTCGAACTCTTTCACCGGCATGCTCAACCCTTGTTCGGTTCGCGCACGACCATCCGCCAGTCGACCACGCTGGCAACCTCTCCGCGCGGGTTGGTGAACGTCATGCGATGCACGACGAACATCATCCGGCCGCTGCGGCCTGTCTTCTCGTAGATGTCGTGGATCTCGCTGCGGCCGATCAGCCGCTCGCCAGGCCGGATCGGGACGCCGGGAACGACGCGCTTGCCCGCGTCGAAGCCGACACCCTTGCGCATGAGCGGAAGCAGCGCGTCGGGGAAGACGCGCGCGCCGGTGAACTGCGCGGTCGCGGTGCACGGCGCCTGAAAATCGGGGTGATGGGGATCCGTGAAGCGCGGATCGGTCTCTCCGCAGGCGAGCGCGAACTCGAGCGCTGCTTCTACGGAGATCGTGAACTCCTTCTCGTCGAACTGCTTGCCCGCCCACTCTTGCTTCATGCGCGCGACATCCACGGACACGGACTTCTCCTCTCTCGTTCTTCGAATGACGCTCAGGCGCGCTCGAGGATGTGGATCGCGCAAACCGAGCCCGCGCCCATCATGTGAGCCATCCCGACGCGCGCTCCCGCGACCTGGCGCGCTCCGGACTCGCCGCGCAGTTGCTGCGTCACGTCCCAGATCTGCGCAAGGCCCGTCGGGCCGCCAGGATGGCCGCGCCCGATCAGGCCGCCGTCGGTCGAGAACGGGATGCGCCCGCCAATCGAAGTCGCGCCTTCCTCGACCAGCTTGTCGCCGTCTCCGTCTGCGCAGATCCCTAACAGCTCGTAGTACATCAGCTCTTCGATCGGGAACGCGTCGTGGACGTGCACGAGGTCGAGATCTTCGGGGCCGATGCCCGCCTGCTCGTAGGCCGCGCGGGCGGTCGTCCGGGTGAGCTCGCTCGGGCCCACCACGGCGCCCATGAAGACGTGGCCCTCGGTGTACCGCTCGGACTGGAGTTGGCTCGCCGAGACACGCACCAGCGGCCGGCCGCGGGCGAGGCGCCGCGCCGTGCGGTAATCGGCGACGATGGCGCAGGCAGCGCCGCCACCCGCGCCACACGCCATCATCGCGGTGTGGGGGTACGCGACCATTGGCGCCGCGAGCACCTGCTCGGGCGTCACCTCGGCGTCGGCGCGACGCTGCGCATAGGGGTTCGCGCGCGCGTGATTCCAGTTCTTGGCTGCTATCTTCGCGAACGTCTCGACGCGTGTGCCGTAGTCGTGCATCCGTCGCACGGCCCACATCGCGAAGAACGCGGCCGGCGGGATCGTCTGTTCGATGCTGGGCCTTGCCCCGCCGAGTCCGCGCGGCCCGCGGCGCAACATGTCGTCGAAGCCGAGCGCCATCGCCACGTCGCAGGCGCTGCCCGCCACCGCCAGCACCGCCTCGCGAAACGCGCAGGAGCCCGTCGCCGAGGCGTTCTCGACGTGCACCACGGGCACACCCGTGAGCCCGAAGTCCTTGGCGTAGGTGACGCCTTCGAGCATCGCGCCGCCGATGTAGCCGTTGTAGAGCGCGCCCACGTCGGCGAAGCGGATGCCCGCGTCCGTGAGCGCGGCCCTGCCCGCAGTGAAAGCCATGTCGCGGAGGGGCGGTGCCTCTTTCTGAAAGGCGTGCATCCCCACGCCAGTCACGTAGACCGCGCGCTTCAAGCGACGGCCTCCTCGGGCACGAACTGAAAGGTGCACAACTCGTTGCCCTGCTCGTCCTTCGCGATCGGGAGGAGTGCCGTGCGCATGGGCATCCCGATCCGCCAGTCACCAATGCGCCCCGCGATGCGCGCCTGCACGCGCACTCCTTCGGGCAGGTCGATCTGGCCGACGCCGTGGCCGCCGTCCTCGGCTTCTCGCAGCACGCCCATCCACGGCATCGTGACGAACGTCCACGCGTAGAGAATGCCGTGCGTCGAGAGCTCGCAGTCCTCGACGGGCTGCTCGGTGATCGGGCATAGCCTGCGGCGCGGAAAGAAGTGAGTATTCGCCGCCGGGCTGTAGGACCCGAGCAAGCGCGGAGGTTCGCTCGGATTCTCGGGGATGCGGATGTATCCGGGTTCGATGGCCAGGTGCGGCGCCGGCACGGGGGACCCTCCTGCGGAGCGTCGCAGGTTACCACGCATTTTCCGATCGTATGCCAGAGTGTACGATTGAAAATACCTCGGGCGTTGCGGGCCCCGGGCCCGCTGCTCGAGCCCAGCGGATGAAACGTGGACCCGACCTCACTCCAGCATGAATGGTTTCTGAGGCCTCGATCACGCGCATCGTGGAGATCGTGGCGCCAGCGCCGTCGGACGTGGTGTTTCCCGAAGCGAGCGCCGAGACGCTGCAGCGTCACGGCGGGCTGCAACCGCGCGGGCCGCTAGAGCCGACCGAACATCGCCTCCGCCTCGCGGCGCAGCTCGCCGCGGAAGTCGGGGTGCGCGACCGCGATCAGCTCGCCAGCACGCTCGCGGTGGTTCTTTCCCAACAACCGCGCGATGCCGTATTCCGTGATGACGACGTCGGCGAAGAAGCGCGGGATCGTCACCATCGAGCCCTGGTCGAGCTGAGCCACGATGCGCGAGACCGCTCCGTCGAGCGCGGTCGACGGCAGCAGGGTGACGGCCCGCCCGCCCTTCGAGAGGAATGCACCGAGGTGAGTCTCGGGCTGACCGCCGGTGCCGTTGATCATGCGCCGGCCGAGCACGGTCTCGGAGTTGATCTGCCCGATCAGGTCGATCGAAAGAGCGTTGTTGATCGAGACCTGGTTGTCGTTCGCCGCGATGCGCGGAATGTGCAGCACGAACTCGGGGTCGAAGAGCTGGAAGTTCGGATTCGACGCGATGATCGCGAAGTCTTCGTTGCTGCCGCCGGTCCACGCTGCGGCGACGACCTTGCCCGGGAACTGGTTCTTGCGTCGGCCCGTGATGATGCCGGCCTCGACGAGCTGCGCGGTCCCGGGCGCGATCAGCTCGGTGTGGACGCCGAGATCGTGCTTCCGATCGAATGCGCCGAGGCGAATCATCGTGCTCGACGGTTCACCGACGCCGATCTGGATGCAGTCGCCGTCCTGCACCACCTCCGAGAGGTAACCCGCGATCGCGCGGTAGGTCTCCGGCGGCGCACCCAACCCGAGCGCGCGCTCGAGCGCCGACGGCTCCATGACGGGAAGCAGCGGGAAGGCGCCGGGCAAACGATCGCGCGGAATGCGCGGAATCAGGGCGCGCAGCTTCTCGCGGCGCTCGTCGGGAACCGACGCGAGCAGCGTCTCGATCCGCTCGGGAGTGATCTGGACGGGTCCCACTTCGACGAACGCGTCGAACTCCGTCACGTGCGCCCACACGTCGCCGCACACCGCAAGCAGGTCGGAGCGCACTTCCGCGAGCACGACTTCCGCGCGGCGAACCAGGCTGCGCTTGGTCCAGTGATGCGCGCCGAAGTGAACGAAGCCCGCCTCGTTGGGCTCCGAGCAGACCACCATCGCCACGGTCGGCGGCCGGTGAGTGGGTCGCTGCTCGTCGCCGGGCTTGAAGGATGTCGAGAAGAGGTTGGGGAGATAAACGCCACGCGCGTCGTCGTGGGCCGGACGCGCAAAATCGCCGATGAAAATCTCGAACTCGAGGGTGAACGGAGAGCTCGCGGGATCGGCCTTGAGCCAGCCCGGGTCGTGCGAGGTGGCGTTGAGCTGAATCGCGACTTGCGCGAGCTCGTCGCGCCTTTTCCAGAGCGCATCCAAGAGCCGCGTGGGCGGGAAGATCGGGATGTTCACGACGTCGCCAGCTCGAACGCGGCTCACCGCGGCTTCGGGGGTCGTGAGGCGTCGCTGATACTCCTCGCGCCAAGCGGCCATGGCGTCGTCTCCTTCGCGCAGATCAGTCAGAGGAATCGCGGCACGAGTAGAAGCGCACGCCACTCCGCGCGCGCTCGACGACTCGGCCGTCGGCGATGAGCGAATCGAGGTGGCCCACGACCTCGGACATGACGAGCAAGAGCTGACTCTCGACCGCGCGTCCGAAGAGAGCTTCCGCGAGCGCGTAGGCCGTGAGCTCGGCCTCGCGGAGCGCGCTCTCGACCTTGTGCCTTCGGCTCTCGATGTGGCGCCGGTAGGACGCGATCAGTCCGGGCGCGTCGGTGATGACGTCTCCATGGCTCGGAAACACGAGCGAGAGCGCAAGCGCGTCAGCTTTCGTGAGCGAACGCTCGTACTCGAGCAGGCTCGGCTTGCGCGGATCCTCGATGCGATCGGGAAACTGGATCAGGCACACGGGCGTGATGTCGGGGAGCAGATGATCGCCGGAGAACGCGAGACGCTGCTCCTCCTGCACGAAGACCACCTGCTCCGGACAGTGGCCGGGCGTGTGCACCGTGCGCAGCCGAAAGCCCGGAATGTCGATCAGGTCGCCATCGGTGAGCCAGCGATCCGGCTCGAGCGGATCGACGACCGCGCTCGCGTCCGACGAGCCGCGCACGTCTCCCGTGCGCTCCTCGGGCACGCCCCATGCGCGCATGTGATGGCGCGCGACCTCGAGCCGCTCGCCCGTGAGTGAATCGCCGCTGAAGCGGGCGAGTGAATGCCCTGCGTCCTCGTGGAGCCACACCTCACAGCCCGCCGCGCGGCGGATGCGCGCGGCCTGGCCGAAGTGATCGGGATGCGCGTGGGTCAGCAGCACGAGCTCGAGATCGCGCACCTTGAAGCCGTGCGCGCCGAGGCCGGACTCGAGCGCAGCCCACGCGGCGTCCGTGCGAACCCCCGTGTCGATCAGGATGGGGCCACCGCGGCCTCCCTCGGGAAGGATCACGTAGACGTTGATGTCGCCGACGGCGAATACCGTCGGCGTAGGAATCCGCAGCACGCGGCCGTAGCGCTGGCACGCAAGCGGGGCGTTCGGCACGGCTACCTCGGCCGGAATACCGGCTCGGGCGCAGGCGCCTTGACCAGCAGGTCGTGCACCACACCGCCGACCTCACTGGGGTCCCAGCGCCGGTCGACGTGCGCCTCGGGTCCGCGGGTCCAGCCGTTTGCCACTCCGATGCGCCCGCCCATCACCTCGAAGACGCGCCCGGTGATGCCGCGCGATTCGCTGCTGCCGAGCCAGACCACGAGGGGGGAGATGTTCTCGGGTGAGAATGGGTCGAAGCCGCCCTTGGGCTCAGCTCCGCCGAAGCCGAGCGGCGTCGTCATGCGCGTGCGCGCGCCCGGGGCGATGCAGTTTGCCGTGATGCCGTAACGCTCGAGCTCCTTGGCCGCGACGAGCGTGAAGGCGGCGATGCCCGCCTTCGCTGCGGCGTAGTTCGTCTGCCCCGGATTCGCGAACAGACCCGAGGCTGAGCTCGTGGTGATGATGCGCGCGTCGGCCGGCTTGCCCGCCTTGTGGCGCTCGCGCCAATAGGCCGCGGCGTGACGCGCAGGGGCGAACGTGCCCTTCAGGTGCACGCGCATCACGGCGTCCCACTCGGCTTCCTCCATGTTGACGAGCATGCGGTCGCGCAAGATGCCCGCGTTGCAGACCAGCACGTCGAGGCCACCGAACGTGCGGACCGCCGCTTCGATCAGCCGCTGCGCACCCGTGTAGTCGGAGATGTCGTCGCTGCTTGCGACTGCTTCCCCGCCGGCCTTGCGGATCTCTTCCGCCACCTCCATCGCCGGCGACGTGGAAGTACCCGTTCCGTCCACCGCACCGCCGAGGTCGTTCACCACGACGCGCGCGCCCTGGCGGGCGAACTCGAGCGCGTGCTCGCGGCCGATGCCTCGCCCCGCGCCCGTCACGATCACGATTCGCCCTTCGCACAGTCTCGCCATCTCGCCTCCGTTTCAGGTCGGCCCCGGATGCGAGCGCCCGCTCCGGCCCGATGAGAGTACGCTGTTTCCGATCGGATACACAAGCACCCGCATCGGACCGTCGGTCGCCTGCGTTTCTGATTGGAAGCCGTCGTTGTCATATCGGAAACCGCGGTGGTAACGTGCGCCGGAGCCTCTCACCGGGCTCGTACGACACTCGGAGCGCACGCCGTGTCCACGCCCTCGCCGATCGCGACGCCCCTCTGTGACGTGTTGGGGATTCGTCACCCGATCCTGCAGGCGGGCATGGGCTACGTCGCGCGCGCCGATCTGTGCGCCGCGGTCTCGCGGGCGGGCGGCCTCGGTGTAATCGGTGCCGCATCGCTGAGCGCCGCCGAGCTGCGCGAGGAGATCCGCAAGGTCAAGGACGCGACGGACCGCCCGTTCGGCGTCGACATCCTGTTCGCGACCGTCGGCAGGCCACAGAGCGATGCCGCCACGGTCCGTTTCACGAGCGAGGTGGAGCGTCAGCTCGACGTCGTCTTCGAGGAGCGTGTGGCGGTGCTCGCGAGCGGCCTCGGCGACCCAGGGCCGGCGGTGCCGACCGCGCACTCGCTCGGGATGAAGGTGCTCGCGCTCGTCGGCAACACGCGCAACGCGCGCCGCGTCGCGCGCAGCGGCGTCGACGTCGTCGTCGCCCAGGGCTACGACGGCGGCGGGCACACGGGACGGGTCGGGACGCTCGCGCTCGTGCCGGCAATCGTCGACGCCGTCGACGTCCCGGTCGTCGCCGCGGGCGGCATCGCGGATGGGCGCCAGATCGCAGCGGCGTTCGCGCTGGGGGCCGTGGGCGTATGGCTCGGCACTCGCTTCATCGCGAGCGCTGAGGCCTATTCGCACGACAACTACAAGCAGCGCGTGGTCGAGATCGACGACGAGGGCACGATCCGCACGCGCTGCTTCAGCGGCAAGCCCTGCCGGGTCATTCGCAATCGCACTACCTCCGCGTGGGAGGCGCCTGAGCTGCAGGCGCAGATCCTCCCCTTCCCACGCCAGTTCGGGGTGATCGGGAAGTGGCTGGGCAAGGATCCCTACATCGCGGGTCGGCGCGAGGGCGACGTCGAGATCGGCGCGCTCGCGGCCGGCCAGTCTGCCGCCGTGATTCGGGACGTGCGGCCGGCGGGAGAGATCGTCGAGCGGCTCGTCACCGAGACGACCCACGCGTTGGCGCGCCTCTCCGCGGGCGGAAGCGCGCGCGCCGCCGCCGCGGTGGCGCAAGCCGATGCTGCCCCGCGCAGCTGAGCTGCCAGGAGGAGGATCGAGTTGGACTTCGGACTCTCGGACGAGCAGCTCCTACTCCAGCAATCCGCCCGCGAGCTTCACGCTCGCGAATGCTCGCCCGCCGTGGTGCGCCGCACCTTCGAGAGCGGCGCAGGGCACGCGCCGGAGCTGTGGAAGAGCAGTTGTCAGCTCGGGCTCGGCGGCCTGCTGATCCCCGAGCGCTGGGGCGGCGCCGGCCTCGAGCTGCTCGATGCCGCGTTGATCGCCGAGGTGTTGGGCGAGAGCGCGGCGCCGGGGCCGTTCCTCGGCCACAGCCTCGCGGGCCTCGCTATCTCGCTCGCGGGCAGTGACGCGCAGTGCAAACGCTGGCTCGGACCGCTCGCGGCAGGCGAACTCATCGGGACCGTCGCCCTCGAAGACGCGAGCGGCGGGATCGCGCCCGCTTCCACTCGCACGCGAATCGAGCGCGGGCGTGCGAGCGGCGTGCTCTGCCGGGTCCCAGCGGGCGAGCTCGCCGACGTGATCGTCGTCGCGGCGAAGGGAGACCGGCTGGCCATCGTCGAGCGCGGTGCCGCATCGGTGTCGGCCGAAGAGAGCGCGGATCGCACGCGGTCGCTCGCCACCCTCCGCCTCGACCGCGCGCCCTGTGAGCCGCTTGCGCGAGCGAAGGGAGCCGCCGCGCGCGTGCGCGACGCGGCACGTGTGCTGCTCGCCGCGGACGCGTTTGGCGGCTCGCAGCGACTCGTCGAGATGTCCGTCGCCTACGCCCGCACACGCGAACAGTTCGGGCAGTCGATCGCGCAGTTTCAAGCCGTGAAGCACGACCTCGCCGACCTCGCGCTGCGCACCGAGCCCTCGCGTGGCCTCTTCTGGTACGCGGCGCACGCGTGGGACGCATTCCCGAACGAGGCGGAGCGGCTCGCGGCGCTCGCGAAGGCGCACCTCACGGACCGCTACCTCGAAACGGCGCGCAAGGCAATCGAGCTCCACGGCGGCATCGGCTTCACCTGGGAGTGCGACGTGCACCTCTGGTATCGGCGCGCGCTCGTGGATCGCGTGTTGTTCGGAACGCCGACTGCGCTGCGCGAGAGCTGTGCGCAGCTCGCGGGCTGGTGAGCGAGGAACCATGGATCTCCGGTACAGCGAGGCCTACGAGACATTTCGCGGCGAGTTGCGGGCGTTCCTGAAGACCCACTGGCCGCTCTCGGGAGCCGAAGGTTCGCTCTCCGCGCCCGCGCAGGCCCGGCTCTTCCGGCAGCGCGCCACGGAAGCGGGTTATTACGCGCGCGGTGTGCCGCGCCGCTACGGCGGTTCCGAGCAGGCGCCCGACGTGCTCAAAGCAGCGATCATCGCCGAGGAGGTGGCGCGAGCGGGCGCGCCGTCCGAGGTGCGCGGATCGGGCACGGCGATGCTGATTCCCACGCTGCTCGAGCATGGGACTCCCGCACAGTGCGAGCGCTTCGTGCCCCCGACGCTCCTCGGCGAACTCGTCTGGTGTCAGGGCTACAGCGAGCCCGGCGCCGGCAGCGACCTCGCGTCGCTCCGCACGCGCGCGGAGCTGCGCGGCGATCATTGGGTGATCAACGGGCAAAAGATCTGGACGAGCCTCGCGCACGAGGCGCACTGGATGTTCTGCCTCTGTCGCACCGAGCCCGACGCCCCGAAGCACGCCGGTATCTCGTATCTGCTGATCGACATGAAGACGCCAGGGCTCGAAGTGCGTCCGCTGCGCCAGATGACCGGCACCGCGGACTTCAACGAGGTGTTCTTCACCGACGTGCGAGCGCCCAAGGAGAATCTCGTCGGCGCCCGCGGCGAGGGGTGGAAGATCGCCAACACGACGCTCAAGCACGAGCGCAACATGATCGGCGACGCCGACTTTCAGCGCGTGCTATTCGAGAGCCTGGTCGCGCTGGCGCGCGACCGCAAGCGCGCCGGGCGGCCCGCGATCGAGGATCCCGGCGTGCGGCAGCAGCTCGTCGAGATCGAGGCCGAGGTGCTCGCGCAGCGCACGTCGATGTGGCGCCAGATGACCGCCGCGGCGCGGCGACAGCATCCAGGCTCCGTCATGCTGATGAACAAGCTCAACTCGACGCAGATCTCGCTGCGCGTCTCACGCCTCGCCCTCGAGCTGCTCGAAGCGGACGGCCTCGCGGCGCCGGGCCAGAAGGAGCACCTCATGTCTGCAGCGCCGTCGGGCAGCGGCGGCTGGATCAGTCAGGGCATGTGGGCGCTCGGCCTCCACATCGGCGGCGGCACGGCGCACATCCAGCGCAATATCATCGCCGAACGCGGCCTGGGGCTGCCGAAGGACCGCCGCCCACCGAGCTGAGCTGCGTCGCGCCCGTAACAAACAGCCGCAGCGCTGCCCGCGCGTGCGCGGCGTGAATTTTCCGCCGGCTGGCCGGCCTACCTCGCGAGGTTCTTCGGCACGTCGCGGAAGGGCCGCCCGGCGTCATCCGCCGGTTCTTTGGGGAGGCCGAGCACACGCTCCCCCAAAATGTTCCGCTGGATCTCGTCTGTGCCGCCCGCGATCGACACGGCCGGTACCGAGATGAGCACCTCGCCGATCACGCCGCCCTCGGGGCTGTCGCCGCGCGCGAGCATCGCGTCGGCACCCGCGATCAGCGTGTGCGCGTCGGCCGCAGCGCGCGCGACGTGGCTGGCAGCGAGCTTGCCCAAGCTGCCCTCCGGCCCAGGTGGGCGGCCCAGCACGCGCGCAGCGCGCGCGCGCTGCGCGGTCCATTCGGCCGAGCGCGCGAGGATCAAGACCTTCGCGATCGCCTGGCGCACGACCGGATCGCGATCTCGGCCCGTCGCCTTCGCGCGTGCGACCACGAGATCCGGCCGGCCGGCGCGCTGCGGATACCACTTGTACGGCTCCATCACGGATGCGGTCTCGGCGCGATACTCGTCGAAAACGCGGCCCGACGTGCGCGGCGCTTGGCCGAGCGAGCGCATGCCGTCGGCGAGCCGGCGCTCGTGTGCGAGGGTGGCGAGCGCGACGGTCCAGCCTTGGCCGACCTCGCCAACCACGTTGTCCGCCGAGATGCGCGCGTCGGTGAAGAACACCTCGTTGAACGAGGCGTGGCCGTTCATCTGGCGCAGCGGGCGAACGACCACGCCGCTCTGCTGCATGTCGATCACGAAGAAGGTGATGCCCCGGTGCTTGGGAACGTCCCAGTTCGTGCGCGCGAGCAGCATCCCGTAGCGCGCGTGGTGCGCGCTCGTCGTCCAAACCTTCTGCCCGTTGACGATCCACTCGTCGCCGTCGCGATCGGCGCGCGTGGTGAGTCCGGCGAGATCCGATCCGCTACCCGGCTCGCTGAACAGCTGACACCAGGTGTCCTCGCCCGTGACAATTCGACGCAGGAAGCGGCGCTTCTGCCCGTCGTTCGCGTGCTCGAGCAGCGTCGCCCCTGCGAGCGTCGGCCCCGGACCCTGCGGAATCCCGATCGCGCCCGCCTTGCGGAACTCCTCGTTCACCACGTCCGCGAGCGCAACGGGCAGGCCCTGCCCGTGCCATTCCCTCGGCCACGTTGGACAGCCCCAGCCCGAGTCGGCGAGCCGACTTCGCCATTCGCGTAGGCTGAGGCTCGGGCTCCACTGGGTGCCCAGCCAGTCGCGCACCTCGGCGCGCACGAACGCTTCGCTGGTCTCGCTCATCGCTGCTCCTTCAGATTCCCGAGCGCCGCAGGAACCGCTCGCGGTGCTCGTGGGGGAGCCCGAGGAACGCTTCGCTGCACTTGGCGCGCTTGAAGTAGAGGTGACAGTCGCTCTCCCATGTGAAGCCCACACCGCCGTGGATCTGGATGCTGTCGGACGCCGCGCGCAGATAAGCGTCGGAGGCGCACGCCTTGGCGAGCGAGGCGAACGCCGGAGCGTCGCCATGCCCTTCGGCCACCGCCGAGGCCGCCGCGTAGGCCGCGGACTTCGCGTGCTCGACGTCCAGCAGGAGATCCGCGCACTTGTGCTTGATCGCCTGGAAGGAGCCGATGGGGCGCCCGAACTGCATGCGCGTCTTCGCGTACTCGACCGTCGTCTCGAGCACGCGCTGCGCGCCGCCCACCATCTCGTTCGCGAGCGCGACGGCCGCTTCGTCGAGCGTCCGCGACAGCGCCGCAGCGGCGGCGCCGGGCTCCCCTAACACCTCGGCGCGCACGCCGGAAAGCTCGAGGCGCGCGAGCTTGCGCGTGGCGTCGAGGCTCGAGAGCGGCCGCCGCTCGAGGCCCGCGGCGTCTCCCGCGACGACGAACAGGGAGAGGCCTTGCGCCCCGCTCGAGCCCGGCGCGCGCCCTGCGACGACGATCGCGTCGGCCCGCAAGCCGTCGAGCACGAAGCTCTTCACGCCGTTCAGGAGAAACGCGCTGCCATCGCGTGTGGCGACCAGCTCGCTGGCCTCGGCGTCCCAGCGCCCGGCCGGCTCTGCGACGGCGAGCGTCGCAATCGCGTCGCCTGCGAGGATCGGCGCGAGCAGCCGTCGTTTCTGCGCTTCTTCGGCGGCGTTCAGGATCGCGCCGGTCGCGAGCACGGCCGACGCAAAGTACGGCGCGCACAGGAGGGCGCGGCCCATCTCCTCGAGCGCAATGCCGAGTTCGACGAAGCCGAAGCCTTGGCCGCCGTAGGTCTCGGGCACGTGAACGCCGGTCAGGCCGAGCCCCTGACACAGCTCCTTCCAGACGCCGGCGTCGTAGCCGGTCTCGGTCTCCATGAGCCGGCGCACTTCGGAGATGGGCGAGCGATCCTGAAGAAAGCGCCGGACCGAGCGCCGGAACTCCTCCTGCTCATCCGTGAAGCTGAACTGCATCGCTCGCTCCTCCGCGCCGCGCGTCGCATCCGATCGGAAACTTTGTGTAGGATTGTCCATCTCGAGCCGGAATGCGAGCGTTACCGCCCGTCTCGGCGAAGTCGCCCGTGAGGAGCGTTCATGTCCGCCCTGCCCGTCCCTGCAGCGACCGTTCTCTTGCTGCGCGACGCGGCACCGTCGCTGGAGGTGTTGCTGCTGCGCCGCTCGGCTCGCTCGGATTGGCTGCCGGATCTCTACGTGTTTCCAGGCGGGCGCGTGGAAGACGGCGACTACGAGCTCGCTGGCCGCATCGCCGACCTCGAACCGGGAGCCATCTCGGCGCGAGTGCCGGAGCTCTCCCCGACGCAGGCCGTCGGGTATTGCGTCGCCGCGATTCGGGAGACGTTCGAGGAAGCGGGCATCCTGCTCGCGAGAAAGCGTGGAAGCCGAGATTTCGTCGCTGGCGACCTGCTCCGAGATCTAGTCGCGGAGCGACTCGCTTGTCAGAGCGGTGACACCTCCTTTGCGGATCTCGTCGAGGCGCACGACCTCGAGCTGTGCGGCGGAGCGCTCGCGATCCACGCGCGTTGGATCACGCCAGAGCGCGTGCCGCAGCGCTTCGACACCCTCTTCTTCACCGCGATTGCGCCAGCGGGCCAGCGCGCGGCTCCCGACGGCGAGGAGTCGACGCACCACGTGTGGATCCGGCCTGCCGACGCGCTCGCCGAGGCGTCGCGCGGAGAGCGCCAGATCATCTTCCCGACGCTTTGCAATCTCGAGAGCGTGTGCGAGCTCGCGTCGGCGAACGAGGTGCTCGCAGCTTCGCGCGCGCGGCGCGTCGTCCCCGTAATGCCTCGCATCGTCGCCGACGCGAGCGGCCGCAAGCTCGTCATCCCAACGGACGCCGGCTACCGCACTTCCGAGGCGCCGATCCCCGGCGCAGGCTGAGGGAAAGCTTCGGGGTTTCCCCCTGACTGCTCGCCGCTGCTCGCGCCCAGCAGCGCGCGAGCGATGGCGGCGGCCTCGCGCGCGAGCTCACCCGCGGGCCGCGCCGAGCGCACGAGCGCCACTGCCTGCCCCGCCGGCGCCACGCCGCGCTCGAGGTCGCCCGCTTCGAGCGCGAGCCGCATCGCTCCCGCAGCCCCCGCGGCCCGCGCGAGCCGAAGCGTCCCGGCCGGGCCGCGGAGCAGCACTCGAGCGACGAGCGCGAGCCACGACGCGTCGCGCTCGCGCGCGAGGCGGCGAGCGCAGCCAAGGTGCCGTTTCCCTCGCGTGCCGTGTGGCGCGCCCCGGCCGCGGACAGCACGCGGCACGGCATTCCGTCGAGACGGTCCGTAATCAGCGTGTCCTCGCCGCCTGCCGCGATCACTGCGGCTTTCGTGTTCGGATGCAGCGGGCTCTCGGCCGCGGTGGCGAAGCGCGTCCCGAGCGCTGCCGCCTGCGCGCCGAGCACGAGCGCGGCCGCGAGCCCGCGCCCATCGGCGAAGCCGCCAGCCGCGACGACCGGGATCGACAGCGCGTCGACCAGCGTCGGGACGAATACGAGCGAGCCGAGCTCGCCGCCGTGCCCCGCGGCCTCGTGGCCGACCGCAAGCACCGCGTCGCAGCCCTGTCGCTCGGCTGCGAGCGCGTGCCGGAGCGTCGCGACGGTGGCGATCACCGTGCCGCCGTAATTGTGGACGAACGGAACGCACCAGCCGCCGTTGCCGAGTCCGTAATTCACGACCGGTACACGCTCCGCGACTGCGACCTCGAGGTTCTCGCGCGCGCCGGGCACCAGGAGAGGAACGTTCACGCCGAACGGTCGCGCGGTGCGCTCGCGGGTCTCGCGAATTGCGCGGCGCACGTCGTCGGGTCCGAGCGAAGCCGTCGCAAGGAGCCCGAGCCCGCCCGCCTCCGACACCGCCGCGACGAGGGACGGCGTCGAGACTCGCGTCATCCCCGGAAGCACGATGGGAAGCGAGATGCCGAGCCGCTTCGCAAGCGGCGTCGCCAGTCGATCAGGCGGTGCCGTGGAATGCATCGACGAACTTGCGCCACTCGCTCTCGGACCCCTCGGCAGCGATCGGGAAGTAGAGCGAGACCCGATCGAGGAGTCCCTCGCAGCGCTTGCGAAGCGCGACGGCGAGCTCGCTTGGCTTGGCGACGACCGCGACGGCCTCGACGAGCGCGTCGGGAACGCGCCTCGCCATCGCCTCCCACTCGCCGCCGCGCGCGAGCGCGCTGAGGTCCTTCCCGAGCGCGCCGAAGCCGTGGTACTCGAGCAGCGTGCGGTAGCTCGGAGTCGAGCCATAGAACGCGATCTGCTGGCGAACGCGCGCTTCCGAACGGCTGCGCTCGCCGGCGTCGTCGCCCGTCACGACGAAGACGGGCGCGAACAGCTCGAGATCCTGCGCGCGCCGGCCACGTGTGCGCGCGCCCTTGTCCAGCGCCGGCATCACGATGTCGCGCAGGTAGCCCGGCGAGTGCATGGGATGGACGTGGAAGCCGTCGGCCACTTCACCCGCGGCCTCGCACATGCGGGGATTTACGCCGGCGAGCGCCACCCTGATCTCCGGATGGTCGATGGGGCCGGGATTGAACATCGGATTCATCAGCGTGAACTGGTAGAAAGGACCGCGGTAGTCCGGCGTCTCGCCGGTCTGGAAGGTGCGCCAGATCGCGCGCAGGCAGCGGATGTAATCGGTGACGCGCGCCGCCGGATGCTCGAATGGCATCGAGTAGCGGCGCTCGACGTGCGCACGCACCTGGGTGCCGAGCCCAAGGATGAGGCGACCGCCGCTGAGGCGCTGCAGGTCCCAGGCGACCTGCGCCATGGAGAGGGGACTGCGCGCGAACGCCACCGCGATGTTGGTGCCGAACTCGAGCGTGCGTGTCGCGGCGGCGACGGAGGCCAACGGCAGGAAGGGGTCGCGACCCGCCTCGACGCTCCACACGCCGTCGTAGCGGCGCTCCTCGCATTGCTTCGCGAACTCGCCCGCGCGGACGGGGTCCATCACGCGAAGTTGGGCGTCGAGCTTCATCCCCGCTCCTCTCGAATCGTGGCAGACGCGCCTCAGCGCGCGCGGCTTCCGCTCAGGGCGGCGGCTGCCAGCTCCGGACGGTCGCTTCGGCGCGAATTAGATCCTCGCCCTTCTGCGAGATCGCGCGCAGCTCGAGGTCGGCGTGGGGAACTCCGTCCTTCGCATAGACGCGCGCCACCTTGCCGTGACAGGTCACGGAGTCGCCTGGCCAGACGCGCGAGGTGAAGCGGATCGCGTAGCGGGCCACCGAGGTCGCGCCGAACCACTCCGTCGCGACCCGGCTCAGCACGCCGGCCGTGAACATGCCCATCCCGAACACCGTCGGAAGCCCCGCCTTCTCGGCGAAGGTCTGATCGTGATGGATCGGGTTGAAGTCGCCGCTCGCGCCCGCGTAACGAACGAAGTGGCTTCGGTTCACGTCGTCGACGCGAAATGAGCGCCCTTCGCCGACCTTCGCCTGCGAAACGTCGTGGCTCATTCCTTCACGACTCCCGCCGTTTGCACCAGCGTGTTCCGGACGCGCAGCACGACGGCGCTCAGCACGTCGCGGTAGAGCGTCTCGGTCTCGATGAACTTCATCGTGCCGCCGCGTTTTCCCTGCTTCTCGTAAGACTTCGTGTCGCCGGGCTCGGCCCGTAACAAGTCTCCGGCGAAGAGCGGCCGTTCGTACTCGAGCTCTTGTCCTCCGTGCAGCACGAAGCGCATGTCGAGGCCCTGGATCCCGAGCCCGCCCGCCCCGCCGGGCTCGGGGAAGAACGCGGCCGCAGCCGAGAACGTCGGGGGCGCGACCACTCCGGGTAGACCCGCCGCGCGCGCAGCCTCGGCGTCGTGGTGAAGCGGATCCTCCGCGCCGATCGCATTCGCGAACTCGTGAACCTTGCCGCGCTCGATCGGGAACCCCGGAGGATGGATGCGCGCCATGCCTGCTCTCCTCGATCTCGGGAGCCGGCGCGCTGGCGACGATGCGGCGTCGCACGTCCCCGGAGACGCCGGTCGCCCGGCGCGTCGGCTGTTGCGAAAACGCTAGATCATTTCCCATCCGAAACGCAAGGGCCGTTCGGTCGACCAGCTCACGCCGCGAAGCGCGGCATCACCTTCTCCGCGAACAGCTCGAGCGAGCGCAGGATCCGGTCCCGGGCGTGGAGCCCCTGCGGAATCAAGAGAAAGCACTCCTCGATCGGCACCGCGATCGACGCCTGCTCGATGCGGCGCGAAAGCGTGTCGGGAGAGCCCACGAGCAGTTCGGGGAGGCCCTGCCCAAACGGCACCGACCAGCGCTCCCAGAACCAGCGCATGTCCTCCGCCCACGCTTGCGCCTCGGCGTCCGTCGGCGCCGCCACGAGGATGCCGCCCCAGCCTGCCTCCTCGCCCGGCGCGACCGTGCGCCCGTGGCGAGCCGCTTCGGTGCGATAGGCGGCCCACAGCTTCTGACAGAACTCGAGATTCGACGACAGCACGATCGGCTTGCCGCCGTACTTCGCCCAGAACAGCGCCGTGCGCAGGCTGTGCGTGAAGCCGCCGTAGAGGGGCGGATGCGGCCTCTGCAGCGGACGCGGCGCGATGCCGATCTCGCGCACACGCATGTCGGCGTCGACACCGCGGCCGAAGTCGACGTAGACGCGGTGCTCGTGCGGATTCACGAACCCCGCGGGCGGGAACGTCCAGAATCTCCCTGCATGAGAGAACGTCGGTTCGCGCAGCGCCTTCAGCACGACTTCGACGTACTCGTCGAAGTACTCGCGGTTCGAGTCGTCGTCGGCGCTGTCGCGGTTCCACGGGCCCACGGCGCTGAGCTCGGGGCGGATGCGAAAGTTGTCGACCCAGCGCGCCTGATAACCGCGTACGAGCCCGACGCCGAAGCGACCGCCGAGCATGTGGTCGAGCGTCGCGATCGACTCCGCCGTGCGCAGCGGGTTGTGCGTCGTCGAAACGAAGCCGCAGGTGATCACGCGCAGGCGCTTCGTGTGCTGGCCGAGCCACATCGCCATCAGCGTGGGCTCGTTGCTCGCCTCGAAGCCTTCGATCTGGAGGTGGTGCTCGGGATGGCCGAAGCCCGCGTAGCCGGCTTCATCGGCGAAGCGCGCGTACTCGGCGATCTCGACCAACATGCGCTGGTAGAGATCGTTGCGCTGGCCGGCCATCCCGGCCTCGAGCTCCGCGCGGCGCCCGACCGTGCAGTACATGAAGAGATTGAACTTCACTGGCGACTCCGCTCTTGGAGCCCGGCGACTAGCTGCGGCTAGTCGAGGACGCCGCGCGCTTCGTCGCCGGCTGGCGCTGCAGCTGGCGATGCAGCTTCGAACGCAGGCCGCGCGGGAAGTTCCCGACGATCAGGAACCGCGCCGTCCGGGAGCCCGAGTTCCACCAGCGATGCGGAATGCCCGCCTTGAAGTGGAGCGTGTCGCCGGGCGTCAGCACGTACTCCTCGCCGCCCACCTCGAAGGAGATCTCGCCTTCCTCGCAGATGACAACCTCTTCTCCTTCGTAGGCGTAGGTTCCCTTCCCGCTTCCGTGACTGGGCTCGAGCTGGCCGCGCCACACCTCGATGGCTGGGTCGAAGAGGTCGCCCGACAGCCGTTCGACGCGCATGCGCGACGGCGAGCTGATCGTCGGGTGGTGCTTCGCCCGTGTCACCACGACCTCGGCCTCTTCGCTCGCATCGCTCACGAGCTCCGCCGGCCGTCGCTCGAGGCCGCGCGCGATTTTGATCAACACGGCGATCGAAGGAACCATCTGGCCCGTTTCGACCTTCTGGATGGTGCTCGCCGCCACGTCGCTGCGTGCCGCTAGCTCGTGAAGCGAAAGCCCGAGCTCCTCGCGCCAGGCACGTACCCGCTTGTTCAGCTGCGCTAATGCGTTTTCCACGGCCGCTTCTCCCGTGCCCGCACAACCTGCGCGGGCTGTTTCCGATGATCGAACGACGTTGCGAGTTTACCTAGCCTGTGGTCCCCTGGCGACAGCCTGAGGGTGTGCCGCTCACCAGCGAGCGGACCCCGACGGCTCTTGCGAGGTACCCCGTGCACCTACTGTACGAGAAGCGCGACGGAATCGCGTGGCTGACGATGAATCGGCCCGAGCGCCGCAACGCGATCAGCCCCGAGATGCTCGTGCGGCTGCGGGACGCGTGGGGCGATTTCCGCGACGACGACGACGTGCGGGTCGCCGTGCTGACGGGCGCCGGTGATCAGGCGTTCTGCGCCGGCGCGGATCTCCAGCTCCTGATCCCGCTCTTCACCGGCGCTCGCAAGCCGGAGACCGACTGGGATCGAGAGCTGATCGAGGATCGCCAGGCGCTCGACACCGGCCTGTTACGGCGCTTCGAGCTCTACAAGCCCGTGATCGCCGCGGTGAACGGCGCGGCGCTCGCGGGCGGTACCGAGATTCTTCAGGCCACCGACATTCGGATCGCCTGTCCCGAGGCCAGCTTCGGCCTCTCGGAACCGAAGCGCGGGATCATCCCGGCGGGCGGCTCCTTGGCGCGACTTCAGCGGCAGGTGCCGTTCTGCAAGGCGATGGAGATTCTGCTGACCGGCGATCCGATGCCCGCCGCGGAGGCGCACCGGATCGGCCTCATCAACGAGATCGTGCCGCGAGAGAAGCTGCTCGCGCGCGCGGCCGAGATCGCGAATCGCATCGCGGAGAACGGGCCGCTCGCGGTGCGGAAGATCAAGGAGGCGCTGCTGCGCACGAACGGTTTGCCGCTGGCAGATGCCTTTCGCATCGAGAGCGAGTGCGCAGCCGACGTGATGCGCTCGAAGGACGCGGTCGAGGGGCCGCGCGCGTTCATGGAGAAGCGGAAGCCGGTGTTCATCGGGCGGTGAGGCTCGCGGCGGGCGCGCCCGCACGCGACGTTCAACGGCCACACTGGAGTGAGCGGCATGGATTTCGCGACGCGCTGCGCGCTGGTGCAGGAGCTGCAGCGCCATCAGAGCGACGGAACGAGCCCGCTCGCACCCTCCGAGCTCCTCAACCCGACTCGCCCTTATTACGACCCCGAGCACCTCCAGCGCGAGCTGAAGGCGCTCTTCCGGCGGTTTCCGATCGTGGTCGGGCACGCCAGCCAGCTCTCGGGCGCGGGCGCCTTCCTCACCGCAGATCTCGTCGGGCTGCCGATCGTCGTCGTGCGCCAGGACGACGGCTCCGTGCGCGCGTTCGCGAACCTGTGCCGGCACCGCGGCGCGCGCGTCGTGGAGGAGCCGTACGGCGCGGCGCGCTCCTTCCGCTGCCCATATCACGGCTGGATCTACGGGACGGACGGCGCGCTGCGTGCGATCACGGAGAGCTCCGCGTTCGCCGGCCTCGACCGCGCGCAGCGCGGCTTGATTCCGGTGCCCGTCGAGCAGCGCCACGGCCTGCTCTGGGCAAGCGCCGACTCCGCCGCTCGGCTCGACGTCGGTACACATCTCGGTGCACTCGACCGCGAGCTCACGGGCTTCGGTCTCGACGCTTACGTCGAGGAGCGCAGCGTCTGGCTGCGCGATCGCCTCAACTGGAAGCTCGTCGTGGACGGGTTCCTCGAGGCGTATCACCTGCCGGTGCTTCATCCGCGCACCGCGGGCGCGCTGATTCATGGCCGCCCCGCGCCCTTCGCCGCCCAAGGGCGCCACGGCCGAATGGTCGCCGCGCGAAAGAGCTTCGATCGACACTTGAGTACGGCGCCCGAACAGGTCGATCTGCTCCCGCACGTGGCGGTCGTCTACCAGCTGTTCCCGAACTCGATCCTGATCTGGCAGGGCGACCACTTCGAGCTGTGGACCGTCTTCCCCGACGTCGCGGATCCGGCGCGCTCGTCCGCACGCGTGAGCCTGCTCGCGCCGTCGGCGGAGCTCGCCGAGAGCCGGCGCGGCCATTGGGACAAGAACTGGCAGGTCCTCATGGACACGGTCGAGCATGAGGATTTCCGGGTGGGTCGCCACATTCAGACTGGCTTCGCCGCGGGCGTGCAGGAGCACGTCGTGTTCGGGCGCAACGAGCCCGCGCTCCAGCACTTTCATCGCGAGCTGCGCGCCGCGCTCGAGTCGGCCTGAGCGATCACTGCGCTGCGCCTTTCCGAGGGATCAGCGCGCAATCACCGCGCCCGAGCGACCGCGCCTCGAGGGCTCGCCTCTAGCGCAGCTCGAGCCCCCGCAGGCTGCCTTCCGCACGCCACTCGGCGAGGACCTCGAAGAAACGCATCGGACCTTCGCCGTATTGCCCGTTCATGAAACCGTTGCGGTTCCCCTGCTCGCCTTCGTTGCTGTAGTAGCCGGGCGTGCACTTGGCGAAGTGGCGCTCCACCGCTTCGGCGCTGCGCTCGATCACCGCGCACCACTCGTCCTCAGCCGTTTGGGTGGGCTCGATCGTCCTCGCGCGGCGCCGGCGCCCCTCGCCGAGGATGTAGGCGAGGTGGCGCGCCTGCTCGCCGAGCATGTGCGTGAAGTTGGGCGATACGCCGGTCTGCAGGTAGCCGATGAAGAAGCAGTTCGGAAAATCTCGCGTGGTCATCCCGTGGAGCGTCGAGGGCATCTTCGACCACTTCTCGCTCAGCCGGCGGCCTCCCCGACCGACCAGATCGTAGCCCGAGCGCACGGTGTAGCTGCTGCCCAGCTCGAAGCCGGTGCTGAAGATCAAGCAGTCGAGCGCGTACTCGGTGCCTTCCACGACCACGCCCTCGGGCGTGATTCGCTCGACACCCTCGCCGCGCGTATCGACCAGCGTGACGTTCGGGCGGTTGTAGGTCTGCAGATACTCGTCGTGGAAGCAGGGCCGCTTGCAGTACTGCCAGTAATAAGCCTTCAGCGCCTCGGCGGTCGACTCTCGCTCGACGATGCGCGATACGCGCCGCCGGATCTCCTCCATCTTCTTGAGATCGGCGATCTCCGCGAGCTCCTTCTTCTGCTTCGCGCTCAGCCGCGGCTTTGCGCGCTCCATCTTGCCGGCGCTGTTCGCCACGTCGGTCCAGCCGTCGTCCACCAGGGTCGAGACGGTCGCCGTCCGCGCCGGGCGAGCGCCGCTCACGACCGCAGTGAAGTTGCGAACCCGCTCCGAGTGCCAGCCGGGCTCGAGCTTTGCGACCCAGGCAGGATCCGTCGGCGCGTTGTTGCGCACGTCGACCGAGGACGGCGTGCGCTGGAAGACGTAGAGGTGTCGCGACGACTCCCCCAGATGAGGAATGCACTGCACCGCGGTCGCGCCGGTGCCGATGATGCCGACGCGCTTGTCGGCGAGCCCGCTGAGCTTCCCCTCGCAGCTCCCACCCGTGTAGGCGTAGTCCCAGCGGCTGGTGTGGAACATGTGGCCGCGGAAGGACGTGATGCCCGGAATGCCCGGAAGCTTGGGGCGGACGAGGACTCCGCTGGCGAGGATCACGTAGTGAGCCCGAATCCGGTCTGCGCGGTCCGTGTGCACGGTCCAGAGCGCCGCGTCTTCGTCCCAGCGGAGCTCGGTGACCTCGGTCTGAAAGAGTGCGTCGCGGTAGAGGTCGAAGTGTCTCGCGATCGCGCGGCAGTGGTCCAAGATCTCGGGCGCGTGCGAGTACCGCTCCTTCGGGATGTAGCCGAGCTCCTCGAGCAACGGGAAATAGACGAAGGATTCGACGTCGCACTGCGCTCCGGGATAACGGTTCCAGTACCAGGTGCCGCCGAAGTCGCCGCCCAGCTCGATAAAGCGGATGCTCTCGACCCCATCGCGTCGCAGCTCGGCGGCCGTCAACAAGCCGCCGAATCCTCCGCCGACGATCAGCACGTCGACCTGGTCGGCCAGCGGTTCGCGCCCCCGGCGCGGCCCCGCATAGGGATCCGCTGCGAAGCCTGCGAGCTCGCCGGAGACGTGCTGATACTGCGCAAATCCTTCTCTGCGCAGGCGCAGCCGCTTGTCGCGCTCGGCGATGTATTTGCGCCGCAGCGCGTCCGGATCGAAGTCCAGATCCGAGGTGTCGACCGTGTACGGCTCGAGCTCATTCGTCTGCGTCATGATCGCGTGATCTCTCCATCGCACGGCGCCCCGGTGCGAGACGCTGCGCGCATGCGGCGTGCCCGGCCTCTCAGGCAGCCGTTCCCATGGAATGTGCAGCGCTCCCGCGCTCGGTCTCGCGCAGAAAGCCGCAGCCGCGGGCCAAGCTCGCGGCCTGCAGAATCGCAGCGCGGATCATGCTGGCGTCCGCCACGCCGCGGCCCACGATGTCGAACGCCGTCCCGTGGCCGACGCTGAGCAAGAGATAGGGCGCGCCCAGAAAGAGCGCGCAGTTGCCTGCGAATCCCCAAGTCTTGACCGCGATTTGGCCCTGGTCGTGGAACATTGCCACCACGACGTCATAGCGCTCCTCGATGCAGTGCCGGAATACGGTGTCGGGAGCGATCGGCCCCGCCGCGTCAATCCCCTGCGCGCGCGCACGCTCGACGCCGGGCGCGATCGCCTCGCGCTCTTGCCGTCCGTGCGCGTGCGGATTGAGGCCGGACACCCCGATGCGCGGCGAGGCGATCCCCCACTGCGAGAGGCACGCGTGCGTCTTCGCCACGGCACGCTCCACGAGCTCAGGTGAAACCCGGCGACAGACGTCCTCGAGCGGGACGTGGTCGAAGAGGTGCACGACGCGTAGCGGGCCCGAGAGCAGGGTCAGGTAGCGGGCGGTCTCGTCCGTGCCGAGGATCTGACCCGCAGCGCCGCCGCGCGCGAGGGCCTCGGCGTTGACGGGCGCCATCACCGTGCCCGCAGCGCGGCCATCGCTGCAGAGCGCGGCGGCGGTGGCGAGCCACGCGCCGTTCGCGCGTCCGCACTCGGATACGACGCGACCCAGCGCGATGTGCTTCGGATCGAGCTGGCCCTCGTCGAGCACGTCGATCGCGCGTGGATCCGTGCCGGCGCCGTCGAGCGACGAGACGCGTCGCACGCGCAGATCGACGCCCGCCACCCTCGCGCCCGCCTGCAGCGACTCGATGCACCCGATCACGACCGGGCGCGCGACCACGTACGCCGTGCCCTCGGCCAGGGCCTTGGCCACGACCTCGGGACCGATGCCGCAGGGATCGCCCTGCGTGATCGCGATCAGCGGCTTCTCGTCCAAGGCGCCTCCTCCGTTCGAAGTTGTTGGGCGCTCTTGCTCGACCCCATTGCGGCCACCCTGGCTTCGCTTCGGCGCGAGCGACGCGACTTCGCGCAGCTCGTCAGCGCTCGCTGAAGCGAAGCGCTTGGCGAGGACAGAGCCGGACCGCTTCCGCGACGCGCGCGCGCAGCGGCTCGGGAATCTCGTCCATCAGCACCGTGAGCGAGTCGTCGTCCTCGACGCGGAAGACGTCAGGGCAGCAGCCCATGCAAACTGCGTTCGCCTCGCACAAGTCGTAGTCGACGATCACCTTCACGTTCGCCTCCATTTGGTCAGCACCGCTCAACGGCTCGCGCTGGACTTCGCGAGCCCCACGACGAACTCGCCGACGGGCACCTTTGCGCCGAGGCTGCGGGCCAAATCCACGGCGAGCGCGACGTCCTTGCGCGCAATCAACGCCATCGATGCGTCGGACCCCCGCGCGCGAAGCAAGTCGCGCATCGGGCCGTAGCCGTGCAGCGCCCAGCTCTCGCCCGTGCTCACGCTCGCGATCTCGATCATCTGCTTCTCGTCGATGCCCGCCTGCTGCGCGAGGCGCAGCGCCTCCTCGACGATCACGAGGTTCACGATCGACATCAGGTTGTTACAGAGCTTGGCGACCTGTCCCCGCCCGACCTCGCCGAGATGAAAGACGCGCGCGCCGACGATCTCGAAGATCGGCCGGCACGCTGCGACGAGGTCCGCCGGCCCGCCCACCATCAGCGTGAGCGACCCGTCGTTCGAGCGAGCCTCGGCGCCGCTCACGGCCGCATCGACGACGCCCACGTGCTTGGCGGCGGCGGCCTGCGCGATGCGGCGGCAGGTGTCGGGGTGGACCGTGCTGTGGATGACGAGGATCGTGCCCGGCCGTGCTGCCGCGAGGACCCCCTCGTCCCCTTTGTCGTCGCCGAACACGACCTGCTCCACCTGCCGGTCGTTCACGACGACGATCTCGACGATGTCGGCGACGGCGCCCAGCTCGCGGTTGGAGTGCACCCGCTTGGCGCCGAGCGCCTCCAGCTCCGAGATCGGGCGTGGGTCGAGGTCGTAGACGCGGAGGTCCACGCCGGCGCGAGCGAGGTTGACCGCCATGCCCTTGCCCATGTTCCCGAGCCCGACGAAGCCAATCACCTTGTGCATGGGCGGCTCCGTTCGTCAGACCGGTGAGGGGAGCTGGTAGACGCGCACGGCGTTCTCGTACAGCACCTTGCGCTGGACGGCCGGGGCCAAGGCGCCAAGCGAGGCCTGAACATGCTCCCGCACGCCGGGGTAGAGGCAGGTCGGGTGCGGGAAGTCGGTCTCGAACATCACGTTGTCGGCGCCGACGGCCTCTATGTCCTGGCGCGTGCGGTCCTTCTCGAACCAGTAGGACGCGAAGATGTTGCGGTGGAAGTACTCCTTCGCCGAGAGCTTCAGCCCGCCGCGGTGCACCATGTTCTCCGCCATCTGGTACTCGCACGCCTCGAGCACGAACGGGATCCAGCCGATTCCGCTCTCCACCGACACGAACTTCATGCGCGGGAAGCGGTCGAGCAGGCCGCTGAAGATCAGGTTCACCATCGAGCGGCTGTTATTCATGAACATGAAGCACGAGAGCGCGGCGAGCAGGCGATCGGGCGAGTAGCCCTGCCACGTGACGTGGTTCATGATGCCCGCGGACGCGACGTGGAAGTTGCAGGGCATCCCGCGCGCCTCGGCCTCGCGCCAGAGCGGATCCCAGTGCTCATGGTGGAGCGAGGGGAAGCCCCACTGCTCGGGCGTCTCGGTCATGTTGAAGCCGGTGAAGCCGAGTTGTTCCTGGCAGCGCGCGAGCTCCTTGGCGCAGAGCTCGACGTCCCAGAACGGCAGCAGGGCCTGCGGGAAGATGCGACCGCGGCTCTGCTTGGCGACCTCGGCGATCGCGTCGTTGTACGCCGTCGTGCAGAAGTTGCGCAGCCCCACGTCCTCGATGCGCATGATCGTGGCGCCCGCGAATCCCAGGACGTTCGGGTAGAGGATCTGCATCGTGAGCCCGAGCTCGTCCATCGCGCGAAGGCGCGCGGCGCAATCGAAGGCGGCGGGCGTCATGCCCTCGAAGGTCTCGATCGAGAACTTGCCGTAGACCTTCTTCCCGTCGGGCTGCACGACGCACAGGCCGGGCGGCGAGAGCGTGAGATCCGCGCCGACGATCCAGATCGGATTGCCGTTCGCGCCCTTCACGACGCGTGGCGCCACGTCCTTGTACTTCTTCGGCGCGCGCGACGTCCAGAAGTCCGGCGGCTCCGTGAAGTGGGCATCGACGTCGATCACGGGCATTTCCGCGAGCGCTGCGCTCATGAGGCACTCCATCGACGAGAGTCGTTCGGGTTGATCCGGCCCCGGCACGCGTTTCACTGCACGCCGAAACACAGGGTCGTTTCTCAACATGCTACCACGTTTCCGATCCGCAACGACGCCGGCGTGACGCTCCGCTGACTTCGCCACCACGGAACCGGGAAACCCGCGCGCGTCTCACGCCCAGCCCTTCGCGAGCGGCACCCAGTGGAAGACGTGGAACTTGCGCTGGGCGAAGCGCCAGCCTCGCGCTTCCTGCCGATACGCATCGTCGTACCAGCCCGCGGCCGTGTACGCCTCGCCGTTCTGCACGACGCGGATCTCGACCGAGCAGCGACCGGTGGCCGTGTCGCCGTTCAGCGCGACGACGTGATTCTGGATGAACGGAATCGGCGGCGTGCCCGCAACGGCGCCGTAGAACTTGGCGAGCTCCGCGCGCCCGACGACGGGGCGCCCGTTCATCTCGAAGACGCCGTCCTCGCAGAAGAGCCCGACGATCGCCTCCGCGTCGCCAGCGGCCACCGCGTGGCAATAGCGCGCAGTCAGCTCGCGAATCTCGTCGCGATCCTCGACGGCGCGCAGGCGCGCCGCGAGCGAACCCGTCTTCCGAGCGGCTCGCTTTCGCGCGCGACTCGCTTTGCGCGGACGCGACACGGCGTGCCTACTTCCGCTTGCTCGCGTCGGCTGCGTCGAACACCTCGCGCGCGATGCGCATGCCCTCGACGGCGACCGGGAAGCCGCCGTAGATCGCCATGTGCATGATCAGCTCGCTCAGCTCGGCGCGCGTGACGCCGTTCTCGAGCGCACGGCTCAGGTGGAGCCTCAGCTCGTTCGGTCGATGAAGCGCGGTGAGCGCAGCGACGGTGATCAGACTGCGGTCCCGCTGCGAGAGGCCTTTGCGCGACCACACGCCGTTCGGGAGCACGGTGTCGACGATGAACATCCCCCAGTCGTCGCGGATCTCCTCGGGCGCTGGCAGCGCGTCGGTGAGTCTCCTCGCGAGCCGAAGCTTCTCCTCGTGGGTCATCGCCTGGTTCTCCAGTGCTTGTTATGGGTCACGCGCCGGTGCACCGAAACACGGCGACCTTCTCCTCGCCCCCGGCGAGCGGCACGAGCTCAGCCCTCACCGGCTGTCCGATCGCGAGCGCCTCGGGCTCTGCGCCGACGATGCGGCCGGGCAGACGCAGGCCGCGCTGCTCGTCGAGCTCGACCAGGCCCACCACATAGGGGAGGTCGTGCAAGTAGCCGGGCACGGCCGGATGCCGCACGACGATGAAGCTCGCGAGTCTGCCCGTCCCGGCGACCTCCTCGAAGCGCGTCGGGGCTCCGCAGGCGCGACAGCGCTCGAGCGGGGGCTGGTGCCAGCGCTTGCATGCGCTGCAGCGGCAAAGCGCGAGCTTGCCGGCGCGAGTTGCCTCCCAGAAGGGAGCAGTGTCCGCGTCCGGACGCGGCTGCGGCGGGAGATCGCGGCTCACTCCGGCGCCTCCGCGAGCAGCATCCCGCCGCCGTACGGACCGGCGCCCGCGGTGACGAGCGCCGTCCGCGCGTCCTTCACCTGCCGCGCGCCAGCCAGACCGCGCAGCTGAAGGACGGCCTCGTAACTGTGATTCAGCCCATGGATGTAGCCCTCGGAGAGCAGCCCGCCGTGCGGATTCACGACGACATCGCCTCCAAAGGTCGCCCGCCCTTCTGCGAAGAAGCGTCCCACGGCGCCGCGCTCGCACAGGCCGAACTCCTCGAGCGTGATCATCACGGTCGTGGTGAAGCAGTCGTACATGCAGGCCACGTCGACCTCACTCGGCGTGCGGCCGCTCCGCTTCCATAGCGCGGGACCGGCATGCGCCGAGTACATCGAGGCGAGATCGGGCCACTGATCCCACGAGCCGCCCTGCCCCGTGAACTCGGCGTGGCCGAGCAGCGCAATCGGCTTCTGCCGCAAGTCGCGCGCGCGCTCGCGCGTCGTGAGCACGAGCGCGACCGCCCCATCCACCTCGAGGGCGCAGTCGTAGATGCGCAGCGGCTCGTTGATGACGCGGCCGGCGAAGTAGTCGTCCAGGGTGATGCGCCGGCGCTGAAGAGCGTGGGGGTTCTCGGCGGCATGGGCACGCTGAGTCACCGCGATGCGTCCGAGGTCCTCGCAGGTGCTGCGATAGACGCGCTGGTGCTCGCGCGTCCACATCGCCATCCACTGCGGCGGCGTGAGGTAGCCGTGCGGCGCAGCGAACTGCGCTTCCCCGCCGACGCGCAGGGCGCCGTCGGCGCGGCCGAAGCGGTGCCCCGAGCGCCCGTTCAGCGCGCGGTAGACGAGCGCGACTTCGCACGCGCCCGCCTCGACGGCGAGCGCCGCGTTCGCGACGACGCTCGTCGCATAGTTTCCGCCGCCCATCAGATCCAGGTTCCAGACGAGACCCGGCGCGCCGATCGCGTGGGCGACGCGCATCGGCGCGGCGGAGTCGCCGACCTGATAAGTGGCCGCGCCGTCGACGTCCGCGCCCGCCAGCCCCGCGTCCGCGAGCGCCGCCCGCGCGGCCTCGGCGCCGAGCGCCAGCGTGCTGCGGCCGGAATCGCGGCTATACGCCGTGCGCCCGATGCCGACGATGGCCGCGCGCCGCGCCATCAGTGCTGCAAGCTCAGGAGGTCGAGCCCGTAGACCCGCGCCGCGTTCTCGTAGAGGATCTTGCGCTGCGCCGCGATCGGCAGCGGCGCGAGCGCCTGCTCGAGCTTCTTGCGCGGGCCGGGATAGAGACAGGTGGGATGCGGAAAGTCCGTCTCCACCATCACGTTGTTCGCGCCAATCCGCCCGATGCTGTGCGGAACGTCCTCGCGTTCGAACCAGAACGAGGCGTAAATCTGGCGCGTGAAATACTCGCGCGGCCGGAGCTTCAGCGGCACCGCGTTCTCGTCCATCTGGTACTCGCACGCTTCGAGCAGGAACGGAATCCAGCCGATGCCGCTCTCGACGGAGACGAAGTTCAGCGTCGGGAAGCGATCGAGGAGCCCACTGAAGATCAAGTTCACGAGGCAGCGCATGTTGTTCATGAACAGGATCGTCGAGATCGAGGCGAGCATTCTGGGCACGTCCATTCCGCCCCACACGATGCCGCCGGTGCCGCCGGAGCCGATGTGGAAGTTCACCGGGAGGCCGCGCTCCTGCGCCGCGGCCCAGAGCGGATCCCAGTAGCGGTCGTTCAGCGACGGCTGGCCCCACGCCTCGGGCGAATCCGTCATCGTGAAGCCCGAGAGCTTCAGCTCGTCGCGACAGCGCGCGAGCTCCTTCACCGCGAGATGGACGTCCCAGAAGGGGATGAGGGCCTGAGGCAGCAGCCGCCCGCTCGCGCGCCCTTGCAGCTCCCCGACGCCATCGTTGTACGCCGTCACGCAGAAGGCGCGAAGCTTCGGATCCTCGACGCGCATGATCGATCCGCCCGCGAAGCCCAGAATGTTCGGGTAGACGATCTGGAGCTGAATTCCGAGCTCGTCCATGACGCGAAGCCGCGCGCCCGCGTCACTCGCGGCCGGCGTCATCTCCTCGAAGGTCTCGAGCGAGAAGCGGCCCGCGATCTTCGAGCCGTCACTCCGCACGACGCAGAAGCCGGGTGGGCTGAGCGGGAGATCGCGCCCGACGATCCACTGCGGCTTGCCCTCGGCGTTGCTCACGACGCGAGGCGCGAGCTCGCGCAGGGCCGCCGGTGCACGCGACGTCCAGAGCGTGGGCGGCTCGGTGAAGTGGGTGTCGATGTCGACCAGCGGCATGCTCTCGATGGGAGCGGTCATCGCATCCTCCTATCCCAAGCTCGGCAAGAGGCACGAGTGGATCGAGCGTGGGCCCGCGGCTTCACCTGCGAGCGTGAGGATCGCCTCCTCGGCGTCGCTCAGCTTGAAGTCGTGCGTGTGCATCTTCTCGAGCGCAACGCGCCGGGACTCGATCAATCGGATCGCCTGCGTGTAGCCCGTGGTCGTGACGCCGATCGCGCCGCGTACCGAGATCTCCTTCATCACGATCTTGTCGGAGATGAAGTCGGGCACGGGCTTGTAGCCCTTCACGCCGGCGAGCACGATCGTGCCGCCGGGCTTCACGTAGTCGAGCGCCGAGGCGACGGGCTCCGTCGCGTAGGCCGAGACGTCGACGACGACGTCGGCACCGCCGCCCGTGGCCTCGAGAATGCGCGTGCGAGCGTCCTCGTTCTGCACGTCGACCGTCACGTCGGCGCCGAACTCGCGCGCGAGGGCGAGCTTGGGTGCGTCGCTCTCGAGGCCCGTGACGACGACAGTGCCGGCGCCGACGTGCCGTGCCGCGACGACGCTCGCGAGGCCGCGCTGGCCCGGCCCGAGGATCACGACGCTCTGGCCTGCGCGCGTCTGCGGGATCTCGACCGCCCAGCGGAAGCCCGCGCCGAGCGGGTTGAACAACACCGCGAGCTCGGGCGGGAGCGTGGGATCCATCTTGTGAATGACCGAGTTCGCCGCGAGGTACATGTACTCGGCGTACGCGCCCCAAAGGCCCGGCTCCTGCTCGAGGGGGATGTACGAGTAGATGCGACGCGTGTGACACAGGTGATAGCGGCCTGTTAGGCACGCCTCGCAGAACTTGCAGGCGAGCATCGTCTCGACGGCAACGCGGTCGCCTACGTCCACGCCCCAACGCTTCGCGGCGCGGTCGCCGATGCGCTCGATGATGCCGAGCGGCTCGTGGCCGGGAATCAGCGGAAACGGAAGGCGCAGCGCGCCGTGGTACTGCTCGACGTCGCTTCCGCAAATGCCGCACGCCTCGATGCGCAGCAGCGCGTCCTCGTCGCCGATCTCCGGAAGCGGCAGCGAGCGCATCTCGAGCTTGCGCGGACCGGTCTGCACCATCGCGGCGCACGTCTTCATCGCGGGCTCCTTCAGGCGGCGACCGGCGCGCCGTATCTCGCACGCAGCGGCGCGATCACGTGCGTCGCGAAGGTGCGCATGCTGCGCTCGGCATCCGCGTACGGGAGGCCTGCGAACCGGAAGCAACAGGTCAGGTCGAAGTCGCCGAGCAGCGCACGCCGCTGCTCGATTTTCTCGAGACACATCTCGGGCGTTCCCCAAATCTGCACCGCGAGGTAGGCCTTCAGCTGCGCGTCGAGTCCGAGCTGGCGAAGCGTATCGACTGCCGCGCCGTAGGATTCGTAACCCTTGGCGCTCTTGAAGTGCTCGCCGGCGAGCTCGTAGTGGCCGAGCACGCTGGTGAGGTAGCCCGTGATGTGGCGTGCGGCCTTGTCTTCGGCGCGCGCGCGATCTTCGTCGCAGTAGACGAAGTCGCAGGTCACCGGTGGCAACGGACTTCCCGCGTGATGCTTCGTGAACTCCTCGCGATATCGATCGATGGCGGCCTTCGCCTGGTCCCAAGCGCGTTGGCTGAACATCACGGGTTGCGCCCCGAGACGCGCGGCGGTGAGCACCGAGTCGGGCGACATCGCGACGCAGTAGGTGCGCCCGCGGAACGACTTGAACGGGCGCGGGCGAATGGGCGTGCGCGGCTGCGGGTAGTGGGGACCACGGCCCTCGATGAACCCGCTCTCGAGCGCGGCGAGGATCATCGGCGCTGCCTCGTCGAAGCGCTCGCGCGAACTGTCCATCTCGATGCGGAAGGGGATGTACTCCCGCCGCGCGAGACCGCGTCCCATGCCGAAGACAGTGCGACCACCGCAGAGGTGATCGAGCAGGCTGATCTTCTCGGCCACGCGCAGCGGGTCGTTCCAGGGCAGGATCACTGCGCCGGTGGCGAGGCCAATGCGCCGCGTGCGCGCGGCCATGTAGCTGAGGAACTGCGTGTTATCAGGACAGAACGCGTAGTCCTCGAAGTGATGCTCGACGGGCCAGAGCTTGTCGAAGCCGAGCTCCTCCGCGAGCACGCCGAGTTGGATCTCCTCGGCGACGACCTGGCCGTCGTCGACCCCGGGCCCGTAGCCGTAGCTCTGGAAGATCATCTGTACGCCGAAGTCCATCGCCTGACCTCTCGAGCGACCGCTTGTGCGGGCTCCGCGCAATTCGCCTCAGCGCCCGGTGAAGGCCGGCGCCGCGTTGAGCACGCGCTCCGCGCCCTTCACGAGGTCTTGGAGCACGTCCGCGGCGGAGCGCACTTCGCGGATCAATCCGACCCCTTGCCCTGCGAAGCCGGGAGCGATGTCCTTGCGGTCCGCCCGAGTCGCGGCGGCGAGCACGGGCATCGCCACCATCGACTGGTAGGGCATCGGAAGCGGCGTGATCCTGCTCTCCTCGAACGCCGAAGTCCATTTGGAGCGAAGTGCACGCGCGGGCTTGCCCGTGATGCAGCGCGAGATCGTCGTCCCTGCGTCAGTCGCCTCGACGAGCGCTTCCTTCTGAAAATCGCGCAGCCCCGCCTCGCGCGTCGCGAGAAAGGCCGTGCCAATCCACACGCCCTCGGCGCCGAGCATGAGGGCCGCAGCGACACCGCGGCCGTCGCCGATACCTCCGGCGCCGAGCAGCGGAATGTCGCCGATGGCGTCGCGAACTTGGGGAATCAGCGCGAGTGTGCCGATCGGCGCGTTGTGCCCGCCGCCGTCGTGGCCCTGGGCGACGATCGCGTCGACGCCGGACTCAGCCACTTGGCGTGCGTGATACGTCTGACCGATGACCGCCATTACGCGCGTGCCGTTGCGGTGCAGAGCGTCGATGTATGGGCCGGGATTGCCGAGGCCCGCCGCGTATACGGGGACCTTCTCCTCGACCACCACCTTCATCTGCGCTTCGAAGAATTCCTTGGTGAGCGGAGCCGGACCTCCGCGATCGAGCGCGTCCTCCTCGGCGGCGAGGTCGACGCTGGAAAGACCCTCTCGCTCCATGAACTCGCGCGCGAACTTCTGCAGCGAAGGCAGCTGCTCGAGTGGAGAGGGCCCCGCCTTTTTCTGCAACGCGCCGCGGCGCACGGAAGCCGGCAGAAGCGTGTCGACGCCGAACGGCTTGTTCGTGAGCTGGCGAGTGCGGCGGATCCACTCGCGCAGTCGGTTCGGCCCACAGGCGGCGGCGCCGAGCACGCCCAGGCCGCCGGCATTCGAAACCGCGGCTGCGAGCTCCGGAGTCGCGGCTCCGCCCATGCCAGCGAGCACGATCGGGAACTCGATTTCGAACAAGTCACAGACGCGAGTGCGCAGCGCCACGGCCTCTCCTCCGAAACGGGGCAACGCCCCGAAGCCGGAGTAAACCACCCACCTTTCGTATCTGCAATCTTGTTTCGCATCGGAAATGAACACGACCCGCTCGGGAGCGCCGGCTTGCACCCGCGCGGTAGAGCAGATGGGTTCGAACCGATGCTTGCGCCAACGTCCACGATCGACTCCCGACGTCCGAGCGTCGTCGAGTCCGCGCGGCGGACGGTTGGGGGCACGAGCGACGCGAGCCGCCGCCCATGCTGCGTCGGCAGGGACGGCGCAGCGCTGCGTCCGAGCACGACGGTCGCCGTCGGGCCCAGCTCCCCCTCGCGGGACCCGATGACCTCACCGCCCAGACGAGCCGAGCACGCGTTGCTAGCCAGACGACAATTCCGCGCTTGAGCGGTCCCGTGAACCCGATACCGACACGCTGATTCACGGCGGCGACATCGCCGAGCGCTTGAACGCGCGGGCACGCCCCTTGCTCTGCTTCGCTTCCTCGGGAGGCGAACCATGTCTGCACTCTTGCGAGAGGCCGAGGTTTCGAGCCGTCTCGGACTCAGCGTGCGCACGCTCCAGAAGTGGCGCATCGAGGGGCGCGGCCCGCGATTCGTGAAGCTGGGAAACGCGGTGCGATACGACCCGACCGAACTTGATGAGTTCGTGCGCAGCGGCGTCCGGGAGTCGACTTCCCAGACACCACCGCTGGAGCGAACTCTCCGCTCGGTCCCATGAGAGTGGTCCTCATACGCGGGACTGCGCTCGCTTGCGCCGGCGCGCTCTGTGTGGCGGTCATAGCACCGCCGCAGATCGCAGGCGTCCGCTTCAACTGGACGGCATCGATGCCGGTCGGACTCTACAGCATTGGTCCGCCGATAGTCAGGCGCGGTGAGATCTCCCTCGTCTGCTTGCCGCCACCGACTGCGCACGCCGGTCGCGAGCGTGGTTATCTACCGGGCGGTTCGTGCGCTTTACATGCGAGCCCAGTCGGCAAGCGGATCGCGGCGACGCCGGGCGACATGGTGGAGTTGAGCGCGACCGACTTGGCTGTGAATGGCGAGCGCATCTCAACCAGTGCGCTGCGAACGCGGGACTCGCTGGCCCGTCCGCTCTCGCACTGGCCTCTGGGTCGGCACTCGGTCGGTCCCAGCGAGGTTTGGCTGATCGGCGTCGATGACGATCGCAGCTGGGATAGCCGTTACTTCGGCCCCGTCCCGGTCTCTTCAGTGATCGCTTCGCTCAGGCCGATTGCGACGCTGAGCCTCGATCGCCCGTGACGACCCGCCGACGGATTCGACCTGGCCGCGTTCACCGAGACGCGGCGCGCGCAGAGGCCTTGCCGGCGCGCGAATCCGGCGGTGCCGCGAACGAGCTTTCGTCAGTCTTCGTTGAAACTCGCCAAATCTCCACCGACGATGCGCCGGCCGCGCGCGTCCGACCTTCCCGAATTCGCCGCGAGCAGGGGCGCCTTCGTTCGGGCAGTGCTCTCCGGCGGTCTCATCAGGGCCCTCGCGCGCGCTCTCTCGCAACATCTCCGCTGTCGTCGCCCTTGCTCCAGCGCAGCCTCGTCAAGGTCTCGTTCCTCTCTCACGCGCGGCCAGGTGGCTTCCGCGCGTATGGGCAGTACCTGGGCCGAAAGGGAGCCCAGCGCGAAAGCGAGAGGGGAATCGGCTTCGACGCGGATCGGGAAGACGTGCATCTCCCCGATCGTCTCGATGACTGGCAGCGCGCCGGCGATCGGCGCCTCTGGAAAATCGTGGTCTCCCCTGAAGCGGGGGATCGAGTCGATCTTCACGCCCACGCGCGCGCGCTCGTACGCGCAGTGGAAGGCGACCTCGATGTGGAACTCGACTGGGCCGCCATCGACCACCACGACACCGACCATCCGCATGTCCACGTTGTTATTCGCGGCGTTGATCGCAGCGGCCGCGAGCTCCGATTCCCACGCGCTTACGTGCGCGAAGGAATCCGCGCGCGAAGCCAGGAGGTCCTGACGCGAACGCTGGGCCTTCGCCAGGATCGAGAGCGGCTCACAGCGAGGGAACGAGCGATCGAAGCGCCGCGCGTGACAGAGATCGATCGAGGTCTCCTTCGTCGGGCGACCGCCGATGGTCGCGTGGCGGCGCCTGCGAGCGGCCGCGAGGGCATGGCGAGCGGCCTCTTCCCCCAAGAGCTCCGGCGCCTCCTCTACCTCCGCTCGCTGGGTCTCGCGGAGCACCTCTCGAAGCACGAGTGGCAGCTCGACGCGAACCTCGAAGCCAAGCTGCGCGAGCTTCAGATCGCGGGCGACGTCCAGAAGAGCATGTGGCGCGGCGGAGTCGGCATCACGGACGCGCGCGCGCCGGTTGTTGTTACGACGCTCGCTCCAGGCCAAGAGATTCGCGGACGCGTTGCGGGAGCGGGCTACTCCGAGACCTCGGACGGGACTCTTCTCGTGGTTGAAGCCACTGATGGTCGCCGCCACATTCTGCGCGAGGAGCAAGCCATCTCTTCGAGCCGCGCCGCCGGGGTTCTTAGGCCAGGCAGCGTTGCAACGATTCGCCGAGCGCCTCTCGGCGGGACGCAGGTGCTCGCGCACGGTCGCATCGGCGACCTACAGCGCGTCGATACGCCGTCGACGGCGCTCGATCTCGACGCCCTCGAATGGCTTCGTTCAGGACAGCCGGAACGCGCAGAGGGCGCGCGACCGCGCGGCTTCCAGGCGCGTTGGTGGCACGCGGTCCGCGACCGCCTCCCGCTGCTGGAGCGCGCTGGACTCATCCGCCGTCACGGCCTCGGCGAGGCGCAGCGGTTGATCGTCATTCAAGGAGCGGAGCGAGAAGTGGAAAAGCAATCCAACGAGCGAGAGCACTCACGGCTCAGGGTCGCCGAGGTCGAGCCGCGCTTCGGAAAGCCTGCTCGGCCGGCTTCTGAAACGCCCGCGCTTAGCCACGAAGGGCGCTTGGTCGCCTACGCGGTCGATGAACGCGAAGCGCTGCATGCCGTGATCGACACGGGCCGACAGCTCACAGTTGTACCTGTCGTGGAGCGCTCCGTTCCGATCGGTCACGACACGCGCGCTCATGCTCAGATCCAGCAGGACGATCAACGCCGACGCGTCACTTGGACGCTCGATGACCTCGAGCGCATGCACGAGCATTCGCGCAGCCGGTGAATCGGAGGCGCCCTGCCCTGGGTCGCGTGCTACCAACCGATCTCCCCCGCGATGACCGGACTCCGCGCTCGGAGTCCGACTCGTGCAGAAAAGACTCGCTCTCTATCGCCTGCCCGGCGGCACCGACGGCAACAGTGCGGCCGGCGTTCTCTTCGCCTCGCTGATTTCGGTAGCCGCAACCATCGTTCTCGTTCTGTGGGCGACGACGCAATGGACCGCGTGGCGATTCGGCTTCCAACGCGCGCTCGGCGCGCCACTGCTCACGGCGTCGCCCGATGCGCGTGTCGCGCTCGCTGCCTTCGCTGTTCTACTCGCAGCGGTTGCATTCCTGTCCACGTTTCATGTGCCCGCACGTCGGTTCGCCGCTCCCTCGACGGTTGCGGCGATCGCCGCGGCAGCGGCGTGGCTCGGCCCGATCTACGCACCCTGGGACTTCTTCATCTGGGAGCTCCGCTTCGCGAGCACACCCGCTACCGACGCGATCTTTCGCACCGGCCACTGGCTGATTGGAGTACCGGCGCACTTCGTCTTCATCGTTGGAATCGCGATCGCCGTGCGGCGAGCGCGGCGGGTCGGCGGCAAGAGCGACCTGCACGGCTCTGCACGATGGGCGTCCGATCTCGATGTCGAAGCTGCGGGGCTGTTGGGTCGGCAAGGCATTTACGTCGGCGTCTGGCAGCGCGGCCGGCGCGAGCTCCCACTTCGCCACGCCGGGCCTCAACACGTCCTCGGCTTCGCGCCTTCGCGCTCGGGCAAAGGCGTCGGCTGGGTGATCCCGACGCTTCTTACCTGGCCGCACTCCGTGCTCGTGAACGACGTGAAGGGCGAGAACTGGTCGCTCACCGCGGGGTTTCGCCAGCGCGAGCTCGGCAGCACTTGCCTGCGCTTCGACCCCACCTGCGCCGACGGAAGCGCCGCGCGATACAACCCGTTGCTCGAGGTGCGGCGCGGGCCGTTCGAAGTGCGCGACGTTCAGACGATCGCCGACATGCTCGTCGATCCGGATGGCGCGGGCACGAAGGACCACTGGGATCTCACTGCGCAGGAAGTTCTCGCGGGCACGATTCTGCACGTGCTCTACGTGCGACCCGACAAGAGCTTGCGCGGCTGCCTCGACTTCCTCACGGACCCGAGCCGCACGATCGGCACCGTGCTCGATGAGATGCTCAATGCGCCGCACGATCCTGGCCTGACGCGCGGATGGCACGACCCAACAACCGGGGAAGCCACGCCGACGCACCCCGCGGTCGCGCGTGCTGCGCGATCGCTGAAGAACAAGTCCGAGAACGAGCGGTCGAGCGTGCTCTCCTCGGCCACGAAGTTCCTTAGCCTCTACCACGACGACATCGTGGCCGCGAACACATCCGCCTGCGATTTTCGCATCGCCGACCTGGTTCGCCCCGATCGCACCGTGAGCCTCTACCTGACCGTTCCGCCGTCAGATCTAGCGCGCACACGGTCGCTGACCCGGCTTCTGATCCAGCAGGTCGGGCGGCGTTTGACGGAAGAACTGCACGCGCCGGACAGCAACGGTCGGCGGGACCGCCGCCAGCTTCTTCTGCTGATGGATGAGTTCCCGACGCTCGGGCGGCTCGATTTCTTCCAGAGTCAGCTCTCGTACCTGTCCGGCTACGGGATTCAGGCGTTCCTCATCGTGCAGGACCTTTCGCAGCTCTACGCCGCGTACGGCCGCGACGAGAGCATCGTGTCGAACTGCCATGTCCGCGTCGCTTTCGCTCCGAATCGCGTCGAGACAGCGCGACTCTTGTCAGACATGGCGGGTGCGATGACCGTGCACAAGGAGAGCCGCACGTACACGGGAAATCGCCTCAACCCAGTGCTCATGCACGTGCTCGCATCCGAGCAGGAGTCGCACCGGGCTCTGCTGACGCCTGACGAAGCCATGCGCCTGCCGGCCGACGCTGCACTGGTCTTCGTCGCCGGCGCTCGGCCGATTCTCGCAAGCAAGCTGCGGTACTTCGAGAACGCAGAGTTCGCGCGACGAGCGGCGATCGCTGCGCCGCGGGAGTCGGATCGGCTGCGTTCCCGCGCGTGCCCTTGGACAGCGGGCGCCGCCTCGACGGTAGTTGCGCCGGAGCAACTCCTCGCGCAAGAGAAGATGTTCGGTGAGAGCGCGCGCTCGGGAGCGCAGCATGAGCAATGAACGACGGAAGCAGTACGAAGTGCGCACGCACATCGCCGAGGCGCTCTACCAGCGGATGCTGCGCGAGGCGGCTGCGACCGGGGAGCGGCTCTCGGAAATCGTTCGCACTGCTCTCGCGGAGGCCTTCGCCGCGCGAGACGTGACCGCGGAGGCGGTGCGGTTCCTCCCGGCCGACACCGATGCGCCGCGGCGCGTGCCCCTGCCATTGCTCGAACTCGAGGCGCGGATCGCCGCCCGGATCGACGACCACACGGACACTCTTGCTTCGATCGACCTACGGATTGCGCGAGCCGAGGCGATGCTCGATCGGCTCTACTTCGGGCTGATGCTGCACATGCCAGAGGTTCCGCCCGAGCTGCGAGCAACGCGTTCACAGAGTGCTTCGGCGCGGCATCGCGCGTGGCTGACGGCGGTGGATGAGCACGCCGCACGCACTTCGGACGCCTTCGCTCCGGCAGCAGCTCCGGCCGTGAATGGTGGCTCAGGCGAACGCCAGCCGCGTAAGTAGCCAAGGCCTCTAGTAGCCCTCGAGGCTGAACCTGTGCCGGATGTGCGCTCTTCGCGCGTCGTCCAACAGATTTCCTTTGAGAATCGAGCGGTTGCGAGATTCCGTCCAGCACTCTTTATCTTGCACAAGATTCTATAACAACTCCTCTCTCCTCCGATCTCTCCCCGACCCGCTCCCTCTCCCGCGCAGCTCATCACGCATACGCGCTGCCAAAGCCAAGTCCACTCGCGCTGCCATCCGACTCCCAAGCGGAGCCCGATCATGCATCGAATCGACAACGGGCTGAGCGAGACAATGGCGCGCTCGCGTTACGAAACGACGCGGTACTCCACGTCGATCACGTCGCCTTCGCGGTGAGTCTTCGGCACCGGCGATGCACTGAACGCTACCGGTTGCGGCGCAGGAGTCTGCCTGATCTCTCCCCGCCCACGTAGACGAGTGAAGGCATCGCGGTGCACGCGCGCGGACACCAGACCCGCCACTACCGCGCCAGCCAAGGCGCCGACCGGGCCGCTCACGCCGCGGCCAACCTGAAAGCCGACTGCCGCCCAATAAGCGATCAGCAACGCGGCGAGCAGGACAGAGAGTCGGCTGTAGCGGTAGACGCTGTAGAGCAGAGCGAACGTCGCGATCGCGATCCAGCCGCTCTTCGCGAGGATGCCCGCGACGAACGCGACAAGGATGAATTCCGCGACGATCATGCGATGCCCCTCACGCGCGAAGTCAGAATAGCCGCGCACTTGACGGTCGGTCGAGGCGCTCGCCGAACGCTCCTCCGAGGAGACCGCTCTGCGACGACATCTGCTGAGCGCGGGACGTAGGCGACCGAGCCGCGAGCCCGCCGCGCGCGAGGCGCGACGGGCCCGAGGTCCGCGCGGGCTATGCGAGAACCTCGCGTCGCGCGGCGTCTCCCAGGAAGCCCTGCGCGCGGAGGTTGCGAAACCACATGCGCGCGAAGGACTGAAGCTCGGCGCGTCGCTTCGGATACACGCCGGTGCGGCGACCGGCGTGATCGTATGCGTACACCTCGTTGTACGCGCCGACGTAGTCGTTGCGGAAGGAGATCGGCTCTGCGCCGAGCGCATGGAGCTCGAACACGATCTCGGGGTCGTGCATTACGTCGCCGTTCTGCACGGCCGTGTGCGCGAGCGCGATGAGTCGGCGGCCATCCGCCGACGGCCCGACCTCCTCGACGACGAGCGTCATGTAGCCGTCGACGGTAATGCGCACGCAGCGCGCCCCGCCCAGCAGGCGGTCGAGTGTTTCGTTGAAGTAAGTGAGAGTCATCATCGGGTTTCCTCCTTGGTGCGTTGCACCTCGGGCCGATGCGGACCAGCCGGAGCCGCGCGCAAGGCCGCCGCAGGCGAGCGCAGCGGTGCCTTGCGCGCATAGGCGACGGCTGGGCCAGGCCCTAAGAGGTGCAGCACCAGAGGGGGAAAACCGGACGAACACGGATGGCGAAACACGCGATCGCGGCTCTGGCGGGACGCGCTGCGTGTGCGTCGACTTGGCGGTCAGCGAGGAGTCGACGAGGGGGTGAGATGGGGGGCTGGCTCAGCGACCGCTCGCGTCCGACGTGCGCGACGCGAGTGCCGCGCACCGTCAGTCTGCGCTCGAGCCGAAGAGGTCCGGCGCGATCTCTCGCAGCGAGACGTACGAAACGCCGTGGCCCCACACGACGCTGTCGAGCAGCGGGATGCCGAGGAGCTTGCCCGCGTCGGCGATTCGACGCGTGATCTGGCGATCCTCGGGGCTCGGGCTCGGATCGCCCGACGGGTGATTGTGGCCGACGATCACGCCGCACGCGCCGATTAGGATTGCGGACTGGAAGACCTCGCGCGGGTGGACGAGCGACGCAGTCGCGGTGCCGATCGAGACGACCTGGAGCGCGATCGCGTGGTGCCGGCCGTCGAGGTAGAGCGCGATGAAGTGCTCGCGCGCGTCGTCGAGGATGATGCGGCGCATGACCGCCGTCGCCTCGCGCGGAGCGCGGACCGTCTCGGGCGATCGCCGCCGCGGCCCGGTGTAGCGGACTGCGACCACGCGGATGAAGTGGATGCCGTCGCGAGTTGTTGTTGCCATTGAACCCTCCGTGTTGTTCTGGCCCGCTGCGGGCCGGCTCTCTCACGGCTGCGGAGAGCCGGCCGCCTGCGGGCTCGGCCGGAGGGCGAAGCGGAGCCGCGGGTCGAGGCAAGCCGCGTGACCGAGGCTCCGCGAAGGGCGCGGGGCTGTGACGAAGACCTGCGAGCGGAGCGAGGCCCGAGGACGAAGACACGGAGGGAGCTATGGCGATGTCTCGAACGGCACCGACTCGCAACGGAGGGAGCCAGCACCCGGACCCGCGTCCTGGGCGCCTAACTGGACGCGGACTTCGCTCCGGCGACGGCCTCGCGCTGAATCGCCCATGCGCGCCGGAGGTCACACCCAATCGGCGGATACGCTGCCGCGAATGAAGCTCCACGACGGCGGTTCCCAATCAGACACTGCCGAGCGAATCGAGTTCGGAGTCGACTCGTGACTCCCAATCGCAGACGTAGTCGAGTCAGTCCTGAGAAAGCCGCCTAAAGAATGTGCCCGCGGAATCGGGACAGGTTCAGCCCCGATCGCGAGCGCCTGACCCCTCCCCCGGGCCCTTCCCAACCCGGCCCCGCAACTGCGAGCCCGGCGACTCGCCAGCGGAATCGGCGCCGAACCCGCGGACAGCGGACCCGTGCGTCGCCTTGGGCGGCCGATCGCGCGCGTAGGCCAGCACGGGGAGCACGGCGATCAGCCGGCGTGCGAGCCTCCGTCCGGTGGGTACGGACCGAGGAACCGCTCGCCATCGAAGTGGATGAGATGGGTCGGCGAGTCGGCGGCCCACACCTCGGTCTCCCAGGAGATTTGCGCGACGTACTTGGCGAGCGCCTTTCGGTCGAGGAACGCCGTGACGTAGACGATCCCCACCTTCGCGCCCGAGAAGACCGTCCGGAGCTCGCCGTGGCGCTTGCCGTCCACGGGCCCATGGCTGGTGACCGCCTCGATGAGCACAAGCCAGTTCTTCTCGACGTGGCGGACGACAACGTCCGGCATCTTCCCGTGCAGGTCTACCTCTACCCCGAGCGCCGCGAGGCCCGCGGCATCCGAGATCGCCCACTTGTCGCCCGTGTCGCCGACGTAGAGCACGTGACCGCCCGGCGTGAAGTGCGGGCAGAATTCCTCGAGGATCTTCTTGACGAGCTCGTTCTGCCCGCCGGGCGAGAGCGAGAGTGTCTGGCCCGTCGGCAGCGTCACCGGAATCCGCCGCTGCTCGCGCTCGCTCGCGTACTTCTTCGCGAGCCCGGGGCGCTTAGCAAGGTAGGTGGCGAGGTTCGCGCCCCAGGCAGGCAGTCCAAACGTGCGCACGAGGTCCAGCGCCGGCTGCGTGACTTGATAAACGTAGAGCCCGCTGTTGGTCGGGCGCTCTGGGTCGTCCGGGTTCCGCACGATCAAGCCGGCTTCGAGGAACTGGTGAATCGTGAAGCGCCTGACGCTCTCGCGGGAATTCTCCGCGTACACCTTGCCGTAGTGCTCTTTGAAGTAGTCCATGAGCGGGCGGATACCCATCAGCGGATCGCGTGCAGCGAGCCACTCCGACTCGGGCTTCAGGTCAAGCAGCGCGAGGAGGGTGAGCGCCGAGCGCTCGTTCAGCTGAGCCTTTGGAAACCCCAACGCCTTCAAGATCGAGAGCGCCTCGTCCTGCTTCCGTTTCGCGCTCACCGGATCAGTCGCCACTCCGAACACCCCCTCTCGCAATCGCCGGTCGACCTCGTCCTGCCCCGGCATGGCCTCGCCGACCGAAGCGCCCAGAAGTTCAAGCGCCTCGCTGCTCGGGTAGCGCAAACTTCTTAGGTCGGTCGCGTTCACCTGTGTGTGCCCGCTGAACTGGCGGAAGTAGAGATCGACGAGCGACGAGTTCAGGAAGAGCGCGAGCCCCTTGGCGAGCGCCTCCGGAAGGCCCGCTCCTCGTCGGTGGTAGACGTTCAGGTGATTCTCGAACCCGACGTCCCCCGCGTCGATCCGCGCCGAGTCGTAGACCGCGGCGACCACGCGTCGGCGCTCCTCCTTGGACGAGAAGCGCTTCGCCAGGACGTAGACGCCCGGCGGCATCAGGAGCGAGAGCGTCTCGGGAACGGCCGCGAGGGCGTTCGGCTTCTTACCGCCGAGCTTCGGCCACTCGACGAAGCCACTCGAAAAGTGGCCGGGATAGATAAGCGGCGCGGTGTCGCGGCTCGGCTCCGCCCGCAGATGCTCGCTCGCGCGGAAGTCGACGACGCGGCCGGTCGAGACCTCGACGTCCAAGTCGGAGAGGGTCGCCGGCAGGCTCTCCATTCGTTCGGCGATCCGCGCACCGAGGTCGTCAGTAACAACTCGGATGAACTGCTCGGGATCGCCCGGGCGCACTAACTCGCCCGGCAACACGCGCCGGATGGTCATGTCCTCGTCGGGCGCGGAGCTCGCCGTGATGACCACTCGGCTAGGCGACGGTTCACCCCGTAGGGCTTGCAGGATGACATTCTCCTGCAGGACCGCGTCGTCCGCGAAGGCTCGGTCCCGCGCGTCGAAGACGTGCACGCGGTGGATCGCCATGTTCGCGAGGAAGAGTTCACGGAAGGGCCTGAAGTACGGCCCGTTGCAGAAGCTGCGCGGCGTGATCGCGACGAGCTCGCCGCCCGGTTCCAGCAGCTTGACGACGAGCGAGAGAAACGCCGTATAGAGGTTCGAGGTCTCGACCCCGACGGCGCGAACCAGCCTGCGCGCCTCGGATGCGGAGTGAATCTTTCGGTACGGCGGGTTCAGGATCGCGGCGTTAAAGCGAGTTGTTGGGCGCGCGAAGAGCCCGCCGTCCAGCATCGCGACGGCCGCCTCCACGAAGTCCTCGCCCTCGACGGTGCTCTCGAAGGCGATGCCCGAAGCCGCACAGGCGTCCCCGCAGAGTCGCAGGGAGTCCTTGAGGTAGGGCACGAGGGCCGGATCAACCTCGTAGGCGGTTGCGACGATTCGCTCGGGCTTCGGGTCCCAACTGATCGCGGCTTCCACGAAGGCGGCTGTGAGGCTGCCCACGCCGGCCCCAGCATCGAGCAACCTGACCTCGCGCGGGCGACGCTCGAACATCCCGGCCATGAGGCGCGCGACGGGTGCGGTCGTCAGGAATTGGCCGAGTTCGGCGCGCCGGACAGGTACGAGCTTGCTGCTGGCGTCAATGCGAAAGAAATCAACCGGCTCTACGAGCGAGTGCGTCATGACGTCCCCGACCACCTGGCGCCTTCCATCTCGGTTGCGCCCGGCGGAGTTGATCGGGGTGGGGAAGGCAGAGATAGCAAGGGTTCGGCCGGCGTGTCGAAGAACCTCTCGCGCACCTGTGAAATCGCAGTGCGGGCTTCAACCCGGCCGAGGTCGACGAGATCGTCCACCGTGCTCGCGTCGTCGAGCGTGAACCGATTGGGCGCAACGACAGCAGAGATTCTGTGCACGTTCTCGGCGCCCAACAAACTCTTGGCCGTACCCAACGCCCCGAACGACTGTCCCTTCATCATCAGCGTGTGGGCGTGCTGGAGCCAAGCAGCACCTTCAAACGTCGTGTTCCGGACTCGCGTCGGGTCCCACGGTTCTTCGGTGCACCCGACGCTCAAGAGCCGCGTCTCTTTCCGATCCCATCCAAGCACCCCGACGGCCTCTGTCGCCGCGACACCTGCCGGGTTGTTTGACCATGTTCCGCCGTCGACCAGGAGTGCACAGCCGGCGGGACGATGCGCGGCGAAGTAGGTCGGCGCTGCCGCCGTAGCCATGGCGACGTCGACCAACGTCCTGTCGACATCGTCGACGAGGCGCGGATGATGAGGAGTCTTGTAGATGTGGACGTCGCCGGTTTCCAACACCTGGCTTGGGACGACGAGGCGGCGGTTGCAGTCGCGTAGTCGGCGATCGCCGAAGTGCTCGCGCAGCGCTCGATGGAGCGGCGCCGAGTCAAACTTGGGTCGCCACAGCCGCCGGATCGCACGCCAATGCGATGGCGCGGGGCCGAAGATGTCCTGGGCGTGCTTCTGGTAAAAGCCGAGGATGTCTTGCGCCGAGAGTCCCGACGCCAGGCCGAGGGCGAGGATTCCGCCGGTCGAGGTGCCGCAGATCAAGTCGAAGTAGTCGCCGACGCTGCCCTCGATGTGGTCCTCGATCCGAGCGAGGAAGGCCGCCGCGAATACGCCCTTGATGCCGCCGCCGTCGATCGCGAGGACGCGGCGCACTATTTGCCCTCCAGCTTCGTGTCGCCAGGGTCCGGATGGACTCCACCGCCACGCCACTCGCCTGTTGTGAGCCAGTCCTCATAGAACAGCAGCCAAATCGCCGCCCACGGGACCGTCGTCTTCGAGATGGCATCGGCCGGCGTCCACTCGCCCGCGCCGGGCAGATGCAGGCAGAGGCGTAGGCCGGGGTAGACGTGTGGGATCGCGCCGCCAGGTTCGCGAGGCCGCAGCGGCGGGTCCTCCACCCAGACGTCGGGCGAATCCCCTTCCGTGTACTCGATGCGGACTCCGTATGTCTCGCTGAGCGCCTTCGGCTGCACCGGCCCGCGCACCACGAGCCTGTTGCGCCGCACCGAGCCCTTGAAGCCGATGGCTTCGAGGCCCGCGTACTGGACCGCAGCCGTTAGAGGTCGCCTACTCGTGGTCGCCCCCGAAAAAGGTGTTGGGTCGGACCAGCGCGCCAGCGCCCGCGGCCGTCGTGAGTCCGCTCCGCGTGGCCCGCAGCTGCTGCGCCGCCCGCGCTTGTGCCACCCGCTCGGTCAGCGCAGCGCGCGCGTCGCGTGCGACCTCGCCGAACAGGCTTCGCATCTCGTCGTCGAGCGCGGGCCCGAGCAGGCGCGGAAGATTCGCGATGCGCGCATGGAACTGCCGCATCCAGCGGACGAATGCGTCGTAGGTCGCGGGCTTTGCGATCCACTGCTCCGAGAAAATCTCGTCGAAGTTGGTCGGGTTCCGCACCTGCGGAGGCTCCGGCGGGAGCGCGGCGAGAATCCGTGCGGCGACGCCGCGGAGCGCTTCGAACAGGACGGGCTCGCCGTGGTAGAAGTGCGCGGCGAGAGTGGTGAGCACGATCGAGCGCGGCGCGTCGTCGTTGTCGTCCCCGAACCACATCACCCGATGGCGCTTCACCAGCTGCACGAGCTGCTGCAGGACCGCCTTCCTGTGCGCGGGCTCGGCTTCAGGCAGTGGCTGCTGCGCAGCGCGCAAGCGGAGCGCGTCCTCGCTGCATTGACCCTCGAACCAGCGCACGAAGCCGCGCGGGTTGCTTCCGGTCCAGGCCTCCAACTTTGTGTCCGGCACGAGGATGCAGGTCTCGCGGTAGAGCCGGGACTTCGCAGGATTCGGGTCGGGACGAGCCGGCAGCACGTCCATGTAGAAGTCGCCGGCGTAGTTCAACCGCACGCAGCGCTTCTTGGGCTCGACGAGGTCGCGGTACGTCCCGCTCGCGCGCAGCGCGTCGACCAGCCACTGGTGCAAGTCCAACGGGCTCTCGGAGGGAAATCGCTGGATCTCGAGCACGATGTCGAGGTCGTACTCGCCGCCGCCCTTCGGCTTGACCGTGGTGCCGAGCGCCATCGATCCCTGCGCGTATAGGTCCATCCGAAGGATCGGTGCCCTCGACTGCAGGTAGCGCCCGACAGCCTGATACCGATCGGCCGCGGTTTGCTGCTGCGTGGGCGAGAGCTGGAGCTTCTGCGTGATGAGCAGAAGCAACCAGTCGAGCTCGGCGCCTGGGTGGCGGAGGTCGAGCGACGGTTCGTAGGTCATTAGGGGGTTTCCAGCGCGGCTCGGCATCGCCGAAGCACGCAAAGTGCCGGAGGTCCCAGTTCGAACTCGTCGGTGTTCTCGCCGCCGGGTGGCGCTGGGGGCGCCGGCCGTTCTCTGGCTCGCCCGGCGAGGGGTCCGGTCGACCAAGTCGCGGAAGCTGGCAAAGGCCGCGTGGCTGTCAAGAGCCTTGGCTTCGGCCTTCGCTCCGCTCGGCCTCGCCGCGGCCAGCGTATCGTCGCGAACGCGGAGCGTCAACTGGGCCCTCTGCCGGGCGGGGTCGCCAACGCAGAACCTTCCTAGCCCCTTCCTTTTCCCAGCTGCCCCAAACACACGACGACCCCGAGGACCGTAAGTCCCCGGGGTCGCGTTGATTATTGGCGCCCCCGGCCGGAGTCGAACTGACGACACGCGGTTTAGGAACCGTGCGGTCGGGGTCGTGTCGCCGTCCCCGACTCTCACTCGACCGCGCGCTGGCTTGCCCCGACCGTGCGGACCCAGCTGCGAAAGCCCCGCTCGCGGGTTAGGTATTGCTGGACGATCTCGACGATCAGCACCGGAAGCGCAATCGCGTCCGAGTAGGTCGCTTCGTAGTACTGCCCGTACGCCTTCAACTCGGCGACCGTCTCAGCAGGAACGGTGATGCGAATCTCGACAGGCGGCTCCTCGGGTTTGCGGCGGTGGAGCTTCATCGTGGTCCTCCTGATGGCGCGGTGAGCGCGAGATCGTCCGCGTACGGCCCAGGCAACACGAGGTCCTTCACAACCGCAATGTTGAAGCGGTACCCGGCTCGGATCTCGAGGGCAGGCTGAACGCTTAGGTTGCGTCGCGTCATCTCGGTGCCGAGCTCGGCGAGGTTCTGGCCGAGCGCGGCGGCCAGGATCTCGCGCGCGTCGGTCGGCGCATTACTGCCCGCGCCACTACCGAACGTTCCTTGAGAGAGCTGCGCGCCGGCGCTGATCGCACTGAGGAGCGCCGCGCTGCCGAACGTCCGAAGCAAATGTCGGTCGACGCGATCGTGTAGCCCCGCGGCGCCAGCAGCGTCGGTGCCTGGCATCGCTCCCAAGGTGAGGCTCGATCCGTCGGGGAAGAGCAAGCGCTGCCACGCGACGAGTACGCGCTCCTGCCCGAACGCAACGACGCTGTCGTACTCTCCGATTGCCCGCGTGCCCTGTGGAATCAGGAGGTGCGCGCCGGTCGGCGTGTCGAAGACGGACTCGCGCACCTGAGCGATCACCTGCCCCGGCAGATCGGAGCGCGCTTCGGTTACGAGGACCGCGGGGATGACTGCTCCCGCGAGCACGGCGTAGGGCGACGACGGGGTGCGGACTCGATGAGCGATCGTCTCTTCTTGCGATTGGCCAGCGTCGTCGAGAAAGTCGCGCTTCTCGTGCTGAAGGTTCTGGGCGACGACAGGATCTTCGGGGGCGCCGAGGTTGGCGATCGCGCCCAACGACGTCTCGGCGATCCCGTCTCTCGGCGGCGAGCCCGGCTCGCCCGCCAGCCGTGACGCGGCCCATCCCCCGGCGACTGTCGCCTCTGCTTCCTTCCCTTCGTACACGACGATCGGCGAGCGACGCGCGCGCTCGAGGATCTGCTCCTCCGGACTCATCGCCTCGCTGGCGTTCTGGAACCCTGAATCGCCGGCCTCGAAGAAAGGCGTCTCGCGCTCGACGAGCTCCGGCACCGGTTCGGGCGGCGCGAGCAGCCCCGGTGTGCCGTCGGGTGCATCCTCCCAGAATCGATCCGGCGTCGCGCTCGGGCGGCTGCTCTCCTTCGTGCGTTGCTCCGCTTGCTGGCTTCGCTGCGACAGCGTGAATACTGCGGCGAGGAGGGCCGCGCAGAGCGCCGCGGCAAGTACGCCGATTGCTCTGCGATTCAGGCGCGTCACGCGCGGCTCGGAATTGAGGTCGATCGGATCGGCTGGCGGTCTTCGAACATCGTCGTTGGGATCAGACACGATGGCCTCGCTTGTTACGGAATCCGCGTGATCGTCACGCGCTGCTGATTGCGGCCGACGCCGAGCGCGAGCACCGCCTTCGCGAACAGGCGATCCACGACGTAGTAGCGACCGCGCACGCGGTAGTTCACGAGCGCATTCTCCTCTTCCTCGGACTGCACGAAGAGCGCGGGCGCCTCGTTCGCCCGCATCGCGTCAGGCATCAAGAGAAAAACGCGCGTGCCGTCGTCGAAGGCTTGTATCGGACGCCAGGGCACGCGCTCGCCCGCGATGCGGTAGCCGAAGTGGAGCGCCTCGGGGCTCACGGACGGAAGCGACGCCACGGCGAGTTCGCGCTCGCGCGTGGCGGCGCCAGTCGATGACGCCCAACGCTGGATGGTCTCGCTGGGGTAGTAGAAGCGGACGCTGCGGAAGTAGCCGGATTGCGCACCCGCTGTGCTGACGAGGCCGAGGTGGTACACGCGGCGATCCGTAGTGATCACGAGATTTGTCGCGGCATCGAACTCGGTCGGCTTCAAGAGGACGTGCGCGACGCGCGCGCCCGGGGGACCGCTTTCGAGCTTCGAGGCCATCCAGCGATCCGAGTCTCCGAGCGCCACGTCGATCACGATCTCGCCCAGCTCGAGCTGCACGTCGCACACGCGAAGCGGCTTGCAGTAGAGGACTGGCTGCGTCTCCCCGAATGGGAACCGCACGAAGCCGGGGCTTCGGATGACGGGCGCCTTGCCGGTCTCTTGGAACCGGCGAACGGCCTCGGTGAGCTCCGGGTCGGCCGGATCGAGGAATGCAGATGTGCTTGCTGGTGGAGAGGCGTCCGCCGCCGGCGCGAGTTCATCTGCGGCCGCGAGAGTCGCTGGCGACAGTGTTTCGGGCCCCCGTGGCGGCGCCGCGACGCATCCCGCAAGCGCGGTTGTCACCTCTATGACTAGGGCGGCCGCGAGGCCGTTCGGTCGGTGCATGGGTCTCCTCACAACTGTTGGGTCCACTGGATGTCTGTGACGTAGAGGCCGAGCGGATTACGAAGCAGCTCGTCGGGCGACTCCGGCGCGCGCACCTCGGCGCGCAGAAGCGCCTGCCAGCGCTCCGCCGCAAGCACGGCGCCATCGAGCCCGCGATGCGTCTCGATCCACTGGATCTGCCACGAGTCGCTCGCCGGAAGCCTCAGCACGCTGGTCACCTGCACGGCAACCGTTCGCTCGCGCATCACGACGAACGGGCTTTGCTCCTGGAAGTGCTCGTTCAGGAAGCGCACGGCCGCACCGCCGGCCTGCGTGTACGCCGACTCGAGAAGCTGCTTCTCAGCGGCGCCGTCCGAGATCACGGAGCGCGAGCGCCGAATGAACTCGATGAGCTGGTATCGAATGAGCGCCGCATCGGCCGCACGCGAGCGTTCAGCGGGACCGATGGCGAGCGTCTGCCCGAGGCGATCGACCTCGACCACGTAGGGTACGACGCGGCTCTGCGTCGCGAGCCACGTCATCGCGCCGACGAGCCCTGCGTTCACGGCGACGAGCGAAAGCGCAACGATCTGCCAGTTGCGCTTCGCTCGCAGGAAGCCGTGGTAGCGCTCGTTCCACTCGAGCCGCGCGGCGAGGTACGGGTTCTCCGGGGCGCGCGCTGTCACGAGCGATTCTCCTCATTGCCAGCCGGCCGCGGTGCGCCCTTCTCTTGCCGCGCCGCGCGCTGCGCAATGAGCGCGGGGCCGAAGCGCGCCACGCGAGCCTCTTCGATCGCGGTCGCCGTGGATGACGCGCGCATGCCGATCGCGCGGCGCGCATGCGTTGCAAGCGTTTCTCGAGCGAGTGCGCCCGCGCCGGCGATCGCGCCTCCCGTCCCGCCCCCGGCGCCGACAGCGCGCGCGTCCCGCGCATAGCGGCCTGCTTCCAGCATCGCAGTCGTGGCGCCCGCGGTGGCCGCGGCAGCGCGCACGGCGAGCCCCTTCGCGCCGAGCGCGATCGCACCCATCGACGCCGCGGTGTACGCGGCGGTGCCGAGCGTGAGGTTCACCGAGCCGGCGATCAGCGCCGAGGCGAAGCTGGGGATCTGCCAGGCCACGATCATGTAGACGAGCGAGGCGCCGACGACCGCGAAGAGATCCGCGAACGATGCGCCCGCGTTGGCGATCAGCGTGCTCCAGGACGCCGCGAGCGCAGTGCCGACACCCACGATTAGGTAGAGCACGAAGAGCTTGATCCCGACCGCGACCGCGTAGCTCAGGTACCGCTCGGCAAACGGCATCGTCCAGCGTGAGCCCGCGAAGCCGAGCAGCAGCACGCCACCGCCGATGACGACGTACATCTCGATCAGCGCGAGTGCGAGCTGCGCGGCGATCACGACGAATGCGAGGAAGCTGGCGAGCGCGCTGAACGCGGCGACCAGGCCGCCCATCGGCGACGTGAACCATCCGGCAACGGAGATGCTCGAGATAAGGCTCGTCGCGATCGCGATTCCCTGATCGATCACCGTGCTCGGGTTCAGTTCGGGCAGTCCGGATGCCTGTTGGCCGGCGGTCGAGAAACCATCGATCACAGCCGGGATCCACGTGTCGGCAAACGTCAGCACCGCGAGGAAGAACCCGATCGCCATCACTCGCTTGAGGAGCTGCACCAGGATCTGTGCTGGATCGTCGCGCTCAACGACCCACCACGACGCCGCCCAGACGAGCTCGATCGCGGCCAGGGTGAAGAACAGGTTCCGCGCGATCGGGAACAACGCCTGGAACCAACCGGAGGTGGCGGCTTGGAACTGCGTCACGAGGTCGGTGAGGATCGTGGTCATCGCGATCGCTCGGACTACGGCCGCGGCACGCGCGCGAGGCCCTGCGCCGGGCGGCTTGTCGGCGCCGAGCGCGGTCCGCTGGCGACCCACGCATCGAACGCCGCGAAGGCGCCAGCTTCCTTCGCTTCCTGCGCGCCGAGGTACGCGTTCTGCGCGTTGATCTGCACGGCCAGGAGCTGGCGAAGCTTCGTGAGCTCTGCGACCTGAAGGCTCGCGACCTGAGTTCCCACTTGGATCGCTTCGAGTCGCCCCTGCGCAGATTCGTTCGCCGAGCGCAACGTCTGCAGCGAGCTCTCGACGCTCGCGGCGTCGCCGACGTTGGCGCCTGCGGAGGCGAGCGTCGCAGCCAGCGTGTCGAGCGCCGTCCGCGACCAGGCGTTGTACTCGGCCTGCCAGTTGTTGGGCTTTGTATAGCCGGGGAAGCGCTGCTGGTACGCCGAGGCGGCGTTCGAGAGCGTGTACGGAATCGACTGTCCAATCTGGAGGACTCGCGAGAGACTCCCAAGTACGGCCTGCACGTCGCCCCAAGCGGCGGTCTTTCCAGGCGCAGTGTTGCGCGCCATGTCGCGCAGCATGTCGATCTCGTGCTGGAGCTGCTGCGCTTGCTGCGCGAGGTTGCGCGTCCCCTGCGTCACCTGCTGCGCCTGCTTCGCAACGGTAAGCACGCTCTGAACCAAGTTGCTGATGTCGATCACCGGGAATCCGGTGGCGCGCGCGGGCTGTCCCGTGAATGCCACCAGCGCCACTACCACCGTGCAGGTCATCCTTCGCAATCGGTCGCTCATTGCCGTCATCACGTTTCTCCTTTGAGTTCTTGCCAGAGAGCTGCCCAGTCGCTGACTCCGCGCGCGCTGAGCCACGCTGCGGGCCAATCCGTGCCGTGCGCGACCTGGAGAGCGCGCGCCTCGCGCAGTTCTTCCGGGCTCGCGGCGCCGACGAACGAGAGCGCCACCGGCCCGAGGCCGAGATCGATGAGGCGCCGCCCAAGCGGCGACGCGTAGTAGTACTCGCGCTTCGGCACTGCACTCGCGATCAGCTCGATCTGCCGATTGGTGAGCCCGATCCGCTGGTACAGGGAGCTCGTCTGGGGCGTCCGCGCTTCAGGGTTTGGGAGCAACAGCTTCGTCGGGCAGCTCTCGAGCAAGAGGGCGCACATCGGCGACGCAACCACCTCGGCGAGGCTCTGGCTCACGAAGACGACCGCCGCGTTGCGCTTGCGCAGAACGCGCAGCCACTCCTCGAGCTTCTCGGCGAAGAGCACGTTCCCGAGCGCGAGCCACGCCTCCTCGATCACGATCAGCGTGGGTTGCCCGTCGAGGCGCTCCTCGATCCGGTGAAAGAGGCAAGTGAGCACCGGCGTCGCGTTCGCGTCGCCGAGATTGAGGAGTCGCTCCATCTCGAAGACCTGGAACGCGGCCGTGCCGAGGCCGTCGCGCTCCGCGTCGAGGAGTGCGCCCAGTGCGCCCTCGAGCGTGTAGTGCCTAAGCGCCGCGCGGACCTCGCGGTCCTGCACGGTAGTCGCGAAGTCCGTGAGCGAACGCGCGGGGCTCTCGGCGAGGCGCTCGAGCGCGATCTGAACGGCGCGACGATGCTCGGGCGTAACGGTGAGCCCCTGAAGGCGCACGACCGTCTCCAACCATTCCGCGGCCCACGGCCGCTCGCCTGGGCGATCGATGTTGCTGAGCGGACACAACGCGAGCCCGCCTTCGGAGGACTCGCCGCCGAGGTCGTAGTGATCGCCCGTGGCGGCACGCACCAGCGTCTCCAGGCCGTGCCCCTTGTCGAATGCGAACACCTGCGCGCCCGCGTAGCGGAAGAACTGGGCGATCAGGAGGCCGATCAGCGTCGTCTTGCCCGAACCGGTTGGGCCGATCACGAGCGTATGACCGACGTCCGAGACGTGGAGGTTCAGGCGAAACGGTGTCGCGCCCGAGGTGCGGGCGTATAACAAGGCGGGGCTACGCGCGGCGAAAAGCGGGCTCGGGTTTGTTTCGAGACCAGGCCAGACGCTGGTCGTTGGGATCAGGTCCGCGAAGTTGAGCGTGTGCACGAGCGGGCGCCGAAGGTTCCGGTGCCCGTGTCCGGGGATCGTCCCCAGGTACGCCTCGAGCGCGTTCATTTCCTCGACGCGCGAGGCAAATCCGCAGTGCTGCAGGAGGCGCCGCACCTGGCGCGCGGCTGCGTCGAGCGCAGCCTCGTCACTGCCGGCGAGCAGCACGACACTCGTGAAGTACCCAAAGCGGACTGCGCCCGAGGCGGCTTCCTGCACCGCCTCGTCCGCATCCTCCGCCATCGCGACCGCATCGCGATTGGAAAACGTGGGTTCGCCAAGCGAGAGGGCCTGCTTGAGCAAGCCCGAGAGCCCTTGGCGCTTCTGGAACCAGTTGCGACGCATCACCCTGAGGCGCGCCTCGGCAGTTGCAGGGTCCAGCGACACGAACCGGTTGGACCATCGGAACGAGAGCGAAAGCTGGCCGAGCCCGCTCAGGATCTGCGGAAACGTCTCACCCGGGAAGCCGATCAGCGCGATCGCGCAGAGGCGCTGAGTGCCGACTCGCGGCTTGAATCCGCCGACGAGGTCTCGGGAGCCGAGCAGCGCGTCGAGATACATCGGCGTCCCGGGGACGCGGATGTCCTGCAGGTCCGTCGTAACGCAGTAGTGCAGGAAGCTGAGCAGATCGCCCGAGTTCATGCGTGCGAGCGTCAGCGCGCCCGCAAGTGCATCCTCGATCTCCTCGACGCTTCGGACGAAGGCGCGGAGCACGCCCTCGTATCCGTCCACTCTACGCTCGGGCTCATCGACGAACCATCCCGCGACGCGATCCTGCACGTCACGCGGCGGAAGCCAAACAGCGGTGAGTGCGTAGAGGCTCTCGAAACCGGCGCCGGCGTTCTCGTATTGTGCGCGGCGTTCCGCATCGACTACGGCCGTCGTTGCATCGGGGAATGCGCCGGGCGGCGCGTAGCCAGCGCTCGGCCGGCGGATCGCGTCCGATTGGAGCATCCAGCCGTTGCCGAGCCTCAGCAGCGCCGCGTTCACGCGCGATGAGAGCGCGGCGAGCTCGACCGTGCTCGCGGACTCCATGTCGGGCCCGGCATACCACCACGCGGTGAGGAACGATCCGTCCTTGTTGAGGACGACGCCTTCGTCGACGAGGGCCGCGAAGTTCAGTAAGTCCGGCAACCCATGCGCGCGAGTGCGGTGCTCTCGAAGCATTCGACCTACTCCGAGACCGGAACGCTTGGATGGACGAGCGGAGAGCGGTGGAGTTCTGCGGGAGCCGCCGGGTAGACCGGGGCGTGCTGCACGTGCCGGACGTAAAGGGCTCGAAGCTCAGGCTCGCGCTTCGCGAGAAGCACGAGGCTCACGTGGCCGACGCCGAGCAGCATTCCGGCGACGCCGATCGTCGCCCAGGACGGGCCGATCCCGAAGACCAACGCGAGCGCGATCACGCCGTTCGCAAGCGCGAGCCCGCGGTCTGCTCCTGCGAAGAGCACTGGCCGCGTGAGCGACGTATGCAGCCGAAGCAGCCGTGGCTCCGCAGCGATGTGCGCGTCGGGCTTCGCGTCGTCGCCCGACATCAGAACGTCGCCCCAACGAAGCCAAGGCTGCTGAGGACGGAGAGCGACCCCAGCGCGATCGCGGCGCCGAACGCGATTCCAAACACGCGCCGGAAGGCGCCACCCGCTTCGCCGAACGCGAAGAGCAACCCCGTGATCACCACGGCCACGGTCACGAGGATGCGCGCGACGGTCCCCTGTAAGTTGTTGAGGAGAACCGTGAGCGGCTGATCCCAGGGCATCGTCGGCCCGGCAGGTGTCGCGTTTGCCGCGGTCGCGAGCCCGATGACGACCAAGGCGGCGGCGAGGCCGATCGCGGCGCCGTACGTTTCATGTCGCTTCACTTCTCATCTCCTTCGTCTGAGTTGTCACGGGCAAACGTCTCCAGATCGAAGCCGGAGCCCGGAATCCACCCGCGCACTCGAACCATCTCCGTCACGCGCCGCCCACTCGGCGTGCGCGCGATCGACACGATCCAGTCGATCGCGTCCGCGATGAGCTGAGGCTGGGATGGCACGCCCGCCTCCTGGACCAGTTGGTCGAGGCGGGAGAGGGCTGCCCTCGCGCTGTTGGCATGCACGGTCGTCACTCCCCCGGGATGACCGGTGTTCCACGCCTTCAAGAGCGCAAGAGCCTCCCTCCCCCTGACCTCCCCAACAACAATCCGATCCGGGCGCAGGCGCATCGTCGCGCGCACCAATCGCTCGAGATCGACGAACTCGGAAGTGCGTAGCTGCACGTGATTGGGCGCGTTGCAGCGCAGCTCAAGCGTGTCTTCGAGAATCAGGAAGCGCTCGGCGGGGCCGGCTGCTCGAACCGCCTCCGCGATCAGCGCGTTCGCGAGCGTCGTCTTGCCAGAGCCAGTGCCACCGCAGATCAGAATTGTGTGGCGGTGCTCGATCGCCTCGCGGAGCTGCGTGGCGCGCTCCGGCGAGACCGTCCCGGCGCCCGCATACTCGTCGAGCGTGAACACCCGCACCGCCCGGCGCCGAATCGCGAAGATCGGCGCGCGAGAGATCGGAGGCATCACGCCCTCGAAGCGGCTCCCATCGAACGGCAGCTCGACCTCGAGAATCGGCCGCTCGTCATGAATCTCGCGATCGAGCAGTGCGGCGACCGTGCCAATTAGGGACTCTGCCTGGACGCGTTCCATCCTCGCGCAAAGCGGCTCGATCTCCTTCCCGAGGCGCTCAACCCACAGCTCGCCGTCCGCATTGAGGACGACCTCAACGACCGTGGGATCTCCGAGCGCAGCACGCACGTCCGCGCCCAGCTCGCGTTCGAGCTTTTCGCGCAGACGGAGTTCGCGTTGCGCCTGGAGGCTTGCGGGACGGGGGGCTCGCACGGGTTTCCGGCGGAGCAATCCCCATGCCCAGCCGGGTCTACCCGGGCTTGATCAGAGACGGCGCAACGGAGCGTCGACAGGAGTATTTGGACGCGACTTGGGCGCGCCCTTCTCGCATCGACTTGGCGGTCTCGGAATGGCCAAGAGGCGCCAACCATGACCACTGCGCCGTCCACCAAGATGCGGATGGCGACAGCTAGAGGCACATGCCGCGCGCCGGGAGATGGCCCCAATGGCGAATCAGGGCGTGCGCTGGTCAGCTGCTCGTAGGCGCGAGCTTCCTCTTGAGCCAGCTCGCACCTGTTTGCGGCCGCGTCTGAGCGTCGGGCACGAGGCGGCTCGCCCCGAGATCCACAACCTTCTTGCGGGCCTGCGTCCGAACACCGCCATCCCTCCGTACCTGATTCTTGATCGCGTCCTTGTACTCGATGCTAAGCGGCCACGAAACCACGAGCTCGCGCTTCGCGCGCGTCACCGAGACGTACAGCAGTCTCCGCTGCTCTTCCCGGTGCCGTGCTTCTCCGGCCGGTTCGTTCGGCGGGAACCCGGGAATGATTTGGTCTGCCGCCCCTGCGATGACAACCACGTCTGCTTCGAGACCCTTGGCTCCGTGGAGTGTCATGATCCGCACCCGGGATTCCTCCGACTCGGCGAGCGGGAGCCGCATCGCGATGCGGTACCGGAGACGTTCGAGGACCTTGGCGAGGGTTGGCTGGTTCAGCCGCTGGCGGATCTCATGCGCCGAGTGGCGCAGCTCCTCCAGGTCCCTCCGAGCCTCGTCGCGAACTTCCGGGTCTGCGATGGGCGCCGCGACCGCAGGGTCGAAGAGAATCTCTATTCGCTTTTCTGTGTCCTCCGGCATACCAGCGAGGAGATCCCTCGCATGCTGCGCCCGATCCTGCACGTGCTTGGATCCCCCGCCTCGGAGCTTCGCATCGCCAGCCGCAATCGCCTCAAGTAGGGCTCTACCCACTAGCGGGACCGCCTGGAGGCTCCTGTAGGCGCAAGCGTTTCTCTTCGAAGCCCACAAAGACCCTCCGGCGCAGAACCCCAACACTGTTCGTAGCGCGATCCGGTCTTCAGGATTCGCTACTAGCGCTGCCAATGCGAAGCGCTCCTGAACGGCCGGCACCTCAAGCGCCTCTTCGTGAAACGCGGTCACCGCGTCAGCTCCGAGGGCACGCTTCAGCAGATATCCGATGAATCGGCGAGGGACGAGTACGAGGAAGCGAGTGTCCTTCCGCGCCTGCATGTATTTCGCCAGACCGCCAACTTCGTGGGCAAGCGGCGGCCAATATACAAACGCGACCTCACCTTCTTCACCCCTACGCGAGATCATTGGTGGCTTCGCGCTACCCGCTGCTGCCATCATCGCGTTGCCAATCTCAACGATCACGCGACCACATCGCCTGTTCTCTGGAATGCTCAGGTCCGCCGGCTCCTCAGCGACCCAGCGCTCGAGAAACTCGCTGATACCGCCCGGGTGGTTGTGGCGGAACGAGTAGATGGATTGGTCGTCGTCTCCGAGGACGACCAGCGATCCGTCTTTCGACCAGATCAATTCGACGAGGCGCTGCTCGGCCGCGGTTAGGTCCTGGTATTCATCGATGACAACGTGATCGAACTCGCCGCTTGGAATCTCGCCGGACTCGAGGCCGATCCTGGCGAGGTTTACTACCTCGTCGATTAGCATGCCGCGATGGTGGCGGAGCCAGCGTTCCATCTCTCCGACGAACCCTGCCGTGTCCAGGTCCGTGCCCTTCGCCCACTGCGCGCACACCCGCTTCAGCTCGCGCTTCCGAGCATTCTGATCCATCGAATCCGAGAGCGCCTCGCCGATGTCGTACAGCATTGCGTCCTTCTCGTAGCTGAGAAGGAATCGCATCTCTCGGCCGGGTCGGGCAGTCGGGTGTTTCCTGATTAGGCGCAGTGCGTGTGAGTGAAGCGTCGAGACCGAAACTGCCTTCGGCTCGTCGCCATCGTCGTCGCGGGCGACGGTCACGCCGAGCGCCTCAGCAAGCTCGCCTGCGATGGCCCGTGTGAACGTCCCGACGAAGATCTGCTCAGGTCGAACGTTTTCCCCCTGGATAAGCCGTTGCACTCTGCGCTTCAACCCCGTTGTCTTGCCTGACCCGGGCCCGGCGACGACCCGGATGATCCTCGCTTGTCCTGAGATCAGCCGGGGCAATGCATCGCCGTCGATCCCGTCGAGCCAAGGCTCTCGTCCGGATTCAGTCATAAGCGGCCCCCTCATCTCGAGTCCGATAGTCGATTGACGCGGCCGCTCGGCACTATGTCAAGCCGAGCGCTTGCGATGGGGAGGTTCTGAGTGCCCATCACGCTACGGGGGCGCTCCGCGGCCGGGCCCGCCTACGCGGACGGCCGCAGCGGCTCCCCGAGGTATCGGCCTATTCCGCGACCTCAACTATCTCGAGGGGAAACAACGCGGTCGAGTCCTGACGACTCAATGCGGCTGCAAGGTCGCGCAGCTCGAGGGGTTGGTCACGAATCTCCGCGGGTAGGGACCTCTGGGCTGCGAACTCTCGCGCGCATATCCGGGAACCCGCGCTGCTCGCAAGGCAAAGCGCACGGATGAGCTGCTGGTATGCAACCTCGCTCATCCAGCAGCCAACGTCAGACACAGACCACTTGAGCCGCTCGGGCGCTCGACGCCGACCAACGAAGTCCGCCAACTCGCCATGTGCGATTTCCAACCGATCGAGATTCTTTCGGGCCCTCGCGGCGCCCTCCCGACCCAACCACGACGGGAGTGGATCCCATGGGGTGAGCCGCCCACGAACGAGCATCGTGAGCAAGAAGCTGTCTCTGACGAGGTTGTCCTCGGCGAATTGAACAAGGCGACTCGCGATCGTCTCGGCGACCGACCGTCCCGTCGTTCGCAGGAAACCAGGGTCCTGCGTGGTGGCATAGATCGACGCCGAGTTCACGAAGACACGAACCCAGCTGAGCCCACGGTCAATCTGCGGGCGATGGATTTCGAGCAGGACTCGCTGCGCCTCGACCGTGTCGCAACAGAAGAACGGTTCTGCCCAATCGAGGAGGCGGAGCGACTTCATGATGCGAAGGAGGCGGATCAGCATCTGATCGGAGCGACCGGCGTAGTAGGCACCTGCCTGGATCAAACGAGCGCGACGGTCCCAGTAGCTCCTTGCGCTCGGAGACAAAGCAGACCGGATCTGCCCGTAGTGATCCAAGCGGTCCCTCGAATCCGCGACGCCGAGAAACTCAAGCAGCGTGTCGTGGTCGAAGGCCTCCAGCGCCGCAGCCTTGAGTTCGAGCTGGAAGACCTGATCGAGACGCTTGTCGATTGCTATGAGCCGTTTGGGTGCCGCGGACAGCAAGCTGAGCGCCCGGCCTCCACCGGCGCAGATCGCGACGACTGTGTCGTCCGCTCCGATCTCGAGCGCGGCAAGCTCGGATCGCGTGTCCTCGTTGTCCGCGCTGTAAAGCGGCCGGCGGCGGAAGCGGTCGATCATCGGCCGGCCCCCTCGTCGTCACCGGAGTCGATAAGGTCGAAAGGGGCAACACGCGTCTCGAGAAGCATCACCGAGAACGCGTCGTCTGAGATCTTCGCGCCGACTTCAATTCGATCGAACGTCACCTCGGTCGATCCCTCGCGGCCGACGAGACGCATCGACATCCGCGCCGGAACGAGCACTTCGCCTTCGACCCTCAGTTCGTTTGGATTGAGTTCGAGCATCTTTACCGGCGACGGAGACTTGCCCTTGAAGAAGTCGACGCGAAGCAACGCGACGCGCTCCTTTTCGACGTATGCGACCACACGCGAATACTGCGAGGTCGGCGGGGCGATCGCCTCGAGGACGAAGCAGTCACGTTCAAAGACTCGCGCGTCCGGCCGGGCAGAGACCTGATAGCGGCTCCATTCGTGGTGCTCGAGATCTTCGTACGTGAGATCGGAACCGTAGAATGAATCGGCCTTCTCGCTTGTGCTGATGCGTCGCGGCTTCCGAAGCTCAGGCAGGTAGATCCATACGTCGTCGCTGCGACCCTGAACTTCGAGGATCAGGAGGGCCGTCTCGCGCAGGTACTCAGGCTCCCGAAAACGCAGGAACGTCCGCCCTTCCCCATCCACATCCTTGTAGACCATGTCGAAGCCGCGAATGATCACGCGCCGGCCGTCTCGGTGGATTCGCATCGTGACGCGGCGAGCAGATGTGTAGTTGAAGAGCCGATCGAAGGCGGACTGAAGAATCTCGACGGGAGTCTCGGACGACGACTTGTTGTCGCCCCCGCTCGCAGGCTGTGTGGCGAGCGCAAACAGCAATGCCGCCGCGATAGCGGCGCCGCGTCTCATTTCTTTCGTCGCCGCTTGACGACGTCGAGGCCGAGCCTGGCGAGCCGCGTTCGCCACTCGCCTCGAGTCAGGTCGAGCTCGCGCCGCGCGGCCTCTTGGTTCAATCCATTGCGGCGGAGTGCGTCCAGCATCCGCTGCGAGAGTAGTTGCTCCTCCGGGCCGAACGCAGGATTCAAAGCGACAAGAGCTTCGAGGACATGGGGTCGCCCCAGAGGTTCGAGACCTTCGCGCCAGAGGAGCGCGTTCTCGAGAATCGCGCGCAGCTCGCGCACGTTCCCGCGCCATGCGGCGTTTTCGAGCGCGGCCCAGAGCGCAGGCTCCGTTTCCGGTGGAGCGTCGCCGGCCCGACGAGCGGCGTCGTCAAGAAGCGCCCTCGCCAGCTCGGGGATGTCGCCCGCGCGCGAGCGCAGCGGGGGCAGGTGGATGGTGGCAGCGCGAACGCGGTAGTAGAGGTCCTCGCGGAACTTCCCAGCCTTCACCATCGCGCCGAGATCGCGATGCGTGGCAGCGACCACGCGAACATCAACGGCGCGAGCGGCACCTCCGCCTACAGGCCGCACCTCCCGGCTTTCGAGCACGCGCAGCAGCTTGATCTGCGCGGCGAGAGGCGTGTCGCCGATCTCATCCAGGAAGAGAGTTCCGCCACTGGCGCGCTCGAAGAGCCCCTTGCGAGCGCCTACAGCCCCCGTGAATGCCCCACGAGCGTGGCCAAATAGTTCGCTCTCGAGGACGCCTTCGGAGAGCTCTGGCACGGCGACCGCGACGAACTCTCCGCGACCGCTCTCCTCGTGAATCGCCAAGGCTGCGAGCTCTTTGCCCGTTCCCGTCTCGCCTTGGATTAACGCCGAGACGTCGGAGCGCGCGACTCTCCGAATCCCACTGCGAACGTTCCGCATCGCGTGGGACGAACCGATCAAGCGCTCTGCTCCGTGGCGCTTGCGAGTGGGCTGCGAGGCGCGTTCGAGGCACGCTCGGAGCGTTGGCAGGAGTTGGTCTGCGACGCGAAACGGGAAAGTAAGAAAATGGATTGCGCCGTCGCGACCGGCTCGGAACACGGCATCCGCATCGGCACCGCTGCTGTACAGGACGAACGGAGTCTGCATTGTCCGGCGAACCGATTTGAGGAGCGAAAGGCCATCCACGGGCGACATGCGGTAGTCGCTGAGAATCAGGTCGACCGTCCGCTTCTCGAGTGCGTCCAGCGCCGCACGACCGTTCTCGGCGGCGACGACCTCGTAGCCAGCAACGGCGAGTTCCGCTGCCAGATGCTCTCGCGTGGCGGGATGGTCCTCGACCAACAAGATGGATGCGCTCATGGGCCGGCTTCTTCCTCATTTGTCGGTAGCTGCGGGAGCGTGACGCGAAACACTGTGCGACCTGGCTGCGATTCCGCAGCGATGCTGCCGCCGTGGAGCCGCACGATCTCGCGACACAGCGAGAGGCCGAGCCCGACGCCGTCCGGAGCAAAGGTGACGCCCGGTTCGTAGACACGATCCAAGTGCTCAGGGGAGATTCCGATTCCCTCGTCTTCGACCTCAAACCGCACCCACACGCCTTCCGGTCCGCGGTGCTCGAGACCCGTCCGCACAGTGATCGACTGGCCTGCCCTCGTTGCCTTCGCCGCATTGTCGAGCAGGTTCTCGATCACGGACAGGAGGCGGCTCGGGTCGGCGACGACCGGAAGTCGCGGGAGAGCCGATGCGAGGTTGAACGTTCTATCAGGCCGCAGCCCTCGCACGGAGGTCAGTGCCTCGGAGATTAGGGAGACGAGATCGACTCGGGTCCGCTTCAAGCGAACACCCGAGTGGAAGAGCAGGAGATCGAGACGACGCCCAAGCTCATGCGACAGGGATTTGAGCCGACTGAGCTTCTCCCTAACGGGCTCGCCCTCATCAGTCGGCGGCAGTTCGTCCAGGAGTCGACGCACTTCCTCGGTTGGCTTGCGAAGCTCGTGCGCGACGCCGCGCACGAACTCTGCGTGCTTCCGCTTCGAGCGAATCTCGGCGATCTCGACCGCCTGACGTTCGACCTCGCGCTTGAGCTCGATCAGAAGCTCGAGGCGCGCGATGGCGAGGTGGGCGAACGCACAAAGCGTCTGCACCTGCGGCGCGAGCTCCTTCGTGCGCTCCGGCAATAGCGCTGGAGCCGCCAGTCTTAGAGCACTTCCAGACGGCAGTTCGACTGTGCCGAGCGCATGCCTCGTCGCGCCAGTGCTGGCCCAATGCGCGTGGACCGCCGACCCGCCGACGAATGCAATCAGCGCGTCGAGCACGTCAGCCGCCTGATTCGCGCACGCGACCTTGCCTGCGGTTTCGAGCATTCGATCGCGGTCGGCGACGGCGCGCCCGAGGCTCGCCGTCTTTTCTGCGACGCGTCGCTCGAGTTCCTCGGTTGTCGCGCTCGCGTCAAGAGCTGTTGCGGCAATGTGGACGACGCCGAGCAGAGCCGCTTCGTCTTCCGCGCCGAAGGGCAATCCGTCCTCCCGAGCGCTCAAAACGAGCAGGTGAATGCCAGCTGACGCGGGAGCGATCGGAGCGACGAGCTCCGCCCTCGTTGGCGACGGATCCTCCGCGCGCGATCGGCGCACGACTACGCGATGAGTGGGAGAGTCAAGGGATCGCCACAGCGAGATGCCGTCGATCGCGAGGTCGCTCGCGGCTCCCGCGGCGTCTGCCTGCACTAGGGCGATCGCGGCTGGGCGAATGGTCTCGCGTAGGACCTCGACGACTCCCGCCAAGACGGCACGCCGATCGCGTGTACTAGCGAGCCGCTTCGTCGCTTCTTCGAGTACCTGGCGAGCTCGAATCGACTCACGCCGGACGGAACTGGTTCGCCGAAGCACGAGTCGCGTGCCCTCATAGATCGCAACGGTCAGCAGCCCCACGGCGCCCACCGCCTCCGCTTCTGCAGGCGCGAGTGGCCCGCGCGTCAGACCGCTCACTGCGAAGGTGGCCGCGAGGAGCGATGCAACGGCTTGGATCGAACCCACTACGGTACGGCGCAGCCACGCGGTCGGGTCAAGCAGCCGGTAGCGAACAATCGCCCACGAAACGCAGCCGGGAATCGCGAGAAGCGAGAGCGCGACGGGCGCTCCGCTCCATGCTTCTGGCCGACCGCCCGTCGCGAAGAAGACCACGGGCAACGCCAGGCCGAGCACTACGCCGACAGCCAAGGCGCGGGTGCGCGCTCGCTCGATGGGCGTCATTTGCGCGGCGCGCGTCACGCTCGCGGCGACCAGGACCGCCGCGCACACGAGAGACAGGCCGATGAGGATGCGCTCGAGCCCGTTGGCGAGCCCAGCGTCGTCGAGGCGAGCCTGTCCGAATGCGGCGGGGACCGTGAAGACGACGTACGGCATCACGGCCGCCGAACTCGATCTGAAGCTTGGCGCGACGACCGGGAATCGCATCGCGAGGTGAAGGACCGATGCGGGCAACATCGCAAGCCCGAGCGCACCGAGTCGGGGGCGGAGATCCGCGATGCCGACGAGCCCTCGGTCCCAAGGCAAGACGAGGTCGAGATCAGAGAGAACCGCGACGGCCACGCACCAAGAGACAGAGAGGATCGGCAGCGCCACCGGATGGGCACTGCCGGCAGCGACCACGCATCCGAAGAGCAGGAACAGAATCGCCGCGAGGATGAGCGGCCACTGCGCTGCAAGCGTACGCAGTGGTGAGACCGTCTTGACCGTGGCTGCGACTTCGATCTCGGCACGTCCCCTCACGACGTGCAACTGAAGTGCCGAGCCCGGCGGCACCGCGTCGACGAGCGAGTCGAGTTCGGCCCGCGAGCGCGGCAGCCGGAATCCGCCGCCCGGCATTTGCACGGCTCTGAGTCGATCGCCGGGACGAAGGCGCGTCGCCGCGGTCCCTAAGAACGACGCGCCAAACGGAAGTCGAAGCGAGGTATCGAACGGGATGCCGACAGTGCGCCGTTCGGCCAAAAGCGATGACGGATGCGGTGCCAAGGCGATGACGGTTACGCCTAGGATCAGCGCGACCAGGACGCCTCGACTCCGAAGGGCTTCGGGCAACACGCTACGTCCCCCTCTTCCCGAGAAGCATGACGGCCGCCGGGAAGAGAATTAGGTCCGCGAGCAATGCAAGCAGCATCCCGAGGCTCGCGAGCAGGCCGAACGAGACAAGGCCGCCCCACCGCGAAAACATCAGGACCGCAAAGCCGCAGGCGAGGCAGATGGTCGTGATCGCGATGGCCTCGCCCGACGTCGCGAAGGCTGTGCGCAATGCCTCGTCGGGGGGGGCTCCAGTCCTCCGCTCGCGCTGGTAACGGAGCGTCATGTGGATCGTGTCGTCGTCTGCGATCGCCAGCAGGATGGCGGCCACCATGGAGTTCGCGGGATCGACCGCGATTCCGACCCATCCCATCAGGCCCAGCAAGCCGAGGACAGGCAGGAGATTCGCCGCAATCGCGAGGGCTGCGATCACAGGACTACGCGCGAGGAGGGCTGCGAGCGTGCCTGCCACGACGACGAAGGACAGCCCGAAGCTTCCCCACTGCGTTTCTCGGATGCGGCGCTCTGCGAGTGCCGCGAGTTCGAGACCGCCGTTCAGCTCGACCTGATAACCCGTTGGCCGGAGCTCGCGATTCAGGCCGGCGAGGTAGCTCTGCAGCCGATCCACGTACGGGAGCTGCTCATCGCCACCGAGCCAGCTTCGGTGCACGGAGATGCGTGCGCGATCGCGATACCTGAGAACTCCGCCCTCGGCCTCCTCCGTGGTTTCACTCCAGAAGGAGGCCAGCCCGTCGAACGACGCGACGATCGCGACGTCGCCTGAGGCCGAGTCGACCAACTCGTCAAGCGATCCTGGGCGCGATCCGTGATTCACGCGATGCGCCTGCTCGAGGAAATCGAGGAAGCTCCACGTCGTACCAGTGCTGGGTTCTGCCTTGAAGTGCTCCTCGAGCCGAGCCAGGAGGCGGAGGCTCTCGCCGTCGTAGATTCGACGGCCTTCCGGGATCGTGACGACGAGCTCTGTCGTCATGGGTCGCCGGAAGCTCGCCTCCATGAAGCGGACCGAGCGCAGGACGAGCGATTGGTCGCCGAAATCGACCTCGTAGTAGAGGCGCGGAATGCCCACCGCGAGCCCCACGGCGAGGACCACGCCCGTGATGAGCACAAAGCCGGGCCGAGCCGTGGCCGCGCGCAGCATGCTGTCGAGGAGCAGTCGCAGCGATGGCACTCGAAGTTCTGTCCGCGGTGCCTCTCGCCCCAAGCAGAGCAACGCAGGCAGGAGCGAGAACGTCGTGATGAATCCGAGGACGAGGCCGAGAGCTGAAACCAGCCCGAACTGTTCGAAACTCGACAAATCACTCGTCACGAACGAACCGAACCCCGCCGCTGTCGTGAGAACTGCCCACTGACAGGGCGCTCCGACTTCACGAGTCGCCGCGGCGAGTGCAGCGACGGATCGAGGTTCTTCGCTGCGAAGGAATGCCGTCATCAGGTGAATCGACGAGATGACCGCGATCACGACGAGGAGCGGTGGCAGCGCAGCGAGAATTGCGGTCATCGGGAAGCCGAGTAACGCGATCACGCCATGCACTGAGATCGCGAGTGCACCGGCGGCAATCAGAGGCAGCGCGACCAATCGGAATGAACGGAAGAAGAACCAAAGCAAGCCGCCGATCACGGCGAACATCAGGACTGTTAGGTTTCGCGCGTCGGCATCGAGATCGTCATCGGCGAGGACGGTCCAGACGGGATCGCCGGCGACGAAGATCTCCGCTCCGAGTTCCTTCTCGAATCGTGGCACCAACGCGAGGAGCGCGTGCACGAAGTCGCGAACTTTGTCGCTGTCGAGCGATTGCAGCTCGACGACAACTCCAGCCGTTTCCTCGTCCTTCGAGATCACGAGGTCCGCGAGGAATGGTTCTCCGGCGGAGCGCTCGATGAGGTCGCGCCAGTCGGGCGCTAGCCGGTAGTCGCCTGTCGACCGCTCCGCGACCGTCCGTGTCTCCAGCGGCCCGACGACGATCGGCGTGTTCAGCACACTGCGGGTGCGAAGCACGTCGGGGAGCGCGTCCACTTCCGTCTGCATGCGCCCGAGCAGCGCAAGAGCTGGCTCTTCGCGAAAGCTCCTACACGCCGAGCTGCCCGGGCAACCGAACGCGATCAGGACGTGGAGCCCGCTGTCGAACTCCGAGAGGAACGACTCGAGCCGCTTCACGGCCGGATCGTTCGGACCGAAGTACGCGGCGTACCCCACCTCGCTCTGGAGTCGCGCTGCCTGCGACGCGAGGAGCAGCACGGCGGCGAGCCACAACGCGAGCGTCAGGCGCGGGCGGCGCGTGCTCGCGGCGGTCAGGGCTGTTGCGATGTCAAGGCGGGGGCGCGCCATCGGGGGACCGAGTGTCGTTGTTAGGCGACCTCGCCCATCCTACCAGCGGGGGTGCGCCCTCCAACCGAAAAGCGCTGTAATCCCGCCACTTTGCCGCAACCAAATGCGACCAATCGCGGGCGCGAACCGGCAGCGGCAGGAGGCAAACCCGCGCGCGCTCAAGGCTTCGAGCTGCCGCACTCGCTGACGCCCGGGCGCGCGCGGAGCCGAGGAACAGCCTGTGCCATTCCCCGATCACTCGACCGCCTCCACCGATTGACAGCCTGGTAGCCATGCGGTTGCCAACGATGGAGACGAATTTTGGCGGATGCTGGTAAGTACTTGATTTAATTGGTGAGCGCGGAAGGGCTCGAACCTTCGACCTAGGGATTAAGAGTCCCTTGCTCTACCAGCTGAGCTACGCGCCCGTGAAGGGAGGCGCACAGTACGGACCTCGCCTCGGAGCGGCAAGGGGCTCGGTGGGCCCCCGCCGGCTCCGTCGCTGCGCCGGGTTCAAGGGAGCGTATAGGCGATCACGTGGTCGCCGAGCTTCGAACCGAGGCCGATGTGGCCGCCGGGCGCGACGACCAGGAATTGCTTGCCGCCCGCGCGCAGCTTGTACGTGATCGGGCCGGCGTGCAGGCCCGCGGGCAGCGGGAACGTGGCGAGCAGCGCGCCGCTGTCGGCGTCGTGCGCGCGCAGCACGGCCTCGGCGGTGCCGCCGTGGAAGACGAGGCCGCTCGCCGTGACGAGCGCGGGGCCGAAGGACGCGCGCACGCCGTCGACCGCGCCGGTGGACGTCGGCGCGCGCCACGCGATCTCGCCGCGCGCGAGGTCCACCGCCACGACCTCGCTCCACGGGGGCTTGTGGCACGGCACGCCGTCCTCTTCGAGCAGCACGCGGCCGTTCAGCTGATTCAGCTGGTAGCGCTCGCCGGTGCCCTTCCCCGTAACAAGCCACCACAGGTTGCGCAGCGTGAGGCCGTGCAGCGGCTGGACGCCCGATCCGCCGCCCGTCGCGCGCTCGCCGACCTCGTCGAGATGCACGACGTGCACCAGATTGTTGACCGGCACGAAGAGCCGCTGTCGGACGGGATCCCAGCTCGCGCCGGACCAGTTCGCGCCGCCGGCGGTGAACGGGTAGAGCACCGAGCCGCGCAGGCTCGGCGGGGTGAAGAGGCCGTCGTTGCGCAGGGCGGCGAGCCGCTCGCGGCACGCGGCGAGATGTTCGGCCGTCGGCGCGTAGAGATCCTCGTCGCGCAAACGCTGCGGCACGAGCGGCGGCGGCGCGCTCGGCACGGGCTGGGTCGGCGACGTGCGCTCGCCCGGCACGTCGGAGGCCGGCGCCGGCACCTCGTTCACCGGGAACACGGGCTTGCCCGTGTCGCGCTCGAGCACGAACACGAAGCCGTGCTTGGTCGCCTGCGCGACGGCGTCGATGCGCCGGCCGTCGCGGTCCAGCGTGACGAGCACGGGTGGCGCGGCGAGGTCGTAGTCCCAGAGGTCGTGGTGCACGGTCTGGAAGTGCCAGCGCACGGCGCCCGTCGCGGCCTCGAGCGCGACGACGGAGTCGCTGTAGAGGTCGTCGCCCAGCCGGTCGCCGCCATAGAAGTCCGGGCTCGGCGTGCTGACGGGCAGGAACACGAGCCCGCGCGCGAGGTCGGCGGTGATCGTGGACCACACGTTCACCGCGCCGGTGAGGCGCGTGCCGGTCTCCCACGTCTCGGCGCCGGGCTCGCCGGGCTGCGGGATCGTGTGGAAGGTCCAGCGCAAGGCGCCGGTGCGGACGTCGAAGGCGCGCACGTGACCGGGCGGCGCGTCGGATCGGAGCGTGTCGGCGATCGAGCTGCCGACGATCAGCAGGTCGCCCACCACGGTGCCCGGCGACGTGACGTTGTACTCCCACGGATCGTGGAGCGGCGCGACGCCGTCCAGCAGGTTCACGGTGCCGCCCGCGCCGAAGCCCGCGCACGGCTGGCCCGTGGCGGCGTCGAGCGCGATCAGCCGCGCGTCGAGGGTCGCGACGAAGACGCGCGCCGCGCAGGGCCCGCGCGCAGCCGGGTCGCGCCAGGTCGCGACGCCGCGGTTGATCCACATGTTCGCGTAGGCGCGCCCGCGCTCGAGGCGCGGGTCGAAGGTCCACAGCTCGCGGCCGGTCTCGGGATCGAGGGCGATCACGCGGTTGCGCGGCGTCGTGAAGAGGAGCCGCCCGTCCACGACCACGGGCGTCGATTCGAAGGCGCTGCCGCGATTGCGCTCGAGCGGGAACGCGCCGGGCCAAGCGTCGCCGTGTCGGTAGGTCCAGGCGACGCGCAGGCGCTTCACGTTCGCGGGCGCGATGTCGGCGAGCGGCGAGTAGCGCCCGCCACCCGGCGCGCCTTCGGTGACGGGCCAATCGGCGGTGGCCGGCGCGGCCGCTGCGCCGGCGTCTCCCGCCGAGGCGAGCGGCACGTTGGCGAGCGACAGCGCGAGCGCGAGAGCCAGGCGACTTCTCATGGCAGGTCTCCGTGAAGGGCGCGCACGACGAACTCGACCACCCCGCTCTCCACCTGCGCTTCGTCGGCGAAGCGCGGGTCCGGCGCGGGATCCCAGTGGCGATGAACCGCCCACTGGGCGCAGATCTCGAGAGTGATCCGCGCGGTGAGGAGCGGATTCGCGAGGGGCGCGAGCTGCCCGCGCGCGATGCGTTCGCGCAGGTAGCGCTCGAGGAGATCGACCACGCCGCCGCGCCCGCGTTCGGTCCAGAGTGCCGCGAGCTCGGGGAAGTCCGCGCCGCAGCGGTCGAGCAGCTTGATCGCGACGCGGTGGGCCGCGAGCAGGCGGAACAGCTCGCGCGCGATCGCGTCCACCTCGGCGCGCGGGTCCTTCGCCCGCTTGCGCGCCAGCGCCTCCGCGAGCGCAGGCAACTTCGCCTCGCGCGCGAGGCGCTCGCGCAGGTGGC